>CAZFXM010000014.1:0-84591 GCA_964523125.1 uncultured Clostridium sp. | reverse complement strand
GACGGTATTTATTGACATCCTCTGGTATTCTGCTAGATTTCATATTTTCACTCCTGACATATTGGTAATATCTCTAAGAAAATATTACCATATATGAAGTAGGAAATCAATATGAAATGTGCGGAAATCCCTTGCTTTTACTACTCTGAGCTGTTTCAAAACCATAAATATTTAATCAATATCTATAACACATATCGGTAATTTTGTGAATGATTGTGGCTAGTAAAATATGATAGGGAATTTAAGATTATTGTTATTAATGGGTAAATTTGACCAAAATTAACCGATATTTTTTAGAATCAACCGATTTTACTGTCCATAATTACAGGTAGACGGTGTCCTGCTTAGCCGGCATAGCCTTTTCTGTCTTTTGCCGGGGATGTTGTCTGGAAAGTAGAACGGCCGCGGCAGGAGCCACAGCCTTTTGCCAGCCCGGCTCCCAGCATCTCCCAGGAGCCGTCCTATTCGATGTGTGAGCCACAGGAACAGCGGCATTCGCAGTGAAATGTGTGCATAAAGCCCTCCTTTCGTGGGAAGGGGAGATATTCCCCTTCCTGCTGGTCTATTGTGGGGCATCCGTTACCAGTCAAATTCAAACGGGCCGGATCGTTCATGTACTCATCCAGGAAATCCCGGGCTTCATCCCAAAGTTCCTTCTGGATGATAAAGTTCCAAAGATAGAAGAGTTCATGGGAAAGAATCTGCGTCCTCCCTCCGGCCGGGATGGAAAACATTGCCCACAATGTGTGCGGAGCCGTTTTTACAGGATTCCAGCCGTTGTCTAATATCTATAGGTTGTTTGGGCTGTTCTGGTATTCCCGTTTCTCGTGATTGATATACGGCACTTCCTTTCCCAATACTGTAGACCATGAACGACATTATCGAATGACAACCCACATTCCATCACGTTTAGATCCTATACGTTCTATTTTTCCTTTTTTCTGAAGACTAACAAAAGTACGTTCAATAGTACGTTTTGTAACTCCTATCTCTGCCGCAATCACATCGGCAGTTCTATCCGAATCTTCGATTAGCAATCTCAAGACAGCCTTTTCCGTTTTATTCAAACCGACATTCAAACCGACATTTTTGTTGCTTAATTCCAATACCCTTTTATCAAAAGGTATCTTACATTTTACATAATTATCAGTAATTTCAAAGATTTCCTTGCCATATTTTTTAATAATAGTTGGAACACCGTGACCAGTATGTTCCGTCAGCCCCATATTCAAAAAGACTCTCATCAATGTAGAGTTTCTCGGATGACTGATTCCTTCATAGAAGTCTTCTATCTCCATTCCATTTGGAAGTCCTCCGTGTGATAATATTTCCATGCGATCACTAAAGACAGATATCTGTGGCTCTGTAATCGTCCAATTGTTATGAACCAACGCATTTAGTACAGCCTCGTTTACGGCATCATAATCAAAAAGATATCTATCCTTTCTTGGCCTGACTGTGGTATCAGAAATACATATATTTTCTGCAGACAATCTTACTTTTATTTTTTCATAAACCGACAAGATACATCCGTATCCGTAATCATTTCTTTTGGGAGAGAATATGCAATTGCTGCGGGAATCATAACTTGAAAGGGCGATATTGCTATGATAAAATAAACTTATAATATAGGAATTGTTACGAATTATTCAAAAATCAAAAACTGCCAGAGGGATGTATGGAATCAGAAAAAGTAAAACGGTATTTTCAAAAAATATGGGCGTATTTATATGGAACACATGGGATTATATTAAGTGGTTATTTGTTTTTTATATTTGCTGTCCAGGTTTTTGGGGCACAGGGAGAAGGTATATCAGTAAGGACGGTATTATTGTTGTTGCTTCTGCTGATTCTGCTGGCAGAGATCTGTCCTGTAATCCTAAGAAAGGCGGAGACGCTGCAAATAACCTTGTGGGAAAACCAGATGTGCGGAAAGAAAAAAGTTCTGTGGATTTCCGCGTTTTTTATAGTATGTTTTTTAGTACTGATCCATTGGTATCTTGCGTATTATCCGGGAGCGTTTTCTATAGACGCGGTCTATCAATATAAGCAGGTGGTATCAGGCAGGTATAATGACTGGAAGCCAATCCTTCAGACCTTAATTACTTATACACTGCCGCTGAAACTGACCGGAAAACCGGAAGCGATTGTGCTCTTTCAGATCATAGAGTATTCCTGCGTTCTTACATACATGGGATATGTGATTTTGAAGTACAGCAGTAAGTGGTTCGCGGTTCTGGCGTTACTTTATATCCTGCTAAATCCGGCGACAGGAAATATCGTAGTATATCCATGGAAGGATGTTACCTTCGCAATGTTTGCTGTTTTGCTTATGGCCTTTGGACTGCAGGTACATATTACGGATGGAAAATGGCTTGATTCAAAAAAGACGGTATTTCTTTTAGGCGCGGTTCTGACGGCCGCGACGGTTGTACGGCATAATGGCTTTCTGTTCACAGTTCCTTTTTTGGCGGCTGTTCTGGTTCGGACTAATAAAAAGAGGCGGATTCAGGTGATTCTGCTTTTTTTAGTCTGTGCCAGTGTGATAAAAGGTCCGCTCAAGATGGCGTTGGAGGTTCCGGAAACATGGAACCATACTACCAGGGTAATGGGGCTTCCTATGAGTATGCTTGGGAATATTGCAAAAGAGTCTCCGGAGTCGTTGGATGATACAACGAAAGAATTTATGTATTCTGTGGCATCTCCCAAAGACTGGAAAGAGAAATATGTATGTGGAAATTTTGATTCTATAAAATGGCAGTGTGATCAGGAGGCGATTGAAGAAGCGGGGGCGGCAAGGATCTTATGGATGACGGTAAAATCTTCTGTCAAAGCGCCGGCTCCGGCGCTAAGGGGGCTGTTTTGCCTGACGGATATTGTGTATACTATAAACGGCAATCTGGACTGGAATCTCAAACCGGCAATGGCCGAAAATGATGTAGGATTAGAATTTCGGGAAATTTACGGCAGAGACGCGGTAGAAACATATACGGATTTTTCGAGAACCGGAATTTTTAAATATCTGTTCTGGTATATTGGGGTACTCAATCTGGCTGTGATTTTTTCCGTTTTATGTAAATGCAGGTTTCAGGTGAAAAATGACTGGAAAAAGATTCTGTTCGCGCTGCCGGTTCTGTGCTACAATTTTGGAACAATGCTGCTGCTGACTGGAAATGATTTTCGATATTTTTACCTGAATTTTCCAATATGTCCTGTGATTATTTTGATTTTATTTGGAGAAATCAAGGAAAAGCAGGGGACAGAGATCTCTAAAAAGAGAATATATAAAAAGATTGATATATGGGGAATTTATAATAAACTGACTGCGCTGCCAGAATTAGGGCCAGCTTATTTCCTGTTTGTGTTTTTACTTTCTGCGATGATTATCATAGGCGGAAAGATTAATGTAGCAGAGGCACCATATTTTCATGATCTATTTATCCTGGACTATATATGGATTGGATTGCTGTGCGGAATGTTTTTTATGATAGGAAAGGTATTGACCGAAAAAATCAATGAGCATTTGAAGTACGCGGAAAGGACTGAGGCGCAAAGCAGATGGTGGCCTGGATCGTTTTTGTTCCTGACAATTGCGTGGACACCGTATTTCCTTGCCTATTATCCCGGAATTATAACATGGGATTCCCTTACGTCTTTGGAGCAGGTGAAAGGTGTTTCAGATTTATACAACCATATCCCGATCGCCTATACGCTTTTAATCGCGCTTTTTGCGAGGATTGGATGGAGGTTTGGGGACGCTAATTTTGGAATATGTTTGTTTTCGCTTGTCCAGCTTCTATTGATGGCGGTGGTATTAAGCTACTCTGTTTACTGGATCAGGACGAGAATCAGTAAAAATAAGGTTCTATCTTTTGGACTATTGATTTTTTACGGATTGAATCCGGTGATAGCATTGTATTCAGTCACAATGTGGAAGGATGTACTGTTTTCCGCATGGATTGTCCTGCTTTGCCTCTTTTTAGCTGACGTGGGAATGAGCGGAGGGAAAGTACTGGAAAAGAAGAAAGGGCTTGCGCGGCTTGGTATTTTATTTTTGCTGGTGGCATTTGGACGTAATAACGGAATATATGTGATCGTTCTGTGCTGGACAGTACTGCTGCTCTGCTATAAAAATATCAGAAAGAAGCTTTTTGCCGCGGGCGGCGCAGTCATTCTTCTTATCGTATTGGTTCAGGGGCCTGGGTATAAAGCGCTGGAGATCGATCAGGCAGGATTTGCGGAGTCGGTAGGGATCCCGCTCCAGCAGATTAGTTATACCATCGTCCGGGATGGTAATTTGAAGGAAGAGGACAAGGAGTTTATAGAAAAAATCATACCCATCCGGACAATAGAAGAAAACTACTCTCCGGTTTTGGCGGACAACATAAAATTTAATTCGGAGTTTGATACGGCTTTCTTTGAGGAAAATAAGGTGGAATTCCTGAAATTATATTTGAGATTATTGCCGGCGAACCTGCCTTGCTATGTTCAGTCATATTTATTATCCACAGTCGGATTTTGGCATATCGAGCCTATTGAATGGCTGGGCGCGGAAGGGGTAAATGAAAATGAGATGGGGATTTATGGCGTGGATTATCTGAAAAAGTGTCTTCACCTGGACTGGAGAGAAAATATGTCAGCGGCGTTAGAAGGTATGCGGAAATGGCCGGTCACGAATGTGGGGCTTCTGGTATGGCTTGTGTTCTTTTACATCTTGATCAGCTTTATACAGAAGCAGCCCTGGAAAGCGTTACTTGCGCTGCCGTTGGTGGGATGCTGGCTCACCATTATGATCGCTACGCCGGTCTGCTCACAATTTCGATATGTGTACTATTATTATTTAATCCTCCCGGTCGTGTGTGTTATGATTTTTGTGAAGATGAGAGTGGAGCCAGAGGAAAAGGGGGAATAGATCGTATGGACAAGATAGCGGTATTGATTCCCTGTTACAACGAGAGTAAGACCATTGAGAAGGTAGTGCGTGACTTTCGGAGCGTGCTGCCTGACGCGGTGGTCTATGTGTATGACAATAATTCTACTGATCATTCCGATGAAATAGCGGAAGCGGCGGGAGCGATAGTCCGATATGAGTACCAGCAGGGCAAGGGAAATGTGATCCGCAGGATGTTCCGGGAGATTGACGCGGAATGCTATCTGATCACGGACGGAGATGATACCTATCCGGCGGAGGCCGCAAAGGAAATGGTGGATAAAGTGTTTTCGCGGAAAGCGGACATGGTGGTGGGGGATCGTTTGTCTTCAACTTACGTCAGTGAAAATAAGCGCCGGTTTCATAACTTTGGGAATTTCCTGGTGCGTCGTTGCATCAACGTGCTGTTCAGGAACGACATTAAGGATATCATGACAGGATACCGGGCGTTCAGCTATGAGTTTGTAAAAACATTTCCCGTACTTTCGAAAGGGTTTGAGATTGAGACGGAGATGAGTATCCATGCCGCGGATAAAAATATGCATATTGAAAATGTGGTCATAAACTATAAAGACCGGCCGGATGGGAGCGTCTCAAAGCTGGATACATATTCTGACGGGATGAAGGTGCTACGTACGGTCATGCGCCTGTACCGGACCTATAAGCCGATGAGTTTTTTCGGCTGGATCGCTTTGGCGCTGGCAGTCCTGGCGGTCGTGTTTTTTATTCCGGTCATGAGTATTTATATCAAAACCGGGCTGGTGCCGAATTATCCGACATTGATCGTCTGCGGTTTTACCATGATTGCGGCTATCCAGTCTTTTTTTACCGGACTTATGCTTCAGACGATCGTACAGAAAAACCGCCAGGATTTTGAGATGGAATTAAAGAAGACGGCGGTATGGAAAAAGATCAGTATGAAGGAAAAGGACAGGGATATATGATAAAATTTATTAAATCGAGGAAAGGAATATGTGATAATTATCACAAAAAATTATGCGGAAAAGAAAAGTAAAAATACTCCCTACATTTTTTGTTTTTGCAGTTCTGATACTGAAATTAAAAAAGATGTAGCGGATACTTTCGAAATATTTCACAAAGTCCTGGGCACTGACCCTGCTTACTTTCGCCCGCCCTATGGAAGTTATGATGACAGGACGGAGCGGCTGGTCTCCCTCCTTTTGTCTTATGGTCGTTAGACACAAGGGACTGGGAAAGCCGGAACGCTGAGGCAGTCATGAAAGTAATCAAAGATACGGGGAATCTGGACGGCCACATTATACTAATGCATAGTATCCATGAATCTTCGGCAAAAGCAGCGGCTATGTTGGTCCCGTACCTGTTGGAAGAGGGGCATCAGCTGGTAACTGTCTCCCAAATGATAGAATTAAGAGGCGGTGAATCCCCATATTCTTATTTTTGCTCTCCAAATTCCGTATCAAATAACCCCTAAAATCAGCCCGTCCTATTGGCCGCACGATTATTAGTATTGCTTAATTTTAAAACATATGATATTATTCTTTTAGTGGTGATAATATTTGGTATAAGGTAATAAAATCTCTTGTGTGGTAGTATCGGAGGTTTTATTACCTTTTGCTTTCTATAATTCAATTCATAATAAAATGGTTGATCTTATAGTTATTCAATAGATCATAGGATAAAGACAGTGATGTTGACATAAGAAAATCAGGGGGAAATATGAACAGACGAAAAAGAAAGAAAAGCAGGAGTTTTTTACGATAAAAGAAGGCACGCAAACAAAGCGTCCCGCACCGCCAGGTAAATCTGAGAGAAATGTGGGGAAGCCCAATGGAACAGAGCTGTTGGAAGAAGGTTTTGCAACGCAAGAAAATAATACTTGTGGAAAGGAGGAATAATGGCAGATTTGGTTCAGATATTACCAATGGTAATATTATATTTAGCAAGTGGATATACATTTCTATGCGGATTTTATTTGCTGATAGACAGAAGATTTGATTTTATGTCTGACATAAGCTTTTCTGTTATGCTTATTATAGGTTTCCTGATAAATACCATAGCCTGTTCTGTTCCGTATAACTTTGGTTTTACAAATATAAATCTTCGAAATTTGATTCTGGTAGTTCTTAGTTTTTTATGTGGTATTGCAGTGGCCTTTGTTAGAAATGGTATTGGAGATAGGGTAAATAATTTTGTCATTCGTCATGGCAGGAGAAAGTCGTTATCTGAATCCTTTTGGTATGATATTCTGGACTCGAAGGAAAGACCAATTTGGATAAGGCTAACGAACATAGAAAAAAATTATAATTTAGATGGTGTTTTGTTATCACTGTCAGAGACAAAAGAGAATCCGTATTTGCTCTTGGGGTATTGTAAAAAGTATGATTTGAAAGGGAATTCAATTGTGGAAGAAAATCAGAATTCTGAAGATATGTATGTACAAAAAATTGTACGGCCGGATGCATTTGATGAAATTACAATCTTTTATTCAGATGATAGTCCGAAAGGAATTGACTTAAATATAATTAACTGAGGAAAAAAGGATGAGTAGGGTTGAATTACTGGATTTCGATGAAAAATTTGTAGAACCTTATTGTTTGTCTTGCCTGGAAGATTTCGATGTGGTAGAAGATAATTTTTTGGACAGAATTAAACAAAAGGACGGAGAACTGGAATTTGTGCTGAACAGTACAGTAGAGAAAAAGCTAAAAGAACTGATGGAAGTTATGCCATTTCCACTGACTATCATTTATGATCCATACTATGTGGACCGGGTATACCGGGATGAGTATTATGCGTATTTTTCAAAAAAGCATTTCAATATATTGAGAAATACAAAACGTCTGATTTTTGTGCGGAATGAATACGTCTTGAAAGATTTTCTTGATGATGATGAAATAATGCACGAGAAGATAGAAAGAGATATTATAGGAATGGTGGTGCTCAAACCTACGCAAACAATAGGAAGGACACTGATTAGCCCATTTCATATTAAAATCCCTCAATGCTATGTTCGTACAACTGGATTTGAAATTTCTGTTCTTGGAAAAATATATTTGGTAGAAGCGTTTCCGGTAAGTGGACAGGATAGTGAGGTTATGACTTGTGCAGAAGTAAATATATGGCAGATTATGGAATATTTTGGAAATAGATACGATAACTACCGTACATTGCTGCCCAGCGAGATGCTTGAAATGGTAATGGATATATCTGATGTACGCCTTTTACCATCAGATGGGCTGACAGTGGAACAAGAATCCCATATTTTTATGAAAAATGGTTTGTCACCGAAGATATACTATAAGCGTTTAGAATGTGATAATGGAAAATATGTGGGAACATATGAGCAATATCCCTCAGATCCATCTTATAAGGATATTTTGCATTTTTATGTCGAATCGGGTGTTCCGGTTCTGCTAAATTTGCGTGAAAAAGGGAACGGGGAAGGAGATAATCATAGTATTACTGTAATCGGACATGCTGCTCAGGAAGCTTTAAAAATTGATGAAACTATAATACATATTTTAAAAACGGGCGTTGACAAGAGGGAGAATCAAAAGTATAATGAACTTACTGTATATAAAACGTGGTCAGACACAGAAGGATATGTCCTTATGGAAGACCATTCGGTGCCATATCAGATAAAGTCATTGAATGATTTAAGGTTTGGAGATAATGAAACAAGTATACAATATGAAATAGAAAGCTTCGTTGTACCGTTATATAAGCATGTGTTTATGGCTGCGGAAGACGCATATGCGATTGTAATTAACCTGATTGAGGAATCATATGAGATTATTATAGAAGGTTTGGAGCAAAAAAAGGTTTCCGATCCATATAAAATTGTGATTCGTTTATTCTTAACTACTTCAAAAGCATATAAAGAGTTTCGGGTGCGGACTGCGAAGAAAATATCTGAAAAGGTATTTTTCAGTCAGGTTGCATATCCGAAGTTTATCTGGATATGTGAATATGGTACAGACGAGTCATTTAATAATCATATGGCATATGGGGAATTTGTTTTGGATGCTACGTCATCAAGGCATGTTACAACTGATTCGATTATATCATTTCGTCATGGAAAAGCAATCACGTATAGAGGACCGGTAGAACCGAGAGGAAATGCTATGCAGATAAGAAATGTACCTGTTGATGATGAATATTCCATGTTTGAGCAGAATAATTTAAAGATAACAGATTACGAAGGGAGGCTTGGGAAATGATAAGTGTTAGTAAGCCGTTAATTACCTCGCGTTATACTGGAGAAGAGTTCAGAAGTGCTTCGGCCTTAAATGCAGGTGTGTCAATTGATGATTTGGATGAAAAAGTGGTGAAGTCAGCTCAAAGAAGTATGACACGTAGAAGAAAAAGCCAGACAAAAGCGCGTAAATCTATGAAGTTTTAAAATATGAAAACATGATGCGTTGATACAGGAAGATAATAAAAATGAGCCTTGGTAAGCACGGATCCATGGCTTATTTTTATTGCCATTGTACACAACAACTCTACTAATGATGACACAGATTTTGAAAATAATGCTTTGTTAAAGAATGAATTATTCTATTAGATAACCTGCGTTCAGATAGAGTATTGAAAATATATGAAAAATGTGTTAATATTTACTCGATAGTAAGGACGTTAATATACATAGAAGGCAGAAGTGTTTCTCGGAGGCGGGGACAGACTTTTTATACTATTGTATATAGAAAAGCCGCTTCTGGCGGTTTTTTGTATATTATAGTGCATAAAGATTGTTGGTGGTAAGCTTTATGCGTGGTTAAAAAGGATGTCCTTTTTGTGTGCCTGAATTGCCGGAAGAAGAGAAGAAGTAATTAAAAATATATAATGAAAATGGTGAGCAAGATGGTTGTGTTATTAATAGGCGGCGGCAGTGTTCTGATGGACGCGATGATCAGTAAACTGACAAAGAACGGTCATCGTGTATATTTGCTGACAGGACAGAGAAATAATCGGTTTTCCTATAAGCGGGTATTTGAAAAATACAATTTCCCATATGACAGCAGAAGTATCAAGGATATTTTTGAAAGTACCAGGCCGGATGTTGCCGTGTTCATGGGAGCGTTTGACACAAATTATGAATGGAAGGAAGACGCGGGGCAGGAGTCCGTAAGCTATGTGGCAGGGATCGTAAACCTTTTATCAGCCTATAGTGTAGTTAAGGAAGGCCGGTTTATATATTTATCCTCCCAGGAAGTGTTCGGCGATACTTATGTTGACAATGTTGTTGAGGAAGAGCCGGTGTCTCCGAGAGGGTTCAAGGCCATGGCGCTGGTTCAGGGGGAGGAAACATGCGAGAATTTCCGAAGGACCCAGGGAACGGATACGATGATCCTTCGGTTTGACCATATGTATTGGGTGCCGGAGAAAGGGGAGACGGAAGATAATGACTGCTTCCGGATGTGTCTTGAGGGCCTGAAAACGGGAAAAATTTCGGCCAATGAAAGAAGAACGTTTTCTATGATACATCTGAACGATGCCGTGGAGCTGGCATATCAGGTAATATGTGAAGAGCATCCGAAGCATTCTATCTATCATATCTCGTCTATGGAGCCGGTCAATGAGAAGCAGCTTGCCGGGAAGATCCAGGAAGAGCTGGGAACGGAGTCTGCTGTTGTGGATTGTACGGTGGGAATGAACAGCCGGCTGGTGCTGGACAGCGGCAGATATAAGGACGAATTTGACTATGAGTTATTTAACGATTATGGGAAGGGGATAAAGCAGGTCGTCTGCTATATGAGACGCCACAGTAATTCCTTTATTTCCGAAGAGGATGAAGGCGTCGGATTGATGTTAAAAATCGGGAACCATATACGGAGGATCGTGAAGGTTCTGATTCCGTTTTTGGAGTCCCTGGTGGTATTCGCGATTGCCTTTTTCTTAAATAGCAGGGCGGCGGACAGCGCGTTTTTGGCGAAGCTGGATATTTACCTTCTGTATGTACTGCTGATGGCTATGGTGCATGGGCAGCAGCAGGCTGTTTTTTCGGCATTGCTCTCCGTGATCGGCTATTGTGGCCAGCAGATGCCGGACAACACTTTATTTGAGGTGCTGCTTGATTATAATACATATGTCTGGATGGCGCAACTGTTTATCGTAGGGCTGTCCGTAGGATATATCAAGGATCAGCTGAGATTTATCCAGGACGAGGGAAAGTGCCGGGTTCAATATCTGAACGGACAGCTCAAAGATATCGAAGATATCAATGACAGTAATAAAAAGCTAAAGCATAACTTTGAATCTCAGGTGGTAAACCACCGGGAAAGCCTGGGGAAGATCTACGAGGTCTCGTCCTCATTGGAGCAATATGGGCCGGAAGAAGTACTTTTTTACGCGGCGCAGGTGCTGTCCAGACTGATGGACTGCAGAGATGTGGCGGTATATAACGTGGCCAACCAGGATTACGCAAGGCTGTTTTCCGCCACGTCCCCGGAGGCGCGCAGGCTGGGAAACTCGATCAAGTATACAGAGATGGACGAGCTGTATGACGAGCTGAAGGAACATCGGGTCTACATTAACCGGAACATGGTGGAGAAGATGCCTGTGATGGCAAGCGCGGTATATTCGGAGGATTCCATGCAGCTGATCATTATGCTCTGGGGCGTACCGTGGGAGCGTATGACGCTTGGGGAGGCGAACCGGCTGACGATCGTAGGATTCCTGATCCAGAATGCCGTGGTGCGCGCCAACCGCTATCTTGACGCGCTTCGGAATCAGCGTTATGTAGAGGGAACGAGGGTATTGGAGGAGGAAGCGTTCACACATCTGGCAAAAGCGTTTTTTGACGCCAGGGATAAAGGACTCACGGAATATATCATGCTGGAGATCCTGACTGCGGAAAGGAATTATGAACATGTGGCTGACCGGCTGGAGGCCGCGATCCGGCATACGGATTATCTGGGAATCTTCAAGGGCAGGCTGTATGTGCTGCTGCCCAATACCAACAAGGAGAATATGGGTGGTATTATGGAACGGTTTAAAAAGCTGGGTTATGAGTGCCGGATCGATGAGGAGGCGGTACTATGACCATGGCAAGAGATGAACATATTTTTCTGATAGTCCTTGCGGTGAACCTGATCGTTTCAGTCATCTACCTGCTGGCGGGGGTCTTTGTTTTTGTTCCGGGCCGGGCGGCGCTCGCAAAGAAGGATGGTACGGAGATCCTGTATGATAACAGACGGACTTACGTGATCAGATTTTTTGAAATGATCCTGTGTCCGGTCATTGTCCCGCTGTTTTTTTTGATGGGACATCTGTTTTACCTGTTTGTATTCTGGCGGGACGCGAACCTGGCGGACGTGATATTCAGTAAGGAGCGCGTGAAAACAAACCAGAAAGCAGACGTAGAAGTGGAACGCAATATTATCCCTTTGGAGGAAGCGCTTCTGGTAAACGAGAAAAAGGATCTGCGGACTGTGTTCGTGAATGTGATGCGGGAGGATATCAGAAGCTCGCTGGCATCGATCACGCTTGCGCTGGATAGTGAGGATTCGGAAACATCACATTACGCGGCGGCGGTTCTATCAGATGAATTGAATAAATTCCGTATTTTTGTACAGAAGCAGCTTCTGAGGATCCGGGAGGATGATAGCCCGGATACCGAATGTGAGGAGACGCTTATCGATTATATGGATCATATCTTAAAGCAGCACGTTTTTTCAGTGCATGAGCAGCGTAAATTTGTGAATCAGATGGCAGAGACCGCTGAATTGCTTTATGGGAAGGATTCTTCCAGGATCACGGTCCAAAGGTATGAGGCGCTTTGCCTGAGGATATTGGAGATAAAGGATTACGCGAATGTTGAAAAGTGGTGTCTGCGCATGGAGGGACAATATCCGGATGAGCTTCCTACGTATACCTGCAGGCTGAAGCTTTCTTTCGCGAGACAGGACAGAGAGGCTTTCTTCCAGACGCTGGAGGCTTTGAAAAAGTCGGACGTAGTGATCGACCGCGAAACATTGGAATTGATCCGGATCTTCAGTACAAGGAGGCAATAACGATGTCAATGGCTATACTTTCCGCGCTGCAGCTTACGGGCATAGCGGCGGCATACTTTATCATCATACTGCTGCTGCCCTGGCTGTTTCTGCGCAAACGGCTCGTGGGCTTCGGCAGTGTGTCTGTAAGATTTATGGTATATTTTCTGGCCGGGAATCTATATATCATCCTTCTGGTATACCTGCTGCAGTTTTTACATATATCCTGCAGGCTGACGTTGTTCCTTGGAACATCCGCGCCGTTTCTCATGGTCCTGGTAAAGAGATATCGGGGTTCTTTCCTGATATTTTTGGAACAAAGGCTTGGACAGATTCAGCGTGTCCTGGGCGGGGAAACCGGAAGAAAGACACTATTTCTCCATATCAAAAGAAAGCTGGGAAGGACATTTGCGGCAGCGAGGGAAAAGCGGAAGGAATATATAAAAAATTATGGGCTGGAGGCTTTCCTGGTATTTGGCCTGATCCTGCTTTTACTGTATATGTATGGGACAAACGCGGTCAATATCTATGGATACTGTGCTTCTGATATTGTGCTGCATAACCGTTGGATCAATGAGATGGGGCGCAACAATATCTTTTGTGATGGCGTGTACCCATTTGGCATGCACTGCCTGCTCTACTACCTGCATGTAATGTTTGGAATACATACGACCATATTGCTCCGGCTTTTTTATGTAGTTCAGACGGTTATGACCCATCTGGTACTGCTTGCGTTTCTGAGGAGTGTGTGTAAATCCAGATACGCTCCTTATATCGGGGTCATTATATATATAGTTTCAGACAAATTTTTTTACTATACATATATCAGATATTGCGCGACCCTGCCGCAGGAGATGGGGATGGCTTTTATTCTGCCGGCGGCTTATTTCGCGATGGCGTTTTTGAGGGAGAAAAATCCGGCGGCCTGGCTTTCGGCTTCCGGAGATACGGGGGAAGAGGAAAAAAAGGCGAAGAAGCTTACGGCATCGGGCCTGTATCTGATCCTGTTTACCGCCAGTATTTTTCTGACGCTGACCATTCACTTTTATGATACGGTCATTGCAGGGTTCTTCTGTATCGCGATCGGGGTAGGATTTTGTTTCCGGGTTTTCCGATGGAAGTATTTTAAGCGGATCGTGACGGCGGGAACCACAGGGATATTGTCCGCGATCCTTCCCCTGGGATTGGCGTTTGTGCTCGGGACCCCATTACAGGCTTCTCTGAACTGGGGGCTTAACCAGTGGGAATCCCCGCCGCTGGCAAGTACACAGGCAGGCATGGGCGAAGGAGAAGGCGCGCTCGCGATCCTTGAGACGGTCGTGGACAGGATGGAATATTATGTGTCATATGATACGGAGACCGCGCAGGTGATCATAGGAAGTATCGGTGTACTTTTTGTGCTGGGGCTTTTGTGGATGCTGTTCCGGAAGGTGGAATATGGAGCCGTATTAGTATCCGTAAGCATCTATATGGCCGCTCTGGCCGTCCTTCAGGCCTCAATAGAGTTTGGACTGATACAGATCCTTGATGTTTCGCGGTACTCTGTTTATCTGGGATACGGGATCCCGGTCGTATGGAGCCTTTGTGCAGACGCCCTGCTGTATCTCTTATTCAGAAAAGCGAAGGTATTGAATTTCTGTTCTTTCGCGGCGTTGGCGGCGGCCTGCGCCGTGACGGCAAAAACGGGACTGAGGGCGCCTGTCCGGGTAAGCCCATATGAGACGAATGAGGCAATCACCTGTCTCAACAACATTATATATGAAAATAAGGACGCGACGTGGACCATCTGTTCCGCCAATGACGAGCGGCAGATGCTGGGAGATTATAAGCAGGGGTATCATTATGAGATGATTGATTTTATGCGGGATATGCGTTCTTTTGATGAGGATACCTCAATCACTATTCCTACATCCACGGTTTATTTTTTCATTGAAAAGGTGCCGCTCCTGTATCTGGATTACATCAATATGAAAGAGCCGGAAAGGGTAGTATCTGTAGAAGGTGCGAGAAAGCCTCTTTCGGAAGAGACGGGGATCCTTCCTTATATCGGGGATGACCGGTGGGTCACGATGTCGCATATGTATTATTGGGCACAGGACTTTCAGAAGCTCTATCCGAATGAGATGGAGGTCTATTATGAGTCGGACGATTTTATATGCTACCGTGTAAAGCAGAATGGATATAGCCTATATAATTTCGCGATTGATTATGGATATAACGGATATGACAGGAAAAAGAAAGATTAGGAGAGGGTAATATGATATCACGCCGGAATTTTTTCATCATTACAATATTAATGTCTGTTGTATTCTTTCTGTGTATGTTCATCAATAATCTGAAAGACAGGTCAAATGACTATAGTACAAACACGTTTGTCACCGGGACGGCGGAAGATTATCCTTCCCGGGTCAATATCTATGTGCCGGAGAGCCTGAGGGACGGCGGGGAATCCGTGAAGGAAACGGCAGAGGATAAGGCAGGGGCAGGGACGGTGTCAGTTACCCGGGGCAAGGTGGTCTGCATCGGAGATGAAAAAGACATGCTTCAGGATGTAGTGAAAGAATGGGCGGCTTATACAAAGCGGGATGCTGCCGGTTATGATTCGATTTCCCTGTATGAGGAAGCGGAAAAGGGTAGGGGGCATCCGGAGATGCTGGTGATTGATTCAGCCCATATTGACTGGAAGAATAAAAAGGAAACAGAATTTTTGGAAAACCAGGCAGGTCAAGGGACGAACCTGATCTTCGCGACCCTTCCGGATGTATCTGTGATAAAGAGTAACAGGCAGCTGCGGGAGCTTCTCGGAATCCGGAAAGTGGAGCAGGCAGAGACGACAGTGGAAGGCGTCCATCTGTACGGCGGCTTTTTACTTGGCGGCGAGATGGTCTACAAGACAGAGAAAAAAGAGGAGCAGAAGTTTCAGGATATGGAGCTTACATTCCCCTGGTATAAACTTACCTCCGGAACGAAGGTCTATATGAAAGGGATCCCGGGGGATGAGGAAGTGGAAAAAGAAGACTATCCTGTCCTGGTATGGAGAAAAAGCTGCGGCCCGGCCTACGTATTTGCCGTCAATGGCGGGTATATGCAGGGAGTTGAAGGGCTTGGCCTGCTTTCAGCAATGTCTTCAGAGATGTACCCTTATGAGATCTATCCGGTCGTAAACGCGCAGAATATTATATTGGCGGGTTTCCCGGGCGTGGCTGATGAGAACCGGGAAGAGTTGGAGAAATACTATGGACGTTCCCTGAAGCTGCTGTATCAGGAAAACATATGGCCAGCGATCGATACGTCCCTTCAGGACTATCAGATCGGAGTGACATGCATGATGACGCCGCAGTACGATTATTCGGATAATAAGCATCCGGATCCGAAACAGCTAAAGTATTATATGAAGATCTTACATGAAAAATCGGTGGAGATCGGCCTGTCAGGAATGAATGTGTCACATACCCGGGTGAAGGAGAAGCTTGCAAAAGATCAGAAATTTATAAATGAAGTGGCTGGGAATTATGAGTTTGCGTCTTTTTACGCGGGAGATATGGATCAGAGAGAGATTATGGCTGCCCTTCAGGAGGACATACTGTCGTCCGTGAGGACCATAGTCAGAGGTTATGATGAAGAGGACGCAAGCCTCCTGGGATATATCTCAGAGTATATTACAGAGCAGAAGGCGGTCATCAACGGCCCGGAATATACATTTTCGCAGGACTTTCGGACAAGATGCCTGGAAACGGCGCTGGGATATCTCAGCATGTGCTGTGATATGGAACGTATCGCGTATCCGGAAAGCGATAAGGACTCCTGGGATGAGCTTGCCGTAGAATTTGTAAAAAATGTGGATGTCATCGGACAGAGCTTTGACGGTTTTGACAAGACAACGACGGCGGAAAGTGACGTGCGTATCCGTGATTTCCTGGCATTGGATTATACGGAAAGCCAGAAAGAAAATGAGATCCATCTGCGGACAAACGGGACGGACGGAACCGTATGGTTTATTTTCAGAAGTTATGCCAATACCATAAAAGAAGTAGAAGGGGGAAGCTTTAAAGAACTGGAAGAGGGCGTCTGTCTGATCGAAGCGAAGAGCAAGGATATTACGGTCATCCTCGAGCCGGCTGATGAGAGATTTTATTACTAAATTTCGGAAAGGAGAGTTCGCGTGAGAGTCTGTTTGGTAGTGGAGGGATGTTATCCATATGTGACGGGCGGTGTATCCAGCTGGGTACATGGCCTGATCCAGTCTTTTCCGAAACTGGAGTTTGTGATACTGGCAATTATCAGTAACCATTCTATGAGCGGGAAGTTTACATATCAGCTTCCGGAGAATGTCACGGAGGTACATGAGTTATATTTGGAGGATCTGGACTGGAACCAGAAGGGCAGGAAAAAGCTGAAGCTGAATGAAACGGAATATCAGGCTCTCCGAAGCCTGATCCGTAACCGGCGGATCGAATGGGAGACGGTATTCCGGATGTTCCAGGAGAAGCCGGTTTCCCTGGATAAGCTGTTGATGGGGGAAGACTTTCTGAAGATCGTAAGGGAGTATTATGACCAGAATTACAGCCAGCTTGTCTTTTCGGATTTTTTATGGACAGTACGTTCCGTGTACCTGCCGCTGCTATTTACGTTAAATATGAAGCTGCCGGAGGCAGACCTGTATCATTGCGTAGCGACCGGATATGCGGGAGTGCTGGGAAGTATGGCGAAGGTTCTTTATAACAGCCGTCTGCTGATCTCGGAGCATGGGATCTATACCCGGGAGCGGGAGGAAGAACTCCTCCGGGCGGAATGGGTGCAGGGGGTATATAAGAATATATGGATCGACCAGTTTAAAAAGATGTCAAAGCTGGCATATGAAAAGGCGGATCTGGTCACCAGCCTGTATGAATATGCCAGAGAGCTGCAGATTGATCTTGGATGTCCGGCGGAAAAAACGATGGTAACGCCAAACGGGGTTTCCGTGGAGCGGCTTTCGAACCTGCCGGGCAAGATTGAGGAGGACGAAGGAAAGATCAACATCGGCGCGGTACTCCGCGTGACGCCGATCAAGGATGTGAAGACGATGATCCAGGCATTCAGCTTTGCCAAGGAGAGGGAACCCAGGCTGAAGCTGTGGATCATGGGCCCGATGGATGAAGACGAAGGATACGCGCGTGAATGTATGGAGCAGGTAGAGGCGCTGGGGATCCAGGATGTTGTATTTACCGGAAGGATCGATATACGTGATTACCTGGGCAGGATGGATATGACGATTTTGACCAGCATCAGTGAAGGGCAGCCGCTTACGATCCTGGAAGGCTACGCGGCGCATAAACCGGCGATCGCCACGGATGTAGGCAACTGCCGGGGCCTGATCTATGGAGAAAACGATGACTTCGGCGACGCGGGGATCGTGATCCATATTATGAATGTGGAGGAAATCGCGCAGGCTATGGTGGATCTGGCGCGGAATGAGCCCCTGCGTCTCCAGATGGGGGAAAATGGTTACAAGAGAGTGATGTCCGGATACCAGATCGGGCATATGCGCAGGAATTACCGGAAGATTTATAAAGATTTTTCAGACAGTATGGGACTTCACTGGGATGAATAGAAAAGGAGAAAGTCAATGGACGGCATTGGAAGTAGATTAAGTAAGATATTTGAAAAAAACACACTCATGGCATATCTTATCGGATTTGCGTACAGCTCCATGTCTACGGTTGCCCCGATGTTTGTGATCATCCTGAATATTTTGCTGATGGGGTATTTTCTGGACTTCAGCAGCCTTGGGCTCATAGAGAGAGAGTTGTTTTCCTGTACGGTGCTGTATATATTTATCTTTGCGCTTTTAACCTGTTCGCCGTTTAACTCCGTGTTGTCCAGGTATATGTCGGACGTGATCTTTGAAGAACGTTATCAGGATATCAGGCCTTGCTATTATCTGGGCCTGCTTATGAATCTTACGCTTAGCAGCCTGTTGGGGATTCCATTTTGCCTGTGGGAACATTTTGTGGGCAGGGTGGATGTCTTTTATGTATTTACGGGATACTGTGGTTATATCGCCCTGGTCCTGGTTTTTTATTCCATGATTTACCTTTCTATCGCGAAAGCCTATGAGAAGATATCGTTGTTTTACGCGGCTGGGATGGTATGGGCATTTTTCCTTTCGCTGTTTTTACGGTATGTTTTAAAATGGGGGATCCGGGAGAGTATGCTGTTCGCGCTGACGACGGGATTCTTTCTGATCGCTTTTTTGGAGATCGCCATCGTGAAGCGTTACTTTATGCAAAACAGCAACCGCTATAGTGCAGTACTCAGATACTTTAAAAAGTACTGGCAGCTGGTATTCGCGAATTTCTTTTATATCCTGGGGCTGTATATCCATAATTTTGTATTCTGGAATACGGATATGAAGCTGGTGCTTGTAAAAACATTTGTCTGCAGCCAGCCATATGATATGGCGACATGCCTTGCGATGTTTACCAATATATCCGCTACGATCATATTTATAACCCGGGTGGAAATGTATTTCCATGATAAGTATAAGAATTATTCGGAAGCAGTCATTGGAGGACGCGGGAGGGATATTGACATTGCCAAGAGTGAGATGTTCCGCCAGCTTTCTTCGGAGTTGATGAGCCTGGCGCGTATACAGTTTATCATAACGTCTGTGGTATATCTGCTTTGCGTGGTATTTTTACCAAGGTTCGGATTCTCCAGCCTGACACTCAGGATATATCCTTGTCTGGTGGTGGGATATTTTATCGTATTTTTGATGTATTGTGAGATTATATTTTTGTATTACTTCAATGATCTGAACGGAGCGATGCTTACATCACTGACTTTCTGCCTGGTCACATTGTCAGGCAGCGTTTTCGCGACGGGGCTTTCTGAACTCTGGTATGGGATCGGCGTGGTAATGGGGGCTTTTTGCGGGTGGACGGTCGCGTATTTCCGCCTGCGCTATATAGAAAGGCATTTGGACGCGCATATATTCTGTAAGGGTTCATTTCTGAAACCAGGAATGGGGACACGGCCGCCCAGGAAGGTATATGACAAAAGTGCGCGGAAGGAAGGAAAGGAGGCTTAAGACATGGACGCCATTATCATAAGGCTGGTGATCGGGCTGGCAGGGATTTTGCTTATGGTGGTCAGTTTTTTAATGCATTCTTATAAAAAGATCACGGTCAATTATACGGTGATCTGGGTACTGCTGGGCTTTACGCTGTTAGTGATCAGTGTGGTGCCGGTATTTTCGGAATGGACGAAGCAGCTTGCGTCGGGAACGGGCCTTGCGTTTTCTTGTGTGGGGGCTATATTCCTGTTTGAGGAATTCAGGAACAGCGTGATGATTTCCCAGCTGATGGTGAAGACACGGGAAATGGCCATGCATGTGGCTTTGCTTAATCAGGAAAATGAGGCAATGATGAAAGAAATTGACAGGCTCAGCCGGATGGCGGGAGACGATGATGAAGAAAAGGAAGAAGATTCTGTTTGTTGTTAACACGTTGGGGCGTGCCGGCGCGGAAACCGCTCTCCTGCAGCTGTTAAGAAAAATGGATGGGCCGGAATATGAGATTTTTCTTTTTGTGGTCATGGGACAAGGGGAGATGGCCGGAGAGATTCCATCTCATGTGAAGCTTTTGAATTCCAGATTCAGTAGCCAGTCCGTACTTACGAAAAAAGGAAAACGGGCCATGACGTGGACCATATTGTCCGCGTTTTTCAGAAACGGCGGATGCTTCGGGAAGCTGCGCTTTTTCATGGAAAACCTTGCGCGTATGAAGAAAAAGGGGGCTGTCTGGCCGGATAAGCTGCTGTGGCGTATGCTTTCTGACGGCGCGCGGCGTTTTCCTGAGAACTTTGATATGGCCGTGGCGTATCTGGAAGGCGCTTCTGCCTACTATGTGGCGGAGCATGTGAATGCAGAGAAAAAATGCGCGTTTGTACATATTGATTATGAAAGCGCGGGATATACAAGGGAGATGGATCAGGGATGCTGGGAAAAGTTTGACCGTATTTTTGCCGTTTCCGACGAGGTAAAAGAACATTTTCTGGCGGTTTATCCGGAATATGCTTCTAAGATGGATATCTTTCACAATCTGGTCGATCAGGAGATGATCCGGAGACGGGCAAGTGAAAGCGGCGGTTTTCAGGATGCTTATGACGGCATGCGGCTGCTCACCGTAGGCAGGCTGGCTTATCAAAAAGGATATGATATCGCGATAGACGCGATGAAGCTTTTGAAGGCTTCAGGCTGCAGGGCAAGGTGGTATGTGCTGGGAGAAGGGGATCTCCGGAGCGTACTGGAGAAAAAGATTTCCGCGGTGGGACTGGAAGAGGACTTTATACTTCTCGGAGCCAGGGAGAACCCTTTTCCATATTACGCGCAGGCAGATCTGTATATACACGCGACCAGGTTTGAGGGAAAAAGTATTGCGATCCAGGAGGCGCAGACATTGGGCTGCGCGGTGATCGCTTCGGACTGTAACGGCAACAGGGAACAGATCAAAAACGGGGAGGATGGCATCCTTTGTAAACTGGAACCGCAGGCGGTCGCGGACAGTATCGCGTCACTTCTGAAGGACGAAGAGAAGCGGAAAAAGCTTGGCCGGGAGGCGGCGAAGAAAACAACAGCTCAGAAAGAGGAGATAGAAAAGCTGCTAAAGCTTATCGCAGGGAGACAGGATCATGAAGCAAAAAGAAGTATTGATCATAATACCAACTTATAATGAAGGAAACAATATCCGGAGGCTGCTTACGCAGCTGGAAGAGCTGGGGATGAAGGAGAAGGTGGATATCCTTGTTGTAAATGACGCTTCGACGGATTCTACGAACTGGATCGTAAAGGAAATGGGATACCCTATGCTTTCCCAGGCCTATAACATGGGGTATGGCTGTGCCCTGCAGGCCGGTTATAAGTACGCGGTGCGCAGGGGATATCAGTATGTGATCCAGATGGATGGGGACGGACAGCATGACGTGTGTAATATCCCGGTGATCTACAGGAAGCTCAAGGAAGTGGATTCCGATGGAAGACGCCCTGATATCGTGCTGGGGGCGAGGTTTATGGAAGGCAGTACGGATTTCCCGGTCTCGTGGCCGAAAAAGCTTGCCTATGCCCTGTTCAGGTTTCTCATCCATATGACAACGGGAGAGAAGATCTCAGATCCGACTACGGGGTTACAGGGCCTGAGCAGAAAAGCATTTCTGTATTATTCAAAATATGATCATTTTGATGATCAATACCCGGACGCGAATATGCTTATACTCATGATACTGATCAAATTCAAGGTGGTGGAGGTTCCGGCAGTAATGCATACAAGGACAGAGGGAAAGAGTATGCATTCAGGGCTGAAACCGTTCTGGTACCTGCTTCGGGTAACCTTCAGTATCATTGTGGTATTGTTCCGGGTGAAAGTCCTTAAGATGGATGCGGATATGGGGCTTCGAAGCGAGGATAAGATCTAGAAGCAGGGCAGGATTTCATTGAAAATGTGTTGATACGGTGGAGGGCAGCATATGAAAAAGGTATCGGTTATTATTCCGATGTACAATTCGGAAAAATATATCAGACAGTGCCTGTGTTCCGTACTTAACCAGGCCTGTCAGGATATAGAGATCATCGTGGTCGATGATGGTTCAACAGACCGCGGGCCAAAGATCTGTGAAGAGGCAGGCATGACAGATGTCAGGCTCAGGCTGTACCGTCAGGAGAACGGCGGTGTCTCTTCGGCAAGAAACTTAGGGATGGAGCTTGCGCAAGGGGAATATCTCTTTTTTTTAGACAGTGACGACGCGATTCATCCATTTCTTATTCAGGAAATGCTCCGGCAGGCGGAACAACAGCAGGCGGATCTGGTGTTCTGCGGCTACCGGAAGGCGGAAGCGGAAAAACTGGAAACAGCGCTGCGGGAGGATCAAAAGAGGGACAGCCGGATCCGGCAGCAGGCGGCAGAGGGAGAAGAAGCGGAAGAATGGTTTCATATGCAATATACGGAGGAACTCTCCGGAATAGGCGGCAAGCTGCTTCGAAGGACAGCCATCGGTTCCCTGAGGTTTGACAGAACCCTGACAAATGGGGAAGATACGTTGTTCCTATATGAGTTTATCAGGAAAAAGATCCGGAGCGTTTACCTGCGGAAGTCCTGGTACTATTACAGGGATCACCCGGAAAGTGTGACCCGGTCCGCGGCGATGGTCATGGGAAAGAACTATTTTGAAAGCAGCAGAAGGATCCGGGATGAAGAGTACCGGAAGGGACGGCCTGATTTCGCGCTGACCTGGGAAAGATTTGTTGCCGTACAGATGGAAAAAAAATACGGGATGGCAAGAAGCGAGAAGAATCAAAAGGACAGCGGAGATTTGAGGGGGATCGCAAAAGAAGAAAGAAGGCATCCCATGTTTGGACGTCTTTTGCTGAGTGAGAAATTACTGTTTGATCTTTGCTTTTTTTGCTATCCGCTCTACGCGCGGGTAAACCGGTATATCCCTGCACTGCTGAAATGGAAGGAGGCGTTTAGGATGAGGAAAAAACATGCTGATATTGGAATCATTACGTTCCATTGTTCTAATAATTATGGCGCGATGCTGCAGGCATATGGATTAAAAGCTTTTTTGCGAGGGCACGGGAAAGAGGCGGACATTGTCCGTTATGAGCCATTCTATATGACGGGCAGGCACTGGTGGATCCCGTACGCGCCGGTCAGAGGATGGAAGGGGCGGATATGGGGCGTATTCAATATGTGGAACGGGTTTATGGCTCATATCCGGACAAGGGAAGAGTTTTCAAAACAGCTTGGGAACATGAATTATTTTCGGTATAAATATCTGGTGAATAAAAAGCAGAGGAAGATATTGTCCTTAAGGGGATTCACCAGGCTGAGGTATAAATACTATGTGGTCGGAAGTGACCAGATCTGGAATCCGGATATTACCTGTGGATTAAAAAAAGCCTATTTTGGCGCGTTTCCGAACAAGCGGAAGAAGAAAGTCATTTCTTACGCGGCGAGCTTTGGAGGCTCAGAGCTTTCAAGCTGCTATGATGAGGAATTTACAGAACTGGTCGGCCATGTGGATGCCATATCTGTTAGAGAAGCGGCGGCGGCGCCGTATGTGGAAAGACTTTCCGGTAAGGAAGTGACGCCGGTTTTGGATCCTGTATTTTTTCTGAAAAAAGAATCCTGGCAGAAGGTGGAAAGGTTATCCGATAAGGTGGCCGATAGAAAATTTATTCTGGTCTATGTTACGGAACCGAATGAGGGGATGGCGGATTACGCGAAGCGTCTCTCACAGGATACCGGGCTGCCTGTAATCGAAGTACGCGCCGGACAACAGGGGACGGGCGCTGGATTCGAAGTGGATCATACGGCCGGGCCGGCCGAACTATTGGGATATATCCACAGGGCAGAGTATGTGGTCTCTAATTCATTTCACGCGGTCGCTTTCAGTATCATATATGAGAAACAGTTTTTGGCATTTGCACACAGAAGCTTTGGGGCGCGGGTAAGAAATATTCTTAAGATCCATGGGCTGCAGGACAGATTATGCGAAGGGAATGAGATTTTGGATATAAATGCCTGTATAGACTGGGAGAGCGTGAAAGAGAAAACAAAGAAAAATGTGAGATTATCCGGTGAATTTCTTTTAAACAATATACAAGAATAATTCAATTGCGTTGGCAAGGGTGTTGATATGAAAAAATTATACATAAAAAAAGAAGAGTGCTGCGGCTGCGGAGCGTGTGTGGATATCTGCGGTAAGGACGCGGTCAGGATGGTGGTTGACAGGGAAGGGTTTCGTTATCCTAAGATTGATAAAAATTTGTGTGTAGACTGCGGACTATGCGTGAAAACATGTCCGATAAAAAAGCAGAGTGTTAAAAAAGACGTGTTCAGGCAGTACTTTGCTGTTCAGGCAAAGAATGAGGATATCCGGTATGCCAGTTCGTCCGGAGGGATGTTCCCGGTTCTTGCGGAATATGTATTTCGGCGGCAGGGAGTTGTCTATGGCGCCGCCTACGACAAAAATATGAGGGTGGTACACAGGGAAGTCCGAGGCAGAGAAGAACTTGACGCTGTCAAGAGGACAAAATATGTGCAAAGCAGCGCGAAGGGAGTCTATCGGAGGATCAAGGCACGGCTTTTGGAGGACCGCTGGGTGCTGTTCTGCGGGACGCCCTGTCAGGCACAGGGCTTAAGAAATTATCTGAATAAAGAATATCCGAAGCTGATTATCGCAGATCTTGTCTGTTATGGGGTGCCTTCTCCCGGGATATGGGGAGCTTATGTGAAGTATCTGGAGAAGAAGCATGGCGGAAAAATGACGGATTTTTCCTTCAGGGATAAGAGAGCGCGCGACAGTGGGCATACTCGTTCCTATGTGATCGATGGTAAGGAGTATTCGGGCTCTCTTTATGGTGACGAATATTGCAGGATGTATTTTACCAACCATATCCTGCGCCCGTCCTGCCATGAATGTAAATTCTGCGGCGTGGAGAGGGATAGTGACCTGACCATCGGGGATTTTTGGGGGATCGAGAAGGTAAGGCCCAAGATGGATGATGGCATGGGAACGTCGCTGGTGATCCTTCATACGGACAAAGCCCGCGAGATCTGGGATGAGGTACAAGAAGAGGTTACATGGTTTGCCTGTGAAGAGGGGGATGTGCTTCAGCCCCGGCTTACGTGCCCGACAGAAGCGGCGAAAAGCCGCGGATTCTTTATGGCCTTTTGCGGGATACTGCCGTTTTCGTCATTACGGATAGTACATAAAGCGCTTGACGCGGGCGGGATATTGTTAAAACGATGGAAGAAATAATGGAACCGGGAGGAAGATAGTATGTCAGGGATGTTCCGATATTTGACAGGGATCCTGGAAAAAAGAGAGCAGATGATATGGAAAATATACGCGGTGTTAAGCCTTGTAAGCCCTGTGGTGGATGTATTCAGTTTTTCCGTGATCATCTATATTATTAATATTGTAGTACGCGAGAACCAGGCAGACCCCAGGCTGACGGCATTTACGTTTTTTATGATGCTGGTCTCTGTATTAAAGTGCGCTTTTGAACTATATAAGAGTAAGATCGCGAACCGGTTCGTACAGGATGGCGCCCAGAAGCTGTCTATGAAACTCTTTGAACTGCTGATCAAAGAGGATCTGATGGAGCACAATAAAAAGAGTGCGATCCAGGCCATGAATACGGTGCGTAATGATACGACAAACTGTATCCAGATCATTGTGGATACCATTGAAGCCGTGATAAATGGCATTACGATGGCCGGGTTTGCCGTTGTACTGATCTATGTCTCAAAGTGGATCGGGATCGCAAGCTGCGTGGTCCTGCTTCTGATCATGGCGATGATCTTTTTCCGGACGCGTAAGAGGATGCAGGAATATGGGGAACGGAGCAGGGCCTGTACGATCAAAGCAAATTCCCAGATTTCGATTGCCTTCGGCTCCTTTAAAGAGATGAAGATTGATGACCGTTCCGCCTTTGTGCTCCGCAAATATGAGGACGCGAGCCGCGCGTACGCGGAGGTTCAGGGTGAATTTAAGTATAAGCTCAACAGTATCGCGGTGATCCTGCAGAATTCGATTATGGCGGCCATGTTCGTGATCCTTGCGGTGATCATGGTGTTTGGAACAAATCTCTCCGCGATCCTTGCGCCTATGGTGGTGTATATTACCGCGTTGGTACGCATGCTGCCGATGGCGTACAATATCCTGAACGGGATGAATAAAATTGAATTCGCGAAGAAGTCCTATGAGGCTCTGAAGGAGTCCATGGCGGATTATAGCCGGATGAAGGAAGAGGAAAAGCAATCTGAAGCAACCCGCCAGAAAAAGCTGACACTTCAAAAGGGAGTCTCAGTCAAAAATATGACCTTTGGATATTCCGACAGGGTAAATATTTTTGAAGACGCTTCCATTGATATCCCGGTGGGGTGCTCCATCGCTGTGACCGGGGCGTCGGGAGCGGGAAAGACGACCTTCGTGGATCTGCTTCTGGGACTGCTGAAACCGCAAAGCGGCCATGTTTTTTTCGATGATTATGATATTGTGACCCACTCAGACGCGGAAGGACCATGTATGGCGGACATGGGGGAAATGGTCAGCTATATCCCCCAGACTGTATATCTGAACGGAGAAACGATCCGGAATAATGTGGCTTTCTTTGAGGAAGAGGACGAGGTGGACGACGCACGGGTGACCGAATGTCTGAAGTGCGCGCAGATATGGGACGATGTCCGGAAAATGCCGGATGGGGTCAACACCCTGGTCGGAGCGAACGGAACCACATTATCCGGCGGGCAGAGACAGCGGATCGCGCTGGCAAGGGCGCTTTATAAAGATTTTGAGCTTCTGGTCATGGATGAGGCTACGGCAGCGCTTGATATGGAAACAGAGAAGGCGGTGATTGATTCTATCCGCCAGATCAAGGAGGATAAAACACTGATCATGGTGACACATCATATGAGCCTGGCAAATGAATGCGATGTTGTATATAAGATTGAAAACCAGAAAATCGTACGTGTCAGGTGAGTTAAGCGGCTGTATGGCCGTGAAAAGAGCGGTCAGCGGAGGCAGTTGTAAAAAAGGAGGAGAAAGAAGATGGAGCGGGGGCAATATGAATATCATCCGGGCAGGGTTTCCGTTGTCACGCCGGTCTACAATGGAGAAGCGCATTTACCGGGCATGCTGGATTCCGTCCTGAACCAGACTTATCCAGAGATAGAGATGATTCTTGTAGATGATGGATCCGGGGATGATACGGTCAAGGTGGCGGAGGCGTACCGTGGAAAATTCGCGGACAGAGGATATGGGTACCGTATCGTGCGGGCGGAGCATAAAAACGCGTCCGCGGCGATCAACAAGGGGCTTCCCTTTGTGTCCGGGGAATACCTGATCTGGCCGGACAGTGATGATTATCTGGAACCGGAGTCTGTGAAGCGGAGGGTGGAATTTCTGCTTCGGCATCCGCGGTACGAATGTGTCAGGTCACTGTCGTATTATTTTGATGCGGCGACAGGGGAAAGAAGAGAAAAAGCGGATGAACAGAGGGGGGATCTTTCTAAGACCAACCTGTTCTGGGACATTTTATTTTTCAAAACCTTTGTCTGCTGCGGCTGCTATATGTTAAAGACAAAAGCGTTTTTTGAGATTTATCCGGACCGGCATATACCAGAATATGACGTGGGGCAGAATTTCCAGATGCTGCTTCCCTTCATGTACCGTCATCCATGTCCCACGATAGAGGAAGAACTGTATGGGGTTGCCGTCAGGGCGGGCAGTCATTCCAGAATGGAGCTGACCCAGGCGCTGGAAGAGAAAAAATACAGGGATTATGAGAAGCTGGTAGACGACATTGCAAAAAACTGCCGGATCAGCGACCGGGAATCAAGGGAACGGATACTCTGTTGGAAGGCACAGCGCAGATATAGGATCGCGCTGAAATATAGAAGAAAAAAGGCCGCGGTCCGTGCGCTGGCCTGGCTGCGCAGGTGCGGCGGCCTTCATATCGGTGAGGCGTTGAAAGAGATTATCTGGGCGTATTTTGTAAATGACTGGATAGAAGAGAATATTTATCCGTATTATCAAAAAATAGTTGGCAGGAAATAGGCCTCCGGCGGCCGTCAAAAATCCCCGCCTTTTAAATACGTATAGCTGGCCCGGCAGATCATGCTTGTGATACGGTAAAGCTTTAGGCGGAAGAAGAACACGAGGATTTTTCTTGGCAGGATTCCATTGTTCCGGTTGTATTTCATCGCTTTTTTGTAGAGCGCGTTCTTTTGCATTATGGCGCAAAGCCTGCGGTTTGTCCGGTACGGCCTTGGGCTTAAGGGGCTGAATACTTCCCAGATCAGGACGTAGGTCAGGTTTTCAAGGCAATAAGAATAGAACTCATTTTCTAGAAGGGGGAGCATATGGCATTGCCCTAAAAGAGCTTTCAATTGCCTTTGCAGCCTGGCATGGTTTTGTAAAAGCCCGGATCGGAAGCCGTGGGTCGCGGAACCAAGGTGGATATCATAATAGTAGACGGGAGCGGTGATATATACGCAGGAACCGCATCTAAGCTGGTATTCCATATTGAACAGCAGATCCTCCCCGATGGCCAGATCCGGAGAAAAGCGGATGGAATACCGGTCTATGACAGACTTTTTGTAGGCTTTCGCCCAGGGAGAGCGGAAATCCGTTTTCCCTTTTGGAGATAAGGGACAAGGGACGAGGATCCTCTTGATCAGCCGCTGCATATCACTGTCCCGGAATGTCAATGTATGAACAGGATAATCGGCAGTTTCGTGTCCGGCATTGTATTTTATATAGTCAAACAGCAGAAGGCCGGCGTCTTGATATTTTTCCCGGGCGATGATACTCAAAAAATCATGGGAAATGAAATCATCGGAGTCAACAAATACGATCCACTGGCCGCTACAATTGCTGATGCCATTGTTCCGGGCGGAAGAGACTCCCTGGTTTCTCTGGTGGATCACTTTTACGCGGCCGTCCCGCATGGAATACTCTTCGCATATGGAGGGGCTGCGGTCGGTAGAACCATCATTGACCAGAATGACCTCAAAGTTTTCGTAGGTAGAATTCAAAATAGAATCAATACAGCGATAAAGGTATTTCTCCGCATTATAAACGGGGACGATTACGGAAATCATTTTTCAGATCCTTTCTTTGCTTACGATACAATGTCGTGAAGAAGGACAGTTGTATGGATTTATACTGAGCGCCGGATAAATCTGCCATCAGTATAATATAGTTCCTGGAAAAAAGCAATTATGAGATAAGGAGAGGAGCGGCCATATGTTTACATTTATAGTCACATGTTATAATCAGGCAGAGGTTGTAGTACATGCGCTGGAGAGCGTCAGGTATCAGATCAGCAGATTTGGGAAGGGGCGGAAGTTCCAGCTGATCGTCGCGGACGATGGTTCCAGGGATCATAGCCGCGAGGTGATAGAGCAATGGATCTCGGGAAATCAGGATATTTTTGAGCGTGTAGACAGGCTTTATCAGAAAAAAAATGCCGGGATATGCAGAAATTATGTGGAGGCGCTAAGGCGTGTAGAGGGAGAGAAATTTGCTGTCTTAAACGGTGACGACCTGTTCGCCCCATATGATCTGTTTGAGACTACGGATCTGCTGGAAGAATATGATATCGTTTGTACCGCGTTTATAAAGTTTACCGGATCCGGTGAGATGATCCGGTCGTATCATACATATCTGGAGGTTGTACTTCAAAAATTTATTCAGGGAAAGATTTTGCGAAACGCTATAAAGCTGGGATGTCCGATCATGGGTACGGCAGTCTACCGGAAGGAATTGCTGACAGAGGAGGTATATGATTTTATCCTGCGCTTTCGGACTGTGAACGACAGGGCGTGTTTTCAGAAAATCGTGGATGGCCATGAGGATATCAGGGTATGCTATGTGAACCGGCCATTTATCCTGTACCGGATATCAGAAAAATCAATCTCTAATTTTAACAGTCCGACCAGACTGCTGCATAACCAGGAGGTCGCCCGGCTGTGCCGGATTGAAAGAAGGACAGAAAAAAAGGCATTTTTCAGGGCTATGCTCTTTTTTCAGGAAAAATGCGCGTCCGTAAGGGCGAGCTCGAATTATTTCGTGAGGCTGCTGCGGTTTTTCTCTCCTTATTATTTTATGATGCTGTGGTTGTTTGTGACGCATTACACGGAGATCAGAAGGATGGAATATCAGTTGGTCGGTCCGCGCTGGCAAAGCTGCGGTAAATATTATAAGGAGATTGAGAAAAGGGGCAATATGAAAAGCACCCCGGTTACATAGGAGGATCCGCGTTATGTGACCGGGGTGTTTCCGGCAAATCAAATTGGCGGCTTCAGGGTTAAGGAGCCTATGAAGCAGCCTGTTCCATTTGTAGTGCCTGTATTAGCCAGATAAATCGGGCAGCCCGTGGCGGGGTCATTTATGTTTAGAAAAATATTATAGGTTTCATGTGTAAGCTTGTAAAGTTCCAGAGGGATTTCCAGGACAGTCTGTGAGTCCGTGTCCCAAAAGCGGGTGTCTGTCTGTACCGGGAGGGTAAATTCCAGGCCGTTGGCTTCGTTCATCAAGGAGAGGGTTACATCGAAATTCTTGTAGCTGTTTGAAAAACCTAAGTTTTCCAGAACGATAGACAATGTAGCGTCTTTCGTTTGGGAATCTTCGAAAAAGAGATCCGAGGAGCGGACGGTATATCGGTATCCCAGGTGCCTGGAAATGTAATCATAGCCATTCATGCCATGGAAGGGATCATTTCCCTGATAAGTATCCTCCCGCCATTTGGACAGTACGGCGTCGTCATATTTGCTGTTCAGGTAGGAAACATGGGTGCTGGCCAGATCAGGAACCGCGGAGGAAAGATCATTGCAGGGATTCGGGATGGTCACTTCCCCTCCATTTGGTACATAGCGGCATAAATCATTTTGAAAGAGGAGTTCTGCCTGGCGGGGGCGTTTTTCTAAGCCAGACAGAGAAATAATGGCGTCAGAAGCCGCATAGGTATCAAGATCCGTATCAGAACCAAGCATGCCATCGTTAAAAAGACTGAGCCGCCCGGCCAGAGAACCGTCAAATGCCTGATCCGCGGCCAGAGGCCGGGAGGAGTTTACGATGCTCCGCCATTGCTCTGGCGTACGTACTGCCAGAAAAATGTCAGGATCCGTGAGTGACGCCAGATGATTGATAAGAGTAAGCATATCCTCTTCATTCGTATAGCTGGAACTGTGCATTTCGCCCCAGGAGCCTACAAAGATGCCCTGCAGGATATAGATACAATCGGAGTATTGGTTGATGATTTCCGCAGTTTGGGACATGTGTTCCAGAACCAGGGAAAGGCTCTTCGGCTCCGTTTCCATGGCAGCGCCGTCCCAATCATAAAGAAAGCGGACGATCAGCTGCTTTCCAATGGAATGCCAGGCGTCCAGTATGTCATCCAACTGCTGAAGAGCGGTGCTGCTGATAGTGGTTTGGGCATAATTCCGTAAATTGATCTGTAACAGGATGAGGCTGGGGCCGGATTGCTGTTCCGGAAGCTGCCCCGGGCCAAAATCACCGGCATCGGATAAGGAATAGGCATACATTTGATACCAGCCTATATAGGGATTATCCAGTTCTTCGGTTGATTCTGTATAGACGGCGGGGGTATATACCGGGCAACGAAAGCTATTGAAATAGAAAATCCCGGCCGTGACTAAAAGGATAGCTATGACCAAGGACAGGATAAGAAAGATATTCTTTTTTGCCATATAAGTATGTCTCCAATTTCCTGTGATGAATATATGTCTAAAGTACCGGGTCATATTGTAACATACATTTTGTAAAAATACAATTTAAGGTTTTGCCCATATAGTGGACCATTGGAAAAACAAGAATGAAAAAAACGTGTTGAATAAGGAGGCCGCAGATGCAAAAGTGGTTAAGCAGGTTTTCGAAAAGGAAAGAAAATGCCTGCTTTCAAAGGGCTGATCTGGCAGAATCAACAGAAGAATTATTGAATCCGGCCCGAGGATGGTATCAGATACACACATTTTTGGCGGAACGGGAGCCGGATTTTGAAGAACTGCGCTGGTGCCTGCATCCGAAGGACACACTGGCATTCGTGCTGATCGATATCGGGTATTTCAGGGATCAGGATTTGGACCGGGAGGTGGTGGAGCGGATCTGCCGCATTCTTGCCTTCTTTTCTGAAAGAGCTTATGATTGTATCGTAAGGATCGTTTATGATCATGAAGGGAAGGCTCTGTTAAGGGAACCGTTCCATTTTTCGCAGGTGAAACGCCATCTGGAACAGTTGGGAACTATCATCAGGCAGTTTGAGAACACTATCTTCGTTTTTCAGGGAATGCTGGTGGGCAATTGGGGAGAAATGCATTCGTCTAAGTTCCTGGATGAAGAGAAGCTGCAGCGGATGGCAGAGATCCTGCTCCGATGGAAAGGGGAACAGACTTATCTGGCTGTCAGGCGTCCTGTATATTGGAGGCTGCTGCATAGGGAACAGAAGGGAAAGCATACGGTTTATGCGGATGATATGGGACTTTTTGATGATGGGATCCTTTCTTCGGAAAGCCATATGGGAACCTTTGGTACGGAAAGCAGGAAACAGGCTGGATGGGATACCCCCTGGAAACGAGAAGAGGAATTGGCATTTGTGTCAGAAATCGGCAGGCACGCGCCAATTGGAGGGGAGGCTGTATATCACCAGAGTTACCTTCAGGAACTAACACCCGCAAAGGTATTGGAATGCCTTTGCGAAATGCGGATTACGTATTTGAACAGAGTACATGATACAAGAATGCTGACTGTTTGGCAGGAATGGAAGTATCCGGGTACGGGCGTATGGGAAGGGAAAAGTGTATTTGATTATGTGGGCGCGCATATGGGATATCGTTTCCTGGTCCGGAATGTTTCTGTTATACCAAAAAAGCATAGGTATTTTGTGGAGATAGAGATTGAAAATACTGGTTTTGCGTGCTTCTATCAGGAAGCGGAAATTTTTCTGGAATATACGGATGACAGCGGGATGCCGTATTCCAGGGTATTGGAAGATCAGATGAAGGGATGGAAAAGCAAAGAGTGCAGGAAGCTGACATGTACGATAGAAGCCGGAGATGGTGAGCTGCTTCTGGCGGCCAGGCGGAAGAAGGATGAAGCGGTGATTCATTTCGGAAATAGATCCGATGGACAGGGAAGGGTGTTGCTGGGACGTCTGCTTATAGAAAAAATCTATAAGTGAACCACCCTTATTTTATTTTCCAATTAGACGTAAAATGAAATAAAAGCTATACTTAAGTTAGATGAAATAAGGCAGGAACAGGTCATGAGAAAGAAACAATTACAACTGGTGGTGACATTTCATACCACGGCGGACGCAATGGCGATGGAGCAGGCCTGCAAGGAACGGAACGCGCAAGGCAGGCTGATTCCGGTTCCGAGGGCGATTTCTGCTGGATGCGGTTTGGCTTGGTGTGCAGGACTGGATTGCCGGGAATCCTTGAAGGAGATCATGCGAAGTATTGATATTCAGGAGGAGGACATGCACGAGTGCATGGTCTGAGAGTGTGCCAACATTGGGAAAGGAAGGGATTATGATTTATCTGGATAACGCGGCGACCACAGTACAAAAGCCTAAGCAGGTGGCGGAGGCTGTGGCCGGAGCCATGTGTTCTCTGGGAAATGCGGGACGAGGTGTGCATGAAGCGACCTTGGGCGCGTCCAGGGTGATTTTTGATACAAGGAAAAGACTGGCAGATTTTTTCCATGCGGAAAATCCGAAGCAGATCGTATTTACCATGAATTCTACGGAGAGCCTGAATATCGCGATCAAAGGGGTCTTACAAACCGGAGATCATGTGATCACAACAGAACTGGAGCATAATTCGGTGCTTCGTCCATTGTATGAGATGGAAAAAAGAGGTGTGGATCTGACTATCCTCCGGAGTGACCAGAAGGGCTGTATTGACCTGCAGGACTTTGAACGTGAGATCAAAGAAAACACACGGATGATCGTCTGTACCCACGGCTCTAATTTGACTGGAAATCTGGTCGATATCGCGAAAATCGGGGATATTGCCAGACAGCATCAGGTGCTGTTCTGTGTAGACGCATCCCAGACGGCAGGAGTATTTCCAATTGATGTGCAGGAAATGAAGATTGACATTCTTTGCTTTACAGGGCATAAAAGCCTGCTGGGGCCGCAAGGGACCGGAGGAATGTATGTGCGGGAAGGAATCAAAGTCCGGCCATTGAAGAGTGGGGGCAGCGGTGTCCAAACATACAGCAGGGAGCATCCGGCGGATATGCCTACGGCTTTGGAAGCAGGAACCTTGAATGGGCATGGCATTGCCGGACTGAACGCGGCGGTGGCTTATATACAGGAAACCGGGATGGACGCGATACGTGAGTGGGAACAGGCTTTGATGAAACGGTTTTATGAGGGCGTGAGAGGGATCCCGGGGGTAAAGGTTTACGGAGACTTTACAACCAGCCATCGATGCCCGATCGTAGCGTTGAATCTGGGAGACTATGATTCCTCGGAGGTCAGCGATGAATTATTTATGAGTTATGGACTTGCTACACGTCCGGGAGCCCATTGCGCTCCGCTGATGCATAAGGCGCTTGGTACGGTGGAGCAAGGAGCGGTGCGATTCAGCTTTTCCCATTATAATACAGAGGAAGAAATTGATACTGCAGTGGCGGCGCTGCGGGAGCTGGCATGAGAATATTCCTCGTAAAAATAGAATGGTATAAAGGGATATAAATTTGAAGAGATCAGGATCATAGATCATGGTCAGGCGTTTTAAGAAAAAAATTGGAGGAACGAAAAAATGGAAAAAAAGATTGTTGACGCAAGGGGCCTGGCGTGCCCTCTGCCGGTAGTGAACGCAAAGAAAGCAGTGGGAGAATTTCAGGAGGACGGAGTTCTGACGGTTTTGGTGGACAATGAGATTGCGGTTCAGAATCTGCAGAAATTCGCGGCACAAAAAGGGCTCCAGGCAGCAGGAGAGAAGAAGGGGGAGAAGGAGTATGAGGTGGCCATACAGGTTGCCATAAACGCGGCGGCAGCTCCGAAAGCCCAGGAAGAGCCGGAAGAAGAGGAGATCAACTGTAGTCCGGATTCCAGAAAGAAAGGGCTTGTGGCAGTCCTTTCCGCAAATGTAATGGGAAGCGGAGAAGAGAAGCTGGGGAAAGCGCTGATGAAGGCATTTGTGTTTGCCCTGACCAAACAGGATGTACTGCCGGAGACTATCGTGTGCTACAATTCCGGAGCATATCTGACCTGTGAGGGTTCAGATTCTCTGGAAGATTTTAAAGCGCTGGAGGCGGAAGGTGTCAATATTATGACCTGCGGAACCTGCCTTGATTTTTATGGGATGAAAGAAAAGCTGGCAGTGGGAACGGTTACAAATATGTATGATATTGTGGAAACAATGGAAAATGCCAGATCGATCATACGGCCTTAGATAATTGGAGGAAGGATGAAGAAGCATTATATTGGAATTGACATTGGCTCTACCTGCGCGAAGCTGGCAGTTCTGGATGAGGAACGAAAGCTGGTTTTAAAGTCCGTACAGCCTACCGGATGGAGCAGTGTGGATACGGCGGAGTCCATCCGGAAAAAGCTGCTGGAAGAAGGGATAGATGCAGAAAATTCTTTCTGTGTGGCTACCGGTTACGGAAGAATCTCTGTTCCTTACGCAGATAAAATGATCACGGAGATTACCTGCCATGCCCGCGGCGCGATGTGGATCCACGGCGCGGATGAGATGGCTGTCATTGATATCGGCGGCCAGGATACAAAGATTATCCGGATTGAGGATGGCAGGGTGAAAGATTTCGTGATGAATGACAAATGCTCGGCGGGAACAGGGCGTTTCCTGGAGGTTATGGCAAATACCATGGCTCTGCGGCCGGATGAGATCTGTGAGCTGGCGCGTCAGGGAGGCGGCACGGCGATCAGCTCTATGTGTACGGTCTTTGCGGAGTCAGAGGTCATCAGCCTTATCGGACGGGGGGAAAAGAAAGAGAATATCGCCTTTGCCGTGGTAGAGTCTATTGTAAATAAAGTAGTGTCCCAGAGCAGCAGGTTAAATGTGCGTGAGGAAGTAGTCTGCCTGACGGGTGGACTGTGTGAGTGCGCATATCTGCGGGAAAATTTGTCCCAAAAGCTGAACTGTGAAGTCCAGGCAGACCCGAACGGCAGGTTTGCCGGTGCCATCGGGGCGGCACTGAGCGCGGCCGACAAAGGGGCGGGCAGATAAATGAGTATAGTTATGGCGCGCTATAAGGAATTAAGCCAAATGAAGAAAGTGGCGGCACCAGAATAAAAGAAGCAAAAGATATCTTGGAGGAGTACGAATGGAACTGATACAAAATTTACCGGAAGTGTTTGAGCAGTTTGCGGAGCAGAGGAAAAATTCATTTTTAGCGGTGAAAAAGCTGAAGGATGAGGGAATTCCTGTCGTGGGGGCATATTGTACCTATTTCCCGCAGGAGATCGCGATGGCAGCGGGAGCGGCGACAGTTGGTTTATGTTCCACATCCGATGAAACGATTCCGGAGGCGGAAAAGGATCTGCCTAAAAATCTTTGTCCGTTGATCAAGTCCAGCTATGGATTCGCGAAGACGGATAAATGTCCGTTTTTCTATTTTTCAGATGTGGTGGTCGGAGAAACGACTTGTGACGGTAAGAAGAAAATGTATGAATATATGTCTGAATTCAAGGATGTATTTGTCATGGAACTGCCGAATACACAGAGCGAAGAAGCGTTAAAGCTCTGGAAGAGTGAGATCATCCGTTTTAAGGAATACCTGGAAACAAAATTCCAGACAGAGATCACGGACGAAAAGATCCGGGAGGCAGTAAAGCTGCAGAATAAGATCCGGAATTCCATGAAACGCCTGTACGCGGTCATGAAACATGATCCCGCGCCAATCAGCGGTTATGATTTGTTCAAGGTACTGTACGGAAGTACATTTAAGTTTGACAAGACCTTGATTCCTGGTGAGATCGACAGTCTGGTGGATAAAATCGAAAAAGAGTATAGAGAAGGTAAAACGCGGGAGAAGAAACCACGTATCATGCTGACAGGATGCCCGGTGGGGGGAGCTACGGAAAAAATCATCCGCGCCATAGAGGAGAACGGTGGAATTGTGGTGGCTTACGAAAACTGCACGGGGGCAAAGACGTTTGACAAGCTGGTGGATGAGAATGCGGAGGATATCTATGACGCTATCGCGAAAAGATATCTGGATATCGGATGTTCGGTCATGACACCGAATAAGAACCGCCTGGAGCTGGCCGGGCGGCTGATCGATGAGTATCAGGTGGACGGTGTGATCGAGATGACACTCCAGGCTTGCCATACCTATAATGTAGAGACATTGGGCATTCGAAGGTTTGTGACACAGGAGAAGAATATACCTTATATCAATGTGGAAACAGATTATTCCCAGCAGGATGTGGGACAATTGAATACAAGGGTCGCGGCATTTATAGAAATGCTGTAAGGCTTAAAGCGGCAATATGAAAAACCAGACTGCGCAAACATGTTCGCGGCAGGCTGGTTTTTTTATGCTTGTGTACGCAAGGACTTTGATGTCGGAGGTATGCCGGCCGTGGTAAAAATGTACATGGAGGAACAGTCTCTGGTGAATATTCAGGAGCTGCAGGAGATGATACTGAATGCTTATACGGCAGATATGGCGAAGTATTCTTCTTCCGGTGAATGTACAAAAATTCAAAATGCTTTCCGTTCCCTTCCCGCACAGCTTGCGAAAGATAATAAGAAATTTCAGTATAAGCTTATCCGCAGGGAGCCACGGCGGGGCTGTTTGGAGACTCAATAGCATGGCTTGTTATGGCCGGGATCGCCTTGGAATGTGACCGTGTTACCAGGGGCGAGGTGCCGGTAAAGATATCCAGGGATATTTCTTCTTTTAAGCTATATATGTCGGATGTGGGCCTGCTTTCCTGCTTTTCAGGGATTATGCCGGAAAATGTGATCCGTCAGGAGTTGTCTGATGTATATAAAGGGGCGCTGACAGAAAATTATGTGGCACAGGCCCTGCGGGCAGCGGGAAATGAGTTGTATTATTGGACTTCAGACGCTCCCGTGGCAGAAGTGGATTTTTTGATACAAAAAGCGGGAAAGGTGATACCGGTAGAAGTAAAGTATGACCAGAATGTACGGGCAAAAAGTATGAGACATTTTTCTAATATGTATCATCCGGAAGAGATGATACGAATTTCTGCCCGGAATTTTGGGGTGGATGAAAATGGATTGATGTCAGTGCCGCTGTATGCGGTGTTTTGTATATAGTAAGCTGAGCAAAGTAAAAAGTGCCGTAGGGGGATATCTGGATGCCCGATACGGCACTTTTCCCGGCTATGCTTCTATATGCAGCCGTTCTACAATACTTTGTTTCCCCAGATTTTTTCTGCTGTCCGTATAGGTAATGCCCATCATACGCATGCCGCGGATCTGTCCCTCGGCAGGCATATTGCCTGATCAGGCTGGTCAGGTGATCGACAAACCTTTGTTCATCGTCACATATCGCGATATGCAGCATGATTTTTATTGCCATCCTTTCTGTTCTTGTTATCTGAAATTTTCAGTTTATCTTATCATAAATCATATTAGGAATCTATATTTTTTCTAAATAAAAAACGTATAAGAATATAAGTATATCTAAACAATTCCAAAAATGATTGCTGTTTCTTTCTGTATTGTATATAATATGAAAAAATAGTATGAATAAGGGGCTGATATGATGAGTTTTTTAATCAACCTGGATGGAAATATTTTATTATGGATTCAGGAGTATATTCGGCAGGACTGGATGGAAGGCTTTTGGAAATGCATTACGGCATTGGGAGATTCAGGCTGGTTCTGGATTGCTTTGTCTTTCATCCTTATGATTCCAAAGCAGACACGTTGGATTGGTATTACATCTTTGGCAGCGCTTGCGATCGGAGCTTTGATCACAAATGTGACATTAAAAAATCTTGTTGCCCGTACCCGGCCCTATGAAGTAGTAGATGGATTGGTTTTGCTGATTGAAAAGCAGTCAGACTTTTCCTTTCCATCCGGCCACACATGCGCGTCTTTTGCGGCTGCCGGAGTATACTGGCGGATGATGCCGAAAAAGTGTAGCGTTCCACTACTGATACTTGCGTCATTGATCGCGTTTTCCAGGCTGTACGTGGGAGTGCATTATCCTTCGGACGTACTGGCCGGATTACTGATCGGCCTGTTTGCGGCGTGGGCGGCATGGCAGCTTCAGAGATACGTCAGGACACACAGGGAAAAAACGAAGTAAAATCCGACAAAACGCGTCAATGGCGCGTTTTGCTGGATACTTCGTAATAAAAAGTGCCGGAGGGGAGCTTTTTCATTCCCCGATACGGCACTTTTTGTATTTTGATTTAGCTGTTTTTCTGCTTCTTTGCCAGTGCCGCTTCTACGAATCCTTTGAATAGCGGATGCGGGCGGTTTGGCCGGGACTTCAGCTCCGGATGTGCCTGTGTGGCGATGAACCAGGGATGCTCCGGAATCTCGATCATTTCTACGATGTTTCCGTCCGGTGAGAGGCCGGACAGCATCATGCCATGTTGTTCCAGTACTTCGCGGTAATCATTGTTTACCTCATACCGATGGCGGTGGCGTTCGTGAATATCCTTTGTTTTATACAGTTGGAATGCCTTGGAATCCTCTCTTAATACACAGGGGTAGGAACCAAGCCGCAGGGTACCGCCGATATCTTCGATCCCGATCTGCTCCGGCATGATATGGATGACCGGATGAGTAGTATTCGGGTTCAATTCCATGCTGTGGGCGTCATTATAGCCAACCACATTTCTCGCGAATTCTACGATGGAAAGCTGCATTCCCAGACAAAGTCCCAGGAACGGGACACCATGAGTCCTTGCATAGCGGATCGCTTCAATTTTCCCGTCAATGCCGCGGGTACCGAAGCCGCCGGGAACCAGGATCCCACTGACATCTTCGAAAATTTCTTCTATATTTTCCGCGGTGACGGTCTCGGAATCAACCCATTTGATGTTTACAGTAGTATGGCTGTAAATGCCGCCATGCTTCAACGCTTCTACGACACTGATATAAGCATCGTGGAGCTGGATATATTTTCCGACCAGGGCTACCGTGACCTCCTGGGTGGGATTTTTTAATTTTTCCACCATATCGATCCAGTCTTTGAGGTCTGGCCTGGGGCATTCCAGATGCAGGCATTCGCAGGCTACCTCTGCCAGATGCTCCTGCTCCATGGCAAGGGGAGCTTCATATAAATAATTCACGTCCAGATTCTGCAGCACGTGATCGGCCGGAAGATTACAGAACAGGGAGATCTTGTCCCTCATGCCGATATCCAGAGGATATTCGGAGCGGCAGACAATGATGTCGGGCTGGATGCCCATTCCCTGCAGCTCCTTGACGCTTGCCTGTGTGGGCTTGGTCTTCATCTCCTGGGAGGCTTTCAGATAAGGGATCAGCGTTACATGGATCAGGATGACATTGTCATGTCCCTTTTCATGCTGGAACTGACGGATCGACTCCAGGAAGGGCTGGCTTTCAATATCCCCGACAGTCCCGCCGACTTCGATAATGGCGATTTCCGTGCCGGAAGCAGACGGATTGCGGTAGAACCGGCTTTTGATCTCATTGGTGATATGCGGGATGACCTGAACGGTTCCGCCGCCAAAATCTCCCCGGCGTTCCTTCTGTAGGACGGACCAGTAGATCTTTCCTGTGGTGACGTTGGAATTCCGGGTCAGGCTTTCATCAATAAAGCGTTCATAATGTCCAAGATCCAGATCCGTCTCAGCTCCATCGTCGGTTACAAAGACTTCCCCATGCTGGACAGGATTCATGGTTCCCGGATCCATATTAATATAAGGATCAAACTTCTGCATGGTGACGGTATATCCACGTGCTTTCAGAAGACGTCCCAGAGATGCCGCGGTAATGCCTTTTCCAAGCCCGGAAACGACACCGCCGGTTACAAAAACATATTTTACTGCCATAGCTTCCTCCCTTGTATGTGTGAAATGGGTTACCTTTACGGTTGAAAAGTATACACCATTTTGATGAAAAAATACAGTTGCATTTTTACAGAATTAATGATATCTGGTTCCCGCTTCATAAACCGCCTCGCAGGTGAGCTGGACTCCCAGTTTCTTAAATATCTTAATATCGACGTCAGACAACATGACAGAGGTGTGTGCCTGACAGCCTTCCAGCGCGGGAAGCTGTTCCAGAGCCAAACGCGCGTCCTCGTTTAGCGCCGCGCTGGCAGAAAGCGCGATCAGGACTTCATCTGTATGAAGCCGCGGGTTTTTGCTCTTTAAATAGTCTACCTTCAGCTTCTGGATAGGCTCGATGGATTCCGGGGAAATGATATCCAGCTCATGGGGCTGGCCGGCCAGTGCTTTCAATGCGTTTAAAAGCAGAGCGGCGGAAGCCCCCAGGAGGCTGCTGGTCTTCCCTGTGATCATCCGTCCGTCAGGAAGCTCCAGAGCGGCAGCGGGAGCGCCGGTCTGTTCCGCACGGACCAATGCTGCGGCAACGACCTTTCGGTCAGCGGTCGTGATCCCGGCCTGGTTCATCAAAAGCTCCAGTTTTTGCGTCTCTTCTTCCATGCAATTCCCTTTTAGTAAGGAATTCAAAGAGGCATAATACCGGCGTAAGATTTCCTGACAGGAAGCCTCACGGCAGACCGCGTCATCCGAAATACAGTTGCCTGCCATATTGACGCCCATGTCTGTAGGAGATTTGTAAGGGCTTTTTCCGTAAATTTTTTCGAAAATCGTATTGAGTACCGGAAAAATCTCTACATCCCGGTTATAGTTTACAGTGGTCTCACCATATGCTTCCAGATGAAATGGATCAATCATATTGACATCGTTCAGGTCCGCGGTGGCGGCTTCATAGGCAAGATTGACCGGATGCTTCAGAGGGATATTCCAGATGGGAAATGTTTCAAACTTTGCGTATCCTGCATGAATCCCGCGTTTGTGCTCATGATATAGCTGTGAAAGACAGGTAGCCATTTTGCCGCTTCCCGGTCCGGGAGCCGTAACAATGACAAGAGGACGGGTGGTCTGGATATATTCATTTTTCCCGAAGCCGTCTTCACTGACGATCAATGGGATATTGGACGGATAGCCGGGAATATGGTAGTGAAGATAGACACGGATGCCTAAATTCTCAAGCCTTCTTCGGAAAAGAAGGGCACTGTCCTGTCCGGAATACTGGGTGATCGCCACACTGCCCACATAGAGACCGTGTTCATGAAAAGAGTCGATCAAACGCAGGACATCGGAATCATAAGTGATCCCTAAGTCGCCGCGTATTTTATTTTTTTCAATATCTTTGGCGCTGATGACGATGATCAGCTCCGCCTGGCTGCTGAGCTGCTTGAGCATGCGCAGCTTGGAGTCAGGGGCAAATCCCGGAAGAACACGGGAAGCGTGGAAATCATCAAATAATTTCCCGCCGAATTCCAGATACAGCTTGTGGTCAAACTGTTCGATGCGCTGCCGGATGTGCTCAGATTGTGTGTGTAAATACTTTTCGTTATCGAATCCTGTTTTCATAATGTTTTCCTCTATTGTTTTATATTATGGGTTCCTTCAGACAGAAGCTGCTTAAGCAGCGGATAGCCTGCGTAGCAGACGGGTCTATGGTCTGCCATTCTGAACAGTTACGATTTGCAATACAAATCTTAGTATACAATAAAAACCTATGTTTTTACAATATTTTCACAATCTTTTAGTTGATTTATGCGTAACCTGTACTTATAATATAAAAGTGGCAGTGGATTTTAGGAGGAGCAGGATGGACAATAAAAATAGTAAGAATAATCCCAGAAACAACAGGCAGGGATGGGGTGTGATCCTTTTCACGACATTGCTGACCATTTTTATTGTAATGGGGCTTTATTCGCTGATGCAGGACAGAGATCCGGAAGAGATCAGTTATGATAAATTTTTAAGGCTTGTCGATGACGGCAAGGTAGAAAAGGTTACGATCGAATCATCCCGTATTTATATTACGTTAAAAGAAGGGGTGGAGAAGGAAGAAGAGAAAAAAGACGGAGAAGAGCCGGAAGTCCAGACAGAAGACCAGCTTCAGGATATGCGGGACAATCTTCTGAACCAGATGGAGGAAGCAGCCGGGCAGCGGGAAGACCAGGAACGGGCGCCGGACTATTTTACCGGTGTTGTAGAGGATGATACTCTTTCCCAGCGGCTGTATGAAGCAGGCGTGGAATATGGGCAGACCATTCCTGATACGGCATCGGCCATGATGATGGAGATTTTCATTACCGTAATACTTCCTCTTTTACTGTTAGGTATTTTGTTTAGCTTTGTGATGCGCAACATGACAAAGGGCGGCGGTATGATGGGAATCGGCAAGAGTAATGCCAAAGTTTACGTGGAGAAGGAGACTGGCGTTACCTTCCAGGATGTAGCAGGACAGGATGAAGCCAAAGAGTCTTTGCAGGAGGTTGTGGATTTCCTCCATAATCCGGGAAAATATACAGGGATCGGAGCGAAGCTCCCCAAAGGAGCCTTGCTGGTGGGTCCTCCCGGAACCGGTAAGACCCTGCTGGCCAAAGCTGTGGCGGGGGAGGCTAAAGTACCGTTTTTCTCGCTGTCCGGTTCCGCTTTTGTGGAAATGTACGTAGGTGTGGGAGCGTCCCGTGTCCGTGACTTGTTTAAGCAGGCACAGCAGATGGCGCCCTGTATCGTATTTATCGATGAGATCGATGCCATCGGTAAGAGCCGTGATACCGCCATGGGAGGCGGGAATGACGAGCGGGAGCAGACACTGAACCAGCTTCTTGCAGAGATGGACGGATTTGATACGAATAAAGGACTTTTACTTCTGGCAGCCACGAACCGTCCGGAGATCCTGGATCCGGCATTGCTGAGGCCGGGACGTTTTGACCGGCGGATCATTGTAGATAAGCCGGATCTCAAAGGGCGTGTGGATACGCTGAAAGTTCACTCCAAGGATGTGAAGATGGACGAGACCGTGGATCTGGAGGCAATCGCTCTTGCAACATCAGGCGCAGTGGGGTCAGATCTGGCAAATATGATCAATGAGGCGGCCATCAATGCCGTGAAGAATGGAAGGCAGGTAGTCAGCCAGAAGGATCTGTTTGACGCGGTAGAAGTGGTTCTGGTCGGAAAAGAGAAGAAAGACCGTATCATGAGTGAAGAAGAGCGCAGGATCGTATCCTACCATGAAGTAGGGCATGCCCTGGTCAGCGCCCTTCAGAAGGATGCGGAGCCGGTACAGAAGATTACAATTGTACCCAGGACAATGGGGGCTCTTGGTTATGTGATGCAGACTCCGGAGGAAGAGAAGTTCCTGAACACCAAGAAGGAACTGGAAGCGATGCTGGTGGGAATGCTTGCAGGCCGCGCAGCGGAGGAGATTGTGTTCGAGACGGTTACTACGGGAGCGTCCAATGATATTGAAAAGGCAACGAAGATCGCGCGGGAGATGATCACGCAGTATGGAATGTCCGAAAAGTTCGGGCTGATTGGATTGGAATCCGTACAGCATCGATATCTGGACGGACGTGCGGTAATGAACTGTGGAGACGCGACGGCGGCGGAGATCGATGTGGAAGTGATGCAGATGCTGAAAAAGGCATATGAAGAAGCGAAGCGTCTGCTGCGGGAGAACCGGGAAGCGTTGGATAAGATCGCGGAATTCCTGATCGAAAAGGAGACCATTACCGGAAAAGAGTTCATGAAGATCTTCCGGGAGGTCAAAGGAATCCCGGAGCCTTTGGAATCAGTGGAAGGAAAAGAAAAGAAGGAAAACCGGATCGCGATGCGTCCGGTGGAAGCGATAGAGCAAAAAACAGAAACAGATGAGTAAAGGACGATGAGAAACGGGCAGGGATAAAGTGAATAATCTCTGCCTGTTTTCCGTGTTGAAAGTGACAGGCGGTGCGATGGAAGAGTATAATTTTGATATTGAGGAAGAATTAAAAAAGCTTCCGGCCAGACCGGGAGTGTATCTGATGCATGATGAGAAGGATCATATTATATATGTAGGGAAAGCAATCAGCCTGAAAAACAGAGTGCGGCAATATTTTCAGAGCAGCCGGAATAAAGGGATTAAGATCGAGCAGATGGTGACCCACATCCGGAGATTTGAATATATCGTGACCGATTCGGAACTGGAAGCGCTGGTCCTGGAATGCAACCTGATCAAAGAGCACAGGCCAAAATACAATACGATGCTGATGGATGACAAGGCATATCCATTCATCAAGGTGACGGTTAATGAACCATTTCCCAGAGTGGTCCTGGCAAGGAATGTGGTGAAGGACAAGGCAAAGTATTTTGGCCCTTATACCAGCGGCCAGGCTGTGCGTGATACGATCGAGCTGCTTCACAAGCTGTATCATCTGCGGAGCTGTAACCGGAATCTTCCGAAGGATATCGGGAAAGAGCGTGCCTGCCTGAATTATCACATCAGGCAGTGCGACGCGCCTTGCCAGGGAAATGTTTCTCAGGAGGAGTATGGGAAAGCGGTAGCGGAGGTCATTCGGTTTTTGAACGGGCATTATGAGGGGATCCTTTCCGAACTGGAGACAAAGATGAATGAAGCCGCGGAAGCTTTGGAGTTTGAGAAGGCCATTGAATACCGGGAACTTTTAAACAGTGTGAAGAAGGTTTCCCAGAAGCAGAAGATAACGGATACCGGCGGGGAAGACAGGGATATTCTGGCGGCGGCGACCGAAGAAGAGGACGCGGTAGTACAGGTCTTTTTTATCCGCGGCGGCAGGCTTATCGGCCGGGATCATTTTTATCTGCGGATCTCGAAAGGGGAATCCATTGGCAGTATCCTGGACAGCTTTATCAAGCAGTATTACGGTGGAACCCCCTTTATCCCGGGCGAACTAGTGCTTCCGGAAGAGCCGGAGGACAGGGAACTGATCGAGGAATGGCTGTCCGGTAAGAGGGGGATGAAGGTGTCGGTCCGGGTTCCGAAAAAAGGAACCAAGGAAAAGCTGGTGGAGCTGGCGGCCAACAATGCCAGGCTTGTATTGACCAAGGATAAGGAACGGCTGAAACGAGAGGAAGGAAGAACCATTGGCGCGGTGAAGGAGGTCGCCAGGCTCCTGGGACTTGATGGGATCAGCAGAATGGAGGCGTATGATATCTCCAATACCAATGGATTTGAGTCCGTGGGTTCCATGGTGGTCTATGAACGGGGAAAGCCAAAAAGGAATGATTACCGGAAATTTAAGATCAAGGGTATCAAGGGCGCGGATGATTATGGAAGTATGCGGGAGGTTCTTACCCGGCGGTTTACGCATGGGCTTCGGGAGCGGGAGGAAAGCAAAGAATTAGGCGGATTTACGTCTTTTCCAGACCTGATCCTGATGGACGGCGGAAAGGGTCAGGTCAATGTGGCATTGCAGGTATTAGACAGCCTGCGCCTGGACATTCCGGTATGCGGCATGGTGAAGGATGACCACCACAGGACACGCGGGCTTTATTATCAGAATGAAGAGATTCCGATAGATCGTTCCTCACAGGCATTTCTTCTGGTAACACGGATTCAGGACGAGGCCCATCGGTTCGCGATCGAATACCACAAGCAGCTCAGGGGAAAAGGGCAGGTGCATTCCATACTGGACGATATCGAAGGAATCGGACCCGCCAGGCGGAAAGCATTGATGCGGGAATTCGCCAGTCTGGATGATATCAAGGCAGCAACTGTAGAGAGACTGGCGCAGATTCCGGAAATGAATGAAAAAGCAGCAGAATCCGTGTACAAATTCTTTCATTAATGGTATACTATATTATGTATGTGAAGCGTGGAGAAGAAAGGAAAAAATAAAGATGGGACAAGGTGTTAAGATTAGTGAACTGGCTGAGAAAATGGGATTGAAAAATCTGACTCCCACCGTGGATCTTACGGATAAGCGGATCAATGTACCGGAAGTAAACCGGCCGGCATTACAGCTTACGGGGTTTTTTGACCATTTTGCCTACGACAGGGTGCAGATTGTAGGATATGTGGAGTACACATACCTTCAGACATTAGAGGAGGACCGGAAACGGCAGATCTACGATGAAATGTTGTCGCATCAGGTGCCGTGTATTGTGTTCAGCCGGAACCTGGAACCGGAGGAGGATCTTTTAGGGCTTGCGGAGGAGAGAGACATTCCAGTGCTGCAAACCTCAAAGCAGACCAGCGCGTTTATGGGAGAAGTGATCCGCTGGATGAATGTAAAGCTGGCTCCTTGTATTACGATCCATGGCGTTTTGGTGGACGTGTACGGTGTCGGTGTGCTGATCATGGGAGAGAGCGGAATCGGAAAGAGCGAGGCGGCGCTGGAGCTTATTAAGAGGGGGCACCGGCTTGTAACCGATGACGTGGTCGAGATCCGGAAGGTCAGTGATGATACACTTGTTGGATCGGCTCCGGATATTACGAGGCACTTTATCGAATTGCGGGGAATCGGGATTGTAGATGTAAAGTCGATGTTCGGTGTGCAGTGTGTCCGTGAGACACAGAATATCGACCTTGTGATCACTTTGGAAGAATGGGATCGTGATAAAGAATATGATCGTCTGGGGCTGGAAGAGAATTATACGGAATTTTTGGGAAACAGGGTAGTCTGCCACAGCATTCCGATCCGTCCGGGGCGGAACCTGCCGATTATTATGGAATCCGCCGCGGTCAACCACAGACAGAAGAAGATGGGATACAATGCCGCGCAGGAGCTGTATAAACGCGTCCAGGAAAACCTTGTAAGAAAAGGCTAGTAAGGGTCAGCATACCAGTAGCGAAGAAATATTCGGAAAATGTTATAAAAAGGATAGGAGAGATATGTTATGAAGTATTGTTATGGAGTAGACGTCGGTGGAACGACAGTGAAGATGGGATTGTTCGAAGAAAACGGCAATATTCTGGAAAAGTGGGAGATCGTAACGAACATTGCGGATGAAGGAAAGGCTATTCTGCCCGATATCGCCGCGTCTGTCCTGGAAAAAACAAAAAAGCATGGACTGGATAAAGCGGATATTCTTGGAATTGGCGTCGGAGTCCCGGCGCCGGTGACGGAGGATGGTATTGTCAATGGGACAGCGAATCTGGGATGGACCTATAAAGAAGTAAAACGGGAGCTGGAAGAACTGACAGGTATCAAGTCTGTGATCGGCAATGACGCGAACGTCGCTGCACTGGGAGAGATGTGGAAAGGCGGAGGCGCGGGACAAAAAAATGTGGTGGTGATCACCCTGGGAACCGGAGTCGGCGGAGGCGTCATCATCAATGGAAAGGTGATCACAGGAGAGCATGGCGCGGGCGGAGAGGTCGGCCATATCTGTGTGAACTATGATGAGCCGGATACCTGTGGCTGCGGGAACCATGGCTGTCTGGAACAGTATGCGTCCGCTACAGGAATTGTCCGTCTGGCGAAGAAGCATCTGGAAAAAGTGACAAAGGATACAGTCCTTAAGAAAGAGTCCGTAACCGCAAAAGACGTATTTGACGCAGTGAAAGCAGGAGACGCGGTGGCGATCGAGGTGGCCGAAGAGTTTGGAAAATATCTTGCAAGCGGCCTGGTGAACCTGGCGGTGATCGCGGATCCGGCCGTATTCGTGATCGGCGGCGGTGTATCGAAGGCCGGAGAGATTCTGCTTCCCTTTATACAGAAGCCATATAAGGAAAAGGCATTTTTCGCGAATAAAGAAATCGGATTTAAGCTGGCAACACTTGGTAATGACGCCGGAATCTGCGGGGCGGCAAAGATGGTGCTGGATGCCTGAAAGAGCATGAAATACATACCCGATGGTGTACAAAAGACCTGTCTATGGCAGGTTTTTTGTGTGTTGAGGAGGAATCAGGCGTCCGGCATTTCGAAAGACTTTCTTAAATTTCCAATATATATTATGAAGTTTTTATTTTTTCCTTTATTTAGAAATATAAATTTGGTATAATAAACAGCATGTATAGGAGGATAGGATTCATGAATTATGGGAAAGAACATCTGGAGAAACGAAAAAAAGACATTTCTTCAAAAAAGAATATGCAGAAAAAGCGGGTCGGAGTTCGTTTTTTCAAGGCTCTGATCATTTGTGTCCTTCTTCTTGCTGTGGTTGGGATAGGAGGCGTAGGTTATTTTGTAAAGAAGATCATTGATAATACACCTACTGTGACGCCCTCCGATGTCAAACCAAGTGGATTCACAACGTTTGTTTACGCAAAGGACGGGACGCTTTTGGAGGAGTTTTTACAGTCTGGTTCCAACCGTGTCTATAAGTCGATAGATGAGATCCCGGACTATATGGGTAAAGCATTTGTTGCCATTGAGGACGAGCGTTTTTACCAGCATAATGGAATTGACCTGCAAGGTATTATCCGGGCAGGGGTAAAGGGGATTACATCCGGAAGCTTTGACGAAGGAGCCAGTACGCTGACACAGCAGCTGATCAAGAATAATGTATTTACGAATTTCCTGGAAGAGAAAACGTTCTACGACAGATTAGAGCGAAAGCTTCAGGAACAGTTCCTTGCCGTAGAGATTGAAAAGCAGATGAGCAAGGATGAAGTCCTGGAAGCCTACATGAATACGATCAATCTGGGACAAAACTGCCTTGGTGTACAAAGCGCAGCCAGCCGGTATTTTGGAAAGGATGTGTCAGAACTGAATCTTTCCGAGTGCGCGGTGATCGCGGGGATCACGCAGAGCCCGTCCCGTTATGATCCTGTTCAGCATCCGGAGGCCAACGCTTCCCGCCGGGAGGATGTCCTGGATCATATGCTGGAGCAGGGTTATATTACCCAGGCAGAGTATGATGAGGCGATGGCGGATCCGGTCTATGAAAGGATATTGCCAAACGCGCCGATAGACAATTCGACGCCGTATTCCTATTTTAATGATGAGATTTACGAGCAGGTCATGCAGGACCTGAAGGAGCGGAAGGGATATACGGAGACACAGGCATATAACGCGGTCTTAAGCGGAGGACTTTCCATCACATCCACGCAGGATCTGCGGATTCAGGCAATCTGTGACGAGGAAGTGGCCAATGACGCGATCTATCCTTATGGAACGGAATATGGGCTGGATTACGCGTTGACGATCTATCGTGCAGATGGAACCATAGAAAACTACAGCAAAGAGATGCTTGGACAATATATAGGCGGTGCATGGGGAAGAGAATATCCATTGCTCTTTTCTTCACCGGAAGAAGTTGAGCAGGCAATCAATGAGTATAAAACTACATTAGGCATTACGGAAGCAGATACGGTGGAGGAGTGGAAGGACATTACCCCGCAGCCGCAGACGTCGGTTGTGGTTATGGATCAGCATACGGGGGAGGTGCTGGCGATTGTCGGCGGGCGCGGACAGAAGACGGCAAGCTTATCTTTGAACCGTGCTACCGATTCTACCAGACAGCCGGGATCCTGTTTTAAGATTCTTTCCGTCTACGCTCCGGCGATCGATGCGGCCGGGTATACACTGGCAACCTCAATTCCGGATGCCGGGCCTTTTGTATATCCAAATGACCCAGAGGGAAGGAAGGTCAATAACTGGGACGGAGCCTATATCGGAAGCGCGACCGTACGCCGTGCTATCTGGCATTCGATGAATGTCTGTGCCGTGGAGACGCTGCAGGCGATCACGCCGCAGTTGGGTTATGATTATCTGATTAATTTTGGATTTACTACGATCGTGAACTATGATGATCCGGATCCGTTGTATGCGGATTATACGGATGTTCAGCTTCCGACGGCTTTGGGCGGTATCGCAAAGGGTATTACGAATCTGGAAATGACAGCGGCCTATGCCGCAATCGCCAATGAAGGCACTTATACCAAGCCGGTTTTGTATACCCAGGTTCTGGATCATGACGGCAATGTTCTGTTGGATAACGAGGTCAAAGATACCCATCCGGTGCTTAAGGACTCCACGGCGGCATTACTGACAAGTGCCATGCAGGATGTTATCAATATAGGGACAGGTACGGCTGCTCGCATGAATAATATGCCGGTGGCAGGAAAGACAGGTACTACTGAGAACAGCCGTGACCTGTGGCTGTCGGCATATACGCCTTACTATACGGCTTCCGTATGGGGCGGATATGACTCTGGAAGGCCTATGGAAAATATTTACAACCAGATATGGCATGAACAGCTCTGGAAGAATATTATGGAACGTGTGCATGAAGGGGTGACACGGAAGGAATTTACAATGCCGCCGTCCGTACAGCAGAAAACAATCTGCCAGCAGACAGGTTTTCTGGCAACGTCAACCTGTCCGGCCATTACGGAATATTTCGCTGAAGGAAGTGTACCTTCTGTCAGCTGCTCCGGGCATTATGTATATCGCCCTGTTGAAGACAAAAAAGAAGAAAATAATCAGAATAATAACGGTACGGCTGCCGGAAACGAAAACGGAAGTACCGGCGGAAATGAAGGAGGTACCGGAACCGGCGGAAGCACCGGCGGCAATGAAGGAGGTACTGGAACCGGCGGAGGTACATCGGGCGGAAACACGACGACGGTTACTCCGCAGCAGCCATCCGGCGGTACGGGAACAGGTACTGCCACAACACAGTAAATATGTTTTAAAGATAAATCGGCATGGTCATACTTTGTCTGGCTGTGCCGCTTTTCTGCCGCCATACGCAAAAAAGGCAGTCAGCGGCAGGGCTTTCTGTATGGAAAGATGAATATAGGATCAGGAGGAATACTATAATGAGCTTTATTATGGAAAAGAAATTACCTACGCCAAAAGAGATCAAAGAACTTTATCCGGTCTCTGAGGAAGTGGCAAAGTGTAAAGAGGAGAGGGACAGGGAGCTTCAGGATGCGATCAGTGGGAAAAATGATCGGTTTATTGTGATCATCGGCCCCTGTTCCGCGGATAATGAAGAGGCAGTATGCGATTATATCAGCCGTCTGGCACCGATACAGGAGGAAATCAAGGATAAGGTGATCATTGTACCGAGAGTATATACCAATAAGCCGCGTACCACGGGTGAAGGCTATAAGGGGATGTTCCACCAGCCGGATCCGGAGAAAGCGCCAAATCTTCTGGCGGGCCTGATCGCGATCCGTCATCTTCATATGCGGGTGCTTCAGCAGTTCAGGCTGCCGGTCGCGGATGAGATGCTGTATTCTGAAAATTACCGTTACCTGTCAGATATATTATCTTATGTGGCCGTTGGCGCGCGTTCTGTAGAAGACCAACAGCATCGTCTCGTATCCAGCGGGATAGAAGTCCCTGTAGGGATGAAGAATCCAACCAGTGGAGACTTTTCTGTTATGCTTAATTCTGTTGTGGCAGCGCAGCATGGCCATAACTTTCTGTACCGTGGGTGGGACGCGACCACAAGCGGAAATCCTTATGCGCATGTGGTTCTCCGGGGTGGCGTCAACCAATATGGGCGTACGATTCCGAATTATCATTATGAAGATCTTATGCGGCTTTGGGAAATGTATCAGGACAGGCAGCTGCAGAATCCTGCCTGCATTATTGACGCGAATCACTCTAATTCCGGCAAGCGGTATAAGGAGCAGATCCGTATTGTAAAGGAAGTATTGCACAGCAGGACGCACTCAGAGGATATTCATAGGCTTGTCAAAGGCGTTATGATTGAAAGCTATATAGAGGAAGGACGGCAGGATATCGGATGTGGGAATCACATTTACGGAAAATCGATCACGGATCCTTGTCTTGGATGGGAAGATTCTAAACGCCTGCTTTATGAAATCGCAGAGCGGTGTTAAATGAATATAATCCGGCCGGATCTGCTTTTAAGGTGGATCGTAACGGTATAGGAAGGGGGTGCGGGGTATGGATTACCAAACAGTATATGAGGGTGGAAGGGGAGAGATCGTAGAAAAAAAATCACGGTTTATCGCAGAGGTTTTTCCGGTGGAAACGGAAGAGGAAGCGGCGGAGATTTTGGGAGATATTAAAAAACAGTTCTGGGACGCGCGCCATCATTGCTGGGCCTATGTCATTGGTGAAGAGCGGGTGAAGGAACGGTTCAGCGATGACGGGGAGCCGGGAGGAACCGCAGGAAAGCCCATTCTGGAGGTGATCCGCGGATATGAACTGCAAAATGTTCTTATTGTGGTAACACGCTATTTTGGAGGTATCCTGTTGGGAACCGGCGGGCTTGTACGGGCTTATACCCAGGCAGCGCAGGCAGGGATTGCCGCCAGCACTCTGGTCACAAAGATAGATGGGTATCAAATGAAGATCGAGACAGAGTATTCTGGCCTTGGAAAGCTGCAATACCTTTTAGCGCAGCGGAAACTTCCTGTAATTGACGCGGACTACGGGGAGACGGTGACACTTTTTACTCTTATTCCGTCAGAGGAAGAATCTGCTTTTACTATGGCTATTACGGAGGCAACCAACGCACAGGCGGTGATCAGGCGTGATAAGGTATGTAGGTTTGCTTATACGGAGGGAGACCCGGTCATATTTTAGGGGGATTTCCGGGATACAGAGAACCTGCCGCAGGCAGCTTTTTAGAATGAGAAGAAATACAAAAAAGCCTGTTACTGGCAAGTGATGAGATACAAAAAAGCCCTGGGGATCACCACCAGGGCTTTGCGATTGTTTCAAATATTTAATGAAATTCCGGTTCGATCAATCCAAAGGCACCGTCTTTTCTTTTATATACAACATTTACTTCGTCCGTCTCTGCATTGCTGAATACGAAGAAATTGTGTCCAAGCAGTTCCATCTGAATGCAGGCATCTTCAGGGAACATAGGCTTGATTCCAAACTTTTTGGTACGTACGATCCGGATTTCCTCTTCTTCCTCCGATTCGTCTTCTGACTCAAAAAATTCCTTTTTAAAGTTATTCGCCGAAGACGCGGCGGTAGGATGTCCCTGGCTCCGCGCGACGAGCTTGTTTTTATATTTACGAAGCTGACGCTCAATGACCTCTTCTACAAGGTCAATCGATACGTACATGTCATTGCTTGTCTGCTCGGAACGAATGATGTTGCCCTTAACAGGGATGGTTACCTCAATCTTCTGGCGTTCCTTTTCTACGCTGAGTGTCACGATGATTTCCGTTTCAGGAGTGAAGTACCTTTCCAGTTTTGATAGTTTTTGTTCAATTGTGCTCTTCAGTCCAGATGTTACTTCGATGTTCTTTCCACTGATGATAAATTTCATGCTGTTCAACTCCTTTACTCATATTATACTTCCTGCTTGGCTTGTATACTATATCCATATTATAACATGAAAAAGGGTTATTGTATAGAACGAATCACTTCAATTCTTGTAATTTTCCCATCACGGTTTCCCGTTCACAGTATATCGGGATTATTTTTGGTTACTGCGCTTGCGCATTCTGGAATCCAGGATTTTTTTCCGTATTCTAAGAGATTTCGGAGTAACCTCCAAAAGCTCGTCCGTATCTATAAAATCCAGGGCCTGCTCCAGGCTGAGTATGCGGGGAGGGGTCAGCCGGAGAGCCTCGTCAGCGCTGGAAGACCGGGTATTGGTCAGGTGCTTGGTCTTGCAGACATTGAGCTCGATATCCTCTGCCTTTCCATTCTGGCCTACCACCATACCGGAGTAAACCTTTTCACCCGGTCCGATGAACAAGGTTCCCCGCTCCTGAGCACTGAACAGCCCATAGGTGACAGATTCTCCCGTTTCAAACGCGATCAGTGATCCTTGCTTCCGGTACTGGATATCTCCTTTGTAGGGGGCATATCCGTCAAAGCTGGTATTGAGGATTCCATTTCCCTTTGTGTCGGTCAGAAATTCGCCGCGGTAGCCGATGAGTCCCCGGGCCGGAATCGAGAATTCCAGACGGGTATATCCGCTGCCGATGCCGCTCATGTTCTGCAGCTCTCCTTTGCGCTGGCTCAGCTTTTCAATGACGGTTCCCGTGAATTCATCGGGGACGTCTACGAAAGCAATCTCCATTGGTTCCAGCTTTTTACCGGTTTCATCAGTCTTATACAGTACTTCGGCTTTGCTGACCGCAAACTCATAACCCTCCCGGCGCATATTCTCGATCAATACGGAAAGATGAAGCTCCCCGCGGCCGGAAACCTTGAAGTTGTCCGCATTTTCTGTTTCCTCTACACGGAGGCTGACATCGGTGTTCAGTTCCCGGAAGAGACGGTCCCGGATATGGCGGGAGGTGACATATTTTCCCTCCTGCCCCGCAAAAGGACTGTCATTGACGATAAACTGCATGGAAATCGTCGGCTCGGAGATCTTCTGGAACGGGATCGGGACTGGATGATCAGGGGAACAAAGCGTATCTCCGATGGAAATGTCGGAAATACCGGAAATCGCGACAATGGAGCCAATGTTTGCTTCCTTTACATCCACTTTATTTAGTCCGTCAAATTCATAGAGCTTGCTGATCTTTACTTTTTTCTGCTTGTCCGGATCATGGTGGTTGACCAGAAGCATTTCCTGGTTCACGGCGATGGAGCCGTTGTCTACCTTGCCGACGCCGATCCGGCCCACATATTCATTATAATCAATGGTGCTGATCAGAACCTGGGTGGGCGCCTCGGGGTCGCCTTCGGGAGCCGGAATGTAATTCAGGATCGTCTCAAAGAGCGGTTCCATATTCTTCTCTTCATCCGTAAGGTCTAAAACGGCCACACCTGCCTTGGCAGAAGCATAGACAAAGGGGCATTCGAGCTGTTCATCGGAAGCATCCAGATCCATAAAAAGCTCCAGTACTTCGTCGATGACCTCATCGGGCCGTGCTTCCGGGCGGTCGATCTTGTTGATACATACAATGACCGGAAGGTCAAGATCCAATGCCTTGCGCAGCACGAACTTTGTCTGGGGCATCGCGCCTTCGAACGCGTCTACGACAAGAATCACGCCGTTGACCATCTTTAGTACACGCTCCACTTCACCGCCGAAATCCGCATGTCCCGGAGTGTCTATGATGTTGATCTTGGTTCCTTTGTAAAATACGGCTGTATTTTTAGAAAGAATGGTGATGCCCCGCTCACGCTCAATATCATTGGAATCCATGACACGTTCCGCCACTTCCTGGTTTTCGCGGAATACACCGCTTTGCTTTAAAAGCTCATCCACCAGGGTAGTCTTTCCGTGGTCTACATGGGCAATGATCGCGATATTTCTTACATCTTCCCGTTTCGTTTTCATAATCTGATACCTTGCCTTTCAAGAGTATATTTTATGTACCTTCCGGTACTGGTGATTGTTTGATATACTATAACAGCGTTCTCATTCTACCACAAATCATTCTGGAAAAAAAGAGGAAAATTGTCGAACGATTTAGGGCACATTTTTGTTCTATCTTCCGGAAGTGCTACATAAACTTAGTAGTGACTCAAAAATACCGCTAAGAGGAAGGGAGACCTATAAATTATGTCAGATAAGATTATTGAAAACAACCAGGTAACGATCATGGGTGAGGTGGCGTCCGGATTTACATACAGCCATGAAGTCTTTGGAGAAGGATTTTACATGGTTGACGTGCTTGTACGGCGTCTGAGCAATTCCGAGGACCGGATTCCACTGATGATCTCAGAAAGACTGATTGATGTAACACAGAATTACACCGGAGAATTCATCATGGTGTCCGGGCAGTTCCGCTCCTATAACAGGCATGAGGAGCAGAAAAACCGCCTGGTGCTGTCTGTATTTGTCCGGGAAGCGGAGTTCATTGAAGAAGAGTTGGATGGAGCAAAGACCAACCATATCCTTCTGGAGGGCTATATCTGTAAAAAGCCCATATACCGGAAAACACCGTTGGGAAGGGAAATCGCGGATCTGCTTCTTGCTGTGAACAGGCCTTATGGAAAGTCGGATTACATACCTTGTATCTGCTGGGGCAGGAACGCGCGCTATGCCTCCGGATTTGAAGTGGGAGCGCATGTCCGTATCCTTGGCAGGATACAGAGCCGGGATTATGTGAAAAAAATATCGGAGACAGAAACAGAGACAAGGACTGCATATGAAGTGTCTGTAAGTAAGCTGGAATGCCCGGAGGAGGAATAAGATCACATCAAATATTTCTAAAATGTTTGTTAAAGGGATATCATTTATTGAGGAATCTTCTCAAATATGATATCCTTTATCTATGCTTATATTAAATTTGCGGAAAGATATCCCTTATGAAACGGCCATAACAGGATGTCTGCAATGGTATACGATGTGTAACAGGAGGAGAACATAATGGTAAATGTTTTGATGCATGGATGTAACGGAAGGATGGGGCAGATGATCACCGGGCTTGTCAAGGAGGATCCGGAGATCGCTATTGGAGCCGGGGTGGATACATATCAGGGTATCCAGAACTCTTATCCGGTTTTTGATTCTATTGAAAAATGTAATGTGAAAGTGGACGTGGTGATTGATTTTTCCACGGCGGCAGCGCTGGAAAGCGTGCTGGAGTATTGTGTGGAAAAGCAGATCCCGGCCATTCTTTGCTCTACCGGATATTCGGAGGAGCAGCTGAACAGGATCAAGGATGCCTCTCAAAAGGTGGCGATCTTGAAATCCGCGAATATGTCGATGGGGATCAACCTGCTGCTGAAGCTTTTGAAGGATGCCGCGAAGGTACTTGCGCCGGCGGGATTTGATATAGAGCTTGTAGAACGTCATCACAATCAGAAGCTGGACGCGCCGAGCGGTACGGCACTGGCTCTGGCAGATTCGATCAATGACGCACTGGACGGGGAATACCATTATGTTTATGACAGGAGCCAGGTGCGGCAGAAGCGGGAAAAGAAAGAGATCGGGATTTCTGCTATCCGCGGAGGGACCATCGTTGGAGAGCATGATGTGATATTTGCGGGTGTAGACGAGGTGATCGAATTTAAGCACACGGCATTTTCCAGAAGCGTATTCGGAAAAGGGGCTGTGGAGGCGGCGAAGTTCTTGGCGGGAAAGCCGGCCGGCATGTATGATATGAGCGATGTGATTCAGCTATAAAAGAGGGACTTTTTGATGAAAAATCTGGAAACAAGATATTTGGAACGGCTGTCTGATCTGTATCCAACGATCGCGGCAGCGTCAACCGAGATTATTAATTTACAGGCGATCTTGAATCTGCCTAAGGGTACGGAGCATTTTATCACAGATGTACATGGCGAGTATGAGGCGTTTGCCCATGTGCTGAAAAATGGTTCGGGAGCTGTGCGGCGCAAGATCGACGAGGTGTTCGGCAACACATTAAGCACAAAGGAAATAAGATCATTGGCCACGTTGATCTATTATCCGAAGGAGAAGATGGCGAAGGTAAGGAAGACAGAGGAGAATATGGAAGACTGGTACAAGGTCAATCTGTACCGTCTGATCGAGGTCAGCAAGCGGGCGGCAAGCAAGTATACCCGCTCCAAGGTGCGTAAAGCTTTACCGAAGGATTTTGCCTATGTCATTGAGGAATTGATCACGGAAAAGGCAGAGGTCAATGACAAGGAATCCTATTATAATGAAATTATTATGACCATGATCCGTATCGGAAGGGCGGAAGGGTTTATCACGGCTATTTCCAGGCTGATCCAGCGTCTGGTCGTGGATCATCTTCATATTGTAGGTGACATCTATGACCGGGGGCCGGGGCCTCATATCATTATGGACAAGCTGATGAATTATCATTCTCTGGATATCCAATGGGGAAATCATGATGTGCTGTGGATGGGGGCAGCAGCAGGACAACGGGGCTGTATTGCCAATGCGATCCGAATCTGCGCGCGTTATGGGAACCTGGACATTCTGGAAGACGGATACGGCATCAACCTTCTGCCTTTGGCTACTTTTGCCATGCGTGTCTATGAAACAGATCCCTGTAACTGCTTCACTCTGAAAGGGCAGGACGATACGATCAGCAAGGCGGAAATGGAGATGAATCTGCGTATCCATAAAGCGATTTCCGTGATCCAGTTCAAAGTGGAGGGACAGATCATCCAGCGGCAGAAGGGATTCCATATGGAGGACCGCGCACTGCTCCACCGGATTGATTATGAGAAGGGGACGATCACACTCGATGGAAAGGAATACCATATGCTGGATATGAATTTCCCAACCATTGACCCCAATGATCCGTATGCATTGTCTGAAGAAGAAGAGGAAGTAATGGAGCGGCTGGAACGAGCGTTCCTTGGATGCGAGAAGCTGCAGGAACATATGCGCCTGCTTTTGACAAAGGGCAATCTGTATAAGGTTCATAATGATAATCTGCTGTATCATGGGTGTGTGCCTTTAAATGAGGACGGAAGCCTGAAGGAAGTAACACTGTTCGGGCATACATTCAAAGGGCGCTCCTTGTATGACGCATTGGACCGCTATGTGCGGAAGGGGTTTTTTGCGCTGGACGAACAGGAGCGGGAGAATGGAAAGGATATTATGTGGTATATCTGGCTGAGCCCGGATTCCCCACTGTTCGGCAAGAACAAGATGGCTACCTTTGAACGATATTTCCTGGCGGAAAAGGAGACGCATCTGGAAAAGAAGAATCCTTATTATAAGCTTCTGGAAAATGAAGAAGTGATCGATAATGTCATGCGGGAATTTGGTCTGTCCCCGGAAGAATCTTATATTGTGAACGGGCATGTCCCGGTGAAGCGTAAAAACGGGGAGAGCCCGGTCAAATGTAATGGAAAGGTGATGGTGATCGACGGCGGATTTTCCAAGGCGTACCAGAAGGAGACAGGAATCGCCGGCTATACACTGATCTATAATTCCTACGGGCTGCGCCTGGTAGCACATGAACCCTTTGAATCTACGGAGGCAGCGATCGAGAAGGAAAGTGATATTCACTCGGAAAGTACGATCATCAAGCGTGTCATGGAGCGGCGGCTTGTCGGAGATACGGACGCAGGCAAGGAACTGAAGGAGCAGATCGCGGATCTGGAAGTATTGCTGGCGGCGTACCGGAGCGGTGAGATCAAAGAGAAGCGCTGAGTCTACGGGGGTATTTTAGAAACGGCATGCCGCAGCCCTGTCTGCGGTTCCCTTTCTATTCCAACTGTGCGGTTGGAAAATATTTCCATACATATTTATCGTGAAAATGCAGATATTATATGTATGAAAAATATTTTTTGAAAGGGAGAAGAGACTATGAAAAAATATAAGAAGCTTCTATTATTAATGGTATGTACAGGTGTGATCGGAAGTATGACTGCCTGTGGGAACCGAAATGACACCAATGGAGCAGATCAGACAGATACGGAAAATACCGGAAATGACAATATGAATGATGCTACCGGTGGGAATGATAAGGGAACAACCGGAAATAACACGAATAAGAACAACAATACCACCAACGGCACCAATAAGAATAACGGAACGAATGGAAATACCGGGTCAGGAAGCAATACCGGGAATAACAACGGAACCGATCGAAATGACGGGGATGGCGTGATTGATGACGCAATCGATGATGTACGGGATGGTATTGATGATATGACCGATGATAACGGAAACGATACGAATAACCGGTAGGGACAGACGTAAAAAAGATGATGGAGCCGTAAAGTGAAGTGCGGCTCCTTTTTATCTATGAGTATGTGAATGGAGTAGGAAGATGAAATTCAGGCCATGTATTGATATACATAATGGAAAAGTGAAACAAATCATAGGCGGAAGTCTTACGGATCGAGGCGACCAGGCAGAAACGAATTTTGCTTCGGAGCTGGATGCGGCTTACTATGCGAAGCTGTATCAGAAAGATGGACTGACGGGGGGGCATATGATTTTGTTGAATGCAAAGGATTCCCCCTATTTTGAGGCAGACAAAAAGCAGGCGTTTTCCGCGCTTCATGAGTATCCCGGCGGCCTGCAGATCGGAGGCGGGATCACGGCGGAAAACGCGGGAATATATTTGGACGCAGGCGCAAGCCATGTAATCGTGACTTCCTATGTGTTTCAGAATGGGATGTTTCAAAAGGAAAATCTGGAAAAGCTGAAGAACGCGGTGGGCCGGGAGCATATTGTATTGGATTTGAGTTGTAGGAAGCGGGCCGGGGAATATTATATTGTGACGAACCGATGGCAGACATTTACGGAAGTAAAGCTGGATCGGGAGATGCTGGAAAAGCTGGCGGGAGAATGTGATGAATTTTTGATTCATGGGGTGGACGTAGAAGGAAAGTCCTCCGGAGTGGAGGAAGAACTCGTGCGTCTGCTCGCAGAGTGGAATGGGACGAAGATGACCTATGCCGGGGGAATCGGCAGCATGGAGGATCTGGAAAATTTCCGCAGGATCAGCAGCGGAAAACTGGATTTTACGATCGGAAGCGCACTGGACCTGTTTGGAGGAAATATTCCTTACCGGGCGCTCTGTGATATCAGGTAAAAACCGAAACAATTGAAAATGTCTTGAAAATGCTGTGTAATCTGCTATAATAAACTCTGAATAAACAGAAGAAGGAGTTAATTGCGGATTATGGGCTTGTTAGAGAAAATATTTGGTACGCATAGTGAAAATGAACTGAAGCGTATTTACCCTATCGTAGACCGGATCGAAGAGTTAGAGCCTGAGATGCAGGCGTTCAGTGATGAAGAGCTTAAGGGGAAGACCAGAGAGTTCCGGCAGCGTCTGGAGGACGGCGAGACTTTGGACGATATTTTACCGGAGGCTTTCGCAGTTGTACGGGAAGCAGCGGTCAGAAGCCTTGGGATGCGTCATTACCGGGTGCAGTTGATCGGTGGCGTGATCCTGCATCAGGGCCGGATCGCTGAGATGAGAACCGGTGAAGGTAAGACGCTTGTTTCTACATTGCCGGCATATCTGAATGCATTGCCGGGAAACGGCATACACATTGTCACGGTCAATGACTATCTGGCAAAGCGTGACGCGGAATGGATGGGAAAGGTACATGAATTTTTGGGACTGACGGTCGGTGTCGTGCTGAACAGTATGGATAATGACGAGCGCCGTCAGGCATATAACTGTGATATCACCTATGTGACCAACAACGAGCTGGGATTTGATTACCTGAGAGATAACATGGTGATCTATAAAGAACAGCTTGTGCAGCGTGGTCTGAATTATGCCATCATCGATGAGGTGGACTCGGTATTGATCGATGAGGCAAGAACTCCACTGATCATTTCCGGGCAGAGCGGCAAGTCTACGAAGCTTTATGAAGCCTGTGATATTCTGGCAAGGCAGTTGGAACGGGGAGAGGCAAGCGGTGAGTTCTCCAAGATGAATGCCATCATGGGAGAGGATATCGAGGAGACGGGAGATTACATTGTCAATGAAAAGGAAAAGTCTGTCAATCTGACAGAGGACGGTGTGAAGAAGGTGGAGAAGTTCTTCCATCTGGAGAATCTGGCTGACCCGGAGAACCTGGAGATCCAGCACAATATCATCCTTGCGCTGCGGGCGCATAATCTCATGTTCCGCGATCAGGACTATGTGGTAACCCCTGAGGGAGAGGTCGTGATCGTGGATGAATTTACCGGACGTATCATGCCGGGACGCCGGTATTCGGACGGGCTTCATCAGGCGATCGAAGCGAAAGAACATGTGAAAGTCAAAAGAGAAAGCAAAACCCTGGCAACAATTACGTTCCAGAATCTGTTTAATAAGTTTGAGAAAAAGAGTGGTATGACCGGTACTGCGTTGACAGAAGAAAAGGAATTCCGTGATATTTACGGGATGGATGTTGTAGAGATCCCGACGAACCTCCCGGTACAGAGGAAGGATCTGGATGACGCTGTGTATAAGACCAAGGAAGGAAAGTACCGTGCGGTTGTCAAGGCAGTAAAGGAAGCCCATGCTACGGGACAGCCGGTACTGGTGGGCACCATTACCATTGAGGTGTCAGAACTGCTGAGCAAGATGCTGAAAAAGGAAGGCATCCAGCATAATGTCCTGAACGCGAAGTTCCATGAGATGGAAGCGGAAATCGTGGCGGACGCGGGAGTACACGGCGCTGTGACCATTGCTACCAATATGGCAGGCCGTGGTACGGATATCAAGCTGGACGAGGAGGCCAAGGCGGCCGGCGGATTGAAGATCATCGGTACAGAACGGCATGAGTCCAGGCGAATCGATAATCAGCTCCGTGGACGTTCCGGACGTCAGGGCGACCCCGGAGAGTCCCGTTTTTACATTTCCCTGGAGGATGACCTGCTGCGTCTGTTTGGTTCCGAGAAGCTGATGAATGTATTCAATACGCTGGGTGTGGAAGAAGACGAGCAGATTGAACATAAGATGCTTTCTAATGCCATCGAAAAGGCACAGAAGAAGATCGAGAGCAACAACTTTGGGATCCGTAAGAACCTGCTGGAATATGACCAGGTCATGAACGAGCAGAGGGAGATCATTTATGGAGAACGCCGCCGCGTGCTGGACGGAGAGAGCATGCGGGATACGGTTTATAATATGATCACGGAATTTGTGGAGAATACTACAGATCGGTATGCGTCTTCGGAGGTGGATTCGGAAGAATGGGATCTGACCGGACTGGATGTCGCGCTCCGCGGAGTGATCCCGCAGCTTGTATTGCCTTCCGCGAAGGAAATTGAAGATATGCAGCAGAAAGAGCTGAAGCATTTGCTGAAAGAAAAAGCAGTGAAGGCATATGAGGCGAAAGAAGCAGAATTCCCGGAACCGGAGCATATCCGTGAGTTAGAGCGGGTGGTTCTTCTGAAAGCGATCGATGGAAGATGGATGGACCATATTGATGATATGGATCAGCTCCGCCAGGGAATCGGCCTGCAGGCATACGGGCAGAGAGATCCGCTTGTAGAATATAAGATGATGGGCTATGATATGTTTGGGGCTATGACCAACGCAATCGCGGAAATGACCATCCGGACCCTGTTCCATATCCGTGTGGAGCAGAAGGTGGAGAGGGAGCAGGTTGCCAAGGTAACCGGAACCAACAAGGATGACAGTGCCGTGCGTGCGCCGAAGAAGCGTGAAACCAAAAAAATCTATCCAAATGACCCATGCCCGTGTGGGAGCGGCAAAAAGTATAAACAGTGCTGTGGAAGAAAGTAGCCAAACAGCAGACAGCAATATAATTTTATTATAAAGAAAGAGGTGAATAAGGTGGTTTTATTAGATGAATTAAAAGCAACATTGCTTGCATATGAAGAACCGCTGAAAGATTTGAGGGATTCACTTTGACTTAGCGTCAAAGAAGGAAAGAATCGAAGAACTGGAAAGAAATATTGAGGAACCCGGGTTCTGGGACCGGCCGGAGGAATCCCAGCATACAATGAAGGAGCTGAGAAGCCTTCAGGATTCGGTGAAGCAGATCGAGAAAATGTCTGCGGATTACGAGGATATCGGACTTCTGATCGAGATGAGTGAAGAAGAACCGGATGAGGAAACGATTGAAGAGATCGAAGAAGAACTGGAACGGTTCAAGACGGAATTTGAAGAGCTTCGGATACAGACTCTTCTGACCGGGGAATATGATAAGAGCAACGCGATCGTGACGCTTCACGCGGGAGCGGGAGGAACCGAGTCCTGCGACTGGACCGGTATGCTTTACCGGATGTACAGCCGGTGGGCGGAGAAGAAGGGATTTTCCCTGGAGGTCCTGGATTATCTGGAAGGAGATGTGGCAGGGATCAAGGGGGTTACCTTTGAGGTGTCCGGTGAGAATGCTTATGGTTTCCTGCGTTCAGAGAAGGGAGTCCACCGTCTGGTCCGGATTTCTCCGTTCAACGCGGCGGGCAAGCGTCAGACGTCATTTTCTTCTTGTGATGTGATCCCGGATATTGAGGATGATATCGAGATTGACATTAATGAAGATGATCTGCGGATCGACACCTACCGTTCCAGCGGCGCCGGCGGCCAGCATATCAATAAGACCTCGTCCGCGGTCCGGATCACGCATCTGCCTACAGGGATCGTGGTGCAGTGCCAGAATGAGCGTTCCCAGCACATGAATAAGGATAAAGCGATGCAGGTGCTCAAATCCAAGCTGTATCTGCTCAAGCAGCAGGAACAGGCAGAAAAAATGTCGGATATCCGTGGGGATGTGAAGGAGATTGGATTTGGCAATCAGATACGGTCTTATGTCATGCAGCCTTATACAATGGTAAAAGATCATCGGACAAACGCGGAGATCAGTAATGTGAACAGTGTGATGGATGGAAATATCGATCCATTTATCAATGCATATCTGGGGGCTGTGTCGAAGTAAGCAGGGAAGGAACAGCAGACAATGAAACTGTTTGCTGTTCCAAACTATTATAAAAAGAGGAAAGGGAAAAAGAGATGGTAAATATAGCGGTAATGGGATATGGTACGGTAGGCTCAGGTGTGGTAGAGGTCATCAATACGAACGGAGCCCGTATCAACCAGAGGATCGGGGATGAGCTCCATGTCAAATATGTGCTGGATCTGCGGGATTTCCCAGGGGATCCGATCCAGGAAAAGATTATCCATGATTTTGATATCATCGTGAATGATCCGGAGATCCAGATCGTGGTGGAGGTTATGGGCGGGATTGAACCGGCCTATACCTTTGTAAAAAAATGTCTTCTTGCAGGAAAAAGTGTGGCTACTTCCAATAAAGCACTGGTTGCGAAGCATGGGGCAGAGCTGCTGTCGATCGCACGGGAGGGAAATATCAATTTCCTGTTTGAGGCAAGTGTAGGGGGCGGGATTCCGATCATCCGTCCGCTGAATTCCTCAATGACAGCAGATGAGATCGAAGAGATCACGGGAATCCTGAATGGAACGACCAACTATATGATGACAAAAATGTTCTACGAAGGCTCGGATTATGACGACGTGCTGAAAGAAGCCCAGGAGAAGGGCTACGCGGAGCGTAATCCCGAAGCGGATGTGGAAGGATATGATGCCTGCCGTAAGATCGCGATCCTCTCTTCCCTGATCTCCGGGCAGCAGGTAGACTTTGAAGATATTTACACGGAAGGGATCACGAAGATAACCAAAGAAGATATGATGTACGCGAAGGCCATGGGGATGACCATCAAGCTGCTGGCTACCAGTAAGCGGCAGGGCGATCTTCTGCAGGCCATGGTAGCACCGTATTTATTGAAAAAGGAGCATCCGCTCTACAGTGTGAATGACGTATTCAATGCCATTTTTGTCCACGGAAATGTCCTGGGAGATGCTATGTTCTATGGCAGCGGGGCAGGCAAGCTTCCGACGGCAAGCGCTGTTGTCGCGGACGTGGTGGACGAGGCAAAGCATCTTCACAGAAATATTATGACCATGTGGAAAAGCGATAAATTAGAGCTGCTTCCTTTCGCGGATACGAGCAAACGGTTCTTTGTCCGGATCTCCGGGGAGCCGGAAGCTTTGAGGGCACATGTGGAAAGTAAATTTGGTCCGGTGGAGATCATTCGGGCAGAAGGTCTGGAAGGGGAATTCGGATTTTTGACCGGTGTGCTTACGGAACGGGAATATGAGGAAAACGCAAAGGAATTCCCAGGCATTCTCCACAGAATCCGTGTGGAAGGATAGTGAGAGAAAGATGAAAAAATATTTGATCGTATTATGTGACGGAATGGCAGATGAACCGCTGGAAGAGCTGGGCGGAAAAACACCGCTTGAAGCGGCGCGTACACCGAATCTGGATCGGCTTGCTCCGAGGTCTGAGATTGGAATGGTACGGACCGTGCCGGAGGGAATGTCTCCGGGCAGCGATACGGCAAATCTGTCTGTCATCGGATATGATCCGGCGAAATATTATACGGGGCGTTCTCCGCTGGAGGCACTAAGCATCGGGGTAGATATGAAGCCGGATGACGTGTCGTTCCGCTGTAATATTGTCACCTTGTCGGAGGAAGAAGAGAAGTATGAAGACCGGCATATTCTGGATCACAGCTCCGGTGAGATCAGCACTGCCGACGCGGCGGTACTGATCGAGGCATTAAAGGAGGGGCTGAAACGGGAAGGATATGAGTTCTATGTAGGGACCAGTTATCGGCATCTTCTGATCTGGAAGCATGGAAAGGTGGTAGAGCTGACGGCTCCCCATGATATCCTGACACAGAGGATCGGCGGGTATCTGCCGCAAGATCCGGTGCTTCGGGAGATGATGGTGAAGAGTTATGATATTCTGTCCAACCATCCTATCAATATCAAGCGGAAGGAGCAGGGCTTGAATCCTGCAAATTCTGCCTGGTTCTGGGGCGGCGGTACAAGGCCGGCACTGTCTTCCTTTGAAGAAGAGCATCACCTGAAGGGGGCTATGATCTCCGCGGTGGATCTTCTAAAAGGAATTGCGGTAGGCGCGGGAATGCGCAATATTTCCGTAGAAGGCGCAAACGGCGGCCTGAATACCAATTATAGAGGAAAAGGACAGGCGGCAGTGGAAGCCCTTCTGGGAGAGGATGATTTTGTCTATATACATATCGAGGCTCCGGACGAAATGGGACACCAGGGGAGCTACCAGGATAAGATGACGGCGATCGAGCGGATCGATGAGCAGATCATCGGGCCGGTGGCAGAAAAGCTGCACGCGGAAAATGTAGACTTCCGTATGCTGGTACTGCCGGACCATCCGACACCGGTCAGAGTACGTACCCATGTGGCGGATCCGATTCCTTATCTGCTCTATGACAGTACAAAGGATCTGGGCGGAAAAGCGGACAGATATGATGAAAAGACAGGGGAGGGCGGGATCATGGTAGAAAAAGGGCATACATTGATCCGGCACCTGTTTGAACAGGAATAAAGAATATAGAATCCGACAAAATGCGTCACTGGCGCATTTTGCTGGAGACTTCGTGATAAAAAAACGCGGCCGTGGATATGTGGCCGCGTTTTTTTGTAAGGTATTTTAGTTTTCATCCAGTTTTATTTTAGCGAAGGCTTCCGCAAACGCGTTATTGATCGGTTCTTTTGCTTCTTTGGCCTGTTTTTTCATATAATTACTGATATCTCGTTTGTTGACCCCTTTTCCTTCCTTTTTTCTTCGTTCTTCAAAAGCGCTTAGCTTCTCACGGTATCCGCAGACGCATACAAAACGCTGTCCATCGTTCTTGCCGACAAGCTCCATCTTTTTATGGCAGACCGGGCAGCGGGCATTGGTATGCCTGGAAATGGTTTCGCGGTAACCGCATTCACGATCCTGGCAGACCAGCATTTTTCCATGCTTGCCGTTGACTTCCAGCATGAACTTTCCGCACTGAGGGCATTTCTTACGGGTCATGTTATCGTGGCGGAAGGTGCCGTTTCCGGTCTTGATCTCCTGGATCAAAGATACGGTGTAATCCTGGATCTCGGCCATAAACTGTTTATCAGATTCCTTGCCTGCGGCGATGGCCTGCAAACGTTGTTCCCAGGAAGCGGTCAGCTCCGGACTTTTCAGATCCTGGGGAACCAGCTCTAAGAGCTGTTTTCCCTTGGAAGTCAGATGAATTTCATTTCCACGTTTTTCCATAAGAAAGCTGTTGAATAACTTTTCAATGATGTCCGCACGGGTCGCGACAGTACCAAGTCCGCCGGTCTCCCCCAAAGTACGGATGATATTTTGGTCTTTGTGCTGCAGATACTTCACCGGATTTTCCATGGCGGCGATCAAAGTACCTTCCGTAAAATATGCCGGCGGCTTTGTCTTTCCCTCGGTCACGGACAATTTGGAAACCGGAAGGGACGCTCCTTGCCGCAGTGATCTGACCGAATCTCCCTGGAACTGTCCGTTTGAGGAATCGGAAGAGTCCGGGCGGATCGAAAAAGCGGAGTGGCTTTCGAAGCCAGAACCTTCCAGATCATCCTCATCCAATTCTTCATATCCCTGTTCATAGGCTTCACGCCAGCCGGGAGCTTTCAGGATCGTTCCACGCGCCTGAAAGGTCTCGGAGCCGATTTTTGCCATGACGGAAGTTTCTTCATATTCGCAGGACGGGCAAAGGACAGCCAGAAAACGCCGTACTACAAGATCATAGATCTTCCGTTCTTCATTGCCCATATGACTGAGATCCACGAACTGCTCCGTGGGGATGATGGCATGATGGTCACTGACCTTGCTGTTGTTTACAAAGGCAGGCTTTCCCTGGAACTTCTGCCGGGAAAGCTTTAGCGCCAGCTTTTTGTAGGGACCGATGGCACAAGCCTTTAAGCGTTCTTCAATGGTATCCAGCATATCCGAAGTCAGATAACGGGAATCCGTGCGCGGATAGGTCAGGACCTTGTGATTTTCGTACAGCCGCTGCATAATATTTAAGGTTTCCTTTGCGGAAAAGCCGAATTTCTGGTTTGCTTCCCGCTGCAGGGTCGTAAGGTCATAGAGGGCCGGTGCTCCGGAATGCTTTGTCTTTCGCTGGATTTCTGTGATCTTGAGCATTTCGGAGGAGACTTGAGCACAAAGCTTTTCGATTCGTTCCTTGTCAAAGGTACGGCAGGAACCGGATTTTTCGTCTGTCCAGGTATAGGTAATGCCGCCGGAAACCGCTTTCAACCCGTAATACGCCTTTGGCTGAAAATGCCGGACCTCTTCTTCACGCGCGGCGATCATGGCAAGGGTAGGAGTCTGGACACGGCCGCAGGACAACTGGGCGTTATATTTGCAGGTCAGGGCACGGGTCGCGTTGATCCCTACGACCCAGTCGGACTGCGCCCGCGCGACCGCCGCGTGATATAGATTTTCATAGGCTTTTCCGGGCTTCAGGTTGGAGAAGCCTTCCCGGATGGCTTTGTCTGTGACAGAAGAGATCCAAAGACGGAGGACAGGCTTTTTATTGCCGGCCTTGTCCAGAATCCAGCGTGCCACCAGTTCCCCCTCCCTTCCGGCATCGGTCGCGATGATGACCTGGGAAACATCCTTTCGGTGCAGGAGTTCTTTGACAGCGGCATACTGGCGGGAGGTCTGTTTGATCACTACTAACTTCCATTCTTTGGGAAGCATGGGAAGGGTGTCCATGCTCCAGGACTGATATTGTTTGCCGTACTCTTCCGGATCGGCAAGGGTGACCAGATGGCCAAGCGCCCAGGTGACGATGTACGGATTCCCTTCTATATAGGTATTTGTTTTTTTATTACAATGCATGACACGGGCGATATCCCGTGCTACGGATGGCTTTTCCGCGATGACTAAAATTTTTTCTGACATGATGATTTATACTCCTTGCAGACACATATTTTCATGGATCCTTTCCAATATCAGATCAATACCGCGAATGCTGGTTACGCGGAATTTTTCTTCCAACAGCTCCAACAGCTCCTGCTTCTGTTCTTCTGTTAATTTCAGGTTCTGGACAAAAGTGACCAGAGCAAAATCTGCCAAAGACTTACTAAACATATCTTTTTGTACGCACAGGCTGTCGATCAAAATCGAAACACTGGAAAAAGTATCTCTTCCATAAGAAGTAAAAGAAACCTGCTGCAGCATGGAGAATACTTCGATCTGATCAAAATCAAGATCGAGATCACTGGTGTAAAGGTCTCTGATATAGTCATTGCAATAAGAGAGAAACTGCATATGGATCGCGTTTTTTTCAACAAGAAATACATCGGCGCATTTTGCTGCCGCAAGATCCAGCCCCAGGACAGTCAGTCCCCTTTGAAAAAAGGCTCTGACCACATAGCGATTTTCATTTTCCATACAGCTTAGAACAGAATCTGCAAAAATAGGAACATATCGCTGGGAATCTGTCCGGATCAGGCTATTCGTTTTTGCGATGCCCCGCTTGTTATCTTCATGAAAGGATACAATGACTTCTTCGAATTGCCGGTGGTCTACTTTAATGTATACGGATACACGGTACACATTGTCAATCACACAGATAAAGGAATTTCCCGGTTCCTGGTCTTTTTTTCGCATGATCATATAAGGCTGAAGGTTCGATAAATATTGCTTTATAAAATCCGGAACATCCCGGCCGCAATATTCGATATAATCAAAGAGGTGTTTGTTCAGTCCGCTTCGGTGTTCACTTTTATCCAATTTCAAACGATCAAGCTTTGCCAGTTTTCGAAGTTTCCGACAGACAGAGATCATGCTCATATCGATTCCCTGACGGCTTGCGTCTTCATAAGTGATCAGCTTCATTGTGTGCGATTCCTTTCCGTGATATATTGCTGGTTGACCTGCGGCATATAAGTCTATTCATGTTATAGAGGAGGTATGTGCTTGTTTTTCTTGTTAGAATTGTAATATCAACAGTAAAAAAAGTCAATCTCAAATAGGGATTGGTTTTTATGTCCCGTTGCATTACAATATACAAAGTGGCTACTATGCAATACCAGGGGGGAAAATTATGATATTAAGCGTCAGCAGGAGAACGGATATACCAAATTATTACGCGGAGTGGTTTTTTCGCCGTCTTAGAGAAGGCTTTCTGTATGTAAGAAATCCAATGAACCCTCATCAGGTGAGCCGGATCGAGCTGTCTCCGCGGGTAGTGGACTGTATCGTATTCTGGACGAAGAACCCTGCCCCGATGCTGGACAGACTGGAAGAGCTGCGGGAATATCCGTACTATTTTCAATTTACGCTTACCGGATATGGAAAGGATATGGAACCAGGGCTTCCGGATAAAAGAAAAGAGCTGTTCCATACCTTCCGGAAATTATCTGAAAAAGCAGGACGGGACAGAGTGGTATGGCGTTATGATCCGATTCTGGTAAATGAGAGATATACGATAGAATATCATCTGAAGGCATTTGAAGAGATTGCCGGCTGCCTGAAAAATCATACGGAAAAAGTGGTTTTCAGTTTCGTGGATTTTTACGCGAAAATGCTGCGCAATACGAAAGAAATGCATATCCGGAATCCGGACAGGGAAGAAATGGTGTATATGGCAAAGAGAATGGCTGAGATCGCGAAAAGCAACGGACTGGCGATCGAGACCTGCGCGGAGAAGCTGGATCTGCGGAATGTGGGAATCCGGCATGGAAGCTGCATTGATAAAAAGCAGATCGAGAAAATCATGGGATGTACACTGAAGTTAGAAAAGGATAAGAACCAGAGGGAAGAGTGCGGCTGTGTGGAAAGCGTGGAGGTGGGAACTTATAATACTTGTAAAAACGGGTGCAGGTATTGTTACGCGAATGATAACGCGGAACGGGTGAAGGCTTGTACGGGACTTTATGATGTGGAGTCTCCGTTGCTCTGCGGGAAGCTTGAGCCGGGGGATAAGGTGACGGAACGAAAGGTAAGATCATGCAGGGAGCCGCAGCTGCAATTATTTTCGCGGGAATCTCCATGAGACGGACGCGTTAAGGGAAAACGTTGAATTACGCCGGTGTATGAAGTATAATGATATTGCACGCCAAAAAGAAACAGGAATTCCCAGATAAGAGACTATAAAATTAAGATGAAAAAGAGAACTCTGAAAAAAGAACTTACAACATTGATGCTCCTGGCGTCGGCATGCACCCTGCTTTCGGTGTGTGCCGCTGTTTTGTATGTCTTTTTTTCGGTTTTTGTAGAAAATACACAGGAGGATATCCGGTATGTCCTGGATCAGACGAGCCAGCAGTTTCAGACGCACATGCAGTTTATAGAGGACGGCGCCGTATCGATCCGGCACAATGCTACGTTAAATGCTTTTTTTGAGGGAAACGGATATGACGCGGCAGAGATGGAACCACAGCTATCTTATAGTATGGAGGTCTTTTCGGACCGAAATATGGTTCAGGGACAGATTCCTTTTGTGACAAGCGTCTATCTGTTCAACAATGCGGACGCGTGTATTTATGAACATTATTACGCCTCCACCTTATCCGCGGAGAAAAAACAGGAAAATCAGTACAGGAGCCTTCAGCAGGAGTTTAAAGAGAGTGGAGAGCGATATGAATGTATAACGGGTGAGGGGCATATGGATCTGTGCTTTCGGATCTACGATGATGATATGTGGGAAAAGGGGATCGGGATCGCGGTGATCAGTACGGAGGCCGTCCGGCTGGTTCTCTCGGAAGTCCTCTCTTACAGTGGAGGTGAATGGTCCGTGATCTCCGGAGAAAGTCATGTGGTCGCTTCGCATGGCAGGCAGAGTGAGGTCGAACAATTGACGGATCAGGAAAAGGTATGGAGCGGGCGCCGTTCCGTATCAGGAAATAACATCATAGGCTGTGGGACGGCCTGCGGCTTTGGAATCCGTACTGTGATCGCTGTCGGGCAGGAAAACATTTTTTCCGTATTGAAGCCGACTATGCTGATATTTGCCGTGGGCCTGCTGGTGGTACTTACGGTTACGTTTTTTATGGCATTTGGGATCAGCTACCGTTTTACAAAGCCGGTGACAAGGATGATCGAGAGTATCCGGGCATTTGGAAAGCAGGATTTTGACGCAAGGATGGAGGATTCCTCAATACAGGAATTTCATGATATCGGTATGGTGTTCAACGAGATGGCAGACCGGATCCGGTACCTGATCAAGCAGGTGTATGAGAAGCAGCTTCTGGCCGCGCAGGCGCAGATGAAGTATCTGCAGGCGCAGATCAATCCGCATTTTCAGTTTAATATTCTTGCTATGCTGAGCCTGCGGGCAAAGATGGCCGGAAATGAAGAGGTTTATGAAGGTCTGCAGGCATTTTCCAAATTAATACAGGGAAAAATCTTCCGGGAGAAGGAGGTCAAGATCCGGGTATCTGAGGAAATGGAGATCGTAAGATTTTATCTGTATCTGCAGAAAAGCAGATACCAGGAGAAGCTTTCCTATGAAATCGTGGTAGAAGAGGAAGAGATCAATCAGGATCTGATCCCGCGTCTACTCATTGAACCTCTTGTGGAGAACGCGGTGTCCCATGGTCTGGAGCCGAAGCGGGAAAAGGGGATGGTAAAAGTACATTTATACGAACGCCAGGAAGTGCCGGAGGATTATTTTGGTATGAAAGGCGCGGAGCGTAAAGATGTAGAGCGGGAAACGCGTACTCTGCTTCATATCTGTGTAGAGGATGACGGGGTTGGATTTGATACGGAAAAATTAGCCAAAAATCGTTTTGATACAAGCCAATGGGATGAAGATGTCGGACATACGCGTACGGGTCTGGAAAATACAAGACGGATGCTGCGGATCTTATATGGGGAGCATCATGCGTTCCGGATCCATGGCGGAAAAGGAAAAGGTACAAAGATCGAGATTGTTCTTTTGGCAGAAAGAGGTGGGGACAGTGTGGAAGATCATGGCAGCAGATGATGAGGGATATATCAGAGAAGCCTTACAGAAGCTGATCAATTGGGAAAAGATGGACTGCAGACTGGAGGCGGTGGCCTGTGACGGCCAGGAGCTGATCGATCAGATGGAAGCGGAACGCCCGGATATCATCATTACAGATATCCGGATGCCTGTGCTGGACGGGCTGGAGGTATGTAAATATGTGTATGAGACCTGTCCGGAGATACAGGTCATCCTGCTGACAGCACATTCGGAGTTTGAATACGCAAGAACAGCGATCCGGTATAATGTGTGCGAATATGTACTAAAGGTTTCCATTATAGAAGAACTGCCGAAAGCAGTGGAAAAAGCCATCCGGGAACTGGAAAAGAGCCGCCGTGAGATGGAAAAGGTGAAAAGGGAGGAGCCGGGAAATCTGTATCTGCAGATAGAGCATTATATCGAAGAGAATTATCAGTCACGGATATCACTGGAGGAAATGGCATCCACCCTGCATGCCAACGGGAGTTATCTGAGCAGGCTTTATAAAAATAAGACAGGCAGAAACCTGTTTGACGCCATATTGGACCGGCGGATCGAAACCGCCAAGGAGTATTTGCTTCATACGGATATGAAGACCTATGAAATATCAGGGATGGTAGGAATTGAGGATTCGGGATACTTTTCCAGGATGTTCAAGAAGAAAACAGGGGTTTCGCCAAAAGAATTCAGAAAGAGAGAAAGCAATGCGCAAAATTAACCGATGGTGTATTCTGGGAATTTTTTTTCTGGCCTGCATTTTCAGCGGCTGTAAAAAAGAGGAAAAAGAGCCTGTGACGATCACGCTCATTCATGCCTGGGGGAGTACGGAAGCAGATCATGTGGCAATGCGGGACATTTATGAAGGATTTCAAAAAGAAAATCCGGATGTCCGCCTGCAGCTCATTTCCATGCCGACCAGGGCAGAAATGCTGCGGAAGGTAGAAGATATGATCATGGTGGGGGATACTCTGGATATTGTGACATTCAGCGGTATGGGAAAGAACCGTACCTATGAATTTATGGTGGAAAATGGTATGGCCCTGGATCTGATGCCGTATCTGGAGGAAGACCCGGAATTCGCGGAAAGCATTTCCAAAGCCAATATGGATTATTGGGTGACGGAGGAAAATCAGCTTTTTACCGTGGCGGATGTTTTATCTCTGAGCGGAGGTTACTGGTATAACGAAGAAATATTTGAAGAGGCAGGGATTGAAAGGCTTCCAAAAACGTGGGAGGAATTTTTGAATATGTGTGAAACGCTGTGGGTCTGGTCAGAAGAACAGGATCGGGGAGTGCGGCCGCTGCAGGCTTCGGGAGAGGGGTATCTGTATTTTACGGATCATATGCTGGCAGGCAGGAGGGAAGAAATGCCGGAAATGACGCAGAGCAGCAAACTGCTTCTGAAGGGAACCGAGCTGGAGGAAATTGTCAGCCGGTTGAAAAGCATTTACCGGTTTTCCGGTTCGGAAAGCGCGGCTTACACATATCTGGATGAAACGAGCCTTTTTAATGAAGGAAAGCTGGCGATCTATGTCAATGGTGTATGGGGAGCGCCCATGATCTCAGAAGATATCCATGCCAGATACGCGCTTCTTCCTACGGAGTCAGGCAGTTCCATGTCCTGCGAATCAGCGTGCCTTGGGTATGTCTTAGGCCGCAGCGGGAATGAGGAACGGGAACAGGCGGCGATCCGGTTTTTAAAATATATCATGAGCGAGCCGGTACAAACCCGGATACTGGAAGAAACGGAACAGATTCCTGCGAATCCACGGGTTTCTTTTCAGGATTTTACAGAGAAAAAAACGAGATTATTCCAGGCGACAGATCTGGTGCTGGACGCGGAGAAAAAGATCGATGTTCCGGATAATCTATGGAATGCCGAACAGAAAGCATGGTTTACCGGCAATATTTTGAACGTGCTGTCGGGAGAAATGTCCGTACAGGATTTTGGAGAAGAAATGTAAATAGCTGAACAGATAGAAAAGAAGAGAATAAGCAGATACGGATTGGTGATTGTGTATAGAAGAATTGCTGATCCGTATCTTTTTTTTGTGCAAAATAAGGAGAATTTTGCAAAGGTAAATATATTCCATATTTTTTCCGGAAATTAGTCAATATTCTACAGGTTTGAGTAAATTCAATTCATTCAAAATGCACAAAAATAAGGATAAAATATAAATAAGAAAAGCAAAAACGCACAAAAAGAAAAGGAGGAAACTTATGAAAAAGAGATTTGTAAGCATTTTATTGACAGCGGCAATGTGTGGTTCTCTGCTGGCTGGGTGCGGCGGTAACGCGGGGGGAAGCTCAGAAAGCACGGATAATACGGGCGGAGCAGAGAGTACGGAATCGGAGGACAGCGAGGATTCTTCCTCAGGAGACGGAGAGGTCTTAGAATTTTATCATGGATATTATCAGGACGAAAGCGAATGGGCGGCGGCACAGGCAATGCGGGATATTTATGACGCGTTTGCCGAAGAGCACGCGGATGGAGCTGTTACCTTTAAACCGATCGCCGTAGAGAACCGGGATGACATTGTAAGCGCCCAGGTGGCAGGCGGTTCCTTCCCGGATATCGTAGACGTGGGCGGCAGCGGAGTACCGCTTTCTGCTATCCAGCAGGATATTGTCTATGACCTGAAACCGTACATTGACGAAAATGGCCTGCAGGACGCAGTGGGACTGAACTATACGCAGCATGACCAGGACGGACATATTTACGCGGTACATGATCAGATTGAAAGCCGGGGGCTCTGGTATAATTCCGCTTTGTTTGAAAAGGCAAAGATTTCAGAGGACGCGTTTTCTGACTGGACTTCCTTTGGGGAAGCAATGGCAAAAATCCGTGATCTGAACGATGATTCTTACAGCTATATCGCGGGGCAGGGCTCCAGCTATGTGATCAACGCAGTCATGGCATCTACGGAAACCGGCAAAAAGATGCTGGAATCTGAGCTTACCGAGGATACCATACAGTCCGAGGAATTTGCGGAAGCATTTAAAACGGCGGCAAAGCTGGATCAGGAAAATGGTTCCGACCACACGACAGATGATAATGGAAATCTGATGGCAGATTTCAACACCAACGGAAATGTGGGCGTATTGTTTAACGGAGTATGGAATGCCAGCGCCATTGATGAATCCCTGACGGATTCTATCGTACCGGCGATTTTCCCGGGAAATGTAGCGATCGCGTCCGCAGGCGGCGGATTGGCAGTGGCCAATGGGATGAGCGAAGAAAAGACGGAGCTGGCTCTGGAATTTATCAAATATATGACCAGCGCGGAAGTACAGGAAAAGATTTTCACAGAGGTACAGGCAAATCCGTGTAATGTTTCGCTGGATCTAAACGCGCTTGCAAAAGAGAGCGGTAACGCGGCAACCATCAAGCTGGCAGAGGCATGCTCCCAGGTTAACGACGCGGAGACGATCGTGATCGACTTGAATTATACGTGGGGCTCTGATGTGGACAGCTCCATCATCAATGCATTGATGGAATGCGCGGTTTCAGGAGCGGATATTGACGCAAGATTTGAACAGCTTCAAAAAGAACTGATCGCGTTGATCGGATAAGAGGATCGTACATGGAAAAATTGTCGAAAACAAAAAGTAAACTAAGGATGCGAAGGACAGGCTTTATCATCGCTTTTCTGGCGCCTACGATGACCGCGTTTTGTGTATTCTATCTCTATCCGATCATTACGGTATTTGTCACATCCTTTTGTAAATGGGATTATACCAATATCACCAGCCCGGAATTTTTGGGGTTTGGCAATCTGTGGGAGAATTATCAATACATTTTCCAGACCTATCCCTTCTTCTGGGAGGCTCTGCGCAATTCTACCGTGTGGGCGGCGCTTGGGGCGGCCGTACAGATTCCCATAGCCACGCTGATCGCCCTTGCTTTATCCAGGAAGGTAAAGGGGATCAAGCTTGTCCGCAATATTTATATCATACCGAATATGGTCTCTACGGCTGCTATGGGCGTGATCTTTCTTCAACTGTATAATCCGTCTTATGGAATCATTAACCCGGTTATTCGTTTGTTCAATCCGGATTTTACAGACAGTATATTGCTGCTGAAGGGACCGGCATTTATTGCCATGACATGTGCCTACATCTTTTTCACGGGTACCACGACTCTGATGATCCTGGGAAATATTATGGCAGTTCCGGAGGAAATCCGCGAGGCCGCCATGCTGGATGGCGCCAGCGGATTGAAACAGGACTGGTATATTACGATCCCGATGATCAAAGGAACTCTGAAAACGGTTTCCGTGCTGGCGGCGACCTCCGGATTCCTTCTTTATAATGAAGTGTATTTTCTGACAAAGGGAGCCGCGGGGACATACAGTATCAGCTATGTGATCCGTGAGCTGGCGATCACCAGTCCGAGAACACAGTTCGGCAGGGCGAATTCGGTGGCCGTGATCCAGATTCTGGCGGGAATGGTCATCATACTTGTGATCAACCTGCTGTACAGCCTGCGCTTTAAGAAACATGAGAAATGAGATGGGGGATGAAAATGAAAAAGGAAATGTCAGGGAAAGGTGTAAATAGTATGCCCATGGGAACACGCGTTTTTACCTATATCTGTCTGATATGGGCTTTGACCGTGGCGCTGGTCCCGCTGGTCTGGCTGGTATTGTCCAGCCTGAAAAAGGATCCTCTGGCAAGGCCGGGATTCCAGCTTCCGGAATCGATCTGCGTGGATGGGTATATCTCGACCTTCCGGGACCTGCATGTACTGCGGTATTTTGGAAACAGCCTGCTGGTCGCGGGACTCTCGGTAGTGATCAGTGTGGTGATGATCTCTATGTCAGCCTATGTGGTCGCGAGAATGGAATTCCGTGGAAAGACCCTGGTAAGTATCATGTTGTACTCCACGATGTTTATTCCGGCTACGGCGCTGACTTATCCGGTGTATAATCTGGTCAACAATCTGCGGCTTTATGATACCAGAGGGGCGTTGATCCTGATCTATTCCTGCAGCGGGATCGCGGTCAGCTTTTTCGTGATCAAGAATTATTATGATAATATCCCGAAGGATTTGGAAGAGGCGGCAAGAATTGACGGCTGTGGATATTTTCAGACCTGGGTGAAGGTGATATTCCCCATCGCCCGCCCCGGGATCATGACAGCGGCAGTGCTTGCGTTTCTGAACAACTGGAATGAATATTACTGGGCGTCACTGGTGCTGATCACGAGAGAAAAGCTGACGGTACCGGCGCTGCTGTCTACCTTTACGACGGCATTTAACACGAATTATAATGGACTGTTTTCCGCGATGGTCGTGATCATACTGCCGCCGGTGCTGTTATATTGTATTTTCAGTAAGTTCTTTATTGAGGCGCTGTCAGGAGGGGCGGTTAAAGGTTAAAATTATATTTTTTATATGCGGAAAAACTGCCGGAGACAGGTTTTCCGCATATTTTTGTACAATTTCTAAGAAGGGAGCGGTAATCATGAATCAGGAGATCAGGGAGCGGACAAAATGGTTTATGGACGCAAGGTTCGGAATGTTTATACATTGGGGGCTGTACGCGATTCCGGCCTGCGGGGAATGGGTGATGTCAGAAAAGGAAATGACTGTCCGGCAGTATGAAACATATTTTAAGCAGTTTGACCCGGTGGACTATGACCCGAAGGAATGGGCGCGGCTGGCAAAAGAAGCGGGAATGAAGTATGCGGTGCTGACGGCAAAGCATCATGACGGCTTCTGCCTGTTTGATTCCAAACTGACGGATTATAAGTCTACCAATACGAAAGCAGGACGGGATCTGGTTCGGGAATTTGTAGACGCGTGCCGGGAGGAAGGGCTGCGGACAGGACTTTATTTTTCAATCATTGACTGGCATCATCCGGATTTCCCAAAGTATGGGGACCGGCAGCATCCAATGCGGAATCATGAAGCGTATAAAGATGAAAAAATTGATTTCGGCCGCTATCTGGATTACATGCATGGGCAGGTCAAGGAGCTGGTGACAAATTATGGAAAATTAGACCTGCTCTGGTTTGATTTTTCCTATGATGATATGGCAGGAGAAAAATGGAGGGCCACGGAGCTGGTGAAAATGGTACGTTCTTATCAGCCGGATGTGATACTGGATAACCGTCTGGAAGGGGCGGGAGATGCCCATGGGAGCATTGTGACGGAGCATCCGCTGATCTACAGCGGGGATTTCGCAAGTCCGGAGCAGATCATTCCGCCGGAAGGTGTATGTGATGAAAAAGGAAATCCGATACCTTGGGAGCTTTGCGCGACGATGAACAATCATTGGGGATACTGTAATTATGACCATCAATATAAAAGCCCGCGGATGCTGGTCCGTAAGCTGGTGGAATGTGTGAGCAAGGGCGGAAATATGATCCTGAATGTGGGACCGGACGCAAGGGGGAACATTCCGCGGGAGAGCGTTGCTATTTTAAAAGAGGTCGGAAAGTGGATGAAAAAGAACCAGGAGAGTATCTATGGATGTGGAATTTCCAGACTGGCGAAGCCGGACTGGGGAAGATATACGCAGAGGGGAGATATCATTTACGCTCATGTGTATGAGACGCCTCTCGGGGCACTGCCGCTGTATGGAATCGGGCCGGACAGCCTGGAAGAGGTTACCTATCTGGCAGACGGAAGCGAAGTGAACCGGGGCGAGGCGTGGAATACCGCGCTTTATCCGGATGTAGCCTTTGTTTCATTCGGGGAAAATCCCGTATTTACATATCCGCTGCCGGATGAGAAGGACACGGTATTGAAGATCCGGTTGAAAAAGTAAGGAATGGATGGTATAAAGTAGTTAGGGGAGGGAATCGGTATTATGAAACAGGTGACAAGTATTTTGATCGGAGCGGGGCTTCGGGGCGGGCATGTATATTCACAGTATGCGTTGGAGCACCCGAATGAGTTTAGGGTCGTTGCGGTGGCGGAACCGGACCGTGAGCGGCGGGAGGAATTTGCGGCAAAGCATCAGATACCGGAGGAGCTGCGGTTCTCGTCCTATGAGGAATTGCTGTCCAAAGATAAGATGGCGGATTGCGCGATGGTCTGTACCCAGGACAAGATGCACTGTGAACCGGTCGTGATGGCAATGGAAAAGGGGTATCATGTGCTTTGTGAAAAGCCGATGTCGCCGGATAAGAGTGAAATCGTGAAAATGGGAGAATATTCCCGGAAGTACGCCCGAATTCTGTCGATCTGCCATGTACTCCGTTATTCACCGTTTTTTACAAAACTTAAGTCCCTGCTGGAAGAAGGCAGGATCGGGCGTCTGATCAGTATACAGCATATAGAAGAAGTGGGGTACTGGCACCATGCCCACAGCTTTGTCAGAGGAAACTGGCGGAACGCGGAAATGTCCAGTCCTATGATCCTGCAGAAATGCTGCCATGATATGGATATCCTTTTATGGCTGGCAGACAGCCGATGCAAGAGAATCAGTTCCTTTGGCGCTTTGACTTATTTTAAAGAAGAAAACGCGCCCAAGGGCGCGCCGGCGTACTGTATGGATGGCTGCGCACGTCGGGACGACTGCGCTTTTTACGCACCCAGATTTTATATGGAGCATCCGAAAGCGGAGGAGGACGGATTGGTCTATGCGGTTACGGAGAAGGCGGACCCGGAGCATATCCTTTCCGCTTTACAAAAAGGGCCTTATGGAAGATGTGTATTTCACTGTGATAATACGGTGGTAGACCATCAGACCGTGAATATCGAATTTGAAAATGAAGTCACGGCTTCCTTTCTGATGACGGCTTTTACGGAGCAGTGCGCAAGGCGGATCCGGCTGATGGGGACGAGGGGTGAGATGAAAGGAGATATGGAGCAGGGAACGATTGAAATCGCTGATTTCACAAGTGGAATGACAGAGACGATCCGGCTGCATACATCAACGAAGGGACATGGCGGAAGTGATATGAGTATGATGCGGGATTTTGTAAGGATGATTGGGGAAGGAAAACAGGGCAAAACGGATGCCGCTGTTTCTGTGGAAAGCCATCTGATGGCGCTGGCTGCGGAGGAATCACGGATCGAGGGCAGAAGTATTGATTTTTCGGATTATGTCCGGCAGATAATAAATGAGGAATGAATATGGAATTGCGTCACTTTTTGGAAGGAATCCGGATGATGCCGGAAGCGATCCGCGCCGTAATGGAGCTTCAGATTCCGGAGGAAGAATATCAGAAAAACAGAGCATTGTTCCGGATAGATAAGGATGGTTTTTCCGCCATATTGAATGCAGGCTCCGACGTCTGGGACGTTTGGAATTTGAAGAGATGGATGTGGAATGGAAGGAGATAGAGATAAAGTCCGGGATCACGGGAAGGGTTCCGGTGATCAATGTCCATATTCCACAGGGGGAGAAGCTGGATATATCCGCTGTCAAAGCATCCTTTGGAAAGGCTTTTCAGATCTGGGGGAAGCAGATCGCTTATGTCTGCGATTCCTGGATGCTGTATCCCGGACTGGCGGAAATACTGCCGGCAGAGAGCAATATTTTGCAATTCCAGAGATTGTTCCGGGTGACGCGGGAGGATGCTGACGGACGCGAAGCGGAGCGAAGGATCTATGGCAGATTGTTAGAGGATCCCGCAGACTATCCGGAGATTACATCACTGCAGAGAAAAGCGAAGGAATACATGCTGGAAGGGAAAAGGCTGGGAAGTGGAATTGGGATACTGCGGGTGGAAATCTGATCTTCTTGACTGTCTGTGGGGAGAGTTGTATGGCAGCATCAACATGGCAGAAATCAGCGAGGGTGTTATTACTGCGGAACATGCGGATTATCTGCGGCAGAAATATCTTTGGAAAGGAGCGGATGAATGAACGGAGGTGTAGATTTTACCAATTGCAGGCGGGTGATTGGAAAAGCATACAATGGAGCTAATGGGAAAAAAGGACAAAAATCTGAGTACACTTTGAGTAAAAATGCATAGTACCGTAAAAAAGCAACGTGATAAGATATGGATATCATAAAATTATCTAAAGGAGAATGTTATGAGCATTCAAGAAGTAAACAAGTCCAAAACTGGCATTTGGCTGCAGCCTGGGAGAAGTCGGCTGCTAGATATCCTGATATATGGTCAACAACTATCTGACGTTGTTCTACACAGATGAGTTGACCGCATCTGCCATTTCTCTAATCATGCTGATCGCGCATGTATGGATGCAATCAATGAATATTTGCTGCCAGATGGCACCAGCGGCATGCTGACCTATGGCTGTACCATGGATTTGGAAATCATAAGGGATATATGTAATGGCTGTCCGGACATGCAGCAGGAGATGGAGCAACATGGAGACTTGGTAGACAAAGAACTGGAAATCAGGATAAATGAGGCTCTTGGTAGGCTTCCAGTGGTTAAGGTTAGTAAAAGGCATGGCGGTATCCAGGAATGGATTGAAGATTATGAAGAGAAGGATCCGGGACATCGTCATATCTCACAGCTTTATGGTGTATATCCGGGAAAAACCATCAGCAAAGAAAAGACCCCGGAGCTTGCAGCAGCAACGTCCCGAACTATTGGGCGGAAGTATGAGGCCGGATATGACGGGCAGGGCTGGAACTATGCATGGGTGGCAGCAGTTCAAGCCAGACTGGGGAATGCCCAAGGAGCATACGAAGCCATTATGGATAATTACCGCAGACACATTTTGCCGAATCTGATGATCAACGCTCATGGAATATTTCCATAGCTTTGATTAGCGGGCTTAAAATCGCTCTATTGATATGCATTTGTTTTCTGTTAATCATTTCCTGCACAATTTCCTCGTATTCGTTAATAATTTCTGTCGTAGCACAGGCTGTTATTTTTTGACCAACAACAGCGCTAAGAATTTCTCTCGGAAACCCGCCAAAAAACACACCGGAAATCAAGACGTTTGTATCTATCACGATTCTTATACTCGTTTCTTCTTTCTAACCGATTTGACTATATCATTAACATCGTTTTCATTATACCCAACAGACTTTGCCCATTTTTGTGCTTCGTCCAGTGAGGCTTCAAATTCTTCGGCAGAAGGAAGTTTTAAAGTTTTGAGCATGATAACATCTCCTGAAGTATATGCCACCAGTTTATCACCAGTATCAATCGACAGGAGTTTT
>CAZFXM010000013.1:0-85567 GCA_964523125.1 uncultured Clostridium sp. | reverse complement strand
TAATTTTTATCGGAAGGATTTTTCCGCCATAGACACAGAAAAATTTACACCCTCCATGATCAACAAATTTATATTGCCATGTTAGAGGCACTGTATCCTCAGTGTCTTTTTGTTGTTGTATTAAACAGAAGCAAAATAGGAAGTTGTCGAGACACAGCTTCTAAAAACAGAAAGGACTATTCTTCTATGAAACGAAATATATATCTGATGTACGTCATCGCTTTTTTGCAGGGCATGGTATTTTACGGGCCTGTCGCGACTCTTTACCGGCAGGCGCGGGGAGTATCTATCTTCCAGATCACTCTTATTGAAAGCATTTCCCTTATCCTGTGTATTCTGCTGGAGGTAGCCTGGGGAGTCATTGCAGACAGGATTGGTTATAAGAAAACAATGGTATTTTGTTGTGGTCTCTATTTTCTCTCCAAGATCGTATTCTGGCGGGCATCTGGTTTTGCGGGATTTCTCACGGAACGGATTCTGCTCAGCATTGTACTGGCAGGCATGTCTGGTGTAGATACCAGTATCCTTTATCTTTCCTGCATGGGAAGAGACAGCCAGAAGGTGTTCGGAATTTATGAGAGCCTGCAGACGGCCGGATTGTTGATCGCGGCAGCCGTATTTTCTATATTCGTAAAGGACAATTATTCCCTTTCCGGGCTGTTGACCGTGGTCAGCTACGGCACAGCGGCGGCTCTTTCGCTGATGCTTATCGATGTAAGAACAGAAGGGGATGCTAAGATCAATGCAGGACAGTTTTGGGAAGTATTTTACCAAACATTATGCAATAGAAAGCTTTTCCTGTTTTTGACTGCAGTGGCATTTTTATCCGAGACCCATCAGACGGTCACGGTATTTCTCAATCAATTGCAATACGAAAGATGCGGCATGGGAAACGCGATGATCGGATATATTTATATTGCGGTAACGATGATCGGAATGTGTGGAATTGAATCCGCATGGTTTACGAGAAAAACGGGAAATCGGGCAGCAAGTATTATCCTTGGAGGAACGGCGGCAATTGCTTGCATTATACTGGCAGTTTCGAAAACACCACTGCCATCGGTCTGCGGGATTTTGGCACTTCGGATTTCCAATAGCTTGTTTTGGCCCTTTCATACAGAAATGCAGAATCGGCAGGTCCACACAGAATACCGGGTCACTGCGTTAAGTATCCATGCGATGATCTTGGACAGTATTGGGGCTGGGACGAATCTGGTATTCGGCGCATTGGCTGAAAAAAATCTGACGCTGGCATTCCTTTTCGGCGCGGGAATATGCATTGCCGGAACAGGATTATTTCTGAGGTCGTAACAAATAGACGAGATAGGGGGTTATATCCCTATCTCGTCTATTACGCTTTGAAGGTACTTCCAATCCGCTTTCATCTGTGCCAGCTGCTCCATTCCGTATTCTGTGATCTGATAATATTTCCGGGCAGACCCTTTCGATACTGACCCTTCAAATGCAATGGCAGCCCCTTCTTTATATAGACGTCTCAATATAGCATAAAAAGTACTTTCCGCTACTTCTGGAAAATACGAATGCATTTTCTGAATAATGTCATACCCATAAGGTCGTTCCTTTTCAATAAAAAGTAATATACACATTTCCAAAATCCCTTTTTTGATCTGTGCGTCCATGTTTATAACATTCCTCCTTGATTTTAGCACACCTTGTATACGGAAAAGACCAGTGGGCCCCAGGCTTTCATTTTGTCGTCCGCTTCTGGAAAGTCTCTTTCAATCTTTATCTGGCTCCATCCATGGGTCAGACCAGGCGAAGAAAAGGGTGCCATGATCATAGCGATAAAAGTCAGTTTCTTTCGTTATTTTAAAAAGAACGCAAGTTTTTCTTGACATTTCCCGATATTTTTTATATTCTATAACGATTTAACGGTCAACTGTTGAATGGAAGGCATGGGCGAGAAAGGAGAAAATATGTATATCTATGTCACAAAAGAAGAAACGAGGCCCTTCCGCCATTACTGCCAGGAGGTTCTGAACGAACTGCAGAAAAAGCTTCGGGAAACGCATTCCATTGTGGTACAAAGTTCACTGGCAGGCAGCGGCGCCAGGAACATGGTCACCAGAAATGGAGAAGGTCCCTTCGACCTGGATTTCAATCTGATGATCTTATCCGCGCCGCGGGAATACGAAGACTCCCCGCAAAAGCTGAAGGAAGTCATCAGAAGAACACAAGATGACCTGATCCGTAAGAAATGCTCTTATGGAAAGGAATCAACCTCATCCATCAAATATATTATTCATTCGGTTGACGGGAAAAGGGTGGAATTTTATTTTGATGTGGCTGTCCTGCGCCGGGACGAAGAATCGGGAGATACACTCCGTCTGATCCATGATAAGAAAAATGAGGTAACATACTGGAATCAGAAACCGGATGAGAAAAATCTGGATTTTTATGAATTAGTGATCAAGAAAGCCGGCTGTTGGAAAGCTGTGAGAGACCTGTATCTTGAGAAGAAAAATATGTATCTGGAAAGGCAGGACCAAACGCATCCGTCCCGTGTCGTTTACAGAGAGGCGATCCACCAGGTCTATCAATCGGTAAAGGTAAAGTAAGAGACGATTCCATAAGAAAAGCCGGACCGCGTTTCAAAGTCCGGCTTCCAAACAGTCTGATGCCTCTTCATCAATCCCATCAGAAATACCACATGTCCGAACCTTCCAGCCCGGATAATTTGTAGCTCCGTGTTCCCTGGTCCACTCCATTTTTTTACAATGAAGATAAGAAATCTAAAATCGCTTTATGCCTCCGGGTTATTATGACGGTGCATGGAGAACTCATATTTGCTGTATTCTGACACGGTATCTGTAACGAGACGGTCATCGGCTTTCCTAAGCTGCTTGTCACGCTCCCTCTTAAACGCGCGTTCCTCCTGAATATTTCCAGGACCGGCCACACAGCCGCCTTCACATGCCATACCCTCAATAAAGTCCTCCGGAAGCTTTCCGGCTTTCAACAGCATAAGGGCCTTCCGGCATTCCGCCGCGCCGTTGCACTGACGTACATTTAAACCACCCTGGCCGCCGTGCTCGATATATGCCTGCTTTACTGCCTTTGTCACGCCGCCGGAATTGGAATAGTTCTTTGCGTGGATACTGCCGTTCTGTGTTTCCTCCATGGTAACCGGCTCCAGTTTGATCTTTTTCGCGCGGAGCATTGCCTGAAATTCTTCAAAGGTGAGAACCAGATCTGCGTTTTCACCTTCTTTTTCCTGATCCTGTCCAGCCTCGCTTTTTTTTGCGATGCATGGTCCGATAAAGATGCATACTGCGTCCGGATGCATAGCCTTTACCAGTCTGGCGGTCGCGGCCATGGGGGAGACCGTAGTGGAAATATGATCTGAGAGCTCCGGGAAATGGCGCCGGATCAGATGCACAAACGCAGGGCAGCAGGAAGTGGTCATTTTTTTGCCGGCCTCATGTGCTTCAGCCCATTCTTTTGCCTCAGAATCGGATACGAAATCCGCTCCGATGGCTACGTCTACCATATCCTTGAAGCCCATCTTTTTCACGCCCTTCCGGATGGATTCCATGGTGATGTCCATACCGAACTGTCCCTCAGCGGCAGGAGCTACCAGCGCGTATACGGGACGGTCGCCTTTCAGGTAATCAATGACCTCTATCATACGGGAACTGTCAGAAATCGCTCCGAACGGACATTTGCTGATGCAGGAGCCGCAGCGGATACATTTCTCATCATCGATCCATACCCTTCCGTCCTCGTCGGCCTGGATGGCGTCTACCGGGCATGCGCGGCGGCAGGGACGCATGATATCCACGATCGCGTTGTACGGGCATGCGTCAAAACACTGTCCACATTCTTTACATTTTTCAGGATTAATATATGCTTTGTCCCGGCCTATGGTAATGGCGCCGAAACGGCATGCCTGCATACACTTTTTCCCCATACATTTCTGGCAGTTGTCTGTCACTGAAAAGCGGGTGATGGGGCAGTTTTCACAGGCTGACGGGAGAATCTTTACCGTGTTATGGCAGGGTTCGCCATCCGCCGGATTGATATTTTTCGCAAGCATGATCCTTTCCCGGACGATCTCCCGCTCTTTATGTATACAGCAGCGGAACTTCGGCTTGTTCCCGGGCAGGATCTCATAAGGCAGGGTTGCCTCGATCTTGTGCAGGTTCCCCTCAAAAGCAGCCTTGGCAACCTGGTAAAGCACTTCGTCTTTTACTTCTCCGATGGTATTGTTCTCATGTAACATACGATAATTCCTTTCTTATGTAATGGATATGATATGTTTCCTTGAATCGTCTTTATTTTAACATATTTTCTTGGGCGAAACAATAGTATAGTTGAATGAAGATTTTATGGGATGGAGTATTTTCCTGTAGATGAAAACGCCGAAATCTGTTATGATATACTGAGCGTCAGATAAATCTGCCGTACAGTATAAGATAGGAAAAGAAGGTAGAGAGGAATATAGTCATGATTGAAACAGGAGTAGCATTTGGAAGATTTCAGATTTTTACATTGAAGCACATGGAATATATCCTGGCGGCCAAGATGCGCTGCCGGAAGTTGTATATTGGGATCACGCATGCGGATATCGTTTCTTTTGCGGCGACTTCCTCCACAGATACTCATGGAGTAACCAAGCGGGACAACCCTCTGACTTATCTGGAACGATATGAGATGATCCAGGGGGCACTGTTGGATTTCGGAGTGAGGCGCAAGGAGTTTGACATTATTCCGTTTCCGGTCACCCAGCCGGACCTGATCCCGCAGTATGCGCCTAGGGATGCCACGTATTATCTGAGTATCTGCAGGGAGTGGGACGAAGAGAAGGCGCAGGCTGTCCAGCGTCAGGGGCTGAAAACAGAGATCCTTTGGCAGAGGCTTGGAGAGGACTGCGGCCCGACCGGCTATGACGTGCGTAAAATGGTAGCTGAGAACCGTGAATGGCTCCAGTATGTGCCAAAGACTGTAGCCGATTACATTTTAAGCCGCGGGATCGACCAGCGGATCAAGGAATTGGAACGTCTCTATGCCGATTTGGAAACAAAAAGGCAATCGTAAATCCGAAAAACCTGTCGCTGACAGGTTTTTCGGATTTCAGGCGCTCTTATGGAAGCAGATATGCGTACATTACCACAAAGTGGCAGGCACTTCCGCCCATGACAAAGAGATGAAAAATCTCGTGGCTGCCGAAATTTTTATGCCGGCTATTAAAGATCGGAAGCTTCAACGCATAGATCACGCCGCCGATGGTATAGATGATCCCGCCTGCTAAGAGCCAGCCGAAAGCCGCCGCGCTCATGGAGTTTAGAATCTGTGTGAATGCCAGTACACAGGTCCAGCCCATTCCGATATACAGTACGGACGATACCCATTTTGGACAAAACACCCAAAAGGCTTTGATCAGAATACCTACGATCGCGATCCCCCATACAAGGGAGAGCAGGAGCAGGCCTGTCCGTCCTTTGAGTACCAGCAGGCAGATAGGGGTATAGCTTCCGGCGATCAGGACGAAGATCATCATATGGTCGATTTTTTTTAACATCGTATTTATTTTTTCGGACAGATCAAAGGTATGGTAGGTTGTACTTGCCGCATACAATAGTATCAGGCTGGCAGCGTAAATGGCCAGAGAGATCACGTATATCCGTCCTGGCTCATGTGCCGCCTTGATCAGCAGTGGGACTGCCGCGAAAATTGCCATCAGCATGCCGATAAAATGAGTGATCGCGCTTCCCGGATCTTTAATATGTTGCTTTGTCATAAAAACCGCCTCCTAAAATATACAAAAACATGAAATATAGTTTTAAATACTACATTTGATTATATGCATATATTACTACGGATATTACAAAAAATCAAGATAAAATTTTCCATTAAATTAGAAAACGATTCCAGCTGTGCGGCTGCAATCCGCCAGACCATTTGTATATGCCTGGGCGCAATACAAAATAACGGAGGACGGACAATACGCAAATGCCGGGAAGAGAACAAAACAGATGGTTTGCAGGACATATTTTCCTACAGACCATCTGTTTTTTGCTATCATATATATGCGGAAAAGCTGCCAGCGGCGTTTTTCGTATTTACCGGATAATGGTTCCCGCCTTTCCATGGACGCCTTCTTTTACCTTATCAAAGGAAGTGATCAGCGCGCCGCGGCCTTCTCTTTTTTCGATGAACTCTACGGAAGCACGGAACTTGGGATACATGTTATAGATGCCGAAATGTCCCTGGTCCATATATTCTTTTGCTTCTGATACGGAAATTCTACCTAACTTTGTTTCATTCTCCTGTCCAAAATTGACACTGACCTGCTCCACGCTTGTCAAAATGATCAAAATATCGGCATTCACGCCTTCCGCAAGCTTTCCGGCGGCAAGATCCTTTTCGATGACCGCGCTGGCGCCCCTCAGGTGATTCCCCTGCTTCATGACCGGAATTCCGCCGCCGCCGCAGGCGATGACAAGCTGATCCGCGTCCAGCAGGGCTTTGATAGCGTCCAGTTCTACAATTTCTACCGGATTGGGAGCAGATACGACCCGGCGATAACCTTTTCCGGGTTCTTCGATGATGTAATTTCCCTTTTTACGCTCTTCGTTGGCTTCCTGGACGGACATGTAACGGCCCAGTACCTTGGTAGGAGTATAAAATGCCTCGTCATAGGGATCCACGATGACCTGGGTCAGTATTGTGCTGACCGTGCGGCAGATCCCCCGGTTCAGCAGTTCCTCCCGGATGCCGTTCTGCAGGTCATACCCGATATAGCCCTGGCTCATAGCAGAGCATACTGACATGGGGGCGGCCGTGTAATCCGGATGTGCCTTTCCAAATTCATTCATGGCGGTATGGATCATGCCTACCTGGGGGGCGTTGCTATGTGTGATCGCGATCTGATAGCCTTCCTCCAGAAGATCGGCGATTGATTTTGCGGTTTTCTTCACAGCCACCATCTGTTCCGGGAGCGTAGTGCCCAGAGCGCGGTGTCCAAGTGCAATGACTGCTCGTTTCTTCATAGTTGTTAATCTCCCTGTTCATTTTTATATTGATAGGCTGCAACGGATCAGACCATCCCTCCGTCCAGCCCAATGACCTGCCCGGTCATGTAAGGATGATTTTCCGCCAGGTCAAAGACCAGCTCTGCCGCCTCATCCGGCGTCCCGAACCGTCCGGCCGGAATCTCGTCCTTCAACACGCTTCGTTCTTCTTCGGTAAACCCTGCGTTCATAGCTGTATCAATGACTCCGCAGGCAATGGCGTTTACCTGGATATTACTTGGGGCCAGTTCCTTTGCCAGAGCCATGGTCAGTCCGTTTACGCCGGCCTTGGAAGCGGAATAGGCGGCCTCACAGGAGGCGCCGGTCCTTCCCCACATGGAAGAAATGTTGATGATCCTCCCGTTTTTCCGGGATATCATATAGGGGAGGGCGGCACGGGAACAGTAAAAGACAGAAGACAGGTTCGAGCGCAGGATCCCGTCCCAATCCTGATCTGTCATATCAGTCAGAAGTCCGATATAGGAAATACCGGCATTGTTTACAAGGACATCCGGACCGTCACAGATCCCATGTATTTTACGGAAGATCTGTGCCACATCGGCAGGATCGCCTGCATCTCCGGGTACAGCTTCACAAAAGTACCCGTCAGCAAGAAGAAGGTCCTTAGTCTCATATAATTCTGTTATGGAATGCTTACAATTGATAAATACAAAATAACCGGCACGGGCGAAACGCAAAGCGCAGGCTCGGCCAATGCCTCGCGAGGCGCCTGTGACCAACACGGATTTCCTTTTCATTTGGATACGGACCCCTTTTTAAATTCCATAGTATACAACGGAAAGCGGCAGATCTTTCATATATTTTTTACAGCTGATGACAGTATAGCACATTTTTGCCATTTATGGAAGCGGTCTGCGTTTTTTCGTCAGGCCTTTCATCAGATTAGTTTCCTGCCGGTTGATTTTATTTCCGAAAGTATCGCGCCGTTCGATTGTCGTATCGGGGCTCCCTGGTTATAATAAAAAATGTAATAAACAACGCAATAAATAATTTCGCCGGGAGAATAATATCATGTATGAACTAAATCTTGCAAACAACATTACCCGCCTGCGGCATGAGAAAAAGATCACGCAGGAAGAACTGGCGGATTTCCTTGGAGTGACCAAGGCATCCGTATCCAAATGGGAAAATGCCCAGAGTACGCCGGATCTTTTACTGCTGCTCCATCTGGCCGCGTTTTTTGATGTGACCATAGACGGGCTGCTTGGATACGAACCGCAGCTTTCACGTGAGCAGATCCGCCGCTGCTACGCGGAATTGTCCGGAGATTTCGCGAACCGGCCCTTCCATGAGGTGCTGGAAAAAATCCGGGCACTGGCACATCGTTATTATTCCTGCTATCCGCTTTTGCTGCAGCTCTGTGTCTTGTACTTGAACCACTATATGCTGGCGGATACGGAGACAGAACGGACGAAGCTTTTGGAAGAAGCAAAAGGGTGGTGCGGCCATATTCTGAACCACTGTAGTGACGTGGGTGTTTGCAGCGACGCCCTGGTAATAAAAGCGGGGCTGAACCTGCAGCTTGGCAGGGCGGCAGAAGTGATCGGGCTGTTGGAACCAATCGCGGATCCCTGCCGTCTTGCCGGACAGGATGGGGCGGTCTTGATTCAGGCATATCGGATGGCCGGGAAAAATGACAAGGCAAAAAGCTATGTCCAGATCAAACAGTATTTAGACTTGCTGAACCTGGTGTCAGACTCGATATTGTCCTTATCCCTTTATAGTAACGATCTCAAGCGGTGTGAAGAAACCATGCGCCGGATCCGGGACATAATGGAGCAGTATCGTCTGGAGAAGCTTCATCCAAATCTGGCGGCTCAGTTTTACTATCAGTCCGCGGCGGTTTTGGCGCTGAACGGGAAAAATGAGGAGGCGCTTGCAGCACTCGGTATTTTTGAAAAATGTATTGACGGGCTTCTGAATGCGGAAGAGATCTTATTACACGGGGATGCATATTTTGACCAGCTAGACGTATGGATTGAAGAACTGCCGCTGGGAAATATGGCTCCGCGGGATAAAAATTTCATCTGGCAAAGCGTTCGGGATGCTTTATCGAACCCGGCTTTTGAAGGGATGGAAAAGAATAAAAGTTTTCAAAGGCTGGCGCGCCGTTTCGCAGGCCGTTGATCAAGGGAAACGATGTAAAACATTGACAGATCAATTCATTTATCATACTTGGGAGGGAAAAAAACATGCCAGATATTCAAGAAATGTTACCATTTTTAATTCCACTTATCATCGTACAGTTTGCGTTGCTTATCTATACGCTTCACCATATACTGACCCACAACACCTACAGGCGCGGAAGCCGTGGTTTATGGCTCCTTGTTACATTAGCAGGGATGGAGTTCATCGGCCCCATCCTGTATTTTCTGCTGGGAAGGGAGGAAGGCTGATATGGACATGCTGAGCCTTTCCCATGTGGAAAAACATTTCGGAGAAAAGGAGGTACTGCGGGATGTTACTTTTTCTATCCCCGAGCATACGGTATTCGGATTTGTGGGGCCAAACGGCGCCGGAAAGACTACAACCATGAGAATGATACTTGGGCTGCTCCCGTTAAGCGGCGGGGAAATTCTGGTCAACGGGAACCCGGTCCGCTATGGAAATACCCCCACCAATCAATGGGTAGGGTATCTGCCAGACGTACCGGAATTTTATTCCTACATGACCCCGATGGAATATCTGAGTTTTTGTGGAGAGATTACCGGCATGTCGGTAAAAGAAATCAGAAGCCGCAGTGAAGAGCTGCTGCGTTTGGTAGGGCTGGAAAAAGAAACACATAGGATCAAAGGCTTTTCACGGGGAATGAAGCAGCGTCTGGGAATCGCGCAGGCATTATTTAACCGCCCCAGGCTTTTGATCTGTGATGAGCCGACCTCTGCCCTGGACCCGGCTGGCCGAAAAGAACTTCTGGATATCCTGGTGTCCGCGAAAAAGCAGACGACGGTGTTGTTTTCCACCCATATCCTCTCGGATGTGGAGCATATTTGTGATGAAATGGCATTTCTACATGATGGGAAGATCGCGTTACAGGGTTCTTTGGAAAATATACGCAAGCTTCGAAAAGCATCGGCCATGACCATAGAAACCGGGCAGGAAGAAGACAGCCTAAGGCTGGCAAACACATTCCCATTTCTGAAAAGAACCGGAAGATGCTGCCTTCTTTTAGAGGACACGGAGCATATGCCGGATATCCTGCGTTTGATCGCGGGGCAGAATTTGCAGATCTTACGCATAGAACGGCAGGAGGCGAAGCTGGAAGATCTGTTTATGGAGGTGATAGGAAAATGAAAGCATTTCTCAGAAAAGAATGGATGGAATGGAGCCGTACCGGACGTTTTCTGATCCTGCTGCTGTTTTTTGTACTGTTTGGAATCCTAAATCCGGCCCTGGCAAAGCTGACGCCCTGGCTGATGGAAATGTTGACGGAATCCCTGGCAGATACCGGGCTTGCCGTCACATCGGTGGAGGTAGATGCCCTGACCTCCTGGACACAGTTTTATAAAAATATTCCGATGGGACTGATTATCTTTATCTTGCTCTGCAGCGGAAATTTTACTGCGGAATATGAGAGAGGTACTCTGATCCCTGTAGTTGCCAAAGGGTTGTCACGCCGGAAGATCATTGCGGCAAAAACGATTTTCCTGTATGGATCCTGGACGGCATTTTATCTTCTATGCGTCTCCATTACTTACGGATACAATGCGTATTTCTGGGATAACCGTATTGCGGGAAATCTGTTTTTTGCCGTGGCCTGTACCTGGCTGTTCGGGATATGGGTGATCGCCCTTCTTATCTTTTTCTCGGCCGTAGGAAAAAGCGGCTCGCAAGTACTGCCGGGAACCGGCGGAGTGGCTATGGGTATCTATCTGCTTGGCATGTTTCCAAAGATGGCTGAGCTTCTTCCTACAAGGCTCTTAGACGGCATGTCCCTGTTGCAAAATATCAGCAGCCTGAAAGACTATTCTATGAGTATGGCAGCAGCAGGAATTACGATTTTGTTGTGTATGGCTCTGGCAATCGTTTGCTTTGACAGGAGACAACTATAATATTAGAAAAAATAGAAGTGGATAGAATAAAGGGAAGGAGTTATGTAAAGGAGAGGACTGTATAATATGCTTCATATACCATACAGTCTTCTTTTTTGGCGATTCCAGGAAGCCCGGCACGATCCACGGCTATCCGTTTTTTTCACATTCAGCCAGGAAAAAAAATCCGCAGCTTTTCCACTGCGCTTTTTTCAATCCTGGAGACATAGGATCGGGAGATGCCGAGCTGCCGGGCGATTTCCCGCTGCGTATATTCTTCCCCATTATACAGCCCATACCGCATTTTCAGGACCAGTTTTTCCCGTTGGGAAAGTTCCTGTTCCACCTTTTCATATAGCTTCTGAATATTCTCCTTGAGATAAAGCCGTTCGGGAACGTCCTCTTCTTCGGTTTCAATGATATCATATAATTTGATCTCGTTCCCTTCCCGGTCCGTGCCGATAGGCTCGTACAGGGAAATTTCTTTGCTTGTTTTTTTCTTGGATCGAATATACATCAGGATCTCATTGTCTATACACTTGGAGGCGTATGCGGCCAGCCGGTTTCCTTTTTCCGCGTTAAATGTAGCCACTGCCTTGATCAGCCCGATCGTTCCGATCGAAATCAGATCCTCCTGGTCTTCTTCCAGGTATTGGTATTTCTTGATGACATGTGCGACGAGCCGTAGATTTCGTTCGATCAAGATATGTTTTGCCTGAAGGTCTCCTTCCGTATATTTCTGGATGTAATACTTCTCTTCCGAAGGAGTGAGGGGATTGGGAAAAGATTTCAAGATGACACCTCTTGGCACATTTGATATAGTTTATGTAGAAAAGTGAAATTTTGTGCTTTTCCATCGAAAAAATGGACAAAGTGGTTGACAACGCGTGGGCAGATAGGATATGATAACACAAATCAGGCAGTGCGTTCTGCACTGAGTAATCCGGCCGTTTCGGCAAGATTCCTTGACTTATAGTAATGATAGAACAGTGACGAAAAAATGTATAAAAAGAAAGGAAGTGTGTGGATGAGTTTTAGCACAGTATTATCTGCGTCCATATTCGGGCTGAAGGTGGAGTTCGTAAATGTGGAGGCGGATGTAAGCAATGGCCTCCCGGCATTCCATATGGTGGGATACCTTTCATCGGAGGTGAAGGAAGCGGCCGAACGGGTACGGACGGCGATTAAGAATTCGGGGCTCGACTTTCCGGCCAGGAAGACCGTGATCAACCTGGCTCCGGCAACCATGAAGAAGCGGGGAGCGGCCTTTGACCTGCCCATAGCGATCGCGATTTTATTGTCTTTGGGACAACTGGATCCCGGCAGGATGGAGTCCATGCTGATCGTAGGGGAACTGAGCCTGGACGGTAAGGTGCAGAATGTACCAGGCATCCTTCCCATCCTGTCAGAAGCCAGAAATGCCGGCATCCGTTCCTGCATGGTTCCCCGTGTAAATGCGGCAGAGGGGGCGCTGGTGGAAGGAATTGATGTGATCGGTGTGGAGAGCCTGGAGGAAGCATATGGATATCTAAAAGGGAACACGCAGATCAAGCCAGAGCCTTATCCAATCGAAACTTTGGAAACCGGGGAGCCACAAAGCCTGGATTATGCAGATATCTGCGGGCAGGCGGGTGTAAAGAGGGCAGTAGAGGTTGCGGTGGCCGGGGGGCATAACCTGCTCCTGGTAGGACCTCCGGGAAGCGGGAAATCCATGACCGCCAAGCGGATTCCTACGATCCTGCCGCCTATGACTCTGGAGGAGAGCATGGAGGTGACAAAGGTCTACAGCATTCTCGGGATGCTGGACAGCAAAAGCCCATTGATCCGAAAGCGCCCCTTCCGGAATGTCCATCATACATCCACGAAAACGGCTCTTGTGGGCGGCGGAGCGATTCCGGCTCCGGGGGAGATCAGCCTGGCTCATCAGGGGGTGCTGTTTTTGGATGAACTGCCGGAATTTCAGAAAAATGTATTAGAAGTTCTGCGGCAGCCGCTGGAAGACCACCAGGTACGGATCACCAGAAGCCAGGGCAATTATCTGTTTCCGGCAAATTTTTTCCTGGTGGCCGCCATGAACCCCTGCCCTTGCGGCTGTTATCCGGATATGAACCGCTGCACCTGCACGCCTGGACAGATCCAGCATTACCTGGGAAAGCTGAGCCAGCCCTTTTTAGACCGGATGGATATTTGTGTGGAAGCGCCCCGGGTAGAATATGAAGCTTTAAAAAAGGGAAAGCAAGAGGAAACTTCTGCCGTGATCCGGGAGCGGGTATGCCGGGCCAGAGAAATACAAAATCAGCGTTATCACGGGACAAATATTTTATCCAATGCGATGTTGGGTGTGCAGGAGATGGAGCAATTCTGTGCATTAGGCGAGGCAGAAGAAAAGTTGATGAAGCAGGCATTTTCCAGATTGGGCCTGACCGCCCGGACTTATCACAAGATCTTAAAGGTAGCCAGAACCATTGCGGATTTGGACGGAGAAGAGTATATTTTGGAAAAGCATTTAAAAGAGGCCATAGGATACCGCACGTTGGATAAAAAGTATTGGGGAAGGTGAAAAGATGGCACAGGAAAACAGGACAAAAGAAACACAAACCAGAATAGAAAAAGAGTATATGGCCTATGAATATTGGCTGGCGGCACTTCCCATTTCTGACCGAAAAAAAATCTTGCTCCGCGCGTACATGAAATCCGCAAAGGAGGTTTATTATATAGAAGAAACAAGTTTACATTCGTTTCAGTTCTTAAATGAACATGACCGTAATACAATGATTCAGGCGAAAAAAATATGGGACTTGCAGGGAGAGTATGAAAAGCTTGTGAAAAAGCAGATCCGCCTTATTACTTGTTTTGATTCTTGCTATCCGCAAAAGCTGACGGATATTCCGGACAAACCTTACGCGATTTATGTGAAAGGAAATCTGCCCGGGGAATCGGCTTACAGCGTAGCGATCGTGGGAGCGAGAAGCTGCAGCCGTTATGGGGAAAAGTATGCCTATGAATTTGCCGAGAGCCTTTCGAAGGCAGGGATTCAGATCATCAGCGGACTTGCCAGGGGCATTGATGGAATCAGCCAACGGGGAGCGTTGATGGGACAGGGAAAGACCTTTGCCGTGTTGGGAAATGGGGCCGATATCTGTTATCCCCGGGAGCATATCGGGCTATACGCAGATATACTGGAATCGGGCGGAGGCATTCTTTCTGAGTTTCTTCCAGGAACCAAGCCGTTGCCCTATCATTTCCCGCGCAGGAACCGGATCATAAGCGGCCTTTCGGATCTGGTGCTTGTGATGGAAGCAAAGGAAAAAAGTGGTTCCCTGATTACAGCAGATATGGCGTTAGAACAGGGAAAAGATGTCTATGCCCTGCCTGGGCCTATAGACAGTACGTTAAGCCAGGGCTGTAATCAACTCATCCGTCAGGGGGCGGGGATTTTGCTGTCCCCGGAAATGCTTTTGGAAGAGCTTGGGATTTCAAACGCGGTTTTACATGAAAAAAAGTCAGAAGAAAAAAAAGTGCTTGAAAGTCTGGAAAATTTGGTGTATAGTTCAGTTGTTCTTTATCCAAAGAATGTCGGACAAATTGTAGACGAAACGGGGCTTACGTCTCAGGAAGCGCTGGAAATACTGGTTTCCCTTGAGATAAAGGGCTACATTAAGGAAATTTCGAAAAATTATTATGTCAGAGTATAGCTGAGAATAAGTTTAAGATCATAAAACGCTGAAAAGCTGCCAATGATCGCTTTTTCTGCGTTGGGAGGAAAAAATCACATGGCACATTATCTTGTTATTGTGGAGTCACCCGCCAAGGTGAAGACGATTAAAAAATTTTTAGGTAATAATTATACCGTCACAGCATCCCAGGGACATGTACGTGATCTTCCGAAAAGCCAGATGGGCATTGATGTGGAACATGATTATGAACCAAAATACATTACGATCCGTGGAAAAGGTGATATTCTTGCCAGCCTGCGCAAGGAAGTAAAAAAGGCTGACAAGGTTTATCTCGCAACCGACCCTGACCGCGAGGGGGAGGCCATTTCCTGGCATTTGTCAGCAGCTTTGAAGCTGGATGAAAAGAAGATGTGCCGGATCACCTTCAATGAAATTACGAAGAATGCTGTAAAGGCAGCACTCAAGGCGCCGAGAGATATCAATATGGATCTGGTAGACGCACAGCAGGCGCGCCGTATCCTGGACCGTATGGTGGGATACCGGATCAGCCCGCTCCTTTGGGCAAAGGTGAAGCGGGGGTTAAGCGCCGGCAGGGTGCAATCTGTAGCTTTACGGATCATTGCGGACCGGGAGGCAGAGATCGACGCATTTATCCCGAAGGAATACTGGTCATTGGACGCGGTTCTTCATGTTGAGGGGGAAAAGCGTCCCCTTACCGCAAAATTTTATGGAACAGAAAAGCAGAAGATCGAAATTCATTCCAAAGAAGAGCTGGATCAGATCCTGAAGGAAGTGGAAAAGGAAGAATATCATGTCCTGGATATCAAAAAGGGAGAACGTATCCGTAAGAGCCCATTGCCATTTACGACCAGTACTTTGCAGCAGGAGGCAGCAAAGGCGCTGAACTTTGGAACACAGAAGACCATGCGGATCGCCCAGCAGTTATATGAAGGGATCGATATCAAGGGAAATGGGACGGTCGGCGTGATTTCTTATCTGCGTACCGATTCTACCCGTATTTCAGACGAGGCGGATGCCGCGGCAAGAGAATACATCGCTAAGACTTACGGAAAGGAATATACATCTTCGGTTCCGTCCCAAAAACAGACCGAAAAGAAGATACAGGATGCCCATGAGGCCATCCGTCCTTCTGACATCACCCGGACTCCGGCGATGCTCAAAGACTCTCTCAGCCGTGACCAGTTCCGTCTTTATCAACTGATTTGGAAGCGTTTTACGGCAAGCCGGATGCAGCCAGCAAGGTTCGAGACGACCTCAGTGAAGATCGGGGCAGGAAAATATGTATTTACCATTGCGGCTTCCAGGGTGGCGTTTGAAGGCTTCCGCTCCGTCTATACGGAGGCAGACGAAGAAAAGGAAGAAAGCAACGTGCTGGTCAATGGATTACAAAAGGATTCTGTATTGACGAAGCAGGATTTCGGTACCAGGCAGCATTTTACCCAGCCGCCGGCACATTACACGGAGGCTACGCTGGTAAAGGCGCTGGAAGAACAGGGGATTGGACGGCCAAGTACTTATGCACCCACCATCTCTACGATCCTGGGAAGGCGTTATATTACAAAAGAAGGGAAGAACCTTTATCTGACCGAGATCGGAGAAGTGGTCAACAATATTATGAAGCAATCCTTCCCAAGCATTGTAGATGTCCATTTTACGGCGAATATGGAAGGGCTTCTGGACATGGTAGAGGAAGGCCGGGTGCCCTGGAAGGAGGTTATCCGTAATTTTTATCCCGATCTGGATGAAGCAGTCCGAATCGCGGAGAAGGAGCAGGAAAGTGTGACCATAGAAGACGAGGTTACGGATGTCATCTGTGAGGAATGCGGCCGCAACATGGTGATCAAATATGGCCCTCACGGGAGATTCCTTGCCTGTCCGGGTTTCCCGGAATGCCGCAACACCAAGCCCTATCTGGAAAAAATCGGAGTACCTTGTCCGGCCTGCGGAAAGGAAATTGTTATCCGGAAGACGAAAAAGGGCAGGAAATATTATGGATGTGAGAATAATCCGGAATGTGATTTTATGTCCTGGCAGAAGCCCTCTGCGGAAAAATGTCCGGAATGCGGCGGCTATATGGTGGAAAAGGGAAATAAACTGGTATGTGCGGATGAAAAATGTGGGTATGTGAGGAATAAGAAGTAAAGGGAGGGTTATTTGAGAGGTTCCTTAGGACAATTGTTTTTGCATGAGATACATTTTGCTCCGGAACTGTAAAAAACGGCGGCTTTCGTTGGAATTTTGTAAACATTTTGATTGATATTTCTAAAATTGTATGATAACATGGTTTTATCTGGGAAATGTGATTAGTTGTGTATACAATTATCTGCGTTATGGAAAGGTTTTTGTTACAATTCATTGATTTTTTATATTTTCTGTGAGTTGTAATGCCTGTTTCCTGACGGGAGAATACGGTCTTTGATAAAAGGTGGAGGAAGCTGATGAGTGTACAATTGTTGGATAAAACGAGAAAGATCAATAAATTGCTTCATAATAATAATTCCAGTAAAGTGGTTTTTAATGACATTTGTGCGGTGATGACGGAGATCCTGGATTCTAATGTTCTGGTGGTCAGTAAGAAGGGGAAGATTCTTGGCATCAGCAAGTCGCCTGAGATTCAGGGGATTGACGAGCTGATCGCGGAATCGGTGGGGGCGCATATTGATGCTATGCTCAACGAACGTCTTCTTAGTATTTTGTCTACAAAGGAGAATGTCAATTTGGAGACGCTTGGGTTTACGCCGGAGACGATCAAGGGATATCAGGCAATTATTACTCCGATCGATATCGCGGGAGAGCGTCTGGGGACGTTGTTTGTTTACAAGCAGGATGCCCTGTATGAGATTGATGATATTATTTTAAGCGAATATGGCACTGCCGTAGTGGGGCTTGAGATGCTCCGTTCCGTGAATGAAGAGAATGCGGAGGAATCCAGAAAGGAGCATATCGTCCAGTCCGCCATTGGTACATTGTCTTTCTCGGAGCTGGAAGCGATCCTTCATATATTTGACGAGCTGGGGGGGACGGAAGGCATTTTGGTAGCCAGCAAGATTGCGGACAGGGTGGGGATTACCCGGTCTGTGATTGTCAATGCTTTAAGAAAATTTGAAAGCGCGGGTGTGATCGAATCTCGTTCCTCTGGTATGAAGGGAACATACATAAAAGTTCTGAATGAATACGTATTTGCGGAGCTGGAAAAGATTAAGAAGGAAAGAAGGTAGTTTTTTCTGCACCTTGGCATATAGAAAAGAAGAGACAAAAAGAGGGGATGTCAGGAAGCTGATATCCCTTTTTTGAGAAAATGGACATCATGATACAAAGAAAGGTAACTATAACTCGCACGTAAGCGCCTAAAGGACAGGCGCTAAGTGCTCATAATAGGAGGAGCGAAAATGTTTGAGGGAAACCAGGTAGATTTACAGATGGCAAAAACGATATCCGCCGATGTGGTTTTGGATGACACGACCCATAAGTGCAAAGTTTACAGGTATGACATGGAGGAAGACTACATATACTTAGAATTAGTGGATGAAGATCTGACAGTCATTTCACTGGATGCCAAATACCAGTGCTATATTTCAACCAAAAAAGAGCTTTTGTACTGTACCGGAGTGGTAAAAGAGCGCTTCCGGTCGGAGGATACCAACATGATCACATTCCGGATCGAGAATGGATTTTATAGTATGTCGGAAAAAAGGTTTATAAACTAATTATAAAAATTAAGAAAGGTTGTTGACAAATCGCCGGCATAGTGCTATTTTATATTCATGGGTTAGCACTCAAACGAAATGAGTGCTAACAAACAAAAATGTTTGAAGGAGGAATTACAATGAAGTTAGTACCATTAGGTGACAAAATTGTATTAAAACAGTTAGAAGCAGAAGAGACAACGAAATCTGGTATCGTTCTTCCGGGACAGGCAAAGGAGAAGCCGCAGGAAGCAGAAGTGATCGCAGTGGGACCCGGCGGTGTTATAGATGGTAAAGAAGTAACGATGCAGGTAAAAGCCGGACAGAAGGTGATTTATTCCAAGTACGCGGGAACAGATGTGGAACTGGATGGCGAGAAATTCATCATTGTAAAGCAGAATGATATCCTGGCAATTGTAGAAGCATAATAATCATAGACGAAATCAAAGAGGTGGATAAAAAATGGCAAAGGAAATTAAATTTGGCGCGGAAGCCAGAGCAGCATTGGAAAAAGGTGTAAACCAGCTTGCGGATACAGTAAGCGTAACATTGGGGCCAAAGGGAAGAAATGTAGTACTGGACAAGTCTTTTGGCGCTCCGCTGATCACAAATGATGGCGTGACCATCGCGAAAGAGATTGAACTGGAAGACGGATTTGAGAACATGGGAGCGCAGTTGATCAGGGAAGTTGCTTCCAAGACCAATGATGTTGCTGGTGATGGAACTACTACAGCAACCGTACTGGCACAGGCTATGGTAAATGAAGGTATGAAGAACCTGGCAGCAGGCGCGAACCCGATCGTACTTCGTAAAGGTATGAAGAAAGCTACAGATAAGGCAGTAGAAGCCATTGCTGAAATGAGCAGCAAGGTAACAGGAAAAGAGCAGATTGCAAGAGTTGCAGCGGTTTCTTCAGGCGATGAGGAAGTCGGGGCAATGGTAGCAGATGCGATGGAAAAGGTTTCCAACGATGGCGTTATCACCATCGAAGAATCCAAGACGATGCTGACAGAGCTGGATCTGGTAGAAGGTATGCAGTTTGACAGAGGATATATTTCCGCATATATGGCGACAGATATGGAGAAGATGGAAGCAGTTCTGGAAGATCCATACATTCTCATTACAGATAAGAAGATTTCCAATATCCAGGATATCCTGCCGTTGCTGGAGCAGGTTGTACAGTCCGGCGCAAGGCTTCTGATCATTGCGGAAGATATCGAAGGCGAGGCACTGACCACCCTGATCGTGAACAAGCTGCGTGGAACCTTTAATGTCGTAGCAGTAAAGGCTCCGGGATATGGCGACAGAAGAAAAGAGATGCTGCAGGATATCGCGGTCCTGACAGGCGGACAGGTGATTTCCGAAGAGCTTGGCCTGGATCTGAAGGATACGACGATGGATCAGCTTGGACGTGCGAAGTCTGTCAAGGTTCAGAAGGAAAATACCGTTATTGTGGATGGTTCCGGCGACAAGCAGGCAATCGCTGACAGAGTTGCACAGATCAAGAAGGGAATCGAAGAGACTACTTCCGATTTTGATAAAGAGAAGCTGCAGGAAAGACTTGCGAAGCTGGCAGGCGGCGTAGCTGTTATCCGTGTAGGCGCTGCTACAGAGACAGAGATGAAGGAAGCAAAGCTTCGTATGGAAGATGCTTTGAACGCGACAAGGGCAGCAGTAGAGGAAGGTATCATCGCAGGTGGTGGTTCCGCGTATATCCACGCTGCAAAGCAGGTTGCAAAGCTTGCGGATGAACTGGATGGAGATGAGAAGACTGGTGTGAATATCATTCTGAAGGCTCTGGAATCCCCATTGTATCATATTGTATGCAATGCAGGCCTGGAAGGTTCTGTAATTGTAAATAAAGTAAGAGAATCCGAGGTTGGTATTGGATTTGATGCATATAAAGAGCAGTATGTAGATATGGTAAAAGAAGGAATCCTGGATCCTGCAAAGGTGACAAGAAGCGCTCTGCAGAACGCGACCAGCGTTGCTTCCACTCTGCTGACAACAGAATCTGTTGTAGCTACGATCAAGGAAGATACACCGGCAATGCCGGCAGGCGGCGCAGGCGGAATGGGAATGATGTAAGAATAAGCAAGATACGCCCATAGCAGACTTTTTGTACAGGACAATAGGAAAGGAAAAGAGTTTCGTGTTAGCCGCGAAACTCTTTTTTATTGACAAAATCTCTTGACAAGCCAAAGGAATTTTTGTACCATATCAGATAAATTATCTATAAACACAGGAATATATAGGGAGTTCCTAATACAAAAGGAAAGGAAGGTAAAGTTATGGGCAGAATTATTGGAGAGGGCATTACATTTGATGATGTGCTGTTAGTACCCGCATATTCGGAAGTGATCCCGAATCAGGTGAATCTATCCACGTATCTGACAAAGAAGATTAAGCTGAACATTCCGATGATGAGCGCGGGGATGGATACGGTAACCGAGTACCGGATGGCCATTGCGATGGCCCGTCAGGGAGGAATCGGTATCATCCACAAGAACATGTCGATCGAAGAACAGGCAGAGGAAGTGGACAAAGTAAAAAGGTCTGAAAACGGGGTTATTACAGATCCGTTTTTTCTTTCACCGGAGCATACATTGAAGGATGCCAATGATCTGATGGCGAAGTTCCGTATATCCGGTGTTCCAATAACTGAAGGCAAGAAGCTGGTCGGTATCATCACCAACCGTGATTTAAAATTCGAAGTAGATTTCTCCAAAAAAATTAAAGAAAGCATGACCTCCGAAGGACTGATCACAGCCCGTGAAGGAATCACGCTGGACGAGGCCAAGGATATCCTTGCAAAGGCAAGAAAAGAAAAGCTGCCGATCGTGGATGAGTATGGCAATTTGAAAGGCCTGATCACAATCAAGGATATTGAAAAGCAGATTAAATATCCCTCTTCCGCGAAAGACGAACAGGGACGTCTTTTATGCGGAGCGGCAATCGGAATTACGGCAAACTGCCTGGAGCGTGTGGAAGCTCTGGTAGATGCGAAAGTGGATGTTATTGTGATGGATTCGGCGCATGGACATTCCGCGAATGTGCTGAAGACGGTCCGCATGGTGAAGGAGAAGTTCCCCAAGCTTCAGGTCATTGCCGGCAATGTGGCGACAGGAGCTGCCACAAAGGCTTTGATCGAGGCAGGAGTGGATGCGGTCAAGGTCGGGATCGGTCCTGGCTCTATCTGTACGACCCGTGTGGTTGCGGGAATCGGTGTTCCCCAGATCACTGCCGTGATGGATTGCTATAATGCGGCAAAGGAATATGGGATTCCGATCATTGCGGACGGAGGGATCAAGTATTCCGGAGATATGACGAAAGCGATCGCGGCCGGTGCAAATGTATGTATGATGGGAAGTATTTTCGCGGGATGTGATGAAAGCCCAGGAACATTTGAATTGTACCAGGGCAGAAAATATAAAGTATATCGTGGCATGGGCTCCATTGCTGCTATGGAAAACGGGAGCAAGGATCGTTATTTCCAGGAGAACGCGAAAAAGCTGGTTCCGGAAGGCGTAGAAGGCCGGGTAGCATATAAGGGGACAGTGGAAGATACGGTATTCCAGCTTATGGGAGGCCTCCGGTCCGGTATGGGATATTGTGGTACGGCTACGATTGAAGAGCTGAAGCAAAACGGGCAGTTTGTGAAGATTTCGGCTGCGTCGCTGAAGGAAAGCCATCCGCATGATATCCATATTACGAAGGAAGCGCCGAACTACAGTGTGGATGAATAGGCTTCTGTACTGAACCGACGTGGGAAGTTTCAGCGAAAAGCATATATAGCGTGAGCTGCGAGAGGCGTTGTAATAATACAGGTATATTCATTAAGATAGGGACAAAAAAGTACGGAGCAGAAAAAGATGGAGCAGGAGAGTGCCGGGCAGAAAAGTACAGAACAGAGTAGTATCGACCTGAATAGTACGGATCTGAAAAATACGAGACGAGGCAGTACATTAAAGAAAAGTACAGGGAAGACAAGGAAAAAAGTAAAACGAAAGAAAAAAAAGAAGAAAACTGCCAGAAAACTGACATGGAGTCTGAAGCTGGAAGGAAAAAGCTTTTTCCTTGGAGTTGCCTTAGGGGTGTTGCTTACCATGATAGTGATGACACTGCTCTCCCGTTGTTCCGTAGAGGAGGAAGAGAACAGTGGCCTGGATCTGGATGCTTCAGAGCCGGAGATCAGTGTCCAGCTTCTGGATGTGAATGAGTATTCCAGGCCGGGAACGGAAATGGATCCGGTTACAGGAATCGTGATCCACTATACGGCGAATCCAGGCAGTACGGCACAGCAAAATCGGGACTATTTTAATAGTCTCCAGGACGGGCAGGGAACCTCTGTGAGCAGTCATTTTATTGTTGGACTGGATGGGGAGATCGTGCAGTGTGTTCCTACCTGGGAAGTTGCCTATGCTTCCAATGAGCGGAACCACGATACGATATCCATTGAGTGCTGTCATCCGGATGATACCGGAAAGTTTAAAGATGATACCTATATTTCTATGGTAAAGCTGACCGCCTTTTTATGCGCGAAATTTGACCTGGACGTGGACGCGGTTATCCGGCATTATGATGTGACGGGAAAAAACTGTCCCAAATATTTTGTAGAAAACGAAGATGCATGGAAGCTTTTTAAGGCAGATGTCAAAGCGGCTTTAAATAATAAATCAAAAAGTAACTGATCAGTTTTGTATATTTTACATAAGGGTGGAAAGCCGGGCAGAACTTAACTGGAAGAGGGAGAAAATGGGATGAATGATTTGGAGATGTATCGGGAACAGCTTGCCATGTGCGATGACCGGATCATAGATATTCTGGAAGAGCGTAACTCCATTATAGAAAAGATCATGGCATATAAGCAGGAATATGGGATGCCGGTCTTACAGCCTGCACAGGAGAAGAAGCAGGAAAAAAGAAGACAGGAAAGGCTGAAAGGCCATCGGTATCAGAAGGAAATTGAGGATGTGTTTTCCGGGATTGTTAAGAATAGTAAGCGGATCCAGGCAAGAAAGCTGTTTGATTATAACATTGTCCTGATCGGTTTTATGGGAACTGGAAAGACAACGATCTCTGAATATCTGAGTACCATGTTTGCTATGGATGTGGTAGAGATGGACCAGGTGATCGTGGAGCAGGAAGGTATGAGCATTCCGGATATTTTTGCCACGTATGGGGAAGAATATTTCCGCAACAAAGAAACAGAGCTTTTGAAGGAAATGCAGCTTAGAAAGCGGGCAGTGATCTCCTGCGGAGGCGGCGCCGCGCTCCGGGAGGAAAATGTGGCCGAGATGAAAAAGAACGGACGTGTGGTCCTTCTCACCGCAAACCCCCAGACAATTTATGAGCGTGTCAAAGACAGCACTGACCGGCCTGTCCTTAATGGAAATAATAATGTAGAGTTTATCACAGAGCTGATGGAAAAGCGGCGGGAAAAGTATGAAAAGGCGGCGGATATTGTGATCTATACGGATCATAAGACGGTGCTTCAGATCTGTGAGGAATTGATCGCGAAATTGTGAATCGTTATACACACGGCCGATTTATTTGGCGTGCGGTATACACAAAAATGATGAAGGAGATTTGGATATGTTTGATATGTTTTTTCCGGACGATTATATGGCATCTACATATATCATTCCATTCGAAAAATTATATATGGAAGGATATCGGGGAATCATATTTGACATTGATAATACACTGGTGCCCCATGGCGCGCCTGCGGATGAAAGAGCAAAAAAACTGTTTTACCAATTACACGCAATGGGCTTTTCCACATGCCTCATTTCCAATAACCAGGAGTTCCGGGTGAAGCTGTTTAACGCGGAGGTCAAGACGAATTATATTTATAATGCTCATAAGCCATCCAGGAAAAATTATATCCGGGCGATGGAGATTATGGGGACGGACAGGACAAATACGATTTTTATAGGGGATCAGCTTTTTACGGATGTCTGGGGTGCGAAACGCGCCGGAATCCGTAATATCCTGGTGAAACCCATGTATCCGAAGGAAGAGATTCAGATTGTTTTGAAGCGTTATCTGGAGCGGATCGTGCTGTATTTTTATAAAAGAGAGAAAGATAAGGCCCAGGGACATTAAAAAAAGGTTGAAAAATACAGGAAACTATTATAGAATGAAACAAGTGAAGACCTGACTGAATAGTTACAAGGAGGATTACAAATGATCGCAGCAGGAGAGTTTAAGAATGGTGTTACCGTTGAGATTGAAGGGAATATTTACCAGATTTTGGAGTTTCAGCATGTAAAGCCGGGAAAGGGAGCAGCTTTTGTAAGAACCAAGTTGAAAAATATCATCAGCGGCGGTGTCGTAGAGAAGACATTCCGTCCCACCGAGAAGTTCCCGAAGGCACATATCGACAGGAAGGAAATGCAGTACCTGTATCAGGACGGAGATTTATATAATTTCATGGATGTTGAGACATATGACCAGATCGCGTTGAATTCAGAAGTAGTAGGCGACGCACTGAAGTTCGTGAAAGAGAATGAAAATGTAAAGATCTGTTCCCACAATGGCAATGTATTTTCCGTAGAGCCTCCTCTTTTTGTGGAACTGGCCATTACAGAGACAGAGCCGGGCTTCAAGGGCGATACGGCACAGGGAGCGACAAAGCCGGCTACCGTAGAGACAGGGGCGACGGTCATGGTGCCGCTTTTTGTAGAGACAGGCGATGTGCTGAAGATCGATACACGTACCGGAGAATATCTGTCCAGAGTATAAGGATGCATGAAGTATGTAAAAAAAGCAGGATATTTCACTGATCTGGGTGAAGTGTCCTGCTTTTATGCTGTAGGAAACTTCTCAAATTTTCCTATAGAATAAAAAAGTGAATACACAGAATCAGAAAGGATTTAAAATATGTTAAAAATCGGTTCACATGTAGGGATGAGCGGAAAAGAGATGCTGCTTGGTTCCGCGAAGGAAGCGGTTTCTTATGGGGCGAATACATTTATGTTCTATACGGGCGCCCCTCAGAATACCCGCAGAAAGGAACTGGAAGAGCTGAATATCGGGCCAGCCTGGGCATATATGAAAGAGCATGGCATTGAGGAAATCATCGTTCATGCCCCCTATATCATCAATCTGGGCAATGCTGTAAAGCCCGAGACCTTTCAGCTTGGGGTGGAATTCCTGGAAAAGGAACTGCAGCGGGCCATCGCCTGCAAAAGCCATGTTCTGATCCTGCATCCGGGCGCTCATGTAGGGGAAGGGACAGACGCGGGGATCGCGCAGATCATCAAAGGGTTGAATGAGGTTCTGAGCAGGGATATTGACTGCTGTATCGCATTGGAGACCATGGCGGGAAAAGGCTCCGAAGTGGGGCGTACGTTTGAAGAGCTGGCACGAATCTATGACGGTGTGGTATACAACGAAAAACTGCGGGTTTGCTTTGACACCTGCCATACAAGCGACAGTGGATATGATATCATCCATCACTTTGAAGAGGTGATCAGTGAATTTGACCGGATATTGGGAAAAGACCAGATTGCCGTATTTCATATCAATGACAGCAAAAATGTACCAGGCGCGGCCAAAGACCGCCATGCAAATATCGGATTTGGGGAGATCGGATTTGACGCCTTAAACCATATTGTACATCATCCGGATTTTGAAGAGATTCCGAAAATTCTGGAGACGCCGTATATCCCGGATCCGGAAAATAAGAAAAAATCCTATGCGCCTTATAAATATGAGATTGAAATGCTGCGCAGCGGGAAATTTGATCCTGAATTGCCGGAGAAGATACGGAGTGGAGAGTAAGTGGGCGCGCAGCCTGGCCACATCAGGGCATGTCACTCTGAGGTTCCAAATGGGCGCAAAAAAGCACGTCTGGGCGGGATCGAACCGCCGCACCTGCCTCCGGAGGGCAGTGCTCTATCCACTGAGCTACAGACGTGTATTCCGTGCATTCCAGAAAGGAAGCGACTCTCTGGAATGCATTAGTTATGGTAACACAAATTCCGGAAAAAGTAAAGAGATAATTTAGAAATTGATAGAGTTCTGCATGATCAGCCTTTTGGCCTCCCGTTTGTAAAGATATGCATGATTACTAAGAATCTCTTCTTCATCTACCTGAGTTTCATTGATCTCGACTACCATGGCATCCATCTCTTCCGGCTTCATTCCCTTCGATTCCGGCACCAGAACGACCTCATGTACACTGCTCGGAAGTACATAATAGTCTTCCCCTAAGATCTGTCCCGCTATTTCCAGCACTTCCGGATAGACAATACATGCCGCGCCAAAGCTGCGGATGGGATTGGAAAGGACATACATAAAATCATCCCCTTTATTCGGACAGCCCTTCAGTAGATTGATCTTTTCGCGGGGACCGGAACGAAGGATCTCGTCCACGGCCTGCTGCATCGTAAATAATTCAGCCGGAAGCAGGGTTTTTACATTCTTGCGGGCCAGATTGAACAACTCTTCCTTCGTGACCTCCCAGCACTGCAAATGTTCGTTGCGTACTGTCATGGTCGCGGTTCCCTGGCTATTGATGTCCAGCAGGGCATAAAATACGATACTTAGGTCCAGAAGCTCTATATGAGGGATCTCACGGAGCAATTCCCGGTTTTTTTCCGTATGTATCAGCTTCAATACGATTTTATCTTGTATGGCGTCATAGTGTTCGATTCCGTAAGTACTCCAGGATTGCCCGCATTTTACAACGCTATAAAAATCCAGGATATCCTGTACAAGCGCATGGAGTGATTCTCCATGTAGAGAGCGTTGATAATATTCCTCCAGATAAATGGTGGGAGAAACATTTACTCCCGGGGCTTCAATGAGCAGCCCTGTTTTTACCTTACCATTATTTTTGACCGCCATATACTGTCTTGCCGTAACACCTCCCTTAAGTCTCTGATTCATTTCCTTTTCTATAGCGCATACAAACTCTTGATATTTCATTTTTCTCCTTTCTTCTGCGCATCCATCTGAAATTAAAATGTGAAAGCCGGCACTGAAAACGTGCCCGGAAAATTGATTTGAAAAATATTATGTACTCGATTATAACGGACCATTCCCTAAAAAGCAATCTTTTTTTGAAAATACAGTGTGAAAATCCTGTGAAGGCGAATTTGACAAATGAAATAGCAGGAGAAACGATATACTGAGCGCCAGATAAATCTGCCGTGAGTATAACTATTCCGGATGGCTGTTTACATTTCAGATTTCAGCGTCAGAATGCTTGCTAGAAAGCGGGATAGGTGTTAAAATGTCAAAAGATATGGAAACTAATTTTGTTGATATGGAGAGTGGATAACGTGAAAACATTGTTGAATCTTATTACAACGGAGATGGAACAAGCATTCCAGGCTGCCGGATATGACGAGTCTTATGCCAAAGTGACCCTGTCAAACCGGCCGGATTTATGTGAATATCAATGTAATGGAGCAATGGCGGCGGCCAAAGCCTATAAGAAGGCACCGATTATGATCGCGGGAGACGTGGCCGGACATCTGAAGGAGAGTGAATGCTTTTCCTTTGCGGAGGCTGTGAATCCCGGATTTATCAATCTTAAGGTGAAGCCTTCTTTTGTGGCTGATTTTTTAAATGAGATGGCACACACGGAGAAATTAGGTGTGGAACAGGAGAAGGAACCGCAGACGGTCATGATCGATTATGGCGGGCCGAATGTGGCAAAGCCTCTCCATGTGGGACATCTGCGCTCCGCGATTATTGGAGAGAGCGTGAAAAGGATTGTCCGGTTCAAGGGAAATCAGGTGACAGGAGACATCCATCTGGGCGACTGGGGATATCAGATGGGCTTGATCATTACTGAGCTGGAAAAGCGGAAACCAAAGCTGCCTTATTTTGCAGAAGATTATGAAGGAGAGTATCCCGAAGAGGCGCCATTTACCATTGGTGAGCTGGAAGAGATCTATCCCACGGCCAGCGCCTATGCGAAGGAGCATGAAGAGTACCGGGAAAAGGCCCTGCAGGCGACCTATCTGCTGCAGAACGGACACCGGGGGTATCGTGCCATTTGGAAGCATATCATGAATGTGTCTGTGGCGGACCTAAAGAAAAATTATCGTGTCCTGAATGTGGACTTTGATCTCTGGAAGGGTGAGGCAGATGTACAGAAGTATATTCCGGACATGGTAAACATGTTGAAGGAAAAAGGATTTGCGCACTACGATGAAGGTGCTCTGGTGGTGGATGTGGCAGAAGAGGATGATAACAAGGCTGTGCCGCCCTGCATGATCTTAAAATCGGACGGCGCTGCCTTGTATGACACGACAGATCTGGCAACGCTGATCGAACGGGAAAAACTTTATAAACCGGACCGCATCATCTATGTAGTGGACAAACGGCAGGAGCTGCATTTTATACAGGTGTTCCGCTGCGCGAAAAAGACCGGGATCGTGCGTCCGGAGGTGGATTTAAAGTTCATGGGCTTCGGCACCATGAATGGAAAGGACGGAAAGCCCTTTAAGACAAGAGAGGGCGGTGTGATGCGTCTGGAAAACCTGCTTCGTGAGATTACGGATGAAATGATGAAGAAGATCATGGACAACCGGACTGTTACGGAAGAGGAAGCGGAAGCCACGGCGCATATCGTCGGGCTTGCGGCCGTGAAGTACGGAGATCTGTCCAATCAGGCATCCAAGGATTATATATTTGACGTGGACAGGTTTACTTCGTTTGAAGGAAACACAGGCCCATATATTTTGTATACGATCGTACGTATCAAGTCTATTTTGAATAAATATCAGGAGAGCGGCAAAGTCCTGGATCCGCTGCGGATCCGGGAGCCGGGAAGTGACTGCGGGAAGGCTCTGATGCTGGAAACAGCAAAGTTTAATGAGATGTTTGAAACCGTATATGAGGAAATCGCGCCGCATAAAATGTGTGCTTATATTTATGATGTGGCAAACGCATTTAATAAATTTTATCATGAAACCAGGATCCTGGCGGAAGAGGACGAGGAAAAGAAAGCGGGCTATATCGCGCTTTTGAAGCTGGCCAAAGAGGTACTGGAGGTTTGCATCGGCCTGCTGGGATTTGAGGCGCCGGAAAGGATGTAAATAACGGGAATGACAGAAAAGCTATTCTATAAAGACAGCCATATGCAGACATTTACGGCAAAAGTGCTGGAATGTATCCCGGATGGGAAGCAGTATCAGATCGTGCTTGATCAGACCGCATTTTTTCCGGAAGGAGGAGGACAGTATGCGGATACGGGATGGCTGGAAAATACAATGGATCCAGGAAAGAAAAAGGGAATCCGGGTTATGGATGTGCAGGAGCATGACGGAAACATCCGGCATATAACAGAACAGCCGATCTTAGCCGGGAGCCTTGTGTCAGGCCGGATCGACTGGCCGGAGCGCTTTATGAAAATGCAGCAGCATACAGGGGAGCATATCGTATCGGGGCTGGTACATGGCCGGTTTGGTTATGATAATGTAGGGTTCCATTTGGGCAGCGCGGACTGTACGATGGATTTTAACGGCGAGATTACGAAGGAGGAACTTCGTGAAATTGAATTGCGGGCAAATGAAGCTGTGTCGGAGAATCTGGATATCCAGGTCTCTTATCCATCCAAAGAGGCGCTTTTTGGACTGGAATACCGCAGTAAGATCGAGATTGAAGGCCAGGTCCGTATCGTGACGGTTCCCGGTTATGATGTCTGTGCCTGCTGTGCCCCCCATGTGGCAAAAACCGGAGAGATCGGTATGATTAAGCTGACCAATGTGCAGCGGTATAAGGGTGGCGTCCGTGTCACGATGCTCTGTGGATTCCGCGCCCTTGCCGATTATAACAGGAAAGCCGCGTCCGTGAAGCAGATTTCCGCCGCGCTTTGCGCGAAAGAAGACGAGGTGGCGGAGGCTGTGGAACATTTGAAGGAAGAATGTGGACAGTGGAAGGCAAGAATGGCAGAGCAGCAGAAGGAAATGCTGCGGTTGAAAGCCAGGGAATGTGACGGCCAGGAAGCTGTAGTTTGCCTGTTTGAGTCCGGGTTGGAAGGGGATGGCCCCAGGCTGCTGATGAATCTGGTGTTGGAAAGAGGCCATGGGCTGTGTGCCGTATTTTGTGGAAATGACCAGGAAGGCTATCGCTATGTGATCGGGAGCAGCCAGGTGGACCTGCGGAAGCTGGTGAAGGATCTGAATACTGCTTTTTCAGGCAGGGGCGGAGGAAAGCCGGAGATGGTGCAGGGTTCCTTGAGAGGGACGAAGGAAGAATTGAGGGCCTGGATTGAGAGGTACTGTTCATTTCTGGATACCATCGTATGCAAAAAAAGCTGCCAGAGGTAAGTTTTCTGCATCGTAAGGATTCAGTAGAAAGTGAGGAGATGAAAAGATGAATAGAGCTCCGGGGAAAAATAAATTTTGGTATCTGTTCGGCCCCTTTTTGATTTATTGGGGGATCGAATTTGTCGGAGCCATGCTTGCAGCATTGGTCGTGGTTATTGTGTCTGTGCCGGAGGTGACGCGTTCTGTGGCATGGACGGATTCCATGTCCAATGAAGAATTTGCAAAAGCGGCGGTCCAGATGCAGGAAGTCCTGCTGGACATGGCGGCACGCTATCAGGTGCAAATGCTTGCGGCAGCGGCATTGCTTACCATTCCGGTGCTGGCAGTTCTGTACCGTAAAGATAGAAAGCAGGAGCAGATACTGAATCTTCCTGTCAATAAAAAAGCGCCGCTGTATCAATATATTTGGACATTTATATTGGGAGTTACTGTCTGTATCGGTGGGAATGTGCTGATCGTTATGACCAACCTGGCATTCGTGAGTGAGAGTTATCAGAATACTTCCGCGGCTTTTTATGCTCCGCCGCTGTTGGTTCAGGTGATCTGTCTTGGGTTCATTATTCCCATTTCTGAAGAATTACTTTTCAGGGGGCTTCTGTTCAAAAGATGCAGGGGACTGATGGGATTTTGGCCTGCCGCGCTTAGTATTTCCCTTTTGTTCGGATTCAGCCACGGCAATCTGGTACAGTTCCTTTATGCCGTGGGGCTGGGGCTATTGCTGGCCTATGTGTGCGAGAAATATGGTTCTCTGAAGGCACCGTTCCTGCTCCATGTGACGGCAAACCTGACCTCGGTCATTATGACTTGGACCGGCTTTTTGGACTGGGTGTGCAGGGCGTTTATGCGTCTGGCAGTTTCGGTTGTGGCCTGCGCGTTTTTAGGAGCGGTTATGTTTGTGCTGATCCAGAGGATTGAAGAAAAGCCGGAGGGTATGGAGAAGCCGGGGGATCCCGGTGACTCTCCCGTAACGCCCGACATGTTCCGTTAAATGCTGTAGGCAGGGAAAGAGGTAGATAATGATGAAAGTATTAAATTTTGGATCTTTGAATTTGGATTATGTGTATGCGGTTGGCCACATGGTGGCTGAGGGAGAGACTCTTGCGGCGGCAGGGATGCAGACCTTCTGCGGCGGAAAGGGGCTGAACCAGTCCATTGCCCTGGCAAAAGCCGGTGTCCCGGTATATCATGCCGGCCTGATCGGGGAGGAAGGGAAAATTCTTTTGGAGGCTTGTCAGTCGAATGGAGTCCATACGGATTTTATCCGTGAGATCCCGGGAAAAAGCGGCCATACGATCATTCAGGTGGACAAAAAGGGGCAGAACTGTATTTTGCTTTATGGAGGAGCGAACCGCAGCATGACGAAAGAATTTATCGATGAAGTTTTCTCACATTTTGAAAAGGGAGATTATCTTTTGCTGCAAAATGAAGTGAATCTGGTAGAGTACATGGTAGATACAGCCTATGAGAAAGGGATGAAGATTATTCTCAATCCGTCTCCCTTTGACCGGAATCTGGAAAAATGTGACCTTTCCAAGATCTCTTTGTTTTTGATGAATGAGATCGAGGGATGGCAGATCACCGGAGAAAAGGAGCCGGACCGGATCCTTGAAAAGCTTCGGACATTATACCCGAACGCGAAGGTAGTGCTTACATTAGGCGGAGACGGCTCTGTCTATCAGGATCAGGAAAATCAGTACCGGCAGGGCATCTTCCGGGTGGAAACAAAAGATACGACCGCGGCAGGGGATACCTTTACCGGGTATTTCATTTCCTCCATGCTGGAACATATGCCGGCCCCCGCAGGACTGGAACTGGCGGCAAAGGCGGCGGCTATCGCGGTGTCAAGGGACGGGGCAACGGCGTCCATTCCGACGAAGGAAGAGGTTATGAGATTTCAGGCGGGGTGAATCTGTGACGGCCGGAGGAAGAAAAATATACCTGACCCGCCGAGAACAGTAACAGAATAAGTACTAACCTGATAGTAATTTTAAAATTCACAAAGATCCACAGGCGGCTCCAGTTCTTTTCGTACCACGTACAGAGATAAATCTGCCCGCGTCTCCATCAACCATTTGACCAGTGTAATACGGCGATTTTCAATTTCAATGCAGGTAATGCAGCTCGGGTGGACACAGCTGCCGGTATTGAAATAAGGAGAGGAAGGATTTCCGGTCATGGGCCGGTGGGTGTGTCCTGTGATAAGCAGCTTTTGTTCCTGGGTGGCCCATGCAGCAAGACGCTGCTCGGTCTTTTTCTTTTTTGTATAATTACGGGCGGCGCTGGTAGGGTCAAGCACGCCTATGCCTTCCAAGGGTTTCCATAAGTACCGTACCAGGAAGCCGGACAGGGGCGCAAGCGTGCTGTTCAGAAAGTCTGCCTGATGGCCGTGGGTCAGGTAAATTTCCCTTTGGGAAATGGTATCGTGAAGGATGAGTCCTGGTAGAAAACGAAAATCCGGCAGCAGCTCTGTTATGTCCTCTTCCTTAGAGTCCGGCGAAATGTGCCAGTGCGGTGTCTGGCCGGATAGATTGTGACAGTGACAGGCAGAACAGTGTTTTGCACAGTAACGGTCATTTTTCTTACAATGGTCATGGTTCCCGTAAATCATATAGAGCCGCCCCCGGCGATGAAATTCCCGGAGCAGCCAGAACACATCGGTATGAATATCTATGATCCGGGTGAGAGAACGATTTTCCCAAAGTTCATCGCCGTCTCCTAATTCTACGTAAGTATATCCCCTTTGAAAATAATGATTCAGAGCCGCAAGGTAGAGATGCTGGTTCTTCAGAAAATTGTCGTTGGAATTTCCTGCGCCCCGGTGGCAGTCACTGAACAGGACAAAACGAGAGCCGCAGTCCAGAGACAGAACCGGAGCGTTGCAAAATGCCTTGGAGATCCTTGTATACCATCCCATTTATGTCACCTCCGATCATATGTGGATGTGTTTCTTTCGTCTGTACCATTTTTATTTAGGTTTTTTCTGGAAGTGTTTTTGGGGGAGGTGCGTATTTGAGATATATTTTTTTCGAATCTATGTTTTTTATGGTCGTGTTTTGTTAAAGTGCGTGGGCAGATGGTCCTGCGGAATCCATAGGGCAGGTAGTAATACAGATATAACAGCCGGTCTGCCGTGTCCGAGAAGGGACGGGTGAGTTTCCTGTAAATTTTACAGAACAGCCGGTCGATCCACAGTGGGAAGTTTCTCCGCCAGTCAGGACATATAGGTGCATTCGGCGATTTTGGAGCGGAGAAGGTGAACCGAAGTGTCGTTCCCTCCAAGTCGATCTCATACCGGTTATATCCCAGCCCGGTAAGGCTTGTGAGGAAAGCTCCGCACATTTCAGGATCAGGGAAAGTAATGGTATATTCTGCAGTCAGGTCAGATGGGGCGAACCATTTTCCAATGAGAAAACCAGTCAGCCACCAGTGGGGTTTTGAAAAGCAGAACAACTGCTTACCGCAGAAGAAAAGGCGGATCCGCATGGGGAGCATTTCTGATTCTTCCGCGGCCTGGAACAGAGTCTGGCCGCGGAGCATGGGCGGGACGATCGAATCCGCGTGATAGATCCCGGCTTCGGCGCCAGCGGTGATTCCATACTGCCCTTTCCAGAATTGGATGAGCCAGGTTTTTTCCTGATAGTTAAAATAGACAGGCTCCGTGTCCAGGACCAGATTCATGGAAGGGGCAGCCAGGTCGTACATCCGGCCATATCCAAAGGTTTTCTGCCATGCATCCGTTCTGGTGGAAAAAACATCTTGTTTGCTATCATAGCAGAAGCCGAAAGGTTCGGCGAGCTGGTTGAGCAGATCACATTTTTCGGCCGGGGACATATGCGAAATCCGGCAGATGATCTGCTTTTTTCTGCAATGATTGAGGATCAGAAAAAGAATCAGGATGATCAGGATGATCGGAAATAATTCATACATGGGTGTAGTTCCTAATATACTAACAGTTTGGTATAGTATATGTTGGGGAAGGAATAGGTGTGTGATAATCGGATTTTCTCTTTTAAAAATAACGATTTTGTGGTAAAATAGAAAAATAAAAATAACGATTTTTGTAATAATGAAAGAAATAAAAACAACGATTTCGCGAAAAATGAATATGAAAGTTATATTTTGCTGGATTTTGCAACTGCTTCACAATTTGTAAAAGAGTTATTTCAAGATATATCAGATCTGAATTACATTTTTTTACAGCTGCAGCTACAGTATCGGGTTGACCTGCATGAAAGGAAATCCTTAATTATTTTTGATGAGGTACAGCTTTGCCCGCCTGCAAGGCAGGCAATTAAATTTTTGGTAAAAGACCACAGATATGATTATGTCGAAACCGGATCGTTGATTTCTATCCGGCAGAATGTAAAAGACATTCTGATACCAAGTGAAGAGCGAAAACTCAATATGCATCCGATGGATTATGAAGAATTTTTATGGGCGTTAGGAGATCAGACGACAATCCCTCTTTTGGAAAATATGTTTAAAAGCCAGAAGCCGGTCGGAGATCCGATGAATAGAAAATTGATGAGAGATTTTCGTCTGTACATGCTGGTCGGGGGAATGCCGCAGGCAGTTGACGAGTATATATCTACAAATAATCTAAGAAAAGTAGACGTTGTAAAAAGAGATATTCTAAACTTGTATGAGGATGATTTTAGAAAAATAGATCCGGCCGGAAGGATTTCCATGTTGTTTGACGCAATACCCGCGCAGTTGAATAAAAATGCATCCAGATACCAGATTTCCGGAGTTTTGGAGAACCAAAGGGCAGATGACAATCTCTTAAGCCTGATCGCCGAGTTAAAGGATTCCAAAACGGTGCTTGCCGCATATCATACGAATGATCCAAATGCCGGAATGGCAAATAGCAGGGATTTGGGTAAATTCAAATTGTTTTTAGCAGATACGGGGCTGTTTACTACATTGGCATTTAAAGACAAGGATTTTACGGAAAATGTGATTTATGAGAAATTATGGAATGATAAGCTCTCATCCAATCTGGGATATTTGTATGAGAATGTTGTGGCACAGGTATTATCTGCAAACGGGAACGACTTGTTTTACCATACATTTCTGAATGAAAGATCCAGGCATAATTATGAGATTGACTTTTTGCTTGCCCGGAAAAATAAAATTTGTCCGATTGAGGTAAAATCTTCCGGATATAAAACACATGCATCGCTGGATGCATTTACCACAAAATTTTCAGATCGGATATTACAGAGATATCTGGTGTATACGAAGGACCTGAGAAAAGAACAGGATCTTGTCTGCCTGCCGGTGTATATGACAATGTTTTTATAAATGCCGTAAGGCTACCGGTGGCAGTCTTTTCGGATGGGGCGGCAGCCTTTGCCTCTTCCGCTTTTCTGTGAGCCTGTTCACGCTGGCGGAGGATGATATGATATCTGGCTTTTAGATTTTCTTCGGATTCCCCCAGCGGGCATAAGCGGCAGTTCTTCATAAAATCTTATGTATATCCAATACCAGATTCAACATTCGATTTTGCGATCCGGCTTCACTAAATCGTTGCTGCCGGCAGCCTGTCAAGCCATGAACAGATGGCTAAATCCCCAGTAAATTGGCAATATCTGAAAAGCTGATAAATAAATTGTCATATATATTTACTTTGACAGTGGCATCAAAGCTGTATGCCACATTGATAAGCTCCCCCTCGAAATAGTTGACCGTTATCATTCGGCGTTTTGGATCCACAATCCAGTATTCCCGTACACCATAATTTTTGTAGTAGTATGCTTTCCTGATATAATCATCTGACGGATTCCCAGGAGAAACAATCTCAATGATGAAATCAGGAGCACCGTTACAACGATTTTCGTCTAGCTTCTCTTTGTCGCATACAATCATGATGTCGGGCTGCACGATTGTGAGGGGATGGCTGGAAAGTTTTACATCGAACGGTGCAGGAAATACCTTACAATCTCCATTCTGGCTTTTTACATAAGAGTTGAGCAGGGTGCATAATTCCAGAAGTATCGACTGATGTATTTGTGACGGACCGGCCATGTAATAGATTTGTCCGTCAAATACTTCCGCTCTGGTATCCTTTGGGAGTGCTTCGTATTCTTCCAGAGTGGTAATGGTAGGCTGTGGCTGTGATGCTGACATGGTAACACTTCCTTTTTAAATAATATTTTGGTTGATTTTAGAGGAAAATCTGATTTTATTATACTGAGAAAATCCGGCTCATGCAATAGAAAACAGACCACGAAATACTAGAAGTTTCTCGAAAATCATTCCTATGTAAAAAAGTCTGACAAAAGAAGTGCAAGGAAAAAATTCACAAACAATCTGACAATTCTCTAAAAATTTCTTATTTACAAATCCCGAAAAGTGTTGTATATTAAGAACTGCGATACAGCAGTTTAAAACGGCAGAGTATCAAAGTCTCAACGCCTCTGCCCATAGCTTACATAGCTTAACTACACAATATGAAAGAAAGGACATCTGATCATGAAAACAGAATCAGCACGCCGCCAGGCCGGGCTGTACCATCCCCAGTTTGAGCATGACAACTGCGGGATCGGTGCGGTAGTGAACATCAAAGGCATAAAAAGCCATGACACTGTGGCCAACGCCTTGAAGATCGTAGAAAATCTTGAACATAGAGCAGGCAAGGACGCCGAGGGTAAGACAGGAGACGGAGTTGGAATCTTGTTACAGGTTTCACACAAGTTTTTCTCCAAAGTCTGCAGACCCCTCGGTTTTTTGTTGCCAAAAGAGCGGGACTACGGAGTGGGAATGTTCTTTTTCCCGCAGGATGAGCTCCAGCGAAACCAGGCAAAAAAGATCTTCGAGGTGATCGTAGCCAAAGAAGGCCTGAAGTTCCTTGGCTGGCGCGAGGTCCCCATCCATCCGGAAGTACTCGGGAAAAAAGCGGTAGAATGTATGCCCTGTATCATGCAGGCATTCATCGAGCGCCCTAAAAAGGTAGAGCAGGGTTTACCTTTTGACCGCCGCCTCTATGTCGCGCGCCGGATCTTTGAGCAGAGCAGCGACAATACCTATGTGGTATCCCTTTCCAGCCGTACCATTGTTTACAAAGGTATGTTTTTGGTAGGGCAGCTGCGCTTGTTCTTCGAGGATCTTCAGGATAAGGATTACGAATCAGCGATCGCCATGGTGCATTCACGTTTCAGTACCAATACGAATCCGAGCTGGGAGCGGGCGCATCCGAACCGTTTTATAGTACATAACGGAGAGATCAACACTATTTTGGGAAACGCGGATAAAATGCGTGCCAGGGAAGAGACCATGTCCTCCGAATATTTGAAAGGAGAGCTTCACAAAGTCCTTCCGGCCATCAATACCTCCGGTTCTGATTCCGCTATGCTGGATAATGCGCTGGAATTTATGGTGATGAGCGGCATGGAGCTGCCTCTTGCCGTAATGATTTCTATCCCGGAACCCTGGGAAAATAACCGCAGCATGACGCAGGACAAAAGGGATTTCTACCATTATTACGCGACCATGATGGAACCCTGGGACGGCCCGGCGTCCATCCTTTTCTCAGACGGCGACTGTATGGGGGCCGTTCTGGACCGTAACGGACTTCGCCCGTCCCGGTATTATATTACCGATGATGATCAGTTGATCCTGTCGTCAGAAGTCGGTGTACTGGATATTGACCCAACCAGGGTTGTTGTGAAAGAGCGTATCCATCCGGGCAAAATGCTGCTGGTAGATACCATTCAGGGGAAGGTCGTCCACGATGGGGAATTAAAGGCCCGCTACGCAAATGAAGAACCCTATGGGGAGTGGCTGGACAGCAACCTGATCCATCTGGCAGATCTCAAGATCCCAAATGAGCAGGTCCCGGTCTATACCAGGGACGAATGCACCAGGCTGCAGAAAGCATTTGGCTACACTTATGAGGATGTAAAAACCTCCATTCTGAATATGGCAAAAAATGGCGCCGAAGGGATTTCTGCAATGGGGATCGATACACCGCTGGCAGTCCTTTCCCAGAAAAACCAGCCCCTGTTCGGATATTTCAAACAGCGTTTCGCACAGGTGACGAACCCGCCGATCGACGCGATCCGGGAGGAAGTAGTGACTTCCACAACCATTTATGTGGGAAAAGATGGAAACCTGCTGGAGCGCAGGGAAGAGAACTGCAAAATGCTGGAGGTACACAACCCCATCCTTACCAATACAGATCTGCTGAAGATTAAAAATATGAAGGTGGAAGGCTTCAAGGTGGCGGAGATTCCGATCACCTATTATAAGAACGCCAGCCTGGAAAAATCCATGGAATATCTGTTCATTGATGTAGACAGGGCCATCCGGGAGGGAGCGAATATATTGATCCTGTCTGACCGGGATGTAGACGAGTACCATGTGGCAATCCCGTCCCTGCTGGCAATCTCCGGCCTGCAGCAGCATCTGGTCCGTACGAAGAAAAGAACCTCGGTGGCTATGATCCTGGAATCCGGCGAACCAAGGGAAGTCCATCATTTCGCGACACTGCTGGGTTATGGTGCCTGTGCGATCAATCCCTATCTTGCCCATGAGTCCATCCGCCAGCTGATCGATTCCAGATTGCTGCAGAAGGATTATTACGCGGCAGTGAATGATTACAATTCCGCGGCTATCCACGGGATCATCAAGATCGCTTCCAAGATGGGGATCTCCACGATCCAGTCCTACCAGGGAGCGAAGATTTTTGAAGCGATCGGACTGAAAACAGAATTCATTGATAAATATTTTACCGATACGGTAAGCCGTGTGGGCGGGATTGGTATCGAAGAAATCGCAAAAGATTATATCGGTTTCCATTCCCAGGCATTTGACCCGCTGGGGCTGGAAGTGGATATGACGTTGGACAGCGTTGGTAAGCACAAATCCAAGAGCGGCGGGGAGGAGCATCTTTACAATCCGCAGACCATCCATATGCTGCAGCAGTCTACCAGGAGGGGAAGCTATGAGATGTTCAAGCAATATACCCGGATGGTAGACGCGGAAGGAGAGAAGATCAATCTCCGGGGACAGTTGGAATTTGCATGGCCGGAGAAATCCATCCCTATCGAAGAGGTAGAATCCGTAGATTCCATCGTGACCCGGTTCAAGACAGGCGCCATGTCCTATGGATCTATTTCCCAGGAGGCACATGAGACACTGGCCATCGCCATGAACCAGATCCATGGGAAATCCAACAGCGGCGAGGGCGGCGAAGACATGGAACGTCTGGATACCAACCGGTGTTCCGCCATCAAGCAGGTGGCATCCGGGCGGTTTGGCGTGACATCCCGGTATCTGGTCAGCGCGCGTGAGATCCAGATCAAGATGGCACAAGGAGCCAAGCCGGGAGAAGGCGGTCATCTGCCGGGCGGAAAGGTGTACCCGTGGATTGCGAAGACCCGCCATTCTACGCCGGGTGTAAGCCTGATCTCACCGCCGCCGCACCATGATATCTATTCCATCGAAGATCTGGCACAGCTGATCTATGACTGTAAAAACGCCAATAAAGACGCCAGGATTTCCGTCAAGCTGGTTTCCGAGGCCGGTGTGGGTACCGTAGCGGCCGGCGTGGCGAAAGCAGGGGCCGGCGTGATCCTGATCTCCGGATACGACGGTGGTACCGGGGCGGCGCCCAGAAGCTCCATCCATAACGCAGGACTTCCCTGGGAGCTGGGGCTGGCGGAGACTCATCAGACCTTGATCCAGAACGGCCTTCGGGAACGGGTACGTATCGAGACAGACGGAAAGCTGATGAGCGGACGGGACGTTGCCATCGCGGCGATCCTGGGAGCGGAAGAATTCGGATTTGCCACGGCTCCGCTGGTAACCCTGGGCTGTGTCATGATGCGGGTCTGCAACCTGGATACCTGCCCGGTGGGTGTGGCCACACAGAATCCGGAGCTGCGCAAGCGTTTCGCGGGAAAACCGGAGTACGTGGTGAATTTTATGAAATTTATCGCCCAGGAGCTGCGGGAATACATGGCGAAGCTGGGCGTAAAGACAGTAGATGAGCTGGTAGGAAGAACGGATCTTCTGAAAGTAAAGGACAGCTTTGCTTCCGAACGTGCCGCGACCCTGGACCTGCGGAACGTATTATACAATCCTTACGCGGGAAAGAAGAAAGGAATGATCTTCAATCCCAAAAAGGTATTTGATTTTGAACTGGAAAAGACGCTGGATGAAAGAGTGCTTGTAAAACAACTGCTTCCGGCTCTGGAGAAGAAGCAGAAGAAGAGCATGGAGCTGGATGTGACGAATATCAACCGAACCTTTGGAACCATATTTGGTTCCGAGATCACCCGGAGGTACCCGGAAGGACTTCCGGAGGATACCTATGTGATCAAATGCCGGGGGGCCGGCGGACAGAGCTTCGGCGCGTTTATCCCGCAGGGGCTGACACTGGAGCTGACCGGGGACAGTAACGATTATTTTGGAAAAGGTCTTTCCGGCGGAAAGCTGATCGTATGTCCTCCACAGGGAATCAAGTTCCGGGCAAATGAAAACATCATCATCGGAAATGTGGCCTTCTACGGGGCGACCAGCGGAAAAGCATTTATCAACGGTGTGGCAGGAGAGCGTTTCTGTGTTCGTAACTCCGGTGCCATCGCGGTAGTGGAAGGCGTGGGAGACCATGGATGCGAGTATATGACCGGAGGCCGCGTGGTGATCTTAGGGGAGACCGGCAAGAACTTTGCCGCGGGTATGAGCGGCGGGATCGCCTATGTGCTGGATAAAGACAATGATTTATATAAGAAGGTAAATAAATCCATGGTCAATATTGAACGTGTGGTGGATAAATACGATGTACAGGAGCTCAAAGGCATGATCAAGGAGCATGTGGCATATACCAACTCCGGGATCGGAAAAGAGATCCTGGACAATTTCAAGGATTACCTGCCGAAGTTCAAGAAAATCATTCCGGAAGATTATGAGAAAATGATGTCAGCCATCCTTCAGATGGAGGAAAAGGGCTTAAGCGCGGAGCAGGCGAAGATCGAAGCGTTCAACCAGATCAAGAATGGAAGATAGGAGGCGGGAACAGTGGGAAAACCAACAGGATTTATGGATTATAAAAGACAGGATAAAATAGCAGAAGCGCCGGAGAGCAGGATCCGGCATTTCCGGGAATTCTACACGCCTCTTTCGAAAGAAGAGCAGGAAATCCAGGGTGCCAGGTGTATGGCCTGCGGCGTGCCCTTCTGCCAGTCCGGGCAGATGCTGAACGGCATGGCAAGCGGCTGCCCTTTGCACAATCTGGTGCCGGAGTGGAATGACCTGATCTATAACGGCAACTGGGAGGAGGCCTATTACCGGCTGGCAAAAACCAACAATTTCCCGGAATTTACCTCCCGGGTCTGCCCGGCTTTGTGTGAAAATGCATGTACCTGCGGTCTTCATGAAGACCCGGTGTCTACCAAGGCAAATGAATATGGCATCATTGAAAATGCTTATGAAATGGGGTACGCCCATGCCCGTCCACCCAAAGTGCGTACCGGGAAAAAGGTGGCGGTCATCGGTTCCGGCCCCTCCGGGCTGGCGGCGGCGGATCAGTTGAACCGCCGGGGGCATTCCGTGACCGTATATGAGCGGGAGGATAAAGCAGGAGGACTGCTCCGTTACGGGATTCCGAATATGAAGCTGGAAAAGCAGATTATTGACCGCAAGATCGCGATCATGGAAGAAGAGGGCGTGGTGTTCAAGACCGGATGCAACGTAGGAAAGGACGTGAAGGCTGCTTCCATATTAAAGGAGTATGATCGTGTGATCCTGGCCTGCGGCGCTTCCAATCCAAGAGACATCCAGGTGCCTGGCAGGGACGCGGCAGGAATCCATTTTGCGGTCGATTTTCTGAAATCCACCACAAAAGCGCTCTGGGCAAATGAAATGAAGCTGAAGGATGGACAATATATTTCTGCAAAAGGAAAGAAGGTCATGGTCATCGGCGGCGGGGATACCGGGAATGACTGCGTGGGAACCGCGATCCGGCACGGCGCGAAATCCGTCCTTCAATTAGAGATGATGCCCAAAGCGCCGGACCAACGGACCGAGAACAATCCATGGCCGGAGTGGCCGAGGGTGTGCAAGACCGATTACGGCCAGCAGGAGGCGATTGCCTTATTTGGCCATGATCCACGGGTATATACAACCACGGTAAAAGAATTTATCAAGGACAAAAAAGGCGCCGTCTGTAAGGCGGTTTTAGTGAAGCTGGAATCGAAGAAGGATGAAAAGACCGGACGCGTGATGATGGTGGAGGCCGCCGGAAGTGAATATACGGTAGAAGTGGACCTGGTGCTGATCGCGGCCGGATTTCTCGGAAGTGAAAGCTATGTGTCCGAGGCATTCGGTGTAGGACTGAATGAGCGGACCAATGTAAAGACGGATCCCGGAATGTACCAGACCAATGTGGAAAATGTATTCACAGCCGGGGACATGCACCGGGGACAGTCCCTTGTCGTGTGGGCCATCCGGGAAGGAAGAGAAGCGGCACAGCAGGTAGATTTAAGCCTGATGGGGTACACAAATCTGTCGGTGCAGTAATGTCCAGGCTGCTGCAAACTTTATATTGACGGAACGCGTATAAAAGATTATGATAGGAAAGGACAGTCCGGGGAAACAGGTGTGAATCCTGTACGAGCCCGTCGCCGTAAGGCATGGAAAAATACGGACCTGATATAACAGCATGCTTTTGTTTTTGGCAATTCAGGAAAACAAAAGTGTGCTTTTATACGTACCTGAACGCCACATTCGGGGAAAAGCCATTGGAATTCTTTGAGAAGGCCGGCCAGTATAAATGCCAGAGTCGAAACATCCGGATATGCCAGATCCTCTTTTTATGGCCGCGAGCGCCGGCCGCTTAGAGGAAATACAATCAAAGGAGATAAAAACATGCAAAAGAAACGCGGAAGAAAACAACTATCATTCATCCTTTGTATCGTGCTGACGGTGGCTATGGCACTATGTACAAATGGCTGTAGCGGCAAAGCAGATGAGGCATCCACCGTGGCAGGACAACAGGAAAGCTCGCAGCCGGAGGCTCACGCCGGAGACAATGTGCTGGGGGAAGGCGAGACACAATTTGAGTTTACCGTGGTGGATCAGGACGGTGAAGAAACACACTTTGAAATACATACGGACAAGGAAACGGTCGGGGACGCCCTGCAGGAGACCGGCCTGATCGAAGGGGAAGAGGGGGATTACGGCCTTTTTGTAAAAACGGTCAATGGCATCACAGCGGATTATGACAAAGACGGCCATTACTGGGCATTTTATGTAAATGATGAATATGCAGAAAACGGTGTGGACTCCACAGAGATCACAGAGGGAGACAGCTACGCTTTTAAGGTGGAATAAACGTGAAGCTGACAACAAGGGAGATTACAGTCTTTGCGATGCTGGGAGCGGTCATGTATGCTTCCAAGATCTTAATGGAGCTTGCGCCTAATATCCACCTGCTTGGTGTATTTACCATTGCCTTTACAGTAGTCTACCGAAAAAAAGCGTTATATCCTATTTATATTTATGTAATCCTGAACGGTATTTTCTGCGGTTTTGCGGCCTGGTGGATTCCCTACCTATATATTTGGACAGTTTTGTGGGGGATCGTCATGCTTCTGCCACAGAAAATGCCGAAAAAGATCAAACCTTTTGTATATATGGCAGTCTGTGCCGCCCATGGTTTCCTGTTTGGGGTGTTGTATGCGCCAGTGCAGGCTCTCCTGTTTGGACTCAGCATGCAGGGGATGATATCCTGGATCATAGCAGGGCTGCCCTTTGACTTTATACATGGTGTCAGCAATTTCTTTTGTGGGATTTTGATTATGCCTGTGATCTCTATTTTAAGACTTACGGAAAGAAGCCCCGATTAATTTCAGTTCACTTTGCATCATGGACAGATGTTACCCACAGCAGCCACAAATACAATAAAAATACAATTAAATATTACAAAAATGTTAAAAGGGTATTGCAAAATCTTGGAATATATCTTATAATACGACTGTATCATTAAGCATGAAGTAGTTTTGCCGGTCTTTTCTGTCATTTTTTTAGAAAAAGGATTGAAAAAGGTGATATGATGCTGTATAATGATATTTATATGTGGGGACATATAAATAATTAAATATTAATAAGGAAAGGTGACAAGATGAAATTCAAAAAGGTACGCAGTCTGTTGCTGGCAATCGCGTTAGCTTGTTCTATGATTGTCACTCCTGCGGTTCCGGTAAGCGCTTCGCCTGAAGAAGAGAAACAGGCGAATCTGGAAAGTCAGAAAGCAGCAGTTGAAAGTGAAGTTAATGATTTGCAGACACAATTAAATACTTTAATGATCAAGATGAATGAGTTGGAAGGACAGCTCATTACAAAAGGTCAGGAGCTTGTACAGGCGCAGCAGGATCTTGCGGTTGCGGAGGATAAAAAGCAGCAGCAGTACGAGGATATGAAGCTTCGTATTAAGTATATGTACGAAGAGGGAGATGTTTCAGCATTTGAACGTATTGTAGGTTCGGGAAGCATGGCGGAAGCTTTGAACCAGGTAGAGTATGTAGAAAAAGTACATTCCTATGACAGAGAGAAGCTTCAGGAATACGCTCAGACGGTTACAGAAGTAGAAGATCTGAAATCTACATTAGAAGAAGAGACGGAGACTTTACATAATATCGAAGAAGAATATATGGTTCAGTCTTCAGAGCTTAATACAACGATTGAGTCCAAGCGTTCTGAGGTGGACAACCTGGATGAGATGATCCAGATTGCGGCACAGGAGGCGGAAGCAGCCCGTGTCCGTGCGGCAGAGGAAGCAGCAGCGGCAGCGCGCGCGGCAGAAGCGGAAAGAGCACGGGCGGCAACAGGCCGTACACCGCAGCCTGTGGTCGCAGACCAGACAACAACGGGAGAAAATACACCTGCGGACACGACAGCCGGTACTACGCCAGATACGACAGAGCCGGTAACTGATGAAACGGTGGATAACGGTGGGGATATGACGGCTGATGATACCACATATACCCAGCCGGAACCAAGTTATGATGTTTTTACGGGAAACACGATTGTTGACCGTGCGTATGGCTGGGTAGGCAACGCCGAGTATGTGTGGGGGGCTTGTTCTCCGGGAGCATTTGACTGTTCCGGTTTTGTAAGTTATTGCCTGTCAGGAAGCTATACCCGTCTGGGTACTACATATACGTTCCTTACATGGCCTCAGGTATCCGATCCACAGCCTGGTGATGTTTGTGTCAATGCTGGACATTGTGGTATTTATATCGGCGGCGGCCAGATGATCCACGCGGCAACAGAAGGCGTGGGCGTTATTGTCGGACCTGTCCAGAGCGGTATGATTTATGTGCGCTACTAAAGAGAAATTTTCATCATAAATATACAAAAGAAATAAAAAGAACAAAAGAGAAAGATCCCTGTCATTGTGTACAGGGGTCTTTTACGTTTATGTTTATTTTTTACGCCTGTTGACAAAAATCCTTGCGTTACATAGCTTTCTGTGCTATACTACTACCGTTGCAAAAAACACGTGTGCTGTGTTTTCCGCAGGTGCCTAAGTCTGTGAGAGCAGGACGGTTTCGGAAAAAGTGAAGCATACGGAAGATTAAAACCAGATGGAGGAAAGAAACATGAGCGTTATTTCAATGAAGCAGCTTTTAGAGGCAGGTGTTCATTTCGGACATCAGACAAGAAGATGGAACCCGAAGATGGCTCCGTATATTTACACGGAGAGAAATGGCATTTACATTATTGATCTGCAGAAGTCTGTAGGCATGGTTGACGAGGCTTACCAGGCAGTCGCGGATATTGTAGCGGACGGCGGTACAATCCTGTTTGTAGGAACCAAAAAGCAGGCACAGGACGCGATCCGCACAGAAGCAGAGCGCTGCGGTATGTTTTATGTAAATGAGAGATGGTTAGGCGGTATGCTGACCAACTTCAAAACCATCCAGAGCCGTATCCAGAGATTGAAGGATATTGAGAGAATGGAAGAAGACGGAACCTTTGACGTATTGCCGAAGAAGGAAGTAATCGAGCTGAGGAAGGAATGGAGCAAGCTTGAGAAGAACCTGGGCGGTATCAAGGAAATGAAGAGGGTTCCGGACGCAATCTTTATCGTAGACCCGAAGAAGGAAAGAATCTGCGTCCAGGAAGCACATACACTTGGCATTCCATTGATCGGTATCTGTGATACGAACTGTGATCCGGAAGAACTGGATTATGTAATTCCGGGAAATGATGACGCAATCAGAGCTGTAAAGCTGATCGTATCCAAGATGGCAGACGCGGTCATTGAGGCAAACCAGGGAGCCGCGGAAGAGTATTATGAAGAGGCGGAAGAAGTCGCTGACGAGGCTTTTGAAGAATAAGTGTAACTGTTCAGTGGATTGCGAGCGTAACTGTGAGGGTACTGAACAGTTACGAATAAGTTACGGTATAGAATAATAGATGGAGGAAGAAAGTCATGGCAATTACAGCAAGCTTGGTAAAAGAGCTGAGAGAAATGACAGGCGCAGGCATGATGGACTGTAAAAAAGCTCTTACGGAAACAAATGGAGATATTGATGCCGCGATCGAATATTTGAGAAAGAATGGACAGGCAAAGGCTGAGAAGAAGGCAGGCAGGATCGCTGCTGAGGGTATTGTCCGTACGATCGTAAAGGATGATAAGGTTGCGGCAATCGTAGAAGTGAACTCTGAGACAGACTTTGTAGCTAAGAATGCGGATTTCCAGGCATTTGTAGAGGCAGTTGCGGCACAGGCAGTAGAGTCTGAAGCAACGGATATTGACGCGTTTATGGCAGAAGCATGGAAGGAAGATAACAGCAAGACCGTGAAGGAAGCTCTTGTAGAGAAGATCGCGGTGATCGGCGAGAATCTGAACATCCGGAGATTTGAGAAGGTTCAGACAGACGGCTGTGTGGTATCCTATATCCATGGGGGCGGACGGATCGGTGTCCTGATCGTGGCTGATACGGACGTAGTAAATGACGAGATTAAGACATGCCTTAAGAACGTAGCAATGCAGGTTGCCGCAATGTATCCGAAGTATGTATCCCGTGCGGAAGTATCCCAGGAATACATGGACCATGAGAAGGAGATCCTTCTTGCCCAGGCTAAGAAAGAGAATCCTGAAAAGCCGGATAACATCATTGAGAAGATGATCATCGGCCGTCTGAACAAAGAGCTGAAGGAAATCTGTCTGTTAGATCAGGTTTATGTTCAGGATAGTGATCTGACCGTCGCAAAATATGTAGACAAGGTTGCAAAGGAAAATAATGCAAATGTAACAGTAAAGAAGTTTATCCGTTTTGAGACAGGGGAAGGCTTGGAAAAGAAGGTTGATGACTTTGCGGCTGAGGTAGCTGCGCAGGCAGGAATGTAATGATACTGCACGCCAGATTTTATCGGCTGTGATAAGTATAAACGGGAAAGATACTATTGTATGCAGAAAGCCTGCCACTGGCATCCTTTCTGTATGGAGTCTGCAGGCTCTGTGGATCCGCAGTTGTTTGAAAGGCTGCGGATCCTTTTTCTTTTTAGTGCTTAAATAGAGAAAAGCACTAAAAAGCTGTCACAGCCGGCTGTATACAGGCATAAAATAGGGTAAGGTGTTATTTTTAAAGGGAGAAAAGGAGATTCACATGAAGAACATTTTTAAAAGTCTGCCATTCCGCCTCCTTCTTGGAGTTGTGGCAGGAATTCTCATCGGGCAGATTGCCAATGTGCCCGTCATGAATATAGTGGTAACCGTCAAATATATTTTGGGACAACTGATCACATTTTGTGTACCTTTGATCGTCATTGGTTTTATTGCCCCGTCCATTACGAAACTGGGTAATCATGCGTCACGAATGCTTGGCGTGGCGGTAGTATGCGCATATGTTTCTTCTATACTGGCGGCATTTATGTCTATGGCCGCCGGGTATGGATTGATTCCGCATCTTTCCATCGCGTCTGACGTGGAAGGGCTAAAAGAACTGCCGGAGGTGGTATTCCAGTTGGATATTCCGCAGATCATGCCGGTCATGAGCGCATTGGTATTCTCTGTCCTGATCGGCCTGGCGGCTACCTGGACGAAAGCTTCTGTGACCACCCGCATTCTGGAAGAATTCCAGAAGATCGTGCTGGAAGTCGTAAAACGGATCGTGATCCCGCTTCTGCCGATATTTATTGCATTTACCTTCTGCTCCCTGTCCTATGAAGGAACCATTACAAAACAGCTTCCGGTATTTATCAAGGTCGTCTTGATCGTGATGGCAGGACATTTTATCTGGATGGCAGTACTTTATGCGGCCGGCGGGGCTTATTCCGGGAAAAATCCGCTGGACGTGATCCGGAATTATGGACCGGCATATATCACGGCGGTTGGAACGATGTCTTCCGCGGCTACACTGGCAGTGGCGCTGAACTGTGCGAAAAAATCAGAACCTACACTCCGGGATGATATGGTAGATTTTGGGATTCCTCTGTTTGCCAATATTCACCTCTGCGGTTCTGTGCTGACAGAAGTGTTCTTTGTCATGACCGTATCGAAAATCCTGTACGGCTCCATCCCGCCTGTAGGAACCATGGTCCTGTTTTGTCTCCTTCTGGGCGTATTTGCGATTGGAGCGCCAGGGGTTCCGGGAGGGACAGTCATGGCATCCCTGGGGCTGATCGTGGGTGTACTCGGATTTGACGAGTCAGGTACGGCTCTGATGCTGACGATCTTTGCCCTGCAGGACAGCTTCGGAACTGCCTGCAACGTGACCGGAGACGGCGCCCTGACCATGATCCTGACCGGGTACGTACAGCGGCACAATATCGAAAAGCAAGAGATCCGGATCGACTTTTAGAAAAGTTCCAGAAGCTCGGAATTTTGCAGGGTTGGATTAAAGGCGTCCTGAATAGTGCGGATCGGCCGGTCATCCAGGACATAATCCGCAGGAAGCTCCCGGGGAGACATTCCGGTAATATTTTTAAAGACCCGGTTAAAATGCCGGATGGTATCGAATCCGCACCGGGTAGAAATCTCCGTCATAGACAGATCCGATTTCTGATCCTGGAGCAGCTCGATAGCATGCTTCAGCTTCACGGAATTTAGATACTGAGAAAAGGTCATACCGGATATCTTCCGGAAAAATTTTGAAAAATAGGGTTCCGAAAGACCCATAAATGCGGCTGCATCAGAAAATGTGATGTAGCTGTATTTTGTTTCAATCTCATCCAGCAGGTTTTTATAATGGGAAATGGAGGAGCCTTCCCCCGCTTCCGTTCTTTTGGCCAGCTCTTCCTGGCGGAAGATCTGAATCATGAGAGATGCGATAGATTCGCAGCATTGCAGTTCAAAAAAAGGCTGGCGTTCGGCCAGTTCCCGGCGGATTTCTGCAAAACATTCCTGAATAGGATAGTGCTGTTGGAGCTTTGCGCAACGGAGCCGGTATCTGCCCAGCAGATCCTGAATAATAGCGGAATCAAACAGGGTCATTTCTACAATACTATTTTCCTCACTTTTAATATAATGAATCTCTCCGCTGCTCAGAAAAATAGCGTCACCGGAATCCAGAGAATACTTCTGGTGATTGTTGGAGACGATGATGGAGCCTTTTTCTATGTAGATCAGTTCACTTTCCAGATGCCAGTGTGGAAGATTATTGAGGTTACGGTACCGTCCGGCCCATACCCGTTCCTTTCCTTCATAGCTCCTTTTCTCAAAATTGGCTAACATGGCGGGCTCTCCTTTTATAACGATTCAAAAATCAGACAGGTTTGTAACCCGTTATTTTTTTATTATTTTATCTTATAGGTTAATAAATGTCCATAACAGGACAACTATTTTCTTTCAATTTTGTAAAACATACAGTATACTGTAATTAACAAAATCATTTAGAGAGAAATAGAAAGGAGTTTTTGAAGGATGGACAAAAAGAAAATTGCGGAAGAAATTCGTTTGGGCCAGGCCGTATTGGGGATTGAATTTGGATCTACGCGGATCAAGGCAGTCCTGGTAGGGACTGACAATGCGCCTATCGCATCCGGCGGACACGACTGGGAAAATCGTTACGAGAACAATATCTGGACGTATGCTATGGAGGATGTCCATGCAGGGCTGCAGGATTGTTACGCAAAGCTAAAAGACGATGTGAAAAGCCGGTATGGAGTGAATCTGACCACCATGGGAAGCATCGGATTCAGCGGCATGATGCACGGATATCTTCCCTTTGACGAAGAAGGAAAGCTGCTGGCTCCCTTCAGGACATGGAGAAATACGATCACCGCAGAGGCGTCTGACAAGCTTTCGGAAGTATTTCATTTCCATATCCCCCAGCGCTGGAGCATTGCACATCTGTACCAGGCGATCCTGAACGGGGAAGAGCATGTGAAGGATATCCGTTTTATCACAACTTTGGCAGGCTATATCCACTGGCTGCTGACCGGAGAAAAAGTGATCGGGATCGGGGAAGCGGCCGGCATGTTCCCCATTGATTCCAACGCAAAGGATTTTGATGGGAAAATGCTGGATCAGTTCGATGAATTGACGGCTGAGAAGGCATTTCCATGGAAGATCAGGGAGATCCTTCCCAAAGTACTGGTAGCCGGAGAAGCAGCAGGCTCATTGACAGAGGCAGGGGCGAAGCTGCTGGACCCAAGTGGGGAGCTTGCGGCAGGGATCCCATTCTGTCCGCCGGAGGGAGACGCGGGAACCGGTATGGCAGCCACCAACAGCGTGGCGGTCCGTACAGGAAATGTTTCCGCGGGAACCAGCGTATTTGCCATGGCAGTTCTGGAAAACGCGTTATCCAGGCCCTATGAGGAAATTGATATGGTGACCACTCCTACGGGAGAACCTGTGGCTATGGTACACTGCAATAACTGTACTTCGGATCTCAATGCCTGGGTCAACCTGTTTAAAGAATGCCTGGAAGCCTTTGGCCTGGAGGTGGATATGAATACCTTATTTGGAACGCTGTACAACAAGGCTCTGGAAGGAGATCCGGACTGCGGCGGACTGCTGGCATACAATTATTTCTCCGGCGAACACATTACCGGGTTCGAAGAGGGCCGTCCTCTATTTGTGCGGAAACCGGACAGCAGGTTTAGCCTGGCGAATTTTATGCGGGTACATTTGTTTACTTCTCTGGGGGCTTTGAAGACCGGCATGGATATTTTGATCAAGGAAGAGCATGTACAACTGGATAAAATGCTTGGACATGGCGGTCTTTTTAAGACCAGGGGGGTAGGACAAAGAGTCATGGCCGCTGCCATTGATACTCCGGTCTTTGTGATGGAGACCGCAGGCGAGGGCGGCGCGTGGGGCATGGCGCTTCTGGCTTCCTATATGAAAAATAAAGTACAAGGCGAGACACTGGCGGACTATCTGGCACAGAAGGTATTCCACGGGGAAGAAGGCGAAAGTATTTCTCCGGATGCGGGAGACGTGGCAGGCTTCGAAGAGTTTATGGTTCGCTATACAGCAGGACTGGCCATTGAACGCGCGGCGGTAGAGGGATTATGCTAAACGTGAGGGCTCATCGGACGTGAGTATAAAAATAGAAGGAGAGAGAATAAATGCTGGAACAATTAAAACAACAGGTGTATGAAGCAAATATGCTTCTGCCGAAATATGGACTCGTTACCTTTACCTGGGGAAATGTCAGTGCCATTGACCGGGAATCCGGGCTGTTCGTGATCAAGCCCAGCGGTGTGGAATATGACCTGCTCACCCCGGAGGATATGGTGGTAGTGGATCTGGATGGGAATAAAGTGGAAGGAAAATACAATCCGTCCTCAGATACGCCGACCCACAGGATTCTTTACAGCCGTTTTCCGAAGATCGGGGGGATCGTGCATACCCATTCTTCCTGGGCTGCCAGCTGGGCACAGGCAGGAAGGGATATCCCCTGCTATGGCACTACCCATGCAGATTATATTTACGGGGAGGTTCCCTGTGTACGTAATCTGACAAAAGACGAGATCGAAGAGGCATATGAGTTAAATACCGGGATTCTGATCGCGGATGAGTTTGAGAGACGGAACAAGGATTATATAGCGGTTCCGGCCGTACTCTGCAAAAATCACGGACCATTTACCTGGGGCAAGGATGCCCACGAGGCGGTCCACAACGCGGTCGTGCTGGAGGAAGTGGCGAAAATGGCATTCCGCTGTGAACAGATCAATCCGGAAAATAAGACGGCGCCCCAGGAATTGCAGGACAAGCATTATTATCGTAAGCATGGCGCCAATGCCTATTATGGGCAGAATACGAAGTAAATAGGAAGTTACACTGCCACTAGGCTCGAAAACCTTGCCAAGTGGTCAGGTAACTATAACTCGCACGTAAGCGTCTAAAAAACAGACGCTAAGTGCTCATAATAAGGAGGACTCATATCATGAAACAAAAAGCGTATCAATTTTGGTTTTGTACCGGTTCACAGGATCTTTACGGAGAGGAATGTCTGTCCCATGTAGCAGAGCATTCCCGTATCATTGCAGATGCCTTAAATGCTTCCGGGAGGCTTCCCTATGAGGTCGTATGGAAACCAACACTGATCACCAATGAACTGATCCGGAAAACCTTTAACGAGGCAAATACGGATGAAAACTGTGCCGGCGTTATTACCTGGATGCACACCTTTTCGCCGGCAAAATCCTGGATATTGGGATTGCAGGAATACCGCAAGCCTTTGCTTCACCTGCACACCCAGTTCAATCAGGAAATCCCTTATGATACCATTGACATGGATTTTATGAATGAGAACCAGTCTGCCCATGGAGACCGGGAGTACGGTCATATTTTCAGCCGTCTTGGCATGGAAAGAAAGGTAGTGGTAGGCTTCTGGGATGATGAAGAGGTGCAGAAGAAGATTGGTTCCTGGATGCGTACGGCGGTAGGTGTGATTGAAAGCAGCCATGTACGTGTCATGAGGATCGCGGATAATATGCGCAATGTGGCAGTTACCGAGGGCGACAAAGTAGAGGCGCAGATCCGGTTTGGCTGGGAGGTGGATGCTTATCCGGTCAACGAGATCGTGGAAGCAGTCGATGCGGTTTCCCAGGCGGATATCAATGCCCTTGTAGAAGAATACTACAGCAAATACCAGATTCTTTTAGAAGGAAGAGACGAAAAGGAATTCCGTGAACACGTAGCGGTCCAGGCAGGGATTGAGATTGGCTTTGAGCGTTTCCTGGAGGAGAAAAATTATCAGGCAATTGTCACACATTTCGGAGACCTGGGTGGATTGAAGCAGCTTCCGGGGCTGGCGATCCAGCGGCTCATGGAAAAGGGATATGGATTTGGAGCGGAAGGGGACTGGAAGACCGCGGCCATGGTACGCATCATGAAGATCATGACCCAGGGGATGAAGGATGCGAAGGGAACCTCTTTTATGGAAGACTATACCTACAATCTGGTTCCGGGAAAAGAAGGGATCCTGCAGGCGCATATGCTGGAAGTATGCCCTACGATCGCGGAAGGACCGATCAGTATCAAGGAACAGCCGTTGTCCATGGGTGACAGGGAAGACCCGGCACGTCTGGTATTTACAGCCAAAACAGGCCCGGCGGTGGCGACATCCCTGATCGACCTGGGAGACCGTTTCCGTCTCATTATCAATGACGTGGACTGTAAAAAGGTAGAAAAGCCGATGCCGAAGCTTCCGGTGGCGACCGCGTTCTGGACACCCCGGCCGGATCTCAGGACAGGGGCTCAAAGCTGGATTCTGGCAGGCGGCGCCCACCATACGGCATTCTCCTATGACCTGAGTGCAGAGCAGATGGGTGACTGGGCAGACGCGATGGGAATCGAAGCTGTTTATATCGATAAAGATACGACCATCCGTCAGTTCAAGAATGAGCTGCGGTGGAACGCCCTGGTATATAAGAAATAGTGTAACAGTTACGAAATAGTTATACTCACGGCCAGTTTCCCTATGGTGTTTTTTTCAGGATTTCCTCGAAAATATTTTATAAATTTGTGCGTTTTTCTTATTGAATGTCCGGTAGTTCCTTCATATAATAGAGTCTATGCATTTTTAATTAGGAGGATGGACTATGAAAACGTTACAGAAAGATATGACGACAGGAAATCCCGCAAAGACAATTTTGAATTTTACACTTCCCATTTTTATTGGAAATGTGTTTCAGCAGTTTTATAATATGGCAGATACGGTCATCGTAGGAAAGTTTGTGGGTACAAAAGCCCTGGCAGCGGTGGGAAGTACGGGAACGATCACGTTTTTGATCATTGGATTCGTGCTGGGTATGACGGCAGGCTTTACCGTACTGACGGCGCAGAAGTTCGGAGCCGGAGATATGAAGGCGATGCGGCAGACCGTGGGCGGCGCGGCACTTCTTTCCGGATTGATGTCGGTGATACTGACCGTGCTGAGTATGGCATTCATGAAGCCTCTGCTCAGATTTATGCAGACGCCGTCCGATATTTTCGAGGATGCATATGCATACATTATGATCATCTGTGCGGGGATCTTCGCGCAGATGATGTATAACCTTCTGGCCTGTATCCTGCGGGCTCTTGGGAACAGTAAGATACCGTTGTATTTCCTGATCCTTTCCGCAATCCTGAACATCGGGCTGGATCTGCTGCTGATCGTGGTGTTTGGACTGGGAGCGGCAGGAGCGGCCTATGCGACGGTCGCGGCCCAGGGAGTGTCCGGGATACTCTGTCTGGTGTATATTGTAAAGAAAGTACCGCTTCTGCGTATGGAGAAGGATGACTGGAAGCCAAGTGCATTTCTTTTAAAGTCCCAGCTTGGTGTAGGCTTCCCAATGGCACTGCAGTATTCCATTACGGCGATCGGGACTATGATGGTGCAGACTTCGCTGAATATGCTTGGTTCTACGGCTGTCGCGGCATTTACGGCGGCCAGCAAGATCGAGCAGGTGGTCACGCAGGCTTATGTAGCGTTGGGAACAACGATGGCGACTTACTGTGCGCAGAATATGGGGGCGGGCAAGGTGCTGCGGATCCGTCAGGGATTTAAGGCGGCGACACTGCTTTCGTTTGCATATTCTGTTGCGGTGGGAGCATGGATCCTGACCGGAGGAAAATACATGACCTACCTGTTCCTGTCAGAGAATGTGACAGAGGTCGTGGGACTGGTAGGGACGTATTTGAGATGTACGGGGATTTTCTTTATCCCGCTGGCAGTCGTAAACATTTATCGGAACGGTATCCAGGGCATGGGATATGGCCTGCTTCCAATGACGGCAGGAATCGTAGAGCTTGCGGCAAGAGGGACCGCCTCATGGATTGCTTCGGGGCAGAAAAGCTATGTCGGGGTATGTTTTGCCAGTCCGGCTGCCTGGGTGAGCGCAGGCACGCTGTTGATCGGGATGTACTTCTATATCATGAAGCATGATATGAGGAAATTTCTGGAAAAATATCCGGACCAGGAGACAGAACAGATGGAAGGAAAGCGCAGGCATGTGAAAAGAGGCAGAAAACAGCCGGTATATTATTAAGGCTTTTCCACCTGTACAGGTGGAAGCTGTTCAAGGATAGGGTATACAAAAACAGGCATTAGATCAACTGATCTAATGCCTGAAATGTATAGCCCATTTCTTCCCATTTTGTCAGAAGCTCATCCAGGATTTCCGCATTGGTCTTCGATGTGCTGTGAAGCAGGACAATGGCGCCGGGATGGATCCGTCCGAGAAGCTTGTCGAAAGCTTCTTCTTTGGTGGGCTGGTCATTTTCATACCAGTCTACATAGGCAAGGCTCCAGAAAAAAGTATAGTATCCAAGATCCTTTGCCATCTGCAGATTGCTTTCGCTATATTTTCCCTGGGGAGGGCGGTAGAATTTTAGCATCTTTTCTCCGGTAGTCTCTTCAAAAATATCCTCCACATCTTTCAATTCTTTTTCAAAGGCTTGTTTTGATGAAATCTGTGACATATCGGGATGATGATATGTATGGTTCCCGACAATGTGCCCTTCCTTAACCATTCTTTGGACCAGATCCGGATAAGATTTTACATAGGTCCCTACGACAAAAAATGTGGCCGGGGCATTGTGCTTTTTTAACGCGTCCAGTATGGCCGGAGTATTTCCATTCTCAAAGCCGGCGTCAAAGGTCAGATACAAAACCTTGTCTTTTGTGATATCCGCATAATAGGCATTATATTTTGCCAGCTCCTGCGCGGTGGCATTGGCAACAGGCGGCTGCCCTTCTTCCTGGAAGCTTAAGCCCCAGTTCCCTTCGGAAAATTCGATCACGTGGCTTTGGGAAATGGTTTTCCGGGTCAAATGCTCCTGCAGCCGGGCGGCAAAATGTCCGGTAAAAAAAGAAGCGGTAAAGAACAATGCCAGCATTCCGATGCGGAGCAGCAGGGCTTTGTTTTCACGAAGCAGCAGGCCAGGCGCGTGCGGCCGGGCATATTCGGGGCTCTTCCGGTCATCTGCCTCCTCATTTCTGGTAGTCATAAATCTTTCCTTGTCATGATTTTTTCTATATTCTATTCGTGGCGGAAAGAAAGTATGTCACCTGTACGGTTCCTTAGCAACCTGTCAGGAAAAGTATTTTTCTTTTATGATGGGTATCGGCATTTCCGTTCCGGTCCAGAGCCGGAAAGACTCTGCTCCCTGGTACATCAGCATGTATAGTCCGTTGAAGGTTCGGCATCCGGACTCACGGGCGGTCTTAAGCAACAAAGTTTCCCTTGGATTGTAAATGACATCGGACACTACCAGGTCTTTCCGGAACATGGAAGGATCCTTGATAATGCAGCGGTCCGTGTGGGGGGCCATGCCTACGGAGGTCCCGTTGGTGAGGATGTAGCTGTCCGCGATCTCTTTGCGAAGGATGGATTCATCGTCAAAATCGAATAGCCGGACCTTGCATTTTGTCCGTTCATTTAACTGTCCGACGATTTTTTCCGCGCGCGGGAAAAATTCATCGTGAATGCTGAATACAGAGATTTCAGAAAGGCCGTCCAATGCCGCCTGCACCAGGATGGCGGTAGCGGCGCCGCCCGCTCCCATGAGAGTCATTTTTTTTCCGGTCAGATCGTGTCCGGCATCTTTTGCTGCCTTCATGTATCCGGTTCCGTCCGTGGTATATCCGGTCAGCACGCCGTCATCATTGACAACGGTGTTGACCGCGCCGGAAATCTCAGAGGCGGGAGAAAGTTTGTCACAAAGGGTACACATCAGGTTCTTGTTCGGCATGGTAAGATTGAATCCGCGCACATCCAGGGCCCGCAGCCCTTCTACGGCAGTTTCCAGCCGGTCCGTCCCTACATCAAAGGCGAGATATACATAATCCAGTCCGGTCTGTTCAAATGCTTCGTTATGCATCATCGGAGAGATGCTATGTGCGACCGGGCTTCCTAAAAGTCCGGTCAGTCTGGTATGGCCTGTAATCTGTTTCATAATCCTAAACTCCTTTATTACAAATTATCCAGCAAAACGCGCCAGTGGCGCGTTTGCTACGTTTCACTTCTATACTTTAAAGTGAAAAAGAAATTTTGTCAACCTTTCCCTTTTTAAACGAGAAGATTTCCTTCAAAAAAACCGGCGTCCGTGGGATATACGTAGCTCTCCCCGATCTCATGAAGCAGAACGATATTCAGGTGATTGTTCAGATTCTTTTTGTCTAATGTGATCGTGGCAGTCAAATCAGAGAGAGGAAGGCCGCACTGGTGAGGAAGGCCGTAATCGGTCAGGACCTCCCTGATTGATTCCGCGCGGCCGGCGGGCGTGAGCCCCTTTTCCTCCGCAAGCTTTGTGATCTGGTACATTCCAATGGCAACAGCTTCACCGTGGCTCTCACGGCCGTAGTGATAATACTGCTCGATCGTGTGGGCAAGGGTGTGCCCGAAATTCAGCAGCATGCGTTCCCCGGTATCAAACTGATCTTTCTCCACGATGATCCGCTTGATATCCACGCAGCGGCAGATTACTGAGGCAAGTTCTGCCTTCAGGCTTTCAAAGGAATGATGTTTTTTCAAGGTTTCAAACAAGGCAGCGTCTTTGATGCAGCCATATTTGATGACCTCCCCCATGCCGTCGTGGATGAAGCGCTCCGGCAGGGTATCCAATACATCCGGATCGATCAGCACCATTTTCGGATGATAGAAAGCGCCTACCAGATTCTTGCCCTGAGGCAGATCCACGGCTGTTTTTCCGCCGACAGAGGAATCCACCTGTGCCAGCAGGGAGGTGGGGATCTGTATCAGCTTTACCCCCCGCAGGAAACTGGCCGCCGCAAACCCCGCCAGGTCGCCGATAACGCCGCCTCCCAACGCGATGACCAGATCGCTGCGGGAAATCTTTGCTTCCAGTAAGGCAGAATAAATCCCCGGAAGTGTCTGAAAGCTTTTCGTCGGCTCTCCGTGAGGAAGAACCAGAGAATGGCATTCATAGGAAGCCAGTGTGTCAAGCAGCTTTTCGCCATATAATGGATAAACCTGGTCATCGGAAATAACCATGATCCGCCGTCCGGTGAAGATCTGGGAAATGTAGCTGCCGGCATTTTTTAAAATCCCATTTTCAATATAGACCGGATAACTGTTTTCTTGTAAGCCAACTGTTAATTTCATGTCTGTTTTCTCCTGTATGATATTCTTAAGGCTTTCGCCCAGAGCGCCGGTCCGCGCGAAAACAGCCGCAAAGCGGCATCGAAAACGCGTTTCGTGAATGGCGCACAGTGGACTGTAACGATTTTATCATCATAAATCATACCTGTATGAATGTCAATGAATTGGAATATAATTCTTGATTGGCAGGCATGAAAATGTTACACTGTTTTTTGGAAACTTTACCAACTGTACGGCTCCGATCCGAACAGTTGAAAACTTCAGTATCTATCATGGAACAGAAGAAGGAGCGCATTATGAAGAAAAAAGTAGACAGATATAATTTTAATAAAATCAGCAGCAGGATGACGCAGAAATTTGGTTCGATTAAAAAGGGGAAGGAAGAGGGACATGAGTTTTCATTGTTTCCCATGGAATCAAATCTGTTAAAGCTTCACCGTGAGGATGAAAAGCGGGATAGCAGACGGGCGGTCGAGGCGATCCATATCTGCCTGTTTACGATCGACGGCTATCTGACAGATACTGAGTATGATCTTAGCTCTTTTTTATCGGAGCAAAACCAGGCGTTGGCTAAAGGGCTTCTTATGAGCTTCGATCCATTTACGAATGAAGAAATCAGAGAAATATTGGGAGAAAAGTGGCGGCCTGATGATGTGGAAAGCCTGACAGATTATTATGGAGAGCCTGTAAAATGCCTGATACGGATTGAAAAATCCATAGAATTCTGGTTAAAAGCAGGAGGGATAGAAGGATATTTCAAATATATAGAAGATTTGATGGGAGATGCCGTGAAACGGGATACCAGGATGGAATACGCGGTTCCTGTTTCCGATATATTACCACAATAATTGGTATAAGGCTTTCTGGACTGGCAATATATATTGACATTGAACCCTCATGGTGGTATTTTAAATAAGGGAAAAGGAGTGATGAGATGAATAAAAAGATGAAAAGAATGTTCCCTGTATTTTTTTGGATATTACTGTGTATATGTATTCCGATGAAAGTATCCGCGGCCAATTTTTCACTGAGCGCGGCGGATGTTGACGGAACGCAGCGGGTCTTTCGGATCGCCATGAACCAGACGGCGGTTTCCAATGTGTCCAGGACGCTTTTTGCCGTATGGGCGGAGCAGAACGGGCAGGATGACCTGAAGTGGTATCAGGCCCAGCCGATGAGTGACGGGAGTTATCTGTGCGATATATCCGTCGGAAATCACGGGCAGACGGGGAATTATATCGTACATGCCTACGTGGAGAGGTCAGATGGGGCACTGTTCCTGCTGGGGCAGACTAACTTTCAGGTGACGTCAATACCAAGGGTTTCGGCAAGAAGCGTGACAGCATCGAATTATAACGCGTCTAATGGAAGCTTCCAGGTGTGGGTTCAGGGAATCCAGTCATTTTCAGGGGTCAGGCAAGTGCAGATCCCGGTATGGTGTTCCAGCGACCAGAGCGATATCAGGTGGTATGTTGCCAACAGGATGTCAGACGGCAGCTATATGGCGGAGGTTTCGATCGCCAATCATGGATACCATGCGGGAAGATACCAGGCACATGCGTATGTTCTTGAAAATACAGGAACGCTCTCTCTTGTCGGGTATACAACTCAGGATGTAAGTACAAATATATCGAAAGGCAATCTTTCGGCTGCTGACCAGGATGGAAGCGGAGCCGCCTATCAGGTTACCTTGTCCGGCGTGCGGATGCCGGGATTGAGCGGCGTTCAGTTCGCGGTGTGGGCAGACCAGGGCGGCCAGGATGACCTGAGGTGGTACAATGCCGGCAGATATTCTGACGGAAGCTTTGCCTGCGCGGTTCCGATCAGTAACCATAAGCAGACAGGAACATATAATGTACATGCTTACGCTGTGCTGTCGAATGGCTCAGTGCAGATCTTGGGGGGGACGACCTTTTATGTGGATAATAAAGTATCCGCGAAAGTGCAGGCCGTCAATATCAACGCGAACACAGGAACATTTGACGTCATAGTTTCGAACATCAGCGCACCCGGAGGAGTGCGGACGGTACAGGTGCCGGTATGGCACGCGGCGGACCAGAGCGACCTCCGCTGGTACAACGCCCAGCGGCAGGGCAATGGTACTTACGCGGTGTCAGTGAATGTTGGAAATCATAATTATAATACAGGAAATTATAATATTCATGTATACATTACGACGAACAATGGAATCACAAGCTGTGTCTGCGGAACCACCGCGAATGTCAATTTGAATAACCGGCCTAAGGTACAGGCGTCAAGGATTAATGATTCCCAGTACCAGATTTCACTGACTGCCCCATGGATCAGCGGGAGTAACGCGAAAGTATTGTTCCCTACATGGAGCGACGCGAACGGGCAGGACGATCTTATATGGTATGAAGGCGTCCGTTCAAATGACGGCGTCTGGTACGCAAATGTAGACGGTACAAGGCATAGAAGTTCGGGTGCGTTTACGACGCATGCATATATACAGGCCAATGGCCAGAATACACTGGCAGGCGGGGTGAACTATACGCTGAATTTTACCGTACAGACAAGAGTGGCAAGAGACGCGAATGCGATCATCGGAAGTATTACGGATGGTTCTATGGATTCGGCGACAAAATTGCGTACATGTTATAACTGGGTAGTCAATAATATTTCCTATCAGACGCTGCCCATTCCTCTGCAGCCGGCTGAACCGGGATATACGCAGGAAGAATGGTACGCGATCTATGGCCTGGAGCAAAGACGTGGGAACTGCTATTGCTACGCGGCTTCCTTTGCGGCGATGGCACGCCAGCTTGGATACAACGCGGCTATGATCAGCGGTTCTGTCCCACTGCGGGCAGGCGGATGGGGGCCTCATGCCTGGGTAGAGATTTATATGAATGGCGCGACCTATATCTGTGATCCGGAATCACAGCATGAGAATGGAGCCTATGGATTTTATATGACAACCTATGCGACGGCTCCATATGTATATAGGAAATGATTTCGCATAAGAAATGGATTTTAAGGGGGGATTCCTTTCATGGAGGGGAATCCCTCAGTTATAGCATGGATTAATATGGAATATCCAAATAGAAAAAGAAGGAAGGAATAGGATGAAACGAGCAGTCATAAAAGGGCTTCTGGCAGCAGGGGCAATCTGTGTGCTTCTTGGATGTGGCAAAAAAGAAGATGATACGCGGGAGCAGGAAGAACCAAAGACAGAGCAGTCCGAAGGCAATGAGGATGAAGAAGGATTGCAAGTAAAGGGCGAAGAAACGGAAGAAGAAAAGGGAGAGGAGAAGAAGGACGACGCGGCGGGAGCAGAGGAGGCAGCGCTTCAGGTCATAGGAACAGAATCTTCGGACGCGTATAAGGTTTTGCTTACGAACCATACGGGAGACGCGATCATCGGATTTTCAGTCAAGGCATCCACAGAAAACGAATTTCCGGCAAATATGATGGAAGCGGATACAAAGATCGGGAATGATGAAAAGGTCTGCCTGTATTATGCACCGCCGGAAACAGAAGCGGCGGAATCAAGCTCCGGAAAAATGTTGAGAACAACTTATGAATTCAGCGTTACGAATGAAAACGGACGGGAGATCAGGATGCCGGGACTGATCTTCGATGATATTGAAGAAGCAGAGCTATGCTTTGAGGATGAAGTGGGCTTTATCAGATATGTCAGTGTGGATTCCGGCGAGGAGATCACTACAAAAGAGATGGCGCTGCTATTGCAGGCGCAGTAAAAAAGTTTATGTAGGCAGGAGGCGCGGATGCATCTCCTGTTTTTTGTAGCTTAGCATGTGGGAAAACCCCAGTGTAAGGTTTTTGTATACCTCCGTATGTTAGAAGTGCTTCCGGCACCATGTTTCCAAAAGGTTGATCAGGGAATATAAAAGCATTGCCATAATGCAAAGGAGGATGATGCTCATCAGGAGCCAATCCATCTTAAAGACCTGTGAGGAATAAATGATCAGATACCCCAGCCCGCTCCTTGCCGCCAGGAATTCCCCGATCACGACTCCTACCAGGCAAAGCCCGATATTGACCTTCATATTGCTGATGATCGCCGGAATCGAGCCTGGCAGCACGACTTTGGTAAGCGCATGCCATTTATGGCCGCGCAGGGTATAGATCAGCTTGATCTTTTCCTGGTCTACGCCGGTAAAGCTGGTATACAGGCTGAGGATGCTTCCGAAGACCGCCACGGACATTCCGGCTACGATGATCGTGGTCTGCGTAGCTCCAAGCCATACGATCAGAAGCGGCGCCAGGGCAGATTTCGGAAGGCTGTTCAGGACAACCAGATAGGGATCCAGTATTTCAGAAAGCTTACTGCTGCACCAGAGCAGAACGGCCGCCAGGATACTGATGGCAGTGGTCAGCAGGAAGCTGACGATCGTTTCATAAAGTGTACTCCAAAGATGCAGGAAAATACTCCGATCCTGTACCATTTCCCAAAAGCAAAGGGCAATGTGTGTGGGGCTGCTGAAAATGAAAGAATCAATGATTCCGGCATTGGCAGTAAATTCCCACAAAAAAAGAAAGCATAATAAGATTGCAACGCGTGAAATATATACGATATACCGATGTTTTTTCTGGCTGCGCAGATAGCTTTGCTGTCCCGCAGAGAGTGCCGACGTTCCTTTTCTGCCGCCAAAAACATCGTGGATCTGGTTTGATCTGGTATCATTTTCAGGCATCGTTATTCAGCTCCTTCCATATGATATTGAAATAATGTTTAAATTCCGGTGCGTTACGCCGGTTCATCGGAGTATCGGTTTCCAGTTCAAATGTAACGGGTACGATCTTTGCTACGGCAGCCGGGCGCGAGGACAATATAATGACCCGGTCGGCCATACTGACGGCTTCGGAGAGGTCATGGGTCACAAGGACCGCGGTTTTATGTGTGTTCCGGAGAATCTGGCCGATGTCATCGCTGACGGACAGGCGGGTCTGGTAATCCAGGGCGGAAAAAGGTTCGTCTAACAACAGGATATCCGGATCCAGTACCAGGGTCCGGATAAGCGCCGCCCTCTGACGCATTCCTCCGGAAAGCCCGGAAGGCTTTGCGTTTTCAAATTGTTTCAGCCCATACAGTTCCAGGAGTTCATGGGCATGTGCCCGGGAACGGGCGGATAGCATGTGACGTACCTCCAGGCCGAGAAGGACGTTGTGATAGACGGTCCTCCATTCGAAAAGGTGGTCGTGCTGCAGCATATACCCGATGTTGGTGGAACTGTCCCTGAGGGGCTTCCCGTTGAGTTTTACGATCCCGTCCTCCGGGTCGATAAGGCCGCAGATAATAGACAGAAGCGTAGATTTGCCGCACCCGGAAGGACCGACGACAGCGACAAACTCTCCGGCGGACACGGAAAATGAGATATCGGTCAGTGCTTTGGTTTCTCCATCCATATTGTGGTACGCGTAATTGATATTTTTGAGTTCCAGTATTGGTTCCATGCAGACACTCCAATCAAAAGATATATATTACTTTATGACAAATCATTTGATAGGTGCATGAGAAAAGGAGGACCGTATCGTCCTCCTTCCCCTATATTATCATAAGCTTACGATAAACCTAAAAAAGCCACCTGCAGGAATTGACTCTTAATGGCTTGTATGGTATAGTATTATCAATTGAATATGGAGCAGTCAGGTGTCAGAGCGATCTTATATGTAATAGATTGGCTCTGGTGAAAAGGGAAACAGGTGTAAGTCCTGTACGAACTCGTCACCGTAATTAAGGAGCAGATGCCGATATATCACTGGGAACAAGGAAATCTTTTCCTGGGAAGATGGCTAATGTGATGATCTTCAAGTCGGGAGACCTGCCTGAATGCTGTACAGAAACGATTGTTTCAGACCACGAGTAACTGGTTGTACGTTTAAGGGTATAGAAAACCATTTTGGGTGTTTCTGTAAGTTCCTTTTGTGTACAAACCTTTACCTGTATAGGCAAAGGTTTTTTTGTTGTGTTGCCGAAACGTAGTTTCTGTCTTACATATTTAAAATAAAAGAGGCAGAGAAAACTGCCGAAGGAGGAGACATGAAAAAAAGAGCAGCAGCGTTATTAATGGCGGCATTCATGGGAACATTCTACATGGCAGGATGTGGAAACAGTGAGGAGGCATCAACACAAAATCTTGCAACAGAGGATGGTACACAGAGTGAGACAGAAAAAGCATCTGAGCCGGAGGCAGAGGCAGATGCAGATCAGGCGGCAGCTGACAAGGTGGCAGCATTGATTGATGCGATTTATGTCCAGGAGCGGACGGAGGAGACAGATCAGCAGTGTTCAGATGCAAAGGCAGCATGGGACGCCTTAACAGATGTTCAGAAAGAACTTGTAGAGGGGGAAAATGCCGATCCTGATTATTTTGGAAGAGATACGGGCGATGTATCTAAAGATGATCCCCGCAATCAGGATGAGATTGGCGAAAATGAAATTTTGGTGGTAAGTTTCGGGACTTCTTTTAATGACAGCCGTGTTGCCGATATTAAGGGAATTGAAGATGCATTGCAGGAAGCATATCCTGACTGGTCAGTCAGAAGAGCCTTTACAGCGCAGATTATTATCAATCATGTGCAGGCAAGGGATGGGGAAAGCATTGATAATATGGAACAGGCGCTTGACCGCGCAGTTGCGAACGGGGTTAAGAATCTCGTGATCCAGCCTACTCATTTAATGCACGGCGCAGAGTATGATGAGTTGATGGAGGCAGTGGAGGCGTATCAGGATCAGTTTGAAATAGTATCGGTTGCGGAGCCTCTGCTGGGGGAAGTCGGGGCGGATGCGGCCGTAATCAATGATGATAAAAAGACAGTTGCAGAAGCTGTTACAAATGAAGCAGTAAAAAATGCCGGTTATGACAGCATTGAAGCGGCAAAAGAGGATGGCGTGGCATTCGTGCTCATGGGACATGGTACATCCCATGCAGCAAAGGTGTCCTACAGCCAGATGCAGACACAGATGACAGAACTTGGATATGAAAATGTATTTATCGGAACCGTGGAGGGAGAGCCGGAGGAAACATCCTGTGAAGCAGTGATGGAAGCTGTTGCAGAAACGGGGTACAGCAAAGTGGTTCTCCGCCCGTTAATGGTAGTGGCAGGAGACCATGCAAACAATGATATGGCCGGTGAGGATGAGGACTCTTGGTTAAGTATGTTCAATGCATCAGGCAAATTCGAGAGTATTGATACACAGGTTTCTGGTCTTGGTGGGATTGAGACGATTCAGCAGTTGTATGTAGAACATACGAAAGCAGTTATGGAGCAGTAGGGGCGTCATGAAGAGAAAAAGGATAGCAGTATTTGGAGCTTTTTTGCTGGCTTGCGTTTTGTTTGGCGGATGTTCCGGCAAACAAAGCGCAACAGTGTCTTCCGATACGGAAACTCAGGTTTCTGTACCGCAAAGTAAGGAAGCGGAGGCAGAACCATCTGCAGAAGAAAACAATAGGCTGCCGGATGGTGTATATACGGTGGATTTTGATACTGACAGTTCTATGTTCCATGTAAACGAAGCATGTAACGGCAAAGGAACGCTGACAGTAGAAAACGGAGAAATGACAATCCATGTTTCACTGACATCAAAAAAGATTGTAAATCTTTACCCGGGACTGGCCGAAGACGCAGCGAAAGACGGAGCGGAGCTTCTTGAGCCGACAGAGGATACGGTTACATACAGTGATGGATTGAAGGAAGAAGTCTATGGCTTTGATGTGCCGGTTCCTGCGCTGGAGGAAGAATTTGATCTGGCGCTCGTTGGTACAAAGGGAACATGGTATGACCATAAAGTAAAGGTTTCCGATCCGGAGCCGTTGGAGGAAGAGACACAGACTGAAAATACCCTTCAGTTGGAGGATGGTACTTATAGTATTGATCTTTCATTTGAAGGGGGAAGCGGCAAGGCAAAGGTTTTATCTCCGGCAACAGTAACAGTATCAGGAGAGAGTGTGACTGCAACAGTTCGGTGGAGCAGTCCGAATTATGATTATATGATCGTAGATGGAGAAAAGTATCTCCCAATCAATACAGAAGGAAATTCCATATTTGAAATTCCGGTTCTTTTTTTTGATAAGCCGATGGAGGTCATTGGAGATACTGTGGCAATGAGTACACCGCATGAGATTGCGTATACTCTCACATTTTATTCTGACACGATGAAACTGGCAGAATAAGAGGTGCTTTGGGATGAAAAGAAAGATCATCATTGCGATCTGCCTGTTTTTCATGGGACTGCCGGGGCTTGTGGGCTGCAGCAGTCCTTCTTCCCATTATGATAATAATTATGGCCCGGATAGTTTGCAGGACTCAAAAATAGAATCGCCACTTGTTTACGAAAGCAGTATGGAACTTCAATATGCTGAGAATTTTTCAGTAGATTACTATAAAGGCGGCTTTTGCATGCTGACAACGACCATGGATGGACGAAGGTTTTTGGTTGTTCCGGAAGGGAAAGAAATACCGGAAAATATAGAAGAGGATATCGTAGTATTACAGCGTCCAATGAAAGATTTCTATTTGGTTGCATCTGCTGTTATGGATATGTTTCGTGAATTAGATGGTTTGCATACTGTTACATTTTCAGGGCAGAAGGAAGAAAACTGGTATATTGAGGAAGCAAAAGCAGCAATGGCAAATGGAGATATGCTCTATGCAGGAAAATACAGCAAGCCGGATTATGAACTGCTTGCTTCAAAAGGTTGTATGCTTGCAATAGAAAACAGAATGATTTCACATTCGCCGGAAGTGATTGAAAAATTACAAGAATTTGGGATACCAGTTATGATTGAATCTTCCAGTTATGAACCGCATCCATTGGGAAGGGTGGAATGGATTAAATTTTTTGGTGCTTTACTTGGGAAAGAAGAGGAGGCAGAGAAGATATTTGAAGATCAGACAGCAATTTTAGACAGGGTGTCAGCAGACGAAAAGACAGATCAGACCGTTGCCTTCTTTTTTATTACATCAAATGGATTGGTGCAGGTGCGGCAATCCTCTGATTATGTGCCAAAGATGATAGAGCTTGCAGGTGGAAAGTATATTTTTAAAAATTTGGGTGATTCCGAAACGAAACGCTCTACCATGAACATGCAGGTGGAGGAATTTTATAACGGTGCGAAGGATGCGGATTTCCTGATTTATAACAGTTCGATTGACGGAGGAGTACCCAATATAGAGGCGCTTCTTGAAAAATGTGAAGTTTTAGCAGATTTTAAAGCAGTGCAGGAAGGGAATGTCTGGTGCACAACAAACGATATGTACCAACAGTCCTTGTCAATCGGCTATTTCATGGAAGATATACATACAATGCTGTCAGATGCAGGAGAAGATGATATGCACTATCTTTTCCGTTTGGAATAAAAGAAAGGTGATGTGGGTACGATGCAGGAAAGCAGAAAATATAGATATATAGCGGCATTTATTTTTCTTGGTATAGGAGTGGTAATTTTTTTAGCGTTAAATATCTGTATTGGAAGCGTAAGTATCACATTACCGGATATATTAGGAGCATTGGCGGAACAAGGGAATAATGAGACGGCAGCGAGAATTCTGCGGGACATACGGATGCCGAGAACAATGTCAGTTATGATACTCGGCGGGGCACTGGCACTGGCAGGATATCTGCTGCAGACCTTTTTTCATAATCCAATAGCAGGTCCCTTTGTTTTGGGTATCTCTTCGGGAGCAAAAATGATGGTAGCGCTGGCAATGGTATTCCTTATGGGAGAATCAATCAGAGTGACGTCTACTGATATGATCGCAGCCGCATTTGTCGGCGCAATGTTGTCTATGGGCTTCGTTCTGCTGCTGTCGCGCAGGGTAAAAGGAATGTCAATGCTGGTGGTCAGCGGTGTTATGATCGGGTATATTTGTTCTGCAATAACGGAATTGGTCGTAACCTTTGCTGATGACGCAGACATTGTAAATCTTCATAACTGGTCACAGGGCAGCTTTTCAGGAATGACATGGGATAACGTGAAAGTTATGGCAATTGTTGTGGCTGCAGCATTTATAGCGGTTTTCCTGTTATCAAAGCCGCTTTCGGCATATCAGCTTGGTGAAGTGTATGCACAGAATATGGGCGTCAATATCCGGCTTTTACGAATATCTCTTGTATTCTTGTCCAGTATTTTATCAGCCTGTATCGTAGCCTTTGCGGGACCGATTTCCTTTGTCGGGATTGCAACCCCGCATCTGGTAAAGAAACTGCTTGGAACAGCAAAGCCGCTTTTGATGATACCTGCCTGTTTCTTAGGCGGAAGTGTGTTCTGCCTGTTCTGCGATCTTTTGGCGAGGACCATGCTTGCGCCGACAGAACTGAGTATCAGTACCGTTACGGCAATTTTCGGCACCCCTGTTGTTTTATGGGTTATGGTTGGGCATAAAAAAGAGGGGGCTGTATAATGAAATATTATTTTAAGACGGAGCAGATGAGCGTGGGCTATCAGGGGAAACCGCTGGTTCGGAATATAGAAATCGAACTGGATAAAGGAGAGATATTAACCTTGATCGGTCCAAACGGAGCAGGGAAATCCACCATATTAAAAAGCATTGCAAAGCAGCTTAAACTGATTGGCGGAGCGGTATATCTGGATAAAAAGGAAATGGCCCGGATGTCCCGGACAGAGCTTTCACAAAGAATGGCAGCCGTATTTACAGAAAAGTTAAAAACGGAACTTATGAGCTGTGCGGAGGTGGTTGCCACAGGCAGGTATCCTTATACCGGACATTTCGGCATTTTATCGAAAGAGGATGGTTTCATCATAGAAGAAGCGATGGAGTTAGTCCATGTAACAGAAATCAGGAATCAGGATTTTACGAAAATCAGTGACGGGCAGAGACAGCGGGTGATGCTTGCCAGAGCAATCTGTCAGGAGCCGGAAATTCTTGTTCTGGACGAGCCGACCTCTTTTCTGGATGTGAAATATAAACTGGAGTTCTTATCTGTACTGCAGGAATTGCGAACCAGAAAGGGATTGACCGTTATCATGTCGCTTCATGAGCTGGAGCTGGCGAAGATTATTTCAGATAAAATACTGTGCTTAAAAGGAGGGTATGTGGAACGTTGTGGAACACCTGAAGAAATTTTTGAGTCTGATTTTATAAAGCAGCTTTTTAGCATGGACGAGGAGTGCTTTGAAGGAAGTGGAAAATTGTCTGCTTATATCGAAAAATTAGGAAGATATGAGGAATGATGTATGTCAAAAGTGATTATGGTCCAGGGAACAATGTCAAGCGCTGGCAAAAGTTTTCTCGTGGCAGGACTTTGCAGAATCATGAAGCAGGACGGATATAGAGTGGCTCCGTTTAAATCACAGAATATGGCCCTGAATTCCTTTATTACAGAGGAAGGGCTGGAGATGGGCAGGGCACAGGTTATGCAGGCAGAAGCGGCAGGCATAAAACCGATGGCCTGTATGAACCCTATTTTATTAAAGCCGACCAATCATACAGGCTCGCAGGTTATTGTAAATGGAGAAGTGCTTGGAAATATGAGTGCAAGGGATTATTTTGCATATAAAAAGCAGCTTATCCCGGATATTAAGAAGGCATTTCGGAAACTGGAAGAGTATGCAGATATGATTGTGGTAGAAGGCGCGGGAAGTCCGGCAGAAATTAATCTCAGAGAAAATGATATTGTCAACATGGGTATGGCGGGGATGGTTGATGCCCCGGTGCTTTTAGTGGGTGATATTGACAGGGGCGGAGTGTTTGCGCAGCTTTTAGGTACACTTATGTTACTTACCGAAGAAGAAAAGAAAAGGGTAAAGGGGCTTATTATCAATAAATTCAGAGGAGACAAGACAATACTTGATCCCGGTATTGTCATGCTGGAGGAAAAGGGACAGGTTCCTGTAGCCGGCGTGGTTCCTTATATGGAATTGGCATTAGAGGATGAGGACAGCCTGACAGAACGTTTTGGCAAAAAGGCAGAAGGTTCCATAGACATTGCAGTAATCCGCTATCCAAGAATCTCCAATTTTACAGATTTTAATGTGTTTGAACAGATGAAGGAAGTCTCTGTACGTTATGTGACGAATATATCAGAGCTTCATTATCCGGATATGGTTATATTGCCCGGAAGTAAGAACACAATGGGTGATTTAAAGTGGATGCGTCAGAATGGTCTTGAGGCAGCGGTAAAAAAACTTGCAGAAGAAATTCCTGTCTGGGGAATCTGTGGCGGTTACCAGATGCTCGGAGAACAGATTGTGGATTTAGAAGGTGTAGAAGAGGGAGGTATTCTGCGTGGAATGGGGCTGCTTCCGGTGGATACGGAACTGAAAGAGGAAAAGGTAAAACGGCAGGTGGAAGGCAGGCTTCCAGAATTGGAAGGTGTGTTTTCCGGGCTTTCCGGGCTTGTCTATGAAGGCTATGAAATTCATATGGGAGATACCCGGTTTACGGGCGACGGGAAAGCCGTCCAAAACAGCAAAGCGGAAAAATCAGGGCAGACAGTGGCGGAAGTGGTCACATCCGGCAAACATAAAAATGTGTACGGAACCTATGTGCATGGAATCTTTGACAAAAGGGATATCGCCACGAGGGTCGTGCAGGATTTAGCAGAGAAGAAAGGGATTTCAATCGAAGGCGGTGCTTTTGAAGATTATCAGAGTTTTAAGGAAAAGCAATATAATAAATTGGCAGATACATTGCGGGAGTATCTGAATATGGAGGAAATCTATGGAATGCTTGGAGAAGCCCATTTGGAATAGCTATACAAGGGAAGAACTTACAAAAATTACTGTAAAAGCTCCTGATGAGGATATTCGCAGAAAGGTATTAAGTAATTTTGACCATGTGGCAAAACCGATCGACGGTTTGGGAAGATTTGAGGTATTAATAGCGCAGATTGGAGCGATTCAGGGAACAGAAAGGATTGACATTTCCAAAAAGGCGGTCATTATCATGTGTGCGGATAATGGAATTGTGGAGGAAGGAATCAGTCAGTCCGGGCAGGAGGTCACATTGGCGGTGGTAAAAAGTATGGTGGCCGGGAAATCTTCCGTAGGCAAAATGGCGGAGATTGCCGGAGCCGATACAATACCAGTGGATATCGGTGTGAATTGTAAAGAGAAGATACCCGGGACGGCGGATAAGAAAATTGCTTTCGGAACCAGAAACTTTAAGAAGGAACCTGCTATGACAGAGGAAGAAGCAGTCAAGGCAATATTCACCGGAATAGAAATGGTATTTCAGTGTAAAGAAAAGGGGTACAAGCTTCTTGCAACGGGGGAAATGGGAATTGGAAATACCACGACCAGCAGTGCGGTAACCGCAGCGTTGTTACAATGTGAGGCATCAGAAGTAACCGGACGGGGAGCGGGCCTGAATGATGAAAAGCTGGTACATAAAAAGGAACTGATTGCGGAAGCCATCGCCCGATATGGGCTGAAGGAGGCGGACGCGCTGCGGATACTGGAAACCGTCGGGGGACTGGATATTGCAGGACTTGCCGGCGTGTGTATCGGCGGCGCGCTGTATCGTGTTCCGATTGTTTTAGATGGTGTGATCAGTATGGCGGCGGCGTTATTGGCAGAGCGAATTGTGCCGGGAACAAAGGAATATCTGATACCATCCCACAAAGGAAAGGAACCGGCAACAGAACAGTTGGCAACAGAATTGGAGTTAGAGCCTGTTATTGATGGGAACATGGCATTAGGAGAAGGAACCGGAGCGGTCATGATGTTCCCTCTTCTGGATATGGCGGTCAGCGTCTATCAGGATAGAACTACCTTTGCAGATATTCATATAGAGCAGTACGAAAGGTTTTTACACAAATGATGACGTTGATAATCGGTGGGAGCGGAAGCGGTAAGTCTGCGTATGCGGAAGAGTATCTCTATTCCCTGTCCGGAGAAAAGAAAAAATATTATATCGCCACTATGCAGGCCTGTGACGCAGAGAGCAAAAAGAAAATTGAGAAACACAGGAGACTTAGAAATGAAAAGGGATTTTCTACGATTGAGCAGTTCGTAGATATTCAGAAAGCGGCAGAAAGGATGGAAGAGGGAGAAAAGGCAGCACTGTTGGAATGTATCTCTAATCTGGCTGCAAATGAGATGTTTGCAGGAGAAGTGCCGAAAACAGAAGAAGTTGTAGCAGAGAAAATTGTCAAAGGGATAGAATTATTAAGCAAGGATCTGACTCATTTGGTGATTGTGAGCAATAACGTCTTTGAAGATGGAAAAGTGTACGATAAGACCACAATGGCATATATCCGTGCAATGGGAAGAATTAACGAAAAATTGGCAGAGCTGTCAGACGAGGCCGTAGAAGTGGTTGTTGGTATTCCGTTGGTGGTTAAGTCTGGGAATGCTTAGCAACAGAAAGGAAAATCAAGATGCATATTTTAAAATCACTTATCATCGCATTTTCTATTTATTCCCAAATTCCTGTTCCACAGTTTGAGTGGAAGGAAGAGGATATGAAATATATGCTCTGTTTCTTTCCGTGGATTGGGGCTGTCATTGGCGGATGTGTTTATTTGTGGGGCTGCTTGTGCGGATTATTTGACGTTGGGGCAATGTGCCATACCCTGACAGGGGCCGCCATCCCTCTTATGATTACCGGAGGATTTCATGCAGACGGTTTTATGGATACGATGGACGCGTTTCATTCCTATCAGCCAAAGGAGAAAAAGTTAGAAATCTTAAAGGACTCTCATATTGGGGCATTTGCTGTTATTATGCTTGCTTTGTATGGAATGGTTTATGTGGGGGCTTTTTCAGAAATTGTGGATAAAAGCCTGTTAAGGATCGTATGCGGAGGGTTCTTTTTGTCACGCTGCCTTAGTGGGGTTAGTGTGGTTTCTTTTCCGCCGGCTAAGAAAGACGGAATGCTATATCTCTTTGCAGGCAGCTCACAGAAAACGACTGTGAAGTGGACATTATATTTGCAAAGTATCGCTTGTATCTGCTTTATGCTTTGGCAGTCCTTATCTGCAGGAGCGATTGTGGCAGCCACCGCGTTTTTTGCATTTGCGTATTACTATTATCGGACAAAAAGGGAATTTGGAGGAATTACAGGAGATACAGCAGGGTACTTCGTTCTGGTCTGTGAGGCGGGTATGATGATTGCAGCAGCGGTAATCCATGTATTGATGTGATGGAGGCAGAGGATGGAACTGGTGATTGGCGGATATGCACAGGGAAAATTAAACTATGTGCTGGGGAAACATGACGTGGAAGAAAGGAAGATTTTTGATGGTGAAATTCCTAAGAACATAGAGAATCTAAAAGATACTGTGGTCATCGACCACTTTCACAATTGGATGAAGTTAAGAATCGCGCAGGATGGCTGCCCGGAGAAGGAAATTTTTGCGTTTATAGAGAAGTGTCCGGATTGTGTGATTATCAGTGATGAGATTGGCAATGGTATCGTCCCCATAGAAACATTTGAAAGAGAATACAGGGAACGGACAGGAAGGCTGCTGATAGAACTTGCAAAGAAAGCGGAAGTAGTGGAGCGTGTGATATGCGGGATAGGCCAGAGAATCAAATAACGCTTGTGCTGATCAGGCACGGGGCGACAAAAGCAAATAAAGAACACAGATATTTGGGGAAGACGGATGAATCTCTTTCCAGAGAGGGAGAGATCCAATTAGCAGAACATAAGAAATTGCGGTTGTACCCGAATATTGATTTCTTGTTTGCCAGCCCGATGAAAAGATGTATTCAGACTGCAGAAATTCTGTATCCGGGGCTGCGGCCCGTTCTGATTCAGGAATGGGAAGAAATAGATTTTGGAGCCTTTGAAGGAAAAAACCATGTCGAATTACAGGAAGACAAGCGGTATCAGGCATGGATCGACAGCAATGGGACGGTTCCTTTTCCAGAGGGAGAAAGCAGGGAGGAATTTGTCACACGGTGCGGCAGGGGCTTTCAGAAAATGATAGGGAAAGTAAGAGAGGCAAAAGAGGAAGAAGGAAATAAAACAATCGGAATGGTCGTGCATGGAGGCACAATCATGGCATTGTTAAGCAAGTATGGCAAGGGAGGCTACTTTGATTATCAGGCAGCAAACGGAAAAGGGTATATCTGTACCATGAAAAATCCGGATGCAAAGCCGGAAATAATTGAACTTCATAAGATATAGAACAAGGTTATGGGAAAGGCATGGTTACCGGGATGGAATATCATATCATGGCATTTTTCTCAGGCTTCCTGCTGGATTTACTGTTTGGTGATCCCTACTTTCTGCCACATCCTGTCCGGTTCATCGGAAGCCTGATTGCAAAAACGGAAAAATGTTTTTTGGGAAAAAAGGAAGGGACAACGAAAGATAGAGATGAAAAAAAGGAGCTGCGATATGGAATTTGCATGGTAATTATTGTGCTGCTTTGTACGATGACAGCCGCCACACTGATTCTGTTTTCGGCTTATCGTATAAATTGTTATTTCGGAATGGCAGTAGAAACGATTATGACGTATCAGATCTTAGCTGCAAAATGTCTGAAAGTGGAGAGCATGAAGGTTTATCATTGCCTGAAAAATGAGACATTGGACGAAGCAAGAAGAACCGTTTCTATGATTGTCGGAAGGGATACGGACTGTTTAGATGAAGCGGGTGTAGCAAAGGCGGCAATAGAAACTGTGGCAGAGAACACCTCGGACGCAGTAATCGCACCGATGTTATATACTGCACTTGGAGGCCCGGTAGTAGGATTTTTATATAAGGCAGTGAATACGATGGACTCCATGATTGGTTATAAGAATGATAAATATTTATATTTTGGAAGATGTGCCGCAAAATTAGATGATGCGGTGAATTTTCTGCCTGCCAGAATCAGTGCATATTTGATGATAACTGCATCCTTTATAGGAGGAAAATGCTTTTCGGGGAAAAGGGCTTACCGTATTTACAAAAGAGATCACAGAAACCATGCCAGCCCCAATTCTGCGCAGACGGAAAGCGTGTGTGCAGGGGCATTAGGGATTCAGCTTGCCGGAGACGCAGGTTATTTTGGAAAAATAGTAAAGAAACCTTATATTGGAGACAGTGTGCGGGAAGTGGAGCACGAAGATATTAAGAGGGTAAACCGCTTAATGTATATGGCCGCATGGCTCAGTGAACTGATGTGTCTGTTTGTTATGGGACTGATCGAGATCGGATGCCGGGGAGGGCTTTAAACCCATAAAGTATACCCTCCGGGCATCCCATTATGGACATGCGGCCTTTTCACAGGGTATAAGAAGGGTTTGATGAAAATGAAAGAAATTCACGGAGGGGATATTTACAGAAACCGTGTGAAAATGGATTTTTCTGTGAATGTAAATCCGCTTGGCATACCGGAAGCGGTAGAACTTGCTTTACATAAAGCAGTAGAAAACTGTATTCATTATCCAGATTTGTCTGCAGAGCAGTTAAAAAAAACGGTTAGCGGTATGTTACATGTACCAAAAGGGCATCTGCTTTTCGGAAACGGCGCGTCTGAGCTTTTTATGGCAGTGATACATGCTCTTAGACCCCGAAAAACAGTGATTCCGGTCCCGTCCTTTTATGGATATGAGTATGCGGCAGGTGCAGCAGATGGGGAAATCCTGTATTATGAAACAAAAGAAGAGAATAATTTTTGCTTACAGGAGACTTTTTTAACCTTGCTGAAAGAAGATGTGGATCTTCTGTTCCTTGCCAATCCCAACAATCCTACCGGAAAGCTGATAAGCAGGGAAGAAGTAAGAAACATCCTTTGGCATTGCAGGGAAAAAGGGATTACTGTGATTTTAGACGAATGCTTTATAGAATTCTGTGGTAAGGAGGCTTCCATGCTGCAGGAAATTGAAACTTTTCCAAACTTGCTGCTTGTCAGGGCATTTACCAAGATATTTGCCATTCCTGGAGTACGTCTGGGGTATCTGGTCTGCAGTAATCCATTCCTGTCAGAGAAAATTGACCGGCAATTACCGGAGTGGAACATATCGGTTTTTGCCCAGGCAGCAGGGTGCGGATGTGCGGCACAGACTGCATTTATAGAGAAAACAGCAGCCTGCATCGAGAAAGAAAGACAATTCTTAGAGGGGGGATTAAAGAAGGCAGGCTGTCAGGTATTCCCGGGAAAAGCAAATTTTCTTCTGGTTTACAGTGAACTGCCATTGTATGGCCGGCTGCTGGAAAAAGGGATCCTGCTCCGCGACTGTGAAAATTTCAGAGGATTGTCAAAGGGATTTTATAGAATTGCAGTAAAAAGCAGAAAAGAAAATGAAGCTTTGCTGAAAGCGATTGGAGAAATAAAGTGGAATTAACAAACAAGATTGAGCGTTTGCTTCCGGAAGAAATTGAAAAGAGAAGTTTTGAAATTATAACGGAAGTACTCAGGCAAAGAGGGATTTTGCTTCCGGCAGAACAGGAAATGGTTACCAAAAGAGTCATACATACCAGTGCGGATTTTGACTATGCAAATACTATGACTTATTCAAAAAATGCAGTATTGATTGCAAAAGAACTTTTAAAAAATGGAGCGGACATTGTAACGGATACGAATATGGCGCTATCGGGAATCAACAAGAAAGCGCTGGCCAGGCTGGGAGGGCAGGCGCATTGTTTTATGGCGGATGAGGATGTGGCAAGGATTGCAAAGGAAAGGGGGGTGACGAGGGCCGCTGTCAGTATGGAGAAGGCGGCGGGCATAGAAAAGCCTGTTATTTTTGCAGTAGGGAATGCGCCCACAGCCTTGATACAGCTATATGAGATGATACAGGAGGGAAACTGGCGTCCGGCATTTGTGATTGGTGTTCCGGTAGGCTTCGTAAATGTAGAGGCCGCAAAAGAGTTAATTATGGAAACGGAAGTGCCTTATATCGTAAACAGAGGAAGAAAAGGCGGCAGTAACGTGGCAGCGGCCATATGTAACGCGCTTTTGTATGAGCTGACGAGATGATACCACAGGGGCAGAATGGAGATCGTTATGCGATATGGATTTACCACGGGAAGCTGTGCCGCGGCGGCATCAAAAGCGGCAGCCTATATGCTGCTGACAGGAAAACTGAAAAACGAAATCACGATAGAGACACCGAAAGGAATCCCATATACAGCACGGCTTGTGGATATCAGCCGCGAAGAAAATGAAGTCCGTTGTGCTGTAAAAAAGGATGGCGGGGATGATCCGGATATTACAACAGGTGCATATATTTACGCAAAGGTTTCTTATGGAGAAGGTACAGGGCAAAAGATAGAAATTGACGGTGGAGCCGGAGTAGGCAGAGTAACAAAGCCAGGACTGGATCAACCGGTTGGAAATGCTGCGATCAACCATGTCCCGAGAGAAATGATGGAAAAAGAAGTGGTGCAGGTTTGCCAGCTGGTAGATTATAAGGGAAGCCTGCAGATAGAAATTTCAGTGCCGGGTGGAGAAAAACTGGCACAGCAGACATTTAACCCAAGGCTTGGAATCGAAGGCGGCATTTCTATCTTAGGAACCAGCGGAATAGTAGAGCCTATGAGTAATCAGGCAATTCTTGATACCATCAGGATAGAGTTAAACCAAAGAAGAGTACAGGGATTTGATTATGTTGCAGTTTCACCGGGGAACTATGGACTGGATTTTATGAAAAGAACCTATGGTTATGATTTGGATAGAAGTGTAAAATGCAGCAATTTTATCGGAGACACCATTGATATGGCGGTAGAGTTGGGATTTCAGAAGCTGCTTCTTACAGGGCATATTGGGAAGCTGATAAAAGTAGCCGGTGGAATTATGAATACGCATTCAAAAGAAGCAGATTGCAGAATGGAGCTATTAGCAGCATTTTCGATAAGAGAATCGGTGAAGCCGGAGAAAATCCGTGAAGTATTAGATTGCGTTACTACAGAAGAAGCAGTTTATGTTCTGGAGGACAGTGGGAAATTGCAGGCGATTATGGACAGAATCGTAGAGCGTATCTGTTTTTATTTGGAGAAGCGTGCCAAAGGAAAGCTTCAGATTGATTGCATTCTATATGCAAATGAATTTGGAGAACTGGCGAAGAGTAAGGAGGCAGCAAAATGGTTTACTTTGTTGGGGCAGGAACAGGTGCGGTAGATTTAATTACAGTGAGAGGAATGCGGTTGTTGGAACAGGCAGATGTAATTATTTATGCAGGTTCTTTGGTAAATCCGGAACTGTTACAATATGCAAAAAAAGAGTGTGAGATACACAACAGTGCAAAACTTACATTGGAAGAAGTTCTGGAAGTTATGCAAAAAGCGGAGATGGAAGGGAAAACAACAGTAAGAATGCATACGGGAGAGCCGAGTATCTATGGAGCTGTGAGAGAGCAGATGGATGAACTGGACAGGCTTGGGATCTCTTATGAAAGCTGTCCCGGGGTGAGCGCCTGCTTTGGAGCAGCAGCAGCTCTGAATATCGAGTATACTTTGCCGGACATTTCCCAGTCCTTAATTATCACAAGGATGGAAGGCAGGACAAAGGTCCCGGCAAAAGAGAGTATAGAGAGCTTTGCCGCACATCAGGCATCTATGGCGATTTACCTTAGTGCGGGCATGTTAAAAGAGTTAAGTGAAAGGTTAATGGCTGGCGGTTATCGGAAAGAAACTCCGGCGGCGCTTGTCTATAAGGCAACGTGGCCGGAGGAGGAAATGTATATCTGTACGGTTGAAACCCTTTATGCTACGGCGAAGGAGCATGGAATTACAAAAACAGCACTTGTTTTAGTAGGAGAAGTCATTACACATCAAAACTATAAGAAATCGAGGTTGTATGCGGCTGGCTTTTCTACAGAATTTAGAGAGGCAAAGTAAAGAATATGAAAGTGGGTATTATCAGCTTTACCGAAAATGGAAGATTACTTTCTGAGAAGATCGCGAAGTTACTCCGTGAGGCAGAATGTGCCTTATATACAAAATGCGGGGCGTACTGCAAGGAACGGCAGACAGTGCGGTTTGTCACTGGAAGTATAGGAGAATGGGCAAAAGAGCAGTTTGAAGAAAGGAATGCCTTACTGTTTATCGGAGCCTGTGGTATAGCAGTCAGAGCGATTGCACCTCACATTATGGACAAGCTCCATGACAGCCCGGTTTTGGTAGTGGATGAAAACGGACAATATGTCATTCCACTATTGTCCGGCCATGTGGGCGGTGCGAATGAACTTGCTGTTTCTATTGCAGAAAAAATGGGTGCTAAGCCGGTCATTACCACAGCAACGGATATTAACGCTCAATTTGCAATCGATCTGTTTGCAAAGAAAAACGGACTTATCATTGTGGACAAAGAGGGGATTGCCAGGGTATCATCAAAAGTATTGGCAGGAAAAAGTATCGCCATGTCTGTTGAACCGGGACATTTAGAAAAAGATGTAAAACTGCCGAAGGGAATAGAACTGGTAGAATACCCACCCTTACAGGAGGTTGATGTTGCGATTACTTCTGAGGATAGGGTGATTGAAACAGCGATACTTCTCAGGCCAAAGGAGTATGCGGTTGGAATAGGGTGCAGAAAGGGAAAAGAAGTGGAAAAAATAGAGGATTTTATAAGGAGCCACTTGAAAAAAGCCGGAATTTCTCCGGCACAGGTATTTGGAATGGCATCGATTACTGTAAAAAAGGATGAACCGGGACTTCTTTCATGGAGCAGAAAAGAGAGGCTGCCTTTTGTCACTTATACGGCAGAAGAATTAAGGCATGTGGAGGGAGATTTTCATAAGTCCGAATTTGTAAGAGAGCAGATTGGCGTAGATAATGTCTGTGAAAGAGCGGCGCTTAAGCTGTGCGGATCCGGAGGCAGGCTGGTCTATGAAAAGCACGCAGGGGATGGCATGACGATTGCCGTTGCGAAAAGAGAGTGGAGGGTACGCTTCGATGAAGAATAAAATATATGTAGTCGGGATGGGGCCGGGCAGGGAAGAAATGATGACGGGAGAAGCGATAGCGGTGTTGGGGCAGGCAGATGTGATTATCGGTTATACGGTTTATCTGAAATTGCTTGGGGAACGCTTTCAGGGAAAAGAAATGCTTCCGACGCCCATGAGGCAGGAAATAAAACGTTGCCGCCTTGCCTTTGAAGAAGCAGAAAAAGGAAAAAAAACGGTTCTGGTCTGCAGCGGGGACGCTGGTATTTACGGCATGGCATCGCTTATGTATGAAATCGGAAAAGAATATCCGGAGATAGAGTTAGTAGTCATTCCGGGGATTACAGCAGCAAGCAGTGGGGCAGCAGTGCTTGGGGCTCCATTAAACCATGATTTCTGTGTGATCAGCTTAAGCGATCTTCTGACACCGTGGGAGAAAATCGAAAAGAGATTGATCGCGGCAGCCCAGGGAGATTTTGCAATGGCGATTTATAATCCGTCCAGCCATAAGAGAAAAGATCATTTGCGGAGAGCCTGTGATATTCTGCTTTCGGTTTTGGAAGAGGAACGGGCTTGTGGTTATGTAGAAAACATCGGAAGGGAAGGGACAAAGGCAGTAACCTGTACCTTAAAAGAACTAAGAGACAGACAAGTAAATATGTTTACGACAGTGTTTATAGGAAATGCAGGAAGCGAAATTGTTAACAATAAGCTGATTACAAAGCGGGGCTACCAAGTTGAAAGAGATACTGATATTTGCGGGAACAACGGAAGGAAGAAAATTGTCTGAGAGTCTGGCGGCATCCAGGATTCATCATACGCTCTGCGTGGCAACGGAGTATGGAGAAATTGTGTTGCAAGAGAATCCTTTTATGAGCGTTCATCGTGGAAGAATGAATGAAGAACAAATAAAAGAATTTATCAGGAATGGGAAATTCGGGGCAGTGGTGGATGCAACGCACCCTTATGCAGATATGGTTACTAAGAACTTGAAGGCGGCAATGGAAGGGATGAATATTCCATATTTGCGTTTAAAAAGAGAATTCAATGATTCACAAAAAGAGGAAGATATCGTTTGTTTTGAATCGAATGAAGCGTGTGCAAAGGCATTAGAGAAAGTGCAAGGGAATATTCTGCTTACTGTTGGAAGTAAGGAACTGTCAACATATTGTGTTTCCGAAGAGGTAAAAAGCAGACTGTTTGTAAGAATTCTTCCGGGGCTGGAAAGCCTGTCCCTTTGTATGGAGCAGGGGATGAATGGAAAACAGATTATAGCCATGCAGGGGCCGTTTACAATGGAAATGAATGAAGCCATGATCCGTCAGTATGGAATTTCCTGTCTGGTTACCAAACAAAGCGGCACATCCGGCGGGTATTTTGAAAAGCTGGAGGCTGCAAAGAAAACAGGGATTTCCGTGTTTGTGATTGGACGCCCGGGAGAAGACGCGGGATATTCTTTTCATGAAGTATGCAAGGAATTAGAAAAAATCTGCCAGCAAAAAATACAGATAAGGAATGAGATGGAAATTACGCTTGCCGGAGTTGGTATGGGGAGTGGGGAAAGTTTGACGAAAGAGGTCTGCGAGAAGATCAGGGAAGCAGATATTTTGCTTGGATCAGAAAGAATGCTTAAGCCTTACAGGCCAAGAATAAAGAAGAAGCCTTTTTATCTGGCAAAACAGGTACTGCCGTATTTACTGGAAATGCAGAAGGCATATCCTATGGAGTGTTTGAAAGTAGTTGTTCTGTTTTCCGGGGATAGTGGTTTTTATAGTGGGTGTCAGTCCTTATATCATGCATTACAGGAAGAAATAAATGCAGGCCTGCTGCAAGCGGTTATTCATATTATGCCGGGAATTTCTTCAGTGGCTTTTCTGGCTGCCTGTATCGGGGAAAGCTATCAGGATGCGGCTATTTACAGCATGCACGGAAAAGAAGTGTATAATCTGGCACGCAGAATCCAAACAGAGCGAAAAACATTTTTGATTCTGTCTGGTGTGAGAGACGTGAACAGATTAGGAGGCTCTTTGATAAAAGCGGGATTAGCCGGGTGCGAGATTATTACAGGGTATCAATTGTCTTATGCCGGGCAGCAGATTAGAAAGAGGACGCCAGGTGAGTGTATGGATTTAAAAGAAGAAGGGTTATATACTTGCTTCGTGAAAAATCCCAATGCAATACACAGGAATTTGACACATGGACTTTCTGATGAGGAATTTATCAGAGGAAAGGTACCGATGACAAAGGAAGAAATAAGAGAAGCCAGCATTTGCAAATTAAAATTGTATCAAGGTGCGGTTGTTTTTGATATTGGCAGCGGAACCGGTTCTATCGCAATGGAGATGGCAGGACTTTCCCCGGATATACAGGTATATGCTATTGAGCAGAAGAAAGAAGCTGTGTCGTTGATTCGGCAGAATAAGGAGAAGTTTCAGCTTGAAAATATAACAGTGATAGAGGCAAAAGCACCGGATGGTTTGCGGGACTTACCGAAGGCATCCCATGCTTTCATAGGGGGAAGCGGAGGAAATTTAAAAGAAATATTGCAGGTATTATATGAAAGGAATCCGTATATGCGGGTTGTTATCAATGCGGTCAGCATGGAAACCATTTGTGAGATAAAAGAGATACTGACACTGTATCCGACAGAAAACGGGGAAATTGTGCAAATGCAGGTCAGCCGGGCAAAAGAAGCAGGAAGGTATCATATCATGCAGGCAGAAAACCCGGTATGGATCTGTGCCTTTCAGTTTCGTGGGGAGTGTGGCCGGATATGAAGCTTAAGCGAATTATGATTGCAGCACTGAAAAGCGGAAGCGGCAAAACTACGATTACCTGTGCCCTGCTAAAGGCTTTGAAAAATAGAGGGGAAAAGGTAGTTTCTTATAAATGTGGACCGGATTATATAGATCCGATGTTCCATGAAAGGGCAATAGGTATCCCTTCCAAGAATTTAGACACCTTTTTTACCGGAGCAGATGTAACCAGGGAGCTTTTTCTTAAAAACAGAACCGAAAGGGATTTTGCGGTAATGGAAGGTGTGATGGGACTTTTTGATGGGCTTGGCGGAGTCAGAGAAGAAGGTTCATCTTATCATTTGGCAAAAGTGACGGAAACACCTATTATATTAGTGATAGATACAAAAGGTATGGGACGTTCCGTAATACCTATGATTGCCGGTTTTCTTGCCTATGATACGGAACGTCTTATTCGGGGGGTCATCTTAAATAAGATGTCAAAATCTTATTATGAAATCATAAAACCTCTGATAGAAGATGAAATAAATATAAGGGTGTTAGGATATTTCCCTGATCAGAAAGACATTCGTATAGAAAGCAGACATTTGGGGCTTGTAATGCCGGATGAGTTAGCTGATATACAAAAGCAGCTGCAAATTCTTTCAGAAGAACTGGAGAAAACGGTGGATGTAGATGAAATAAAGCATATTGCAGACCAGGCAGATGGGTTCCCGGATACATATAAAGGGATGAACAAAGACATTTGCCATGAGGAGAAAAAAGATAGCAGGCCTGCGATAGCGGTTGCAAGAGACGAAGCTTTTTGCTTTTACTATGAAGATAATCTGCTCTTGCTGCAGGAAAAGGGGGCAGAGATTCTCTATTTTTCTCCTTTACATGACAGGAAACTGCCGGATCATTGCGATGCCCTGCTGATTGGAGGCGGTTATCCGGAACTGTATGTAAATGAGCTGAGCCGGAACGTCAGTATGAAAAATGCAATGAAACAGGCATTTGAAAAGGGGATGCCCGTTGTGGCAGAGTGTGGCGGATTTATGTACCTGCATGACGCGATTGTTGATCAGGGTGGGGTAAGCCATGCAATGGTTGGGGTGATTCCAGCGGTTTGTGAATATAAAGGGAAATTAGTACGTTTTGGTTATATAGAGATCAAAGAAAAGCAAAAGAGCTTTTTGCCTGACGGTGAACGGATAAGAGGGCATGAATTTCATTATTTTGACAGCACGGATAACGGAGAAAATTGTATTGCTACGAAGCCGGTTACAGGCAAAGAGTATACCTGTGTGATCGTAGGAGAAAGTTATTGGCTGGGATTTCCGCATCTCTATTATCCGTCAAATCTTTCTTTTGCAGAAAATTTTATAAAAAAGGCAGGGGAATATAAAAAGGGAAAGATTATATAATCAGGTTTTCCAAATGGACGATTACGATGCGGCCGCTTTCGGCTGTGCAAAAAGTCAATCATATGAACTCAAATGGTTCATATTGTTGCTACCCATTTTTCCCGACCTATAATTACCCTGATTGCTTGTCACAGAATTACCCGATATAATGACATGAGAACAGAGAAAGGAAAAGGTTCCAGAACACCTATCTTTCGCAGAGAACTGTGTCCTGGAACCATCGTTAAAACATGGTTATTATATCAAAATATGAAGTGGAATACAAGGAGGACGGAGATATTTTTCATCAACAGTAAAGAAGAAGTTACTATTCACGGTCTAAATTTTTTTGCAACACAAATGGACCGGTATTTCGCC
>CAZFXM010000012.1:0-89311 GCA_964523125.1 uncultured Clostridium sp. | reverse complement strand
TGGAGTTGCGAAAATAAAATGCTTTTTGTGTCTACGATAAAGTGCCGCGTTACACTTATAACAATAAGTGCATTTTTTGGTTTGTATATATATTAAATTCTCTTTATTATATTTTGGCGCTTTTTGTTTCTTAGGTTCTTTTCTTACAGTATCTAAAACAATAATGCCCTCTTCCTCTACCCATTGAGCCATGATTTCAGATAAACAAACATGAATTCTTTTTTCTTCTTTTTCAGCCTTCTTTTTTGCCATAATTGGAACAGCATAATTTGTCATTTTATTGACTTCTTCATATCTCATAACATTAACATCATCATTAAATCTGTACTCAGTAATATAATTATAGTCAGCTTTATAATATTGCTTAAATCTTCTATAAAGTTGATTCTTATCTTCCCCTTTTGGACACAACTCGTTTGCTAGTTGATATGGCGCAAGATTAGTTGTCACAATTAGCAATTTACAAAACATCAGCTTATTTTTAAATCTACTTGCAACAGGAGTTGCGGTATCATTATCAGTCAAATTTAAGAGTTCTTTCCACCCCATTGTATCAACGCCTAAATCATCAATAATAGTCGCTTCTTGTCCCATGAAAAATTGCGACGGGTCTTTTGCGCCAGCGACATTATATGTAAAATTAAGGCTTTCACATATTTTTTTAGCAAGAGATGTTTTGCAAGCCCTAGACGCACCGCTAATAAAGATACATGTCATATTCCTATCAGTCTTTTGCTGTAGTTCTCTTTCGTATCTATTCATTGCAACAGTAATAGCTTTACCATGTGTAAGTTCTTCTTCACTTGTTAGCATTTTTGACATATTCAGCCTGTTTATCTTTCCGCTTTCTATTGCGTCCATTATCTCTTTACGCCTTTCCATTAGCAGGCTTTTTCTTGTTGCTTCTTGATATTCTTTTACTCGCTTTTGAACCAATTCAGCATAATTTATATCACCACTACAAACAACTTCATCAATGCCATATTGAGCCTTTTCAATATGCAATGCATGAGTAGCATATACAATAGAATTTTCAAATTGATATTCTAAATCTTGCACCATCGTCCAGCCTACATCAAGCCATTTTGCAATATCTTTTCTCATTCTTGCTTTATCTCTTGGAAGTTTAAGCCATATGTGATAATGTGCTATTTTTAATGTTCCAGCTATTTGGTTGCTATCTTTTTCTTGGTCAGCGTATGTATATTTATCTCTATCATGACGAACATAGCAATAGCTTAATATTTTTCCTTCATCTCTTAATTTCTTCAATCTTTTATTTAATTCATCTTCACTCATATTTGAACAATGATTATATATCGTACAAGTTGTTAGCTTGTCAGTTTCTTTTGGGATTTTTCTTTTTTTGGACATAATAAATGCCCCCTTTCTTAAAATTTTATTTTAAGCATAAGGAAGCATAAAATATATATATTAAGCCGATAGAGTATATCTGTTGACATTTTTCTTATTTTATAATAATATAAACATAACGAAATGAACGAATCAAAAAAACATTCATTTTTATAATTTTATTATTTGCTTATGCTTCTAGCCGTTCCACAACGGCTTTTTTTATGCTTAAAATAATTTTATAACACAATTTTATTTTTGGCAAGGTATGCTAATTTTGCATTTTATAATTGATATGTGAATTGTTCTAGTTCTAGCGAACTAGAACCTTTTTTTCTTGATCTTAATACGCTCGAAATGCTATCGCATTTCTACGACTTCGCTTGCCGCTTTGCTCACATACGTTCGCACCGCTAACGCTCATATGTTAATTTTACTTCTTACCTTTCGCCCCTTTTGCTCTTTCAAGGAGAAAAAGCTGGAATAATCAGCCAAAAAAATTCCAGCTTTCGAGGTTAAAATTCCAGCTTTTGGGGTACTAAATTCCAGCTTTTGAACCCAAAATTCCAGCTTTCAAGCATAAAATTCCAGCTTTTAAAAGGGGCTTATCCGCCTAACGGCGGAGCGCGAGGCGCGGCGAAGTCAAGTTGCCGCGCCCGCGTTTTCCTTGATTTTATAGGCTTTTCCGCATTTATTTTATTATATTTTTTATACATACTCTTATTTCTTTGCATATAAAAAACAAAAAAATTCCAGCTTTTGAAATGCTGGAATTTCATTCTTATAAATGCCTTTATAAAAATAATAGCACATATGTGTCCGGGACACATATGTGCTATTATTCGATATAGGTTATAAATTTTGTAAGGCTGATAAAATCATTACTTCATCACTTTCAAACATATGGCTGTATCTCTTTAAGATTGTGGCTTGTGTATCACCGCTCACTTTCTCTATCACAGGCAGAGGAACGCCATTTTTTATCAAGTTTGATATAAATGTATGTCTGAACTCGTGACAAGTGTATTTGGGCAAATCAAGGGCTTTACAAGCCTTTTCTAACATAGACGCACATGCCCCATGTTCCCATGTAAATATTTTATCTTCCATTGAACCGCCCTTTTGTAAGTGTTCTTCTTTTATACGCATATAAAGCCTTGTAGGAGCAGGCGAAACAGGAATTGAACGCTTTTTAAAATTCTTTGGGTCTTTTGTAAGTTTTATATCGCTTACATATGCTTTTGTAATTTTAACACGCATACCTTGTAAATGCTTACCTTGTGTTGCTTCTGAACTAGGAGCAATTAGCACAGGCTTTTCATCAAACTTTTTATAATAACTAAATTCTTCAAAATCAGCATAGGTTAATGCGATACATTCACCAATGCGTAAACCACAATAATAAAGCAGATTAAAAAGCAATCTATATTTTGGATAATTGTTTACCCCCAACCGCCAAAACTCATTTTCTTTGAAATACTTATCTATTTCGTCAAATTCATCTTTGCTTACAACTTTATAATCTTCTTTTTGCTTTGTTTTCATATTATCAGCATAGTCCAAAACATTTTCTTTAATCAGACGCTTTTTATATGCCAAATTTATCATTTTTCTAAATGTTGCGTTTATTGAATATAAAGTTTCATCAGCATAACCATGTTTTCGTATATCACTACAAAATTTATAATAAACATCTTCGTCAATATCTTTTAGCTTTGTAGTCTTAGGCAAAAACTGATATATCATAGCCATATGTTGAGTAGTATTATTTATAGTGACTGGGCTAAAGTTTTGCCCCTGAGCTTTTATTTTCCACAGTTCAAAAGCCCCCTCTAAGGTAATGTCTTTATCATCAGCCTTAACTTGCCCTGTCTGCAGTTTAGCAAGTTCTTGTCTGGCTTCTGTCAGCGTATTAAGGTTATAAACCCATTTCGCTCGATATTTGTTTTTGCCAGTCTTTACATCATACTCTTTAAAGTTATACTTAACATCATATTTTTTTGTACTCTCATTGAAATAAATGCTCTTATACTTTGTAGTTGTCCGCTTTACCTTTTCAGCCATAGAAAAAGCCCCCTTTTCGTATATTTGCTTGATTTATACTAATCTATATCTAATATACTACGAATGATATACGAATACAAGCAAAATTTATACGAATTAGGGGCTTTTTGTTTCTTGAAACCCTTGATTTTACTAGCTTTTTTACTCCTTACTTTTCATTGTCGGGAAGGCGAGCACATCGCGGATCGCTGCCGAGTCCGTTAATAACATACACATTCTATCAATTCCAAACCCGATTCCACCTGTAGGCGGCATCCCGATCTCCAGTGCGTTCATGAAATCTTCATCCGTCGAATTCGCTTCTTCATTGCCCTGTGCCAGAAGCTCTTCCTGGGCACGGAAGCGTTCTCTCTGGTCGATCGGGTCGTTGAGCTCGGAGTATGCATTTGCCATCTCCCAGCCATTCATAAAGAACTCAAAACGCTCCACATAATCCGGGTTGTCCGGCTTTTTCTTTGTCAACGGAGAAATCTCAATTGGATGATCCATAACAAAGGTAGGCTGAATAAGATGCTCTTCCGCATATTCTTCAAAAAAGAGGCTTAAAATATCCCCCTTTTTATGCATGTTTTCATATTCCACATGATGCTCGTCAGCCAGAGCTTTTGCTTCCTCATCGGTTTTTACATTTGTGAAATCCACGCCTGCATATTTCTTCACAGCATCAACCATGGTGATACGCTCAAAAGGCTTTTCCAGATCCATCTCTACGCCATTATATGTGATCTTCATAGTTCCCAGTACTTCCTGTGCCACATAACGGTACAGGTTCTCAGTCAGATCCATCATGCCATGATAATCTGTGTATGCCTGGTACAGTTCCATCAGAGTAAATTCCGGGTTATGCCTGGTATCCAGACCTTCATTACGGAATACACGCCCGATCTCGTAGACTCTCTCCAGACCGCCGACGATCAGGCGCTTCAGATATAATTCCAACGAAATACGAAGCTTCAAGTCTTCGTCCAAAGCATTGAAATGTGTCAGGAACGGACGGGCGGCCGCACCGCCTGCATTCTGCACCAGCATCGGAGTCTCCACTTCCATAAAGCCCTGTCCGTCCAAATACTTTCGGATCGTGCTGATGATCCTGGAGCGCTTGATAAATGTATCCTTTACTTCCGGATTCATGACCAGATCTACATATCTCTGACGATAACGCAGATCTGTGTTCGTCAGGCCGTGGAACTTTTCCGGTAGAATCTGAAGGCTTTTTGCAAGCAAAATAACATGAGACGCATGGATAGAAATCTCTCCGGTCTTTGTCGTAAAGACTTCACCTTCAATCCCTATAAGGTCACCTACGTCAAACTTCTTGAAATCCTTATACGCATCCTCGCCTACGCTGTCTCTTGCCACATAAGACTGAATGTTGCCCTGGAGATCCTGTACATTGCAGAAAGAAGCCTTTCCCATAACCCGTTTTGACATCATACGGCCCGCGACAGACACCTGCGTACCTTCCAGTTCTTTATAATTGTCCTTAATCTCCTGGCTATGATGCGTTTGATTATAGCTGGTAATGGCAAAAGGATCCTTTCCATTTGCCTGCAGATCTGCTAACTTTTCACGGCGAACCTTCCTTAACTGATTCAAATCCGGCTCCTGCGCCTGCTTTTGCTGGTCAGACATTTGTTTTCTCCTTTCTTTTCCTCCGCTCATACGTATTGATCCGGCGTCTTATGTTCTCTCATTCCGGAAACCTCATTGTATTTACTTTCTTTGCAGATGCATTCGTTTTACATGGACCGGTTAATCTCCAGTACCTTATACTGGTTAATTCCTGCCTGTGTCTCTACATCCACTATATCACCGACCTTCTTGCCGATCAAAGCCTGTCCCACCGGTGACTCATTGGAAATCTTTCCTTCCAGGCTGTTTGCTTCCGTGGAACCTACGATCTTAAACTCCATCTCTTCATCATAGGTAATGTCATACACTTTGATCGTACATCCTACATTAATCTTATCGAAGTCTACTTCATCTTCAACAACAACCTCTACATTTTTCAAGATCCCTTCCAATTCCTCGATCCTGGCTTCGATATCACGCTGCTCATCCTTTGCCGCGTCATACTCTGCATTCTCGGACAAGTCTCCCTGCTCTCTCGCTTCCCTGATCTTCGCGGCAACTTCTTTTCTCTTCACCACTTTCAGGTTCTCCAGTTCATCCTCCAATGCCTTCAATCCTGCATAGGTAAGTAATCTTTTCTTTGACTCCGCCATAGTTACATTTGCTTCCTTTCTTTTCTTCTATCTGATATTCTTTATATTTTCTCTACTGATACTTATATTTCGCAATTCCAATATTATAACCAAAACCTACAACACTGTCAAGATTTTTTCCAGCTCTTCGTAGCTCTCGACCCGATTGATCTGCTCTCTCAATCTGGCCGCTCCACGCAGGCCTTTTGTATACCAGGCCACATGCTTGCGCATCTCCCGGATTCCCAGATAACTACCCTTATATTCTATTTGGAGCCGTGCATGACGCAGCATGGTGTTTCGGATCTTATCTATATCCGGACGTGCCGGAAATGCTCCTGTTTCCTCATATGCCAGCAGCTCGGAAAAAATCCATGGATTACCTTGGGCGCCACGTGCGACCATCACCCCGTCACATCCGGTCTGCTCCTGCAGAGCTATAGCGTGCTCACCGGAAGTCACATCCCCGTTTCCAATGACAGGAATATGAACCGCTTCCTTTACCTGACGGATAATATCCCAGTCTGCCTTGCCGGAATAGTACTGCTCCCGTGTCCGCCCATGGACGGCAATCGCGGCTGCCCCTGCTTCCTCGATAATTTTGGCTATCTCTACTGCATTTACATGCCCCTCATCAAAGCCCTTGCGGATCTTCACGGTGACCGGCTTTTGAATCGCACGGACCACTGCATTTACCAGATCATATACCAGCTTTGGATCCTTCATCAGCGCAGAACCCTCTCCATTGCGTACCACCTTCGGAACCGGACAGCCCATGTTAATATCCAGGATCGAAAATGGACGGTCTTCGATCCTCTTTGCCATCTCACTGACAATCCTTGGATCAGAGCCAAACAACTGCAAAGATACCGGTGTTTCCTTCGGATGGATCTGAAGCAGGCTTTCCGTATTTTTATTATGATATAAAATTGCTTTGGCACTGACCATTTCCATGCAAAGAAGCCCTGCCCCCTGCTCTTTGCACAACAAACGGAATGGCAGGTCCGTTACACCTGCCATGGGGCCTAAAATATATATATTTTCAAGAAGTACGTTTCCTATTTTAAGCTGTTTTACCATTTTTATTCTTATAATAAATCAGACGCAGGCCATTCAGCGTCAGATCTGGTTCATATACGTCAATACTATCTGTCTCTGCCGCAATGATCTTCCCCAATCCGCCTGTCGCTACCACCTTTGCTTCCAAATAGCCTGATTCTTCTTTCATCTTTCGTAGGATGTATTCCGTCTGCCCCACTGCGCCATACACCAGGCCTGCCTGCATACTGCTGATCGTCTCCTTTCCCAGTATGGAAGCCGGCTTACGGATCTCGATGGCCGGAAGCATAGCCGCACCGCCCCAGAGGGCACGCCCTGCAGTCTCGATCCCGGGTGCTGTGACCCCTGCCTCAAAAGTTCCCTGCGGCCCAATCAGGTCATAGGTCGTCGCGGTTCCAAAATCTACCACAATCACCGGACCGCCATATAATTCATAACCTGCCACCGCATCCACGATCCGGTCTGGCCCGATCTGCCTTGGATTCTCTGTCACAATGCGGATACCTGTCTTAATCCCTACAGATACGATCAGCGGACGTACATCCAGATATTTGATGATTCCACTTGTCAGGGAATGCATGATGTCCGGAACTACGGATGCAATGATCACTGCATCGATATCCGTGGAATGTATATTTCTATGTTCCAGTATCCCGCAGATCGTAAATCCATATTCATCAGAAGTCCGGGGACGCTTTGTTGTCATACGGAACGTGCCAAGCAGTTCCGCGTCATGAAACACGCCCATGGTTATATTTGTATTTCCCACATCAATTGTCAATAACATTCCTTTTTCTCCTGATTCTAAATTGCAGCCGCATATAGATTGATATCCATATGCTAACTGTCCGCAATATTGCTTTTTACTCCAGTTCTATATCTTCTCCGAGATAAAACACGCGGAAAAATAACTCCAGTGATTCAAACAATTCCCGTTTGTTCTGCTGCATTTCCTTGATCTTCAACACGCTGCCGATTTCATCAAAGAAAACGTCATTTTCTTCATGATCTACCTTCAATTCCAGATTGCCTTCTTCGTCAAAGACCACCATCAACAGTCCGCCTACATCCTCCGTGTACATTACACACATGATCTGCAATTCCTGGCGGATATTTTCCGGCAGGGCTTCAAATTCCGGATTCAGATAGTATTTCCTCTCATAAGAACTGGCAGCACACAATACAATTTCTTCATCCATAATATTTCAAACGCACAGGCTTTCGCGCATCCTGCCCTCCTTCAATCGGAAATTTAAACATACCCATACAGCCCCCGAACCGATACCTCCCCGGCATAGACAGCCTCCTGGCTCCCGTCCTGCTTTCTTACCAGCAGTTCTCCGCTGTCATTGATTCCTAACGCAACTGCCTGATATGGCTCCCTGGCGCCCAGTATCCTGACTTCCTTTCCACAGTTCACCAGAAGGCCGTTATAGGCTTCCCGAATTCCGGACAGATCCTCTGTCTTCAGATACATCTCATAGTTTTTCTCGAAATGCTTCATCATCTCCACAATTAAAGTGCTGCGTTTTATGATCTCTCCTGTTTCAATCCGAAGGGATGTCGCTGTTTTCGCAATCTCTTCTGAAAATGAAGCCATATTTACGTTCACTCCCACACCGATCACCACATGATTGATATAATCAATCTCCGTACTCATCTCCGTCAGGATTCCTACCAGCTTCTTCCCGTTCAAGACAATATCATTGGGCCACTTGATCTTCACTTCCATACCGGTACACGCACGCAGCGCTTTTGCCACGCTGTATGCCATGATCAATGTCAGCATGGGGGCTTTTGAGGGGAGAAACTCCGGCCTTAACAGAATGGACATATAAATGCTGCATCCGGGAGGGGACTCCCAGCCACGTCCGCGCCGTCCGCGTCCTGCACTCTGCTGTCCGGCAACTACAAGTGTCCCATGAGGCGCTCCCTTTTCGCCCAGTTCCTTCGCACGGATATTCGTAGAATCCGTATCGGGATAATAATAAATCTCCTGGCCTGCCCATCGGGTCTTTCCGGTAAGCAGGCTTTTCAGCTCCTCCTCAGACATCACGTCCGGAATATCTACGATCCGATATCCCCTGTTCTTTACTGCCTCCACATGATATCCTTCTTCCTTTAGCTGGTTGATGACTTTCCACACTGCCGTCCTTGATACACCAAACTCCTCGCACAGACTCTGCCCTGACACATAACCGTCACTTTCGCGGAGAAGCTTCAAAATCTCTGTTTTCAAGAAAATTCACCTATTCCCCTAATGTTGCCACCATCACTGCTTTGATCGTATGCATCCGGTTCTCTGCTTCGTCAAAGACCTTGGACTGCTCTGACTCAAATACCTCGTCCGTCACTTCCATTTCCTCAATTCCAAAGCGTTCTCCCATCTGCTTTCCAATGGTCGTCTTCAGATCATGGAAAGAAGGCAGACAGTGCAGGAAAATCGCGTTTTCAGAAGCATTTTCCATTATTTTTTTTGTCACCTTATAGGGAGTCAGTTCTTTGATCCTCTTCTCCCATACGTCGTCCGGCTCTCCCATAGATACCCACACATCCGTATAAATGACATCCGCATCCTTTGTACCGCTCTCCACATCTTCTGTCAATGTGATCGTCGCGCCGGACTCTGCCGCGTAGCCCTTACACAGCTCTACCAACTCTTCATTAGGGAAAAATTCTTTCGTCGTACATGCCACAAAATGCATTCCCAGCTTGGAACATGCCACCATCAGGGAATTGCCCATATTGAACCTGGCATCCCCCATATATACCAGACGGATTCCCTCCAGCTTTCCGAACTGCTCCCGGATCGTCAGCATATCCGCCAGCATCTGGGTCGGATGGAATTCATTGGTCAGGCCGTTCCATACCGGTACGCCTGCGTACTTTGCCAGTTCCTCTACAATATCCTGTCCAAATCCACGGTATTCGATTCCGTCATACATCCTTCCCAGGACACGTGCCGTATCCTCAATACTCTCCTTTTTCCCCATCTGTGAACCTGTAGGCCCAAGATAGGTCGCGCCCATTCCCATATCATATGCTGCCACCTCAAAAGCACAGCGTGTACGTGTGCTGTCCTTTTCAAAGATCAACGCCACATTCTTTCCCCTGTAATTGTCTACCGGAATCCCTTTTTTCTTTTTGTCCTTCAAATCCGCCGCCAGATCAAGCAGATATAGGATTTCTTCTTTCGAAAAATCTTTCAGTGTCAAAAAATTTCTTCCTTTTAAATTCATTTTCATTCCTCTTCTCTTTGTATTGTTGTATAACCGGCATAGCCTGAAAACGCATACGTCCCATCTTTGCCAGTCATGTTCTGAAAATGGAACTATTCGGGTGCTGAATAATTACCTGAGAACTACAATACCATATCATTTCCGCAAATTCAATACTATATCCTGGAAGGAATCTCAAAACTCGCTGCAACGGATGTCATTCATCACCAGAGCTATGAAAAAACTTTCTCCTCTGCCTGCCCACTTCAAACATCAACACGGAAGCCGCTACAGCGGCATTCAGTGACTCTGCCTGGCCTTCCATGGGAATCCGGATCCATGTATCCGCAGACGCTGCCACCTCCGGCCGAAGGCCATTTCCCTCATTTCCTATGAGAAATGCCGTTCCTGTGCAATAGTTTTCTTCATCATAAGCCCGTTCCCCTTCCAGATGCGCGGCATATACATGAATATTCTGCTCCTTCAGCTTCCCCACTGCCTCTGCCAGATCCTCCACATATACAAAAGGCATCCTGAATATCGCCCCCATGGTAGAGCGTATCGTCTTTGGATTATAAATATCCGCACAGTCTCTGCTCAGCAGGATCGCTGTAACACCGGCAGCTTCCGCGGTCCTGAAAATCGTCCCCATATTGCCAGGATCCTGGATATTGTCGAGTACAAGGATATGCGGAGGGCAGCTTCCGCCCGATGCATTTTTATCCCGGCATTTTTCCAGAAGCTCCTTTTCCGTAAAACCTTGCTGACGCACGACCGCCAAAATTCCCTGTGGGGTCTTTGTATCAGAAATATAAGAAAACACTTCCGGCGAAACAAATATTTTCTCTGCCGTAAATATCTGTTCCTCCTGATGCTTTTTATAAAACTCCTCCGTAACATACAGTTGTACCAGCCGCTCAAAAGGAATCTCACGGACCATACGCAGGCCCTCTACAAGAAAGGTTCCTGTCTTTGCCCGCATCCGGCTTTTTTTCCGAAGCTGTACGATTTCCTTCATTCTCGGATTTGATGTACTGGTGATCATCATTTCTCTCCTTTAGACCTTAAAGCGATATCCGACTCCCCAGATCGTCTCAATATACTGTGGATGGGAGGTATCATACTCTACCTTCTCCCGGATCTTCTTGATATGCACGGTCACTGTCGCGATATCTCCGATCGACTCCATATCCCAAATCTCCCGGAACAACTCTTCCTTTGTATATACATGATTCGGATGTCCAGCCAGAAAAGTCAGCAGATCAAATTCCTTGGTTGTAAAGGATCTTTCCTCCCCGTTGACCCACACACGTCTTGCCGTGGTATCAATCTTCAGCCCACGGATCTCTATGATTTCATTTTCCTCTACATTGCTTCCGATCAGGCGCTCATATCTTGCCAGATGTGCCTTGACGCGCGCAACCAGTTCACTTGGGCTGAAAGGCTTAGTCATATAATCATCCGCTCCCAGGCCCAGCCCCCTGATTTTATCGATATCATCCTTCTTCGCGGAAACCATGATGATCGGAGTATTCTTACTGTCACGAACCTTCCGGCAAATTTCAAATCCGTCCACCCCTGGCAGCATCAGATCCAGGATGATCAGATCAAAATCCGCTTCCATCGCCTGCTTCAGTCCGACCTCGCCGTCATTCGCCACCTCCACTTCAAAATTGCTCAGTTCCAGATAATCCTTTTCCAGATCTGCAATGCTTTCTTCATCTTCAATGATCAAAATCCGTTTACTCATCCGTTGGTACCTCCTGATATTTTCTTACTACAAAGCACATCACTGTCCCACTGCCCTCCACACTGGTGGCCCATATATTGCCCCCATGTTCCTCCACGATCTTACGCGCGATGGAAAGGCCGATGCCGCTTCCTCCTTTGGAAGAATTGCGGGAGGCATCTGTCCGGTAGAACCGGTCAAAGATATAAGGCAGGTCCTTGGGGGAAATCCCTTTTCCATTATCCCCAAGCTCCACCTGTATAAAATCTCCCACATCCTTTAAGTCCATAGTAATCCTGCCATGAGGCTTGTCCATATATTTTAAAGAATTGGATACCACATTGTTGATTACCCTCCGGAGCTGCTCGGGATCCACAATGACCTTAAAATCCTCTTCCAAATAACAGTGATATTCAAATTCAACGTTCTTCGCTTCCAGCTCCAGGTACAAATCCTCCGCACAATCCAGGAAATAATTCTTCGCGGATATGGTTGTAAAATTATAAGGGATACGGTTCGTATCAATCTTGGAATACAACGTTAGCTCATTGATCAGCAGATCCATCTCATTCGCCTTATTGTATATCGTTTTGATGTATTTGTCCATCTTTTCCGGTGTGTCAGCCACTCCGTCCATGATACCTTCCACATATCCTTTGATGGCTGTAATCGGAGTTTTCAGATCATGGGAAATGTTGCTGATCAGCTCTTTATTCTCTCTGTCGTACTCCACCTTCTCCTCTGCGTTCGCCTTCAGCCGCAGCCGCATTTCCTCAAAATCACGGCAAAGCTCCCCAAATTCGTCTTCTGCCTCCGCATGGATCTCGAAATCCAGATTGCCTTCCTTGATATTCTGTGCCGCTTCCTGAAGCTTTGCCAAAGGTACGGATACTGTACGGTAGATCCAATAAACCAGAATGGCTGCCGTAAAAAAGACAATGACCAGAAACATCTGCTGTATTTCTCCGATTTCTCTTGGTTCAAACATATGTCTGGCCACAATAAGAAAGACTGTCGGCAGGATCATCATCGCCATAAACGCAATTACCAGCTTTGTTTTCAGCTTCATCAATTTGCCGCTCCTTTCCGTTTTTCCTATCCCTTACAGTAACACAAAACGGGCTGTCCCTGCAAGGTCTCAGCCCGTTGTTTATTAAAAGTTAATCATATTCTACCGTTCGCTCGTCAACAGCATCAATCGCTGCAATATGCCTTTAAAGCATCTACCTTATCCAGTCTCTCCCAGGACAGATCCAGATCATTTCTTCCGAAATGTCCATACGCGGCAGTCTGCTTGTAGATCGGACGGCGAAGATCCAGCATCTTAATAATGCCTGCAGGACGAAGATCAAAGTTCTCACGTATGATTTCTACCAGCCGTTCGTCGGATACCTTGCCTGTGCCAAAGGTGTCTACCATGATAGAAGTCGGATGTGCCACACCGATCGCGTAAGACAACTGAATCTCACACTTCTTTGCCAATCCCGCGGCAACGATATTCTTTGCTGCATAACGCGCGGCATAAGCAGCAGAGCGGTCTACCTTCGTGCAGTCCTTTCCGGAAAACGCGCCGCCGCCGTGACGTGCCATTCCACCATAGGTGTCTACAATGATCTTTCTTCCAGTCAGTCCACTGTCTCCGTGTGGTCCGCCGATTACAAAACGCCCGGTCGGATTTACAAAAAATTTTGTTTTCTCATCCACCATATTTGCGGGGATAATCACGTCAAATACATGCTTCTTAATATCCGCGAAAATCTGTTCCTGTGTCACATCCGGGTCATGCTGTGTAGAAAGTACCACTGCGTCCAGACGTTGTGGAACCCCACAGTCATCGTACTCCACTGTCACCTGTGTCTTACCATCAGGACGAAGATAGGTAAGTGTTCCGTCTTTTCTGACCTTGGTAAGCTGCAGTGCCAGCTTATGGGCCATTGCAATCGGATATGGCATATACTCTTCTGTCTCATCTGAAGCATAGCCAAACATCATTCCCTGGTCACCTGCCCCGATCGCGTCAATATCTTCCTCTGCCGGCGCGGATGCCTTTGCCTCCAATGCTTTATCTACACCAAGAGCAATATCCGCGGACTGCTCATCGATGGCGGTGAGTACGCCACAGGTCTCTGCGTCAAATCCATATTCCGCGTTATCATAGCCGATTTCCCGCACCGTATTGCGCACGATCTTCTGAATGTCCACATAGGCCTTTGTAGAAATCTCTCCCATTACCATAACGATACCTGTCGTCGTACATGTCTCACAAGCCACACGGCTCATAGGATCCTGCTCCATAAGCGCGTCAAGGATAGCGTCTGAAATCTGATCGCACATCTTATCCGGATGTCCTTCTGTGACTGATTCTGAGGTAAATAAGTGTCTCTCCATGTCAATTCTCTCCTTTCTCGGAACTTTCTCTTTTTTGTAGCCTATGATCCGCTTTTCTATTTACTTTCATATATAGAAAAAACAGCCTACAAAAAGCGGACTGTTTTATGTGGTAACAATCCTCTTATTGTTCGATTGCTCGCTCAGGTTGGCACCTTCCGTTCCCACAGGGTTGCCGCAGCTTCACAGATCCTTTGTATCTCCACTGCTCTGAATAAGAGAAAGTCTTTTTTATAAAATTGTATTTATCCTATTTCTGTTCGGAATATAGATTCCGATCTGTATATAAGATCTATTAAAACTTTACACCCTATTACTACAATTGTCAATATGCAATACAGATAAAGTCGCTTTATTTACTCATATTCCTTTATCTGAAATTCGGTTTATTGTATTATCAGCTTACTTTCAGTACAAACTTCTGGATTTCCTTTTCACTGGAAACTCTTTCGATCACTCCGCCGATACTCTGCAGCTTTTCCTCGAAGCGTTCATATCCTCTCTGGATATACTTGATATCATCAATGATCGTAACCCCGTCTGTCGCAAGCCCTGCAATGCAGAGTGCTGCTCCCGCGCGCAAATCCGGCGCACTGATCCTGGTGCCGGAAAACTTTTCCACGCCCTCGATCGTTGCTGAATTACCTTCTACCTTGATTATCGCACCCATTCTTGCCAGTTCATCCAGATATTTGAACCGGTTTTCAAAAATACTCTCTGTAATCGTACTAGTGCCCTTCGCCAGTGCCAGCACTACTCCGATCTGAGGCTGCATATCCGTCGGATATCCCGGATAAGGCAGTGTCTTTACCTGTGTAGAACGAAGCCTCCCCTTTGCGACCACACGTACAGCATCGTCAAACTCTTCAACCTCACAGCCAATATCTTTTAACTTGGAAATCGTTGCATCCAAATGCTTCGGGATCACATTAAGTACCGTAACATCTCCCTTGGTAGCCGCGGCCGCAAACATAAAGGTTCCTGCTTCAATCTGATCCGGAATGATCGAGTATTCGGACTTGTGCAGGGAACCTACTCCCCGGATCTTGATCACATCGGTTCCTGCCCCACGGATATTGGCTCCCATACTATTCAAAAAATTGGCTACATCTACAACGTGCGGTTCCTTTGCCACATTTTCCATGATCGTAAGTCCGTCAGCCATCGCGGCTGCCATCATAACATTGATCGTAGCGCCTACGCTGACCACATCAAAGTATAAATGGGTCCCCCGCAGATGGTCGGACTCTGCCACAATCTTGCCATGCTCAATGTCCACATCCGCTCCCAGCGCACGAAAGCCCTTCAAATGCTGGTCAATCGGCCTGCTTCCGATATTACATCCTCCCGGAAGCGCCACCTCTGCTTTATTGTATTTTCCAAGCAGGGCACCCAACAGATAATAAGATGCCCTGATTTTCTTTATATAATCGTACTCAATATTAAAATCTGTAATCGTAGCTCCGTTAATCTTCACCCTATGCCGGTCAAGCCGGTGTACCGTCGCGCCAATTCCTGCGATTGCTTCCAACATTACATTAATATCGTTGACATCCGGAAGGTTGTCAATCAATACCGTCTCATCTGTCATGATCGCAGCCGCCAGAATTGCCAGCGCCGCGTTCTTTGCTCCACTGATCTCAACTTCCCCTACCAGCGGATTCCCTCCCTTAATTACATACTGCTCCATACCGCACCTCGATTATCCGATATTGTTACAACGATTTGAAAAATCTTATATAGTATACCACAAAAATCCAATTTGTAAAATCTTTTTTCTCAGATGCAACGTTATAATTATAATTTTGTTAATTTTTTATTACAGAAAGCACCTTTTCAATCGTCTCTTCGACAGTAAGATGATCTTCGCTGATCGTAATATCTGCATATTTTTCGAACAGACGTACTCTTTCTTCATACAGTTCCTGAAAGCTTTGGCCTCCCTTCAAGACAACACCACGCTTTTGAGGATTCCGGATTCTTTTTGCGATCGTCTCGTAGGACACTTTTAAATAAATGACCGTTCCGATTTCTTTGTAATGCCGCATTGCGTCTTCGCAGTAAACCACGCTTCCTCCTGGAGAAATAACAGCATTTTGTACCTGGACGTTCTGATTGACCTGGTTTTCTATCTGTAAAAATCCATCTTCACCAACCTCCGCAATAATCTCATGTAAAAGCTTTCCTTCCTGTTCCTGGATCAGCAGGTCTGTATCAACAAACCGTCTCCCCGTCCTTTTCGCGGCTACAACTCCTATTGTACTTTTTCCAACGGCAGGCATGCCGATAAAAATAATATTTTTCTTTTTCATGTATCTGCTATTCCTTCTGTAATCCACCTATACCGCAGAGCATCTAATAATATCTTCTCTGCAGCTTCCGCCTCTCATTCCGGCGTCTATAAATTTCCTGATACAGCATAACATCAATCAGATCACGCAGCCAATCTCTGCGGACCGGCCGGAACTGCTGGCTTTCCACTCCGATTTCTTCCGTTGTCTTTTCATTTTCGCCCAGAAGCCTTTCATTTGCCTTCACCCTGTCATAAACCCTCCCGCTCATTAGGCGAAGCTGTAACTGATCCGGATATTCATCATATATCATACTGTACGGTTCGTCACATAGGTCACACTCTTCTTCCACATAGGGCAATACCCGCTTCGCGGCATCCGGATACAGGCTTTGCATGTACTCATAATCCCTTCTGTCAAGCCGCTCTTCATCATAAATAAACGGCATTGGATACACCATATAATACGGCAGTTTCCCTTCCATTTTTCCACTTCCATTTCAGACATTATATCTTCATTGTATGCAAAGTGGATTGATTTCGGTACACTGCCGGATGTCTATTTCTTCCATTCTGATCGATTTTTCTTATTCCCTCGTTTATCCCATTACCATTTTCTGTAAAGTTTCTTCATAAGGCGGATATGCAATCCCATTCTCTGTGATGATCGCAGTAATCAGATCATGATCGGTCACATCAAAGCAGGGATTGTACACTTTCACCATTTCCGGCGCCATCGGCCGCTGATACCACATTTCCGTGACTTCTTTCGGTGAACGTTCCTCGATCGGTATCTCTTCTCCTGTTTCCAGAGACAGATCAATTGTAGAGGTCGGGGCGCATACATATAATGGAACCTCATACTGCTTTGCCACACAAGCCACCACAGATGTCCCGATTTTATTCGCCGTATCCCCGTTGGCGGCTACCCGGTCGCATCCAACAAATACTGCCTGAATAAATCCTTTCTGCATAACAGCCGAAGACATATTATCACAGATCAATGTCACATCCATTCCCGCCGACTGCAGTTCAAATGCTGTCAGACGTGCCCCCTGGAGCAAAGGACGTGTCTCATCTACGAAAATATGGAAACCATAGCCCTGTTCATGCCCCAGATACATGGGAGCCGTTGCTGTTCCATATCTTACGGCCGCAAGCCTTCCTGCATTGCAATGGGTCAAAAGACCGTCTCCCGGCCTTACCAACTGCAGCCCGTATTCCCCGATCTTCCTGCATACTTCAATATCCTCGTCATGGATACGGATTGCTTCCTTTTGAAGCAAATCTTTAATCTCGGCAACGCTCTTCTTCAGGTTCATTTCCACTACGTGTTCCATGCGGTTCAATGCCCAAAATAAGTTCACCGCAGTAGGTCTCGAAGTCTCAAGATACTTTTTTGCCTGCTGGAACTCCTCATAAAAGACGATAGGATCCTCCGTATGGAGCCTCTCTGCCGCAAGATAAACGCCGCTTGCCGCCGCCACGCCGATCGCCGGAGCCCCTCGTACTTTCAAGAGACGGATCGCTTCCCAGACCTCCTTGACGCTTTTCAAAGAAAGCATCTCAATCTTTCCCGGAAGCCTGGTCTGATCTATAATCACCAATGCTTTGTTTTCCACATCTAATGAAACTGTCTCATAATCTAAAATACTTTTTTTGTTCCTTTCCATGCAGCATCTCTTTTCCCAATTAATCTCTTCAGTCAAAGTGTCAGCTATTTCTTTCCTCAATATCCATAATCATATCTACCCGTTTCTGGTGACGCTCCGCTCCGGAAAACTCCGTACTCACCCACACATCCACGATCATTTTCGCCAGTTCCGCTCCTACAACCCTGGCTCCAAACGCTAAAATATTACAATCGTTGTGCTCTCTGGACATCTTCGCTGTAAAAGGCTCACTGCAGACCGCCGCTCGAATTCCTTTTACCTTATTCGCCGCCAGAGAAATTCCCAATCCGGTCCCGCAGATCAAAATCCCTCTGTTCACCTCTCCATCCACGACCGCATGCGCCACGATCTCTCCATATACCGGATAATCGCAGCTTTCAGAAGAATTGGTTCCATAATCGACGATCTCATGTCCTTTTTCTTTCAAAAACTCTATAATCTCTGCCTTCAGTTCCAATGCCGAATGGTCGTTTCCGATTCCTATTTTCATGCCTTTTCTCTCCATAATATACTTCATGATAATAAATTTTTCTAACTGTGCGGTTGCAATCCGACAGGTCGTTTATATGCAATTTATTGCGATGAAAATGACCTGTCGGATTACAGCCGGAACTTTTTATGTTACTGTCTATAGACAATATTGTAACAGATTTCCTGACCGCTTACAATGTATAAATTTGCAGACTTTTTTTAATTATGATAGTATAGTTATTGTTCACGGTTCCCTGCACCTTGCTGCAAGGCATCCGGCCAGTAAAATAGCCGCATAGCGGCGGAGAAGGAGACGATTATGCAAACACTACCAATTGAAATTTCTCAGCTATTTGAATATCTGAAGCATGGCACATCTGCCTTTCATGTGATTCTTCACAGCAAAAATGTCCTTATGGAAACAGGCTTTACGGAACTGAAACTAAATGAACCCTGGCGGCTGGAACCTGGCGGGCGCTATTTCTGCGCTCCCTTTGATACAACGCTTTATGCATTTACGATCGGCAGGAACTGCGAACTGTCCAACGGCATCCATATAGGAGGCGCCCACACGGATTTTCCGGCCATCAAGGTAAAGCCCAATCCGGAAATATTTTCTCATAATTATATGCAGTTAAATACGGAGCTGTACGGCGGTCCAATCCTGAATACCTTTTTCGACCGTTCTCTGTCATTGGCCGGAAAGGTGGTTACCCGTGGAGCAGCTTATAACCGCCCAGACAGCCGGCTGATTGATTTTCAGCGTCCGATCGTATGTCTGCCAAACCTGGCGATCCATATGAACCGTACAATCAATGAAAAGGGGGCGCCAATCGATAACCAGAAGCACCTGCTTCCCATTCTGGGCACTCTGAACGGGATATTGAATCAAGATTCTACTCTGGCCGGACTATTGGCGAAAGAATTGCATGTAGACGCAAAAGATATCCTGGATTATGATCTATGCCTTTATAATCTGGAACTGCCAGAGCTGACAGGTATTACAGAAGAATTTATCTCCGCTCCGCGGCTTGATGATATTACCTCTGTCTGTGCACTGGTACATGGGCTGGCAGAAAGCAATCATGAAACCCGTGTCAATCTGGTCTGCCTTTTTGATAATGAAGAGGTTGGAAGCCTCAGCAAGCAGGGCGCTGACTCTTTTCTCCCCACGGTTATTATTGGGAAAATATGGCAGGCATTCGGGAAAAATATGATCGACTGCATGGCAGATCTGTCCGCGGGCCTGATGATTTCCGCGGATGTTGCCCATGCGTACCATCCGAATTATCCATCTGTCCAGGACATTACCAATTATCCGGTCATGAATCAGGGCTTTGTCCTCAAATCCGCCAGCAATCAATCTTATGCCTGGGACTGCGAGGCTCTTGGCTCTATGATCGCGTTATGTGAAGATCAGCAGATCCCATATCAACGCTTTGCCAAACAATCCAACACAAAGGGCGGGGGCACCATTGCCTCCATTATTTCCTCCCATCTGCCTGTAAAAACCGTGGACTTAGGCGCCGGTATACTGGCTATGCACTCCAGCCGGGAAACGATGGGAATGAAGGATCAGATCGCGTTAAGCCAGTTTGCGAAAGCATTCTTTTCCTGTTAAAATTTTATAAGATTCTGTTTTCTCCAGTAAGCCAGGGTCTGTTGTTCCGAACATAAGCTTTTTTGCCCTTTGTTTGTATAAAAAATTACCGCAGCCTTTACTAATATCAAAAGCTGCGGTAATTATTAACTCTAAAAACAATTATTCGATAATCTTAGCTACTGTACCAGATCCTACTGTACGTCCGCCTTCACGGATAGCGAAACGAAGACCTTCCTCCATAGCTACCGGATGAATCAGCTCTACTGTCATCTCTACGTTATCTCCAGGCATACACATCTCTACGCCCTCTGGCAGGTCGCAGACACCTGTAACGTCTGTTGTTCTGAAATAGAACTGTGGCCTGTAGTTGTTGAAGAATGGTGTATGACGTCCACCTTCATCCTTCGTCAGTACGTATACCTGGCAGGTAAACTTTGTATGGCACTTTACAGTACCTGGTTTGATCAGAACCTGGCCTCTTTCGATCTCTGTTCTCTGTACACCACGAAGCAGAGCGCCGATGTTATCACCTGCACGAGCCTCGTCAAGCAGCTTACGGAACATCTCGATACCAGTTACAACAGTCTTACGGATATCTTCATGGATACCGATGATCTCTACTTCGTCAGATACGTGAAGTGTTCCACGCTCTACACGGCCTGTAGCAACAGTTCCACGTCCTGTAATAGAGAATACGTCCTCTACAGGCATCAGGAACGGCTTATCTGTATCACGCTCCGGTGTCGGGATCCACTCGTCAACAGCGTCCATAAGCTCCATAACCTTGTCGCCCCATTCGCCGTCCGGATCTTCCAGAGCCTTCAGGGCAGAACCCTGAATAATCGGTGTATCGTCTCCCGGGAATTCATATTCATCCAGAAGTTCGCGGATCTCCATCTCTACCAATTCAAGCAGCTCTTCGTCATCTACCATATCACACTTGTTCATGAATACTACGATATATGGTACGTTAACCTGACGGGAAAGAAGGATATGCTCTCTTGTCTGAGCCATAACTCCGTCAGTAGCAGCTACAACAAGGATAGCGCCGTCCATCTGGGCAGCACCGGTGATCATGTTCTTTACATAGTCCGCATGTCCCGGGCAGTCAACGTGTGCATAGTGACGGTTAGCAGTCTCATACTCAACGTGAGCTGTAGAGATTGTGATTCCACGTTCTCTTTCCTCCGGAGCCTTGTCAATATTATCGAAAGCTACCTCCGCGTTACCTTCTACTCTCTTGGACAGAACCTTTGTGATCGCTGCCGTCAGAGTTGTCTTACCATGGTCAACGTGGCCAATGGTACCAATATTAGCATGTGGTTTTGTTCTTTCAAATTTAGCTTTAGCCATTTTGAATAATCCTCCTTAATAATGAACCTGTTTGTCAGGCAATTTTAAATAGTTTCGAAATTTTTACTCGGCTATTTTTGATTATATTTCAAACTCATAGGTTTTTCAAGCCTTTTTGATAAATATTTAATCGTTTTTATTCGATAATACTTTTTCGGTCACTGACTTCGGAACCGGCTCGTAACTTTCAAAGAACATGGAGTAGTTTCCACGCCCCTGCGTTCTGGAACGTAAGTCCGTAGCATATCCGAACATTTCAGACAACGGTACGAACGCACGTACGATCTTACCGCCGCCCAGGTCATCCATACCTTCAATACGTCCACGGCGGGAGTTGATATCTCCAATGATATCTCCCATATACTCTTCCGGCATGGTCACTTCCACCTTCATGATTGGCTCTAACAGGATTGGAGCGCCTTTCTTCATAGCATCCTTGAATGCCAGAGAACCAGCAATGTGGAATGCCATCTCGCTGGAATCAACTTCGTGGTAGGAACCATCGTATACATTTGCATAGATGCCGACTACCGGGAATCCACCCAGGATACCGGACTTCATGGCCTCTTCAATACCCTCGCCTACTGCCGGGATATATTCCTTCGGGATCGCGCCTCCGACTACGCTGGACTCGAACTTGTAAATCTCTTCTCCGTTGACATCCATAGGCTCAAATTTCACCTTACAGTGTCCATACTGTCCACGGCCGCCGGACTGCTTCGCGTACTTGCTGTCCACTTCTACCGGCTTGGTAATGGATTCCTTGTAAGCAACCTGAGGAGCGCCTACATTCGCCTCTACCTTGAACTCACGCAGCAATCTGTCTACGATGATCTCCAGATGAAGCTCTCCCATACCTGCGATGATGGTCTGTCCTGTATCCGGATTGGTGTGTGCGCGGAATGTCGGATCCTCCTCTGCAAGCTTTGCAAGGGACTCGCCCAGTTTGCCCTGGGAAGCCTTGGTCTTTGGCTCGATCGCAAGCTCGATAACCGGTTCCGGGAATTCCATGGACTCCAGGATTACCGGATGCTGCTCGTCACAAATGGTATCACCTGTAGTCGTCAGCTTAAATCCGATCGCTGCCGCAATATCTCCGGAATACACCTTATCCAGTTCCTGTCTCTTGTTGGCATGCATCTGCAAGATACGGCCAACACGTTCCTTCTTACCCTTTGTGGCATTCAGCACATAAGAACCTGAATTCACAGTTCCTGAATACACACGGAAGTAAGCCAGCTTTCCTACAAACGGGTCTGTCATGATCTTAAATGCCAATGCTGAAAATGGTTCTTCATCAGAAGAATGTCTTACGACTTCATTTCCATCCATATCCACGCCCTGGATCGGCGGGATATCGGTCGGTGCCGGCATATATTCAAGAATCGCGTCCAAAAGCTTCTGGACACCTTTATTTCTATAAGCCGTACCACAGCAGACCGGTACTGCGGTACACTCGCATGTTGCCTTACGAAGTACTCTCTTCATATCCTCGATGGACGGCTCATTGCCTTCCAGATATTCCATCATGAGGTCGTCATCCAGATCGCAAATCTTCTCTACCAATTCTGAACGATAAAGCTCTGCTTCGTCTTTCATTTCTTCCGGAATCTCTACGATGGAAATATCATCACCCTTTTCATCATTGTAGATATAGGCCTGCATCTCCATCAAGTCAATGATTCCTTTAAAATCATCCTCTTTGCCGATCGGCAGTTGAAGACAAATCGCATTCTTACCAAGCCTGGTCCTGATCTGCTCTACCGCATTATAGAAGTCTGCTCCAAGAATATCCATCTTATTGATAAATGCCATTCTTGGTACATTGTAGGTGTCAGCCTGGCGCCATACATTCTCTGACTGCGGCTCAACACCACCCTTTGCGCAGAATACGCCCACAGCGCCGTCCAGAACACGGAGCGAACGCTCCACTTCTACGGTAAAATCAACGTGTCCCGGGGTATCAATGATATTGATACGATGCTCAAGGGCACCTTCCTTTGGTTTTGCATTTTCCTCCAGGGTCCAGTGGCAGGTCGTAGCTGCAGAAGTAATTGTAATACCCCTCTCCTGCTCCTGCTCCATCCAGTCCATGGTGGCAGTTCCTTCATGAGTATCACCGATTTTATAGTTCACACCGGTATAGTAAAGAATACGTTCTGTCAGTGTCGTCTTACCCGCGTCAATATGAGCCATGATACCGATGTTCCTGGTTCTCTCTAATGGGTATTCTCTTCCAGCCAAAATCTTTTCCTCCTATATTTATGCAACTTTAAAATCTATAATGTGCAAATGCTTTATTTGCCTCTGCCATCTTATGCATATCTTCTTTTCTTTTTACAGATGCTCCTGTATTATTGGATGCATCCAGAATCTCATTCGCCAGCCTTTCTTCCATGGTCTTCTCGCCTCTCTTGCGTGAGAACATGGTCAGCCAGCGAAGAGCCAGTGCCTGCCTTCTGTCAGCCCTTACTTCGATCGGCACCTGGTATGTCGCGCCGCCGATACGCCTTGCCTTTACTTCCAGCACAGGCATGATGTTATTCATCGCTTCTTCAAACACATCGATAGCCGGCTTATCAGCCTTAGCCTCAACTCTTTCAAATGCTCCGTATACAATCTTCTGCGCTACACCCTTCTTACCATCTAACATGATGTTGTTGATAAGCTTGGTAACAACCTTATTGTTGTATATTGGATCCGCTAATACATCTCTTTTTTGAGTATGTCCTTTACGTGGCACGGTCCTTCCCTCCTTAATCATATTTTTCCGGATAACCGGAGATTAAATCATCGGTACTCACATGTGTCTTTCTATGGAAATCGTCTAGCATGTGCTCGTGGCTTAAGGGACCAATCTATACCCGGAAATGCCGGGCAGTCTAATCCGCAACCTACGATTAGTCATAGTTCTGTTTGTGATACGATTTAACTGTGTAGTTTTTCGGTCGTTCTTCACTGCTTCGCATTGAAGAACAAAAGTTCTCACTAAGTGATCACCTTTTTGCGTCTTTTGGTCTCTTTGCGCCATATTTGGAACGTGCCTGTCTTCTCTTGGCAACTCCTGCGGTATCAAGCGTACCTCTGATAATGTGGTATCTTGTACCAGGCAGGTCCTTTACTCTTCCTCCACGGATCATAACTACACTATGTTCCTGCAGGTTGTGTCCTTCACCCGGAATGTAGCTTGTTACTTCGATTCCATTAGACAAACGTACTCTGGCGATCTTTCTCAGAGCAGAATTCGGCTTCTTCGGCGTAGCTGTTTTTACTGCTGTACATACACCCCTCTTCTGCGGAGCAGATGCGTCTGTCGAACGCTTCTTCAAGGAATTGTATCCCTTCTGAAGTGCCGGTGCTGTAGATTTCTTCTCAGAAGTCTGACGTCCTTTTCTAACTAACTGGTTAAATGTTGGCATTTTTTCACCTCCTATGATTCTTTCGTTTTCCTCCGCGTCTGATATGGACTTTATCCCGATACGGAGATGGCTGCGGATAATTATCATTATCCATGCTTATTGAACTACCGACGTTCAATAAGACTGCTTCACCGGACCACTCATGTCCAATGAAGGAATTCCGCACACAAAAATGAATGCATTTCCATGCACGCTAGACTAGTTTATTACGTTTTTTTCAGAAAGTCAAGGACTTTTGCAGAAAATCCGCGCAGAATCTGGTCAATACCATAAAAATATGATAAACTCTTTTTAGAATGAAGCACTTACAACAAGAACATGTGGAAATGGATTTGGGAAGGAGACGAAAGATGAACTTTTTAGAAGAACGGATTTTAAAAGACGGCATTGTAAAAGAGGGAAATGTTCTGAAGGTAGACAGCTTTCTGAACCATCAGATGGATATCGAATTGTTTGATCAGATGGGCGAAGAATTTAAACGGCGTTTTGCCGATACCCCTGTCACCAAAATTTTAACGATTGAAGCTTCCGGAATCGGGATTGCCTGCCTGGCCGCAAGACATTTCCATGTACCGGTCATATTCGCGAAAAAGTCGCAAAGCATTAATCTGGAAGGTGACATGTATGTGGCAGAGGTCGAGTCATTTACGCATAAATGTAAAAATAATGTGATCGTCTCCCAGAAATTTTTAAATGCTCAGGATCAGGTGCTGATCATTGATGATTTCCTCGCAAACGGCTGTGCCTTACAGGGCTTGATCCAGATCACCCAGATGGCAGGCGCCACGGTAGCAGGAATCGGAATCGCTATCGAAAAAGGATTCCAGCCGGGCGGCCAGATCATCCGGAATCTTGGCTTTCAGCTTGAATCTCTCGCAATCGTGGAAAGCATGGATGTAGAGAGCGGTGTCATCACATTTCGGGAGCAGGCATAGCCACTGTCTTACCATCCGCAAATTATAACGATTCTATCCTCTCATATATAACATACAGAAACGAGGCGAAAAGATATGGAAAAAAATGGGGAAATGATTCAAAAATTAAAAGAAGTGAAAAGTATCTTGGTTTCCAAAGAATTACGCGGCGATGACTGGGATGAGATGCAGGCGGCTGTCTCAAAGCTGGAAGAGGTCGTCTCCTATATTAATGACTGCAGCGGAAGGGGAATCGAATTTTAAAAGTTCCGGTAAGATCAAATAATAAATATTTTTTCAGGAACCGCTTCAGCGGTTCCTTTTTTATATTGTTCTTGACAAATTCAGACTATTCGTGTAGTCTATAATTAGACTATTGCAATAGTATAGAAAGCAGGTGATCATAAATGAAATTTTACGATTCGGAATTAAAAGTGATGGATCTTCTGTGGCAGAAAGGAGAATTAACCGCAAAGCAGATTGCCGATGAGCTGAAACAAACAATAGGCTGGAACAAGAACACCTCCTATACGGTCGTCAAAAAACTGATCGACAAAGGAGCGATCAGGCGCACAGACCCCGGCTTTCATTGTACCGCGCTGGTTGGGCAGGAAAGTGCCAGACAGTCTGCGCTGGCTGAATTTGTGGACAAATTTTACCACGGTTCGATAGGACTGTTGTTTGCTTCACTTCTGACACAGGAAAAGTTGTCGCCGGAAGAAGTCGAACAGCTTCGGAACATGATTGAAAAAAAGAAATGAGGTGATGCCATTTGGAAGCAATGCACCTAAAGACCGCTCTGCTGATCCTCGGAATCGCCACAAGCCGGGGATTTCTTAAACGATTTTTCTCACCAGGTATTATGGAATGGCTGTGGTTATTACTTGCCGCCAGGCTGATGCTTCCACAACATATCTGCATTTCGATAGCCATTGTACGGTATCACAGTGAGCCTGCCGCCGCTCTGCCAGGTGGATACAGCCAGATAAAATGGGTTGGGTTTGGAATTGTTCTTATCCTTATGCTGGCAAATTATATCCGTTTTTACATAGAGATAAGAAAAAAGAGCATTTTAAAAAATGAAGAAGTCAACAAATGGATGCAGATACATCCGTGCATACTTCCTTACCATATATATACATCAGCTTTTGTCACTTCGCCTATGGTGTATGGCTTGCTCTTTCCGAAAATCATTCTGCCTGAACACAGCTACAGTTCTGTTCAATATGAAAATATTTTACTGCATGAGTGGATGCATATCCGGCGGCGCGACCTCTGGAAAAAAGCATTTATGATGACCGCTGTCATACTGAACTGGTTCAATCCGGCTTGCTGGCTCATGTTGTTACTTTTCAACCGGGAGATCGAACTAGCCTGCGACGCGGACGTAGTCCGAACACTCCACAAAGAAAAGCATGCGGCATACGCCTCCGTCCTGCTGGACTGCTACAGCCGGATGAATCTTTCTGCTACATTGGGGATCGGATTTTTAAGCGGAATACTTCAAGAAAGGATTGGTGCAATTATGGAGCAAAAGAAAATGTCATTAAAAACCAGATGCTGTGCGGTTGTCCTTTTTGGCGCGCTGTTTCTGGCAGCCTTTGGGAAATTTTCTGCCCAGGTGGAAACACCGGACAAGGTACCATATGTTATCGGTAAAACAATTCCAGAGGCCGAACAGATATTACAAGAAAGCGGATATGAATATGTAAGATAACCCTAAATTATGACTACCTATGTCCATGTTAAGGGGCAGAAGAAAAGCTGTCTATCTTCCGCCCCTATTCCTTAAATTCTGACATGATACTTTTCAATTTTTTGTAAAAAGATAAAATCTATTCTTTTAATTTCTGACAAGATGTGCTATAATACATAAGTCAGCAAAAAAATTATTATGATTGGGGTATTAGCGCAGTTGGGAGCGCGCAACATTCGCATTGTTGAGGCCACGGGTTCGAATCCCGTATACTCCATTACAGAAAGTATAGCACGATTCGGAAATTGTAGCTATACTTTTTTCTATTTTAGGCGCTTAATGACGATTTTTTTGTACAAAGTGGCAAAGTTTCGATTCAGGTTTATCCAGATTAGGAATTTGTAAATCAGAAAAGGTACCAATACGGGAAACAGGAAACCAAGAGTATCTAAAATAAAATAGAAGCCTTGATTTTACAGGCTTCCCAGTACATAAAAAAGCGGGTGATGGGAATCGAACCCACGTATCCAGCTTGGAAGGCTGGTGTTCTACCATTGAACTACACCCGCAAAATCTATATGCTATTTGATGTTAAATACCGGAATCCTTTTCATATGGACTCCGGTACTTCTTACCGAGTGCGGAAGAAGAGACTTGAACTCTCACAGGATAAACTCCCACTAGAACCTGAATCTAGCGCGTCTGCCATTCCGCCACTTCCGCTCGACAAACGATAGTATAACACATAATCCCCTGATTTGTAAACCCCTAATTTTAATTTTTCCCATTTTGGGGAGCAAACTGGTTACTGTTCACGGTCTAACCGTGCACCCGCTGCACGGTTAGACGCCAAAAAGTGATGGGGCGATGGCATCTGCCCCATTGCCGCAGGCAATTTTAAATGGGCAGATGCCGTTACAATTCGCGGACGGTTAGGCCGTGAATTGTAACGCAAACTGTAACTTTTCAATCACTCCCCTCCTAAAAACTGCCGTGAACACTTATATAGTATTCACAGCAGTTTATTTACCTCAGCTTTTCTTGATAAACGTTGTATTGCACTTGGGACACCTGATCTCTATCTTGCCCTTTCCCTTTGGAATCCGGATCTTCTGCTTACAGCCCGGACATTTATAAATATGATACACTCTCCTCTGCTGCCAGAGCGACCTCTGCTTCTGAAAGAAACCGCGGATCGTACTGGTACGGGAAAGGAATGCCTGGTTCTCCGTATAACGCTTTGTCACATTTTTTGAAAACAGCCGGAAATAGCAATATATAACAAGCGCCCAGCCGAGAGCATAACAAAACAGGCTGACGCCCTTCCACCTGAATACGGATGAAACAAATATTACGATCAAGCCTGCCGCTAAAAGGAACTTCGTAAAGGCATCTGCCCCATAAGCCCCATATCTTCCCTGCATAAAACGTATTATTTTTTCTTTCATCTTTCAGTCCACCTTTACTATTTTCAGTGCTATGGAAAACCTGCGCCAGCGGCTTTTCTGTCGTTACATATTTGTTATATATTTGACTGCTATTTTCCTCTGTTTTTCCATAAATGTCAATAAACTCCAGATAAAAATCCTATAAAATTCAGTCTTTATCTTCTCCGTCATCTACATTTAATATATTATCACATATTTCCGTCGATATCAGATATACGATCCGGGAATCGTTCATCATCACATATCTGTTTCCCTCACCATCTTCATCGCCGATATACAAAGTCAGAACCTCTTCTTCCTCATCCTTTGTATAAAATGCCTCCACAGTAATCCGGGATTCTTCATCCAGCCCAAAGCCTTTCAAATCTTTATCCTCTACGGAATAATCTGCCGCGTCACTCAAGGTGACCGCTCCAAATCCTCCCGCGACAGCGGCAATATTTTTATCGTCATCCTCATTTTCTGAGTCATATGTGGTCTTTTCTCCGCCTCGTGTGATCACTTCTTTTTTCAAATTGCCGCTTCCAATACTGGGATACGTATCCAACTGTGCCATTTCTTCCAGTGTATGCTGCAGTGTTGCCGTCACAGAACTGCTGACCGTATAAATCTTTCCCGTATTTTCATTGAGCAAATAATACGCATCGTCCACCGCGTTTCCAATACTCAGGCTGGTTTCCTTTCCATCCTTGTCCTCAAGCTTTACCGTATATTGCGGTTCGGTCAGCCCATAAGCTTTCGGGGCATCTCCATCCTTCAGCTCCCGAAGCGCTTCCAGCTTTCCGAATGTGCTGACAATCTGTTCCGGATAATTCTGGGCAAGCGGGAAATCTGTATCCTGCTGATATACCCATGTATCATTCTCTTTTTGAAAGGTAAACTCATTGCTTTCTGTATGATAGCTGACAGAACTTACTTCCTCTATATCTGTCACATATACTTTCGCTGCTTCCTCCTCAGCCTCCTGCTTTTCTTCCTGCTTCTGGTTATAATGCTTCATCAGGCCAAATATAACCAGAAGCAGAGGAAGGATGAGAAGAAGAAACAGTAAACGTTTCTTCTTTTTCTCCATATGCTCCTCCTGACATCAAAAGCTTTATGCTTTCCTACGCCTGAACCATACTGTAAATCCTCCCGCCAGGATTACAAGCGGAATCCCAAATATTGCCAGGAGGCTCAACAGACCCACATGCTGGATCGTGTTATACTGTACTGCCAGGCTCTTTGGCTCAATCGACAGGTTCTCTACTCCTTCAAAATTAGCTGTCACCGCATTCATGAATAATGTGGTATTCTCCAAAGTAGTAAATGTCTCCGTAAGCTGGGAATCAATCATATTCGCGGAAGAAATCACCGTGAGGCGGCTTTCTTTTGCCGCGCTCTCTTCCGCGCCAGACGTATCATCCGCGTCACTGTCTCCTGCTTCACTTTCTGATTCCGAATCTGACTCAGCATGATCCTTGTCTTCATCATCTGCATTCTTGGCAGCACTCACAGGTTCCGTCGCTACGGCACCCAACGTATAGGTTCCCTCTGTCTGCGTATCCTCTGTCACGGCAGCACCAGCGTTGCTGGTAGACATAAAGGCGGTAGTTGATATGGTATCTCTTGCCGCATCCACCAAATTCAGCCCATGTGCGTTAATCAGCAGAACCATTTCCGAAGCCATTCCCTTAGCCATATCCCCGCTTACATTCAACGTCGGGAATATATAAAACGCATTTCCCTGATAACATCTCTGCGGATCCGCAATATATCCGTCCGCTGTCTCCATGCCATATTCCTTCATGACTGCAGCCAGATTCGGCAGCTCCGTGCTGTTGGTATCTCCGAGCAGAAGCATCATCTTCCCGCCGCCGGCCAGATAAGAAAGCACAGCGTCCCGTTCCTCTTCTGTCAGGTCATTGGTTGGCGCGTTCATAAGCAACAAGTCACAATCCTCCGGAATTTCCAGATTCATCATCAGATTCCACTCTGAAACCGCATAATTGTTCTTATCCATCAGCTCAGTAACAGATGTCGGCAGCATGGTTTCTCCATGTCCCGCAGTCCGGTATATCTGCTTTCCCGCGTCACTGGTCACATAATTGACCGCACTGGTAAGCTGTCCCTCTCCATCAAATTCATTTTCCGAAACACTTCCGGTATAGTAATAGGATGAGTAGTCCGCTACCACGATCTGGTCAAAGGTAACCGTCGTGGTCTTCCCTGTTTCCTCACAGGATACAATAATAGAATTCTCTGCCGCGTCATACTCCTGTAATACCGATGGATGCAGCACGGGATCAATCCACTCTACCGAAATCTTTTTCGAAAGAGAAGCATATTTGCTTAAAAAAGTCTGAATCCGTTCATCTGTCTCTTCTTTTACGGCAAGCACCTTAAAAGTGACCTCCGCATCCATATCTTTCAGAAAGTCTCTGGTCGTATCCGTGATTTCATAAATCTTCGTATTGCTTACATCAATATTACGGTATTGTTCCGGAATCTGACCTACGATCAGATTGACCACAACCACAATCGCGATCACCACTGCCGTCAGCCCCACACTGTAAATCCCATGCGTTGTTCCTGTCGTATGAAATAATCTTTTCATTTTTTCCACAGCCCGTTCCTCCTAACTCCAGCGTCTTTTCTGAATCGTCTGTACGGTCAGGAATATAAATACCGTGATCACAGACAGATACAAGACAATACCGCTCAAATCCACAATATGATTCTGAGTGATCCCAGTAAAGACATCAGCGAACGCAAGTCTTCCGAGCAGCTTTGACAGCAGATTCTCAAACAAACTCGATTTCACAAAGTAGGTGATCACACACCCGATCACGCAGACTGCCTCCAGGGCAACACTCAATACCCAGTTCAAAGTCATCTGCCAGATATAAAATATGATCACACTCAAGATCAGCAGAAGACCCACCAGACATCCGGAAGCCGAAGAAGGAAGGAATTCTATGATACCATTCCACAGGTAAAACAAAAGCAGGACTCCAAATGTACTGACAAAAGCGATGATCTGGCTCTCTGTCAGCGTTGACATAAACATACCGATCGCCAGATATACACATCCCAGCAGGAAGAACACTGCAATAGAAATATAATCAACCTTCAGATATGCTGTCCCGTTCATCTTGATGATCAGCGGAAACAGACAGAAGATCAGGTTCGGCACCGCAACCACGGTTGCCATCGCGAAATATTTTCCCAGAACTACCTTTGTCAGGCTGACCGGCGCTGTCAGTAGAAGCTGGTCTGTCTTATTCTTCCGCTCTTCCGAAAAGCTCCGCATGGTGATCAGCGGAATTCCCACAATAAATACGATCAGTGAACCGGATAATGTATAGGAAAAATATGGATATCCCGCGGTCAGGTTATATGCCGTAAAATAAATCCCTGTAAACAGCACCAGAAACGCGACAAAAACACATCCTATCATAGATTGAAAATAAGAACGCAGTTCCCTTTTATAAATCGCCAGCATCTACCGCCGCCCCCTTTCCCTGGGTCAATTCCATGAACACTTCTTCCAGGCTTGCTTTGGATGTCTTCAGCATCAGAAGTGGGCAGCCTGCATCCGCGAACGCAAAAAATATCATCTCACGGATATCCTGTTCTTCACCGGATACTGATTTTCCAAGCTCAATCTTTGCATAAGTAGTATCTTCTGCCGTCCTGTCAAGGTCAAGCTTCTCTATTCCCTGAACTTTTCCCAGAATGCTTCTGACCTGTTCCGGCTCTGCCTTCGCCTCAATCTCCAGGCTGTTCTGACCAGCCATCAGATGTTCCAGGTTCTCCGGAGTGTCGCTGGCAACCAGCTTTCCTTTAGAAATGATCAGGATATAGTCACAGACTTCTCTTACCTCCGCCAGTATGTGAGAACTCAGGATCACTGTATGTTCCTTTGCCATATCCCGGATCAGCTCACGTATCTCAATGATCTGCTTCGGATCCAGGCCGACTGTTGGTTCATCCAGGATGATAATATCCGGAAATCCGAGTATCGCCTGTGCCAGGCCGACCCTCTGCCGATATCCTTTGGACAGGTTCTTGATCAAACGAAACTGAACATCACTTAACTTTGCGATATCCATTACCTTTTCGACGGAATTCTCCCGCTCTTTCCTGGGGATTTCCTTTAACTCTGCCGCAAATTCCAGATATTCCAATACGGTCATATCCGTGTACAATGGCGGAAGCTCCGGCAGATACCCGATATGTTTCTTGGCTTCCTCGGGTTCCTTCAAAATATCGTGGCCGTCTATGACGACCTCTCCCTCAGTCGCGCCCAGATAGCCGGTCATAATGTTCATGGTCGTTGATTTTCCAGCGCCGTTCGGCCCCAAAAAGCCGTAGATTCTCCCTGGCTCCAACTGAAAATCCAGGTGATCTACGGCAAGATGAGTTCCATATTTTTTCACTAAATTCTTTACCTCAATCAAATCCTTACCTCCCTAATCAAACGGTAGCTAGCGATTATGCAGTACAATATGTTCCACAGGATTGACATTCACTCCTGTACCGTGACTTCATCCGCATCGGACACAGCCGCTCTTCGGTATATTACCAAGTGTTAAGGTATCAAATGTTTGTGAAATTTTTGTGTATGAAATGTGAGAATGTTGTTTACTTCTTTGGTGCTTCTTCATTTACCTGCGGAATCAGAGAAGCCGCAAGCTTTCCCTTTCCTCTTTGTTTCAGATACAAGATACCGACAATCGAAAATACGACCGCCCCGATAAAGTTGACCATCAAATCTTTCATGGTGTCTACGATCCCTACGTCCAGATATCCCCCAAGGTTCCATTTTTGCCCGTTGACTACCATGGATTCAATTACCATTTTTACCGGCACATTTTCTCCGTTGGGATTCAACTTAACCGAGCTGATTGCCGGAAGGATCCAGTCCTTCTGCATATCCGTCTGAAAGAACCAATCCATACTGAATTCAAAAAATTCCCACAGCACTCCGATCGTCATAGAAAAGCAAAATGCGACAAACGCGACAAAATACGGCGACATTCTGATAGAAAACTTCTCACTACGATTAAAAATATCGATCATGGCAAACCCGATCGCTGCCATCAAAAATCCATTCGTCGTGTGCAGAATCGTATCCCATATCGGAATTTTCACATAGAATGCATTGATCTCTCCCAGGATTTCTGCCGAGAAAATAAATACCAGGATGACCGTCTCAAGTCCTGCCGGAATATTGACCCCCAGCCTTCGCTCAATTACTTTGGGCATGGAAAAAAGGATCAGTGTTAAAATTCCCAGGAACATATTGTGGTAGCTTCCCAGGAAAAACTGGCGCACGATAGAAAACACTACCAGCACCAATAACACAATCTCTACCTTCGTCCTCGTCCTCTTTTTTTCTGTCCCCATCTCTTTTCCTCCTATTTTATATATATGTGTTCAGAGCAACAGACCGCCACTCTGTCCGCAACGCAGACTATATCATGGAACGCAAGTAGATGTCTTCCATTCTGTGGCAAACAGTAACTTTCTGGTGCAAAACATCTTCTGCATATTTTTACAGTTTTTCAGCGTAAGAACGGACGATTTCCATAAACCCTTCTCCATATTTATCAAATTTCACCTTTCCGATACCATTGATCTCCAGCATCGCGTCTTTGGTAACCGGCAGGAAGGTACTCATTTCTTTTAAGGTTTTATCCGAAAAAATGATGTATGGCGGAACATGCTCTTTTTGCGCAAGCTCATAACGATATTTCCGAAGCTGCTCAAACAGATCCGGATATCTGGCATCCACAGCTCCTTTTTTCTTCTTTTCCGTACTCTTCGAAGCAATCTTTTCCTGTTCCTTTGGCAGCTTCAGAATAATCCTGCCGGATAAACCCGCCTGCCGCTCCTGGTCAGCCAACAGCTCCTGTCCCGCTTTCGTCATTTTCAGGACCGGATACTCACTGGCCGTAAGAAACAGATATCCTTTTACCAAAAGGTCATTTAAAATCTGCCGGAGCCGGACCAGCGTCCGTTCCTTCAGGCTTCCATATTCCGGATTCTGATCCAGCCGGAACTGCCGTACCTTTGCCGTATCGGAACCATGCACTCCGTCCAGGATCGCGTTAATTCCATAACGCTCATGGCTGGTCAGCACCATACGGATCATATGGCAGGCTTCTCCCGTCACATCAATATCTTCATATTCTGTCCGGCAATTTTCACAGTTGCCACAGTAATTTCCGCCATACTCACCAAAATACCGCAGGATATACTCCCGCAGACATTCATTGGTAAAGCAGTAGAAGGTCATTTTCCGCAGACGCTCCTGATCCCGCTCTTTGATCAGTTCCCGCTCTTCCTCACCCAGTTCACTGTTTTCCGCCTGTGTGTTGATAAGAAATTCGTTGATCCGCACGTCCTGCCCGGAGTAATATAGAAAGCATTCCGCAGGCTCACCGTCCCGGCCCGCGCGTCCTGCTTCCTGATAGTAGCTCTCTATATCCTTGGGCATATTGTAATGGATCACAAATCGCACATTGGATTTGTCGATTCCCATTCCAAACGCATTGGTAGCCACCATGACCGGCCTCCGGTCATAGATAAAATCCTCCTGATTCTGCTTCCGCTCCGCGTCCGTCAATCCGGCATGATAACGGGTAACCGGATAGCCTCCCCTTCTCAGTTCATTTTCCACTTCTTCTACGGTCTTCCTGGTATTGCAGTAAATGATCCCGCTCTTTTCTCTGTTTTTTGACAAATAGTCCAGAAGCTGCGCCTTCTTGTCTTTCGGCTTTTTCACCGCGAAATATAAATTCTTCCGGTCATAGCCGGTGACTACAACAGACGGGTCTATAAGCCCCAGGATACAAACGATATCTTCCTTGACCTGCTTTGTCGCGGTGGCCGTATACGCGGCGATCACAGGGCGCTTCGGCAGCATGGCGATAAAATCTACAATCTTTAGATAACTAGGCCGGAAATCCTGTCCCCACTGGGAAATGCAATGTGCTTCATCCACCGCTACCATAGAAATATCTACTTCCTGCACAAGAAACTGAAATGAATCTGTCATAAGGCGTTCCGGTGCCACATAAATGATCTTATACTGCCCTCTGCGGGCATTTTCCATCGCTTTCCTACACTGTCCTTCTGTCAGGGAACTATTGATATAGGCCGCATGGACACCAGCCTGGTTCAATGCGGTAACCTGATCTTTCATAAGAGAAATGAGAGGCGAGATTACGATTGTAATTCCCTCAAACAAAAGTGCCGGAACCTGAAAACAGATGGATTTTCCCGCGCCTGTCGGCATGATCCCTAATACATCCTTTCCTGAAAGGGTACTGTCAACCAAGGTTTCCTGGCCTTCCCGGAAAGAATCATATCCAAATATATTTTTCAAAACTGTGTATTTATTATCGCTCATTTTTCTTCCTTTTAGTCTGTCTAACAGGCAGATTCACTGCCTGGTCTTTTGTCTCATTGCTGGAAAACAGCACGACCTGATCTCCCGCTTTCAGAATCGTGGTCCCTCTTGGAACAATCGCCTTATTTCCCCGGCAGATCACAACAAGGATCAGGCCCGGGGCAGCGAAACTTTTTTACCGAAAGATTTTCCCAGGGATGCTTTTCGGTAATTTTCAAAGTGATAAAATGAATATCTGCCTCCTCCGAATATTCGGAAAGCGATTTCATCTTCGTATACTGTTCTACAAATCCCGCGGAAATAATACCGGCAGGAAATACGGCACAAAAGTAAGCATGTCTATGATTCCGTAAAAAGAGCCCATAAATGCCAGCTTTGCCCGAAAGGTACTTTTCTTTGGATAAAGGTATTCTGCTGTCCAGATTCTTAGAATATATTCCACCGCGAAAATAATCATCGTGATCAGTTCTACGGTGCGCAATAGTTCCATGTAAGGCTCCGCGGCCGAAAAAATCTCAGCCAATGTTACGAACAAGCTGATAAAAATCACCAGGGTAATGAACAGGTCAAAGATAATACTTATCTTATCCTTCCCAATCTGAATTACTTCAAATGTGCGACGCTTTATACTTTCCATTCCGTTTTCCTCACCGCAGATTTATCGTGTCAAACGCTCAGATTCCTTTTCTCTTAAGTATACACAAAAAGGTTCTGAACCACAACTGCAATTCAGAACCTTTTTTGTTATCTGGATCATTCGTAAATTCATGTGTTACAGTTCGCAGCCAGTCAGGCCGTGAACTATAACCTACTCTTTCTTCGAATACCCATGTGCCTCTTCCAGCATCATGTCCTTCACCTTCATCAACCGGATCTGTGTACTTCTTTCGTTCTCATCCAGCTTCATGGTAATATACTTGATATTCGTCTCCGTTTCCGGAATAATAACATGCTCCAGCGCGTTTACACGCCTTCTTGTCTTTTCAATCTCCGCCGCCATAAGCTGGCACGCTTTTTCGCATTCCGCAAGACGAATCATGTCCGGCAGGATATCCGCCAAAGATTTTACCGCCCCGTCCAGGTCACTGGAAGTGAACGCGAAACCATAGGAGTAGATGTCATTTTCATCTGCTGTCCTTGTCTTATATTCAAATGTCGGAATATTTACACTCATGACATTCTGTTCCCCTGGTGTCAGGTTGATTTCCTGCTTTGGAGCCATCAATGCCGTTTTTAGTGCCGCCTCCGACATACCGGCTTTGGCGATTACGAAATTCTTGTTCGCGGAAAGGATTCCCGCCTCTACCCGCTTACGTACTTCCATATTTTCACGTACCAGGTCAAGATACTGGCGCATCAGCTCATCACGCTTGTCTTTCAGAAGCTTGTGGCCGCGGATCGCCGTAAGACGTTTCTTTTTCAGACGCGTCAGCTCCATACGGGTAGGATTTACCTGTGTTGCTGCCAAATGTAATCACCTCTCCTTCTTCATATTACTGCCTCTTACCTTGTTTAGGAACTATCAAGAAATAAATCTTCATATTTTGCTTGACAGTTCCTTAGACTCCGGCAGGCCAGGAACCTGCCGTTTCTACAGCGCAGCTGCGGCTGTCTAGCCCTGATAATATTTATCCAGGAACTTATCGTCGATACGCTTCAACTCAGTCCTTGGCAGCATGGAGAGCAATTTCCATCCAATATCCAGTGTTTCCTGGATATCTCTGTCAGCATTGTATCCCTGGGATACATATTCCGCTTCAAATGCATCCGCAAATTTCGCGTAAAGCAAGTCAATCTCTGTCAACGCTGCTTCACCCAGGATGACCATCAGTTCTTTGGCATCCTTTCCACGGGCATACGCAGAGAATAACTGGTTCATTGTATTGGCATGATCCGCACGTGTCTTGCCTTCACCGATACCCTTATCCTTCAGACGGGACAGGGACGGCAGTACATCGATCGGAGGAGCGATACCCTTCCGATACAGATCACGGCTCAGGATGATCTGGCCCTCCGTGATATATCCGGTCAGGTCAGGGATCGGATGGGTCTTGTCATCCTCCGGCATGGTCAGGATCGGGATCATGGTAATACTTCCCTTCTTCCCTTTCTGACGTCCGGCCCGCTCATACATGGTAGCCAGGTCGGTGTACATATAACCCGGATATCCACGGCGTCCCGGAACCTCCTTCCGGGCAGCGGAGACCTCACGCAGGGCATCCGCGTAGTTGGTGATATCTGTCAGGATAACAAGTACATGCATATCCTTCTCAAATGCCAGATATTCCGCGGCGGTCAAGGCCATCTTCGGGGTCGCGATACGCTCGATCGCAGGGTCATTTGCCAGATTGATAAAGAGGACGGTACGGTCAATGGCACCTGTCTCCTTAAAGCTTTCAATAAAGAAGTTGGACTCTTCAAATGTGATACCCAGAGCAGCAAATACAACGGCAAAGTTCTCGTCTGTTCCCAGAACCTTCGCCTGTCTCGCAATCTGTGCCGCCAGGTTGGCATGGGGCAGACCGGAAGCCGAGAAGATCGGCAGCTTCTGTCCACGTACCAGTGTATTCAGTCCGTCAATCGCGGATACACCTGTCTGGATAAACTCCTCCGGATAGCTTCTGGCTGCCGGATTCATAGGCAGACCGTTGATATCCATACGGGCATCCGGCAGGATCGCCGGACCGTCATCGATCGGATTACCCAGTCCGTCAAAGACACGGCCAAGCATATCTTCGGATACGCCCAGCTCCATGCTCCGTCCCAGGAAACGAACCTTACTGTTGGAAAGGTTGATACCTGTGGAGCTTTCAAATAACTGTACCAGCGCGTCGCTTCCGTTGATCTCAAGCACCTTGCACCGGCGGGTCTCCCCGCTCGCGAGCTCGATCTCTCCCAGTTCATCGTAGGTGACATTCTCTACGCCGCGCACCAGCATCAGCGGGCCTGCAACTTCTTGTATAGTTCTATACTCTTTCGGCATTTAGAATTCCTCCTTTCCTAATGAATTGGAAATCTCAACATGAAGTTCTTTATTTACTTTATCATATTCTACGTCCAGTTTATCTTCTGTCACGTATTTAAAACGGCCGATCTGCTCACGTACCGGAAGGTCAACCAGCTTCTGCAGCGGCGCGCCCTGTCCCAATGCTTCTACAGACAATTCATAATACGCGAGAACCAGCTTCATCATCATATGCTGCTTCTTCAGAGAGGTGTAGGTATCTACCTCATGGAAGGAGTTCTGATGCAGGAAGTCCTCACGGATAGAACGGGCTGCTTCCATCTTCAGGCGGTCACCTGCAGACAGTGCGTCCATACCAACCATCTTTACGATTTCTTCCAGTTCTGCCTCTTCCTGAAGCAGGGACATCATTTTCTGACGGTTCTCCATCCAGTCCTCTGCCACCTGGTTATTGAACCATTCTTTCATATTATCTACATACAGCGAATAACTGGTCAGCCAGTTGATCGCCGGGAAATGTCTCTTATACGCAAGCGCGGAATCCAGGCCCCAGAACACCTTGACAATACGCAGTGTTGCCTGGGATACAGGCTCGGAAATATCACCACCCGGAGGAGATACGGCACCAATTACGGACAACGCACCTTCACGGCCTTCTTTTCCAAGGGAAACGACATGTCCCGCACGCTCATAGAACTGTGCCAGACGGCTTCCCAGGTAAGCCGGGTATCCTTCTTCACCAGGCATCTCTTCCAGACGTCCGGACATCTCACGGAGAGCCTCTGCCCAACGGGATGTGGAATCTGCCATCAGCGCTACGGAATAACCCATATCACGGAAATACTCCGCAATGGTAATGCCTGTATAAATGGATGCCTCACGGGCAGCAACCGGCATATCGGACGTATTGGCGATCAGAACGGTTCTTTCCATCAGGGACTGACCGGTCTTCGGATCCTTCAGTTCCGGGAACTCGTTCAGAACGTCGGTCATCTCATTTCCACGCTCTCCACATCCGATATAAACTACAATATCAGCCTCTGCCCACTTCGCAAGCTGATGCTGAATGACTGTCTTCCCGCTTCCGAATGGTCCGGGTACCGCAGCCACGCCACCCTTTGCAATCGGGAAGAAGGTATCTACGACACGCTGTCCGGTTACCAGCGGCATCTCCGGCGGAAGCTTTTTCTGGTAAGGTCTTCCACGACGAACCGGCCACTTCTGCATCATGGTCAGCTCCTTGTCGCCTTCCGCGGTCTCCACAACCGCTACCACGTCTTCTACCGTAAATTCTCCTGCTTTGATCTCTTTGATCTTTCCTGTTGTACCAACCGGAACCATGATCTTCTGCTCTACAACAATCGTCTCCTGTACGGTACCGATCACATCGCCCGGCTCTACTTCATCTCCTACCTTTACGGTCGGAACAAAATTCCACTTCAGATCACGCTTCAGGGACGGCACTTCTACACCACGCTTCAGATTGTTCCCTGAAACCTTCATAATATCATCCAGCGGCCTCTGGATCCCGTCATAAATGCTGGTGATCAGGCCAGGCCCCAATTCTACGGCCATAGGCACTTCCATAGACTCCACCGGTTCTCCCGGTCCCAGTCCGGATGTCTCCTCATATACCTGTATGGAAGCCTCATCTCCATGCATTTCAATGATTTCGCCAATCAGTCTCTGGTTGCTGACACGAACCACGTCAAACATATTCGCGTCGCGCATACCCGATGCAATAACAAGCGGGCCTGCGACTTTTTTGATTACGCCTCTGCTCATTTGACGAATTACCTCCCTTATTCTTCTGAAAACAAAATATCTGATCCGACAGCCTGCTCCACCGTCTTCTTGACGCCTTCCACGCCTGCCCCGGTATTCCCGGACACGCCCGGGATCTGGATGATCGCCGGCATTGTCTGTTCCTGATATTCTGCTATTACATCTTTTATTTCTGCTGCCACGGCTTCTGTAACATAGATGATCCCATATTTTCCGCCTGCCAGCTGGCGCAGCTTATCCCTGGCTTCTTCGGGGGTCTTTACCGGACAGATGCTAAGACCCAGCGTCGCGAAACCATAGATACTGTCGTAATCGCCGATTACCGCAATCTTATACATACATCTCCCTTACCCTTTCCCGAATCGCCTCGTCCGGGAATTCGTTCTGCTTCCCGGTCAGGATGATCCGAACTGTCTTAATCTCATTCTCCCTGGCAAGCTGGTAAGCTACCAGCGGACCTACTGAAAACGCATTATATTTCTGCGGACGGATGGTTTCCATCATTCGGTTATCACACCAGCGTTCAAATGCCGACGGTGATTCTTCCAAAGCCTGCGCGCCTTCCGCGTACGTAGTTCCGGACAGATATTCCCCGATGGCCTCCGGTCCACTGAGCGCCGCCTTTGCAAGCAGCTCCACGCTGACACTTTCACATTCAGCCAGCGCACGCTTCATAAATTCCAGAGACTTTCCGGTCTTCTGACAACGCACCGCGATCTTGATATCCGCGATCGCAACCGTAGATTCCGCGTAATTGCGGATAATCTCATCCTTTGCGTTCATGCCGGCCTCATAGATGGCATCCAACGCGGCCCGGTCCACGATCACATCACACAGTTGTCCGTCTCTTGTATGCAGAAGCGTATCATATGCTTCTTGTGCCGCGGCAGACATCCTATCCGGAAGGCGGCTGAACTCCTTATTCTCTACGATATTCAGCATCTCCTCCCCCGGGATCGCACAGTCATCATAAAAAATGTTTTCGCTCTGAACCTCGGTACACACTTCCTTGATCGCTGCTTTCAGATTATGGTATACCTTAGAATAAGAAAGCACATCGAACACAGACAGGTCCGGGGCTACTTCCCGGATCACTTCCCAGGTCTTCTCCTCCTCACGCTTTAACATCGCGGAGGCATCCAGACCCGTCTCATGGTCTCCCCAGCCCTTTTCGCTCAACAGCTCCAGGCACTGCTTTTCACTCTGACAGTTCACAAGCTGGTCAATTACAGAATCCGTCAGCAGGGATGCTTCCAACGAACGTATACGCGCGACCGCGTAAGTATATTCTAAATCATTCAAAATATTCCCTCCTGTGTCATAGCCATAACTATTCAGTACTTGAATAGTTACCTCGTTCTATATAAACAACACCTCATGAACTTTATCGGACAAATGGTCTCTGTTTGCGTCAAACATTGCCCGGATCGTACAATTTTCTTCCACACCGCCATATACCAGGATAAAACCGCCGTCCATATCTTTGGCTTTCTCAGACAGACGAAGAGTTCCGCCATTTTTCTTGGCCGCCTTTTCGATCTCCGCCTCAAATTCCTTCGGCATCCGCTTTAGATCCTTCGCATTGAAAAATATAATACCGTCTCCAGGCTGGACATATTTCTCAAGCATCTTTCCGATCATCCCGAAATATGCCGCGTCATCCTGCGCGCACACTTTCTCATATGCTTTTTGGATCACATCCGCGATCACTTCCTGCTTTGCCTGAAGGATTGCCTGCTTACGCTGCATCTCACCGGACGACTTCACCCGGTCCGCATAAACTGCAATTGCCTCCTGAGATTTTGCATACAGCTTCGAAGTCTCTGCTTCCGCCTCTGCCTTTGCTTCACTGATCATTTGCTCCGCTTTTTCATTGGCCTCCGCAATCTTCACCTCTGCTGAGTGGTTCGCTTCATCCAGGATCTGACTTTTCATCTTGTCTAATCCACTCATCTATCACACCTCATACTTATCATTTTTTGCTCCCACAGGCCAGCCCCGCGAAATCATATCCCGCCGGACTGCCAGGGAAAATCAAGCTGAATTATACCTGGATTCCGCTGACTGCCAGGATGGAGATCAGAAGTGCCAGGATCGCATAGGTCTCAACCATGGCCGGGAACAGCATTGCCTTACCGAACTGATCCGGTTTCTTTGCGACGATACCGATTGCCGCTGCTGCTGTCTTACCCTGTGATTTTCCGGAGATCAGACCTACGATTCCGATCGGAAGGCATGCTGCCAGGATCAAAAGTCCTGTGGACGGAGAAATCTCTACCGCGCCGCCGCCGATGATACCGATCTTGGACAATGTAATAAATCCAACCAGCAGGCCATAAATACCCTGTGTACCAGGCAGAAGCTGCATGATCAAAACCTTCGCGAACTTACTTGGATCCTCTGATACAACACCTGACGCTGCCTGGCCTGCAATACCTACTCCTAATGCTGACCCCGCGCCTGCAAGAAACACCGCACATGCCGCACCTAAAAGCGCATAAACAATTCCTAAACTTTCTAAAATCATTTCCTATTCCTCCTTAATATCTGCATATTTTGTATTTTCTTTAAATGGATTGAACATTCTTCCTCCGCCCTCATAGAACTTTCCAAAAAATTCTACATACTGCAGACGGTTTGTATGCACATATGCCCCCAGCAGATTGATCGCCAGGTTCAGCGTATGTCCAACGATAAATACAACGATGAATAAAATCACGCCAAAGATACTGTTGCCTGCCATGCTTCCCATCTGGTTGACAACCTGCGCGATAACACCTGTCGCAAGTCCCAGGGCAAGAAGCCTGGAATAAGACAGCACATCACTGAGCCATCCGGTTACATTATATAAATCATACGCGCCCAGGGCGATCCTGAGTCCGAAATTCTTATTCTCTCTTCCTGACATCAGCAGGATTCCCACTGCGCCGGCAATCGCCGCCGCCTTGCCAAGCATATTGACAACCGCGGGGAATACGATCTTCGTTCCCGCAACAGAAGCAAAGATATCTGTCGGAAGGAACATGATGATCAGTCCAAGCAGGAACAAAAACCAGAGAACAACATCACAGAAAAAGTCCATGTATCTCTTATCCTTGATGCACATATATCCCTTGATCCCCAATCCGGTAAACAGGTGGATCAATCCAAAGAGCATCGAATAAATAAGAAGCTTCATCGGGTCATTCAACGGAATGAACCACAGAGCCGGTATACTTACCTGGTGGCCGAAGAACGTCCTTGATACAACATCCACCAGATCACCGAAATAACCGCCGAACATGATACCCCAGAACAGTGTGGAAAGTCCGCACCAGAAGAACAGCTTCAGGGATTTCTTCATGCCTTCGCCCATCCTCGGAAACTTTGCCAGCACCACACCACATGCGATCGATACGATTGCCCCATAAGCAGCGTCCGAAAGCATCAGTCCAAATAAGAACACATAAAACACGGACATGATCGCGGTTGGGTCAATCTCACCTTTTCCTGGAAGACCATAGGACTCCAGAACGCCTTCCGCGCTTTCCGAGAACGAATTATTCTGAAGAAGCACCGGTGCCTCTTCATCTTCTTTCAGTTCTTCTATGTCTACCACACAGTCATATTTGCTCTCCAGCGCATTTTTCAGCTTATCCGTATATTTTGCCGGCACATAACCGCTGATAAAAAATGTCCGCTCTGTCTGCGGCAGCGTTCCAAGCACCTCATACTTATCCGCCCGTATACGGTAATAATCCGCAAGAAGCTGTAAGTTCTTCCGCTTGTCTCCCAAACCGGACAGCTTCTGTTCGATCTCTGTGATCTTCTGGCCACGCTTGTGGATTTCTTCCTCCATCCTGGATTTTGCCGCGGCAGGCACTTCCTGTAACATCTGGGACGGTCTTGCGAATCCTTTGGCACGAAGCGCTTCCTCGATCTGATGCGCTTCCTCCCTCAGGCAGAATACGGTCAGGTAAGTCCCTTCCTGTCCTGCCGAAACAATATGTGCCTCAAAGCCCTGGGCATCCGGCGCCTTCTCCGCGATCGCCGAATAAATCTGTTCCAGGTTACATTCCCCGGGCATGGTTCCGAGCAACATCTGTGTATGCTTCGTTCCTTCATAGTCCATAGGAACCTCTAACGGAAGCCATGGCGCCAGGCTTTCAATGCTGTTCTCCAGCTTCTGGATCTCAGATTTCTGTTCTGCCCGCTCCCGGTCCAGTGACTGGATCTCATTCGCCGTTCGAAGCAGGCTTTCCTTGTCTCCGATGATCTGCCGGTATTTTTCCTTGCCGATCAGATCCTTTCCGGCAAGCGAAGACAGCATAGACTTTTTCTCCGGCGCGTAAATCTGGAGAATATCCAGCGCACGGTCAACAGAGGCCGCTGCTTTTTCAAAGCTGCCGCGGGCATTCGCCGTATCCATACGTTGGAACCCTTCCTCTTCCTCCAGGAACTGGCTGACCTCCATGACGCCCATGCTCTGCAGCTTTTCCAGAATCGCTTTCCGGTTCTTTTTCAATGCGCAGATACTGATTCGCTGCATCTGCAATACCGCCATAATCTAATCCCTCCTTTATCTTTCCTATTTTTTGACTTTTCTCCCCCTGTCATCCCTTGATCTGGTTCTGAAAAATCATTTTTAATACCATCCGTCAAAACAGACGATATCCGGCAGAGATGTCTGTCACTCTACATAAGACCACTTTACAAGTACAGTTTGCGCTTACGAAAACAAAAGCCACCAATCCCCTGGAATTGATGACAAAAACGCACATCTGCGTACTTATCAAAATATCCTTGCTTCGTGCCTTTTCATCACCTCTCTGTCTTAAATTAGTTCCGATACCACAAGATTCACAGCCACCTCATGCTTCTGCTGGGCAAGTTCTTTCAGCGCGGCTACTTCCTTTTGGATCTCGGACATCACTGAATCCATCTCCTGTGTACCTTTTTCTTTTGCCTTTTCCATATCGGACTGAGCCCTCTGCTTCATGTTCTGAATCTGTTCCGACTTGATTGCCTCTGCCTTTTTTGCTGCTTCATCCAGAATCTCTTTGTACCTGGATTCAGCCTCTCTGACCACTGCCTCTGCCTTTGCTTCGGTTTCTTTAATTGCCTGAATTGTGTTCTCGACCATATCTGACTCACCTTCTTTCTAGTACACTTTTATTATGATACCACAATTCTTGGGATATAGTCTACATGTTTTTCATATTTTTCCAATAAATCCGTAATAAAATACCTACAATTTAGACAAATTAATTATTCCAATCTAACCGGTGCAGGTGTCCCGCATGTTCCATCCCTGAAAACCGGTTCTGCCGCAGTGCCTCGTAGAGAATAACCGCGGCAGAATTGCCCAGATTCAACGACCGGATTCCTCCGATCATCGGAATCCGCACACACTCCTCACGGTGCTCCACCAGGAGCTCCTCCGGAATCCCGGCGCTTTCTTTCCCAAACATGATATAACAGTCCGGCTCATACCGAACCTCCGTATACATCTTTTCCGCCTTGGTTGTCGCCATATAGAGCCTGGCGCCGGGATTTTTTTCCAGAAACTCCTCATAATTGATATAAGTCGTGACATCCAGATCCTTCCAATAATCCATCCCGGCACGCCGGAGCGATTTTTCATCCAGCCGGAATCCCAGAGGTTCGATCAGATGAAGCCTGCTTCCTGTGGCCACACAAGTTCTTCCTATATTACCGGTATTTGCCGGAATTTCCGGTTCCAGCAGTACAATATTCAGCATAGATTCTTCTCCTTACGAAGCCTCTCAATAAAACTTTCCAGCCTGCCCAGAGCCACCTTTAGGTCCTCCAGCGAATATGCATAGGAAATCCGGAGAAAGCCTTCCCCGCATTCCCCGAACGCGCTTCCCGGCACCACAGCCACCCGTTCTTCCTTCAAAAGCCTGGTGACAAATTCATCAGAAGTCATGCCGAACTCCTTAATACTTGGAAATACATAAAACGCTCCGTATGGTTCAAAGCAATCCAGACCCATACGTTGAAACTCATGCATTAAGAAGCGCCTTCTCTGATCGTAGGATCTGCGCATTTCTTCTACTTCTTCTTCACAGTTGCGCAGTCCTTCTACCGCCGCGTACTGGCTGTTTGTCGGAGCGCACATGATCGCGAACTGATGCAGCTTGATCATCTGCTTCAGGATCTCCGCCGGACCGCAGCAGTAACCCAGCCGCCATCCGGTCATCGCGAAGCCCTTGGAAAATCCGTTGATCACGATCGTTCTCTCCCGCATTCCCGGCAGGCTTGCGATCGAAACATGTTCTCCTTTATAGCTCAGCTCCGAGTAGATCTCATCCGAAAGGACATAAAGGTCGTGTTCTTTCACGAACCCGGCAATAGGTTCCAGATCTTCCCTGGTCATAATAGAGCCCGTAGGGTTATTGGGGAAAGGCATCACCAGGATTTTTGTACGGTCAGTCACCTTTTCTTTCATATCCTCTACAGTCAGCTTAAATTCGTTTTCATTTTTTAATTCCACGATCACGGGCACTCCATCTGCCATGATCGTACAAGGCACATAAGACACATAGCTCGGCTGCGGGACCAGCACCTCATCCCCTGGATCCAGCATACAGCGCAGCGCCACATCAATGGCTTCACTGCCCCCAACAGTCACCATGGTTTCCTTTTTCGGATCATAGGAGACATGGATCTTTCTGTCCAGGTACCGGCAGATCTCGTCACGCAGCTCCTGTAGCCCTGCGTTGGATGTATAAAAGGTCCTTCCTCTCTCCAGAGAAAAGATCCCTTCTTCCCGTATCCTCCATGGTGTATCAAAATCCGGCTCGCCGACTCCCAGTGAAACTACATCGTCCATCTCACTTGCGATGTCAAAATATTTACGGATACCAGAAGGCTGGACCTGTGTAATTTTTTTTGCGATAGGATTTCTCATTATGGAGTCACCACCATCCTCTCCGATTCTGTCTTCGGCACCATGACCGTCCCAAAATCTTTATATTTTTTCAGTATAAAATACGTTGCCGTGCTGATCACGGAATCAAGGGGGGACAGCTTTTCAGATACGAAGCGGGATACCTCTTTCAGCGTCTTGCCTTCCAGTGTCACAAGCAGGTCATAGCCGCCGGAGATCAGATATACCGCGTGTACTTCCGGGTAATTGTAGATACGTTCCGCAATCCGGTCGAAGCCCTGGTTCCTCTGAGGAGTCACGCGCACTTCGATCAAAGCAGTCACCCGTTCCATACCGGTCTTATCCCAGTCGATCAGCGTATGATATCCACAGATGACCTTCTCCTTTTCCATATCCGCAACCTCATTCGCCACTACAGCCTCCTCGATTCCTAAAAGCACTGACAGCTCCTTTAGGTCGATCCGGCTGTTCCTCTCCATATTTTTTAAGATTTCATTCCGAAGTTCTAAACGATTTTCCATAGCATTCCTTTCCATTTATAAAACATGATCTTATTTTTCCTCTATCTTTTCCGCCCACCAGCGCGCCAGTTCATCCGGCGCGGGGCGTTCCAGAAATCTTCTTTCTTCTCCGCTTGTGATCACCCGTGCATTCCCTGCAGTAGTAACCCCAAGCACACTGGCTCGCGCGCCTCCCGCGCGGAGGATCTGCATCAGGCGTTCCCCATGTTCCGTGATCATCAGGATACTTCCTGTGGAAGTCATCTGATAGGGGTTCAAATGATAGTATTCACACACCTCTACCGTTTCCTGGCGGATGCTCATTTTTTTTAGATCTACGGCCAGCCCCACATCCGCGGCTTCCGCCATTTCCCAAAGGGTTCCGGATATTCCGCCGCTTCCGATCTGCTGCATAGCCGCCACACAGTCGGAAGCCATCTGAATTGCGTCCAATTGAATGAGCTGGTTTTCCAGGCTCTTCATCTGACGCAGAAAAGAGGGGGCAAAGCGCTTGCCCAGTTCTTCTTTACATTCGTCCAGAATACGCAGCATCCCCTCGAGCCCGATATAACCGCATAATACGATATCCTGCCCGGGGCCAATATTAGAAAGAGGACGCAGCTTCGCTTCCTTAGCCTGCCCCAAAGCGGTAACTTGTATCAGAGTCTGACATACCGCCGGACTGACCTCTGCCTGTATACCTACAATCGGGATTCCCAGCTTCCCGCATAAAAGATTCATCTGGCGGATCATTTCCTTTAACAACGGTTCTTCTGTTTCTACCGGAAGGATCATCTGTACCGTAATGCCTGACGGCGCCGCCCCCCGGACTGCTATATCATTTACGGCTTTCGCGGCCGCATAGGTTCCAAGTGTCCCTGCATGCCCTGATACGGAAGCAGAAGAAGTCAATATCATTTCACCCAAAGCAACCCGCATCGCTGTGCACATTTCTTCTTTGGCAGGTTTCAACAGGAAAGAATTTCCATCCATATTCAGTTGTTTTTGCACAGACCTGTTCCATACAGTCTGCGACAGCTTTCCTGGCTTCATAATCTCCTCCTGATATGCCGCGCCCCTCACTGATGGCCAGACGGATGGTTCCCGGCAGATGTCAGCTCCCACCAGAGCCTACTGGCCGGCCTCTGTTTCTACATTCACCATATCTGTCGGGCCATATAGTATCTCATTCATAGTGTTCTGTATCGTTTCTTCATTCTGTGTCAGAATCGCGCTGTTCATCCGCTCTGTCTGCGCCGGATCATCCGACAGTACGCCTACCCCATAGGTCTCTGGCGCCGCCATATATTGGCTGTAGTTGATCACATCCCGGCTGACCTCCTGCCCGTCTTCCGTCACAACCTTCCAAAGCTGCGCCGTGATCTCCGGATGGGCATAGCTCTGTAATGCCAGATATCCGATATAATTTTCTGTCGCGACAAAACGCTTTCCCTCTGTGTCTTCACTCTCCGTACTGTCACTTATAAACGTAAGCTCACGTCCGGGACTTCTGGTTTCTTTTCCATAAATATTGAAGGTCAGGTTTCCATCTGCCAGTACCGTCTGAATATAAACCGGTGAATCCAGATTATTTTTAAATACCAGATCCAGCATGTCATCCGCGATTGCCGCGTCTCTGGACGGCTCCACATATGACACCAACATAGAGTGCGGATAGCGTTCCACAATTTCCAGTTCCGCGTATAAAAGCGCGTTATATAAAGTAGAAGATACCTGGCAGATTCCTCCGCCCATAGTCTGTACCACGGTGTTGCTTTCGTAGGAATCTGCCTCGGCATAGCCATTTTCAAAAGTATAGGGCTCCATTGCCTCATTAGCCGACTGTTCTTCGCCAGGTTGAAGCAATATCCCGTTCAAATGGTTCGCCCCTGTCTCTACATTCTGCACACGGCCGTCTCCGCTCTCTCCATAATATGTTGTATAGCTTCCCAGAAGGTCCGTCAGCCCTGCCAGATCATCCGCGGTAACAGGAGCATCCTGCTTTTCTATGATAGCTTTTACGGTTCCCGGCCTTCCGTCCCAGTTCTCATTCAAAAACTGATTCAGGTTCTCGATCGTCCTTTCCGTATTTAAGACTTCCCCCTCCTGCGACTCTGTCACCTGGATGCCTTCTGCTCCCTGTACAATGGCGGCATTTACCGGAACATCCAGCAATTCTTCCGCGCGTGATGCCAGGATCTTAGATGCTGCCTGCTGATCGATCTCATATTCCAAAGGGATATGGTGTTCCAGCGTTTTCTTTTCTGCTTTTTTAATCAGCTTGTATGACTGTGTCGTGCTTCCTTCCTTTCCATACTTCACAGCATCTTCCACGGCATCTTTTAGAGCAGGGGCGGAAAATCCCAGTTCCTGCAAAGATGCTTCGATCGTCTTTCCTTCCGCGATATCAACCGTGATCATAACCGCGCCGCTGTTTGTAATATCCTTTTGGACCGCTTCCAATGCCTCCTTACTGTTCATCCTGGAAACATTTGTATTCCCCACATAAACGCCGGAGAGAATTTTCCCGTCATCGTGCTTTTTTACATAGCCGCGCAGAAGCATCTGACTCATGGCAAACAAAATAACCGCGCAAACCAGGACAAATCCCAGCAAGCACAGGTCACGCAATGTCTCTTGTCTTATTTTATGCCGTCTTCTACGCCTTTTCCTCTTCGCTGCCATCGCTTCTCAATCCTTTAACCCTATCCCGGACAGGTATGTAAACCGATTTCATCTTTTGCTTTAAACCAAATATGGTATTATCATAGTCGCTACCATTGCGATAATTAACACTAATATTACAATTGACGCAATCTTCCGAAACTTTTTATTATAAAAATTCATGCTGTCCAGCTCCTTTTCCAAAACCAACGGCAGATCAACCGGTAATCTGCCATAATTAACAATTACAATAGATTTTAGCATCTTGCAGATTCTTTTTCAACTATTTCATAAAAGTTGATACTTTCTGGCTCCAAATCCATTGACATTTCTTAGAAAACCATGTAAAATTAAGACTCGTGCAGCCGGGGTGTTAGCGGTACCTTGTACCTGCAATCCGCTATAGCAGGGGTGATATTACGCTGAGGGTGCTGATCTGCAAAGCCGCCCCTGGGAAGTGGCGATGAAGATCCGGGTCTCATGCGACGGGAATCTGTGAACCGTGTCAGGTCGGGAACGAAGCAGCACTAAGCAGAACCTTCCGGGTGTTATGAGGGCGCCTGGGTCGAGTTAACTGCCAGGGTAACGTTTGTGGAGATGCATTCGAAGCGTGATGCACGAAAAAAATATGATTGATTTTAAAAAACTGCTGTCAGCCGTTTTTCTTTTTTGCTTTCTGTTTTTCCCGCAGTTCCCGGAAAAACTGCTTCATCATCTCACTACATTCTTCCCCCAACACTCCGATTGTCAAATCCACCTGATGGTTAAACTCTTTCATATTCAGAAGATTTAAAACAGATCCGGCACATCCCGCCTTGGGATTCATGCACCCTACCACTACCCGTGGAATCCTTGCCTGTACGATAGCTCCGGAACACATCTGGCAGGGTTCAAGTGTCACATACAGCGTACACTCTTCCAGCCTCCAGTCATCTATTTTTCTGCATGCCCTCCGGATTGCGTTCAATTCCGCATGGGCCAGTGTATTTTTATCTACAGTACGGCGGTTATATCCCCTTCCAATAATTTTGTCCTGATAAACAATGACACAGCCAATGGGTACCTCTTCCAGCGCATAGGCTTTTTTTGCCTGTCGGATCGCTTCTTTCATATATTTTTCATCCTGCTTTGTATTCTGCTCCATACCAATCCCCTTTTTCTTTATATCTACTTGCTCCGGATAGTTCTTTTTCTTTTCTACATTGAATACACTAGTGGTAGAAAAGACAAGACTGGAGGCATATATGAACCCTGGCATTTTCTATCTTTATGAATATAACAATACACAAAAGCTACGCAACACAGGCTTTCTAAAGATAACATGCTTTTATCACTCCTGTACATTACAGCTCAATGCGCGAGGCATTCCGGTATCCTATGCGGATCCAATAAAGCTTTATGTCTTCTATGTGGAAAATAGACAAGAAAAAGCAGCTTTCCTCACAGAAATCACCTGCGCGAACCATGCTCTTTCCGCCAGAATGACGCTTGCAGAATCCGATTTTCCAGACGGACATTCTCTGGAACAGTTGGAAGGATTTTTTCTGCTGCTTCCCAATGGGCATCTTCTCGTGGCAGCTATACCCGGCATAGTAATTGATACACAAAAGCTTCTGTCCGCTTCCGACAGATCATCTGAAGAGAATGTAAACGAATCCACAAGTGAAGATACATCATCTGAAGAAAATGTAAACGAATCCACAAGTGAAGATACATCATCTGAAGAAAATGTAAACGAATCTACAAGTGAAGATACATCAACAAATAAAAGTTCGGATAGGGCCGAGCCGGAAGCAGAAATGAACGCTCCTTCCCATATAAATACAAACGAAAAGCCCGATAATAACTTTACCGCGGAAACTACTATCACATTAGAAGCGGAATCCATTTGCGACTGTGGTACTGAAAAGCCTTCTGCGGAACCAGAATCCCACGTAGGACAAAGCCTTTCCACAGAATCAGATTCCCATATGGAACTATGTCCTTCCACAGAACCGGATTCCCACATAGAACCATCTTCTTCCACAGAATCAGATTCCTGTATAGAACCAAAGCCTCAAGAGAATCCTGGCACTTTCGAAGAATCAAATTCACCTGTGGAACCTGAACCCCAGGCGGGAGAAAATGCTTCTCCGGAAAAATGCACACCGCAACAGAGCGTAAAAAAGATCCAGCGTTCTGAATTATCCGTGCTTCCCCGCAGGTACTGGCATCTGGCCAACAACAGTTTTCTTCTGCATGGATATCATAATTATAAGCACCTGATCCTGGTAGAAAAAGACGGCCATTACTGGCTCGGCGTGCCAGGCATCTATGATCCCAGAGAAGCGCGGGCCGCCAGATTATTTGGTTTTCCCCAGTTCACAGATTCCTACAATACATCTCTGCAGCTCTCTGACGACGAATGCAGCCCAGAGGAAAAATTTGGCTACTGGTGCTGCTATCTAAAGTAAATCAGGCTACTGGCCATATCAAAAGACTACACGGCTCTTTGAACCGTAAAATGAAATACCCACGGCCAATAAGCAGTGGGCATCCGGCATTTAGGGACTGTTAAGGAAGTATCACACAATCCCCTTCATTTCCTGATACAGGCGCTTGGCATAACTATCTGTCATGCCGCACACATAATCTGTTACAAGAAGCAGGCGGAGATAAAGCTTCTCCGCTTCGCTTTTTCCTTCTGCCTGATAACGGTAGGCATTCACATAATTATCTGAAATAAAGGACACGATCCTGGTATCCATGGAGGTCAGCTTTTTCTCTGTATCAAAATAGAGTACTGCCGATACCAGCTTATCCATCAGGAAGTCCAAAATCACTCCCTCCGCAATCTCCATTTTATAGATATCATTCGAGCAGAATACCTTTTTGTACGCCATATTTCCCAGCATATTGATCAACTTTTCACCAAATGTCCCCTGGAAAAGATTCCGGTCATATTCTCCGCTCATGATCTTTTCATAGTTCGCAATAAATCCGTCCGTAGCACAGCTGATCAATACACCCTGGAGCCTCACCACCCAGTTCTTGACCGCATAGCTCTCAGGATTCCAGACATCTCTTTCCAGCCCCCTCTGATAATAAACCTGCAGCTTTTCTAATGCGTCAAAACCAGGACACCGACAGCTCCCACCCAGCTTTTTCAGTTCTTCCACCAGCATATTGTAGGTAATATATCCTTTGACAAAAGCGTCTTCAATATCCGCCGTACTGTATGCCAGATCGTCTGCGGCTTCCAGAATGTAAGTCAGGGGATGCCTATTGGAAAAAGTTCCCGTTTCCCGCGAAATCTCTTTATAAATCTCCTGTTCCGCATAATAGTATCCCATTTTTGCGCCTTTGATATTCCCGGTTGTTTTATCAATCCCGGTTGAAGGAACCGGATATTTTACAATGGTATCCAAAAGGGCATAGGTCAGGTTCATTCCATTTTCGTCTACCAGATAATGCAGTTTCGTCACAAGGCGGAGAGCCTGTGCATTCCCTTCAAAATGATAAAAGTCTTCTTTCATCTGTGGTTCCAGTATATTTTCCAGAGGCTGCCCCTGAAATGTCAGCCGCTCCAGGTTCCTCTCGAACCACTCCCGGATCGCCAGCTCCCCAAAATGTCCGAAAGGAGGATTCCCGATATCATGTATCAGGCCGGCGCATTGCAGGATATGGCAAATATCCTCTTTCATCTGTAGGGAAAAACCGGAATCCATATTCCCGGCCAGAATCTTCTGCCCAATATTCTGCCCCAGCGACTTCGCGAAAGAAGAAACCTCCAGCGAATGGGTCAGACGGGTACGGATAAAATCGCTCTTGTCCAACGGAAACACCTGGGTCTTGTCCTGGAGTCTCCGAAATGACGCGCTGCCAATGATACGATGATAGTCCTTTTCAAATTCACTTCTCAGATCCGTTGATTTTTTTGCGGTATAATAACCGCCCCGCATACGCTTTGTAGAAAGCAGTGTATTCCATTCCATGATTTTTTCAGATTTCCTCCTGTACCTTTCTCCTTAGTCAAGATAAATAGGCGGTTCATAATCTCTTCCCAGGAGAGTCTTTTTCCGCTCCTGATATCCAAGGAAGGCCCACTCCGTCATATCCGTCCAGCCATGCTGGAAACGGTCGTATACCTGTACATATCCAATCCTGGAAGGATGCATCCGCACGCTGTTGGTCTGGTATTCACGTCCCGTATAGGGATTCATCTCGCCAAGTTCCAGATTCTCCTCCGCGTCCTCATAGCGGATGACTGGTTCAAAATCTTCCGGCCCAGGTTCTTCTTCCTTGCGTCCTGCCTCAAAATCCGGAACCTGCTCAGGTTCTGGTACTGCTTCTGGTTGTAATTCTGGTTCCGGCTGTGACTCCGGCTGTGAAGCCGGTGCTGTGATAACAGGCTCTTCTATATGGCTCTCCTGCCTGGGATGAATTGCGTCTTCCAACTGATCCAGCTCTTTGTGGATCATATAGAGCTCTCCAATTGTCATATCCCGCTCTTCCGCGCCAGATGCCGGTTTTTCCGCGTCAGGAGCCTCCATATCTTCCAGATCTTCTGAGTCCTCCGGATCTAATTCATCCAGATCCAGCAGATCCATTTCTGCTTTTTCTGGTTCTTGCTTTTCTGCCGGCTGCTCCTGCTCCGTATCGGGAGCCGCGACTTTCTCCTGTTTCTGTATATCAGCCGCCGCTTTCCCGTTTTTCTTTGCATCCGCGGCTTCCTCTTTGAGCGGCTCCTGGTCAAATACAAGCACCTGCTGGTAAACCCCGTCCTCCAGGTCATCTTTCTTTTTCCTTGGCTGTACTCGTGGATGCTTTACATATTTCAAAAGGAGTTCTTCCATCGGTTCCACCTTTTCTCCGGTCTCATTTTCCAGCGGGAAAATACTTAGATGAAAGGGACAGCCCAGGATTGCCGCGATCATACGCATATCCTGTTCCTGGAAATTATCTCTTCCAAGACGCTGTGTCAGATTTTGCCTTGACATCTTTTTTCCTGTTGTGGTCTCGATCAATTCTGCCAGTTCCTTGATGGTCATGCCTTTACGGCTTAAAATGATCTTGACCTGTTCACCAAATGTCAAATCTTCCATGGTCTTCCTCCTTTTTTATTTTTCATATATTATTACATGAGGTTCACCCTCAAAGAAACTGTTCTGTTTCATTCTACACTTTTTTCATTTTATCAAATCACTTTTTAGCCGTCAACTATTCTTGATAAAATCCGACAAATCATATGATGTCCGCCGATATCCGAAAAGAAACAGCGCAAGAAATGATTGTTCCTGCATATTTCCAGGACCAGCCACGCCTTACGCTGCATAATTCCATTAATTCTCGCCTTCAATTTCTATTTTATAGCTCTTCCAATATCTTGTTGGCGCCTATAATCATCAATATCATTTCTTCACTTAACGGCATTTCCGGATTCGGGGTGATCTCGACACGGCTGCCTTCTTTGATACCTATCACATTGACCTCATGGGATTTCCTCAAATCTAATTCCTTCAAAGTCTTCCCCACCCAATATGACGGTGTCCGGATCTCTACCACACTGTAATCCGGCGACAGCTCAATCCAATCCGCAAAATTCATGGTTACCAGATTCTTTGCGATTCGCTTTCCCATTTCTTCCTCCGGAAAGACAACCGCGTCCGCACCGATCTTCCGGAGTACCGCGGCATGTATTTCATCCCGTGCTTTGCATAATACATATGGAATCCCGATTTCTTTCGCGACCAGGGTTGCCATGATGCCGGCCTCCATACTCTCCGATACGGCCACAACCAGACCGTCAAAATTGTTTGGCCCAAGAGAGGGAAGCAGGTCCGGGTTGCCGATATCCGCCTGCATCGCATAACTCACTCTTTCCGCGGTCTCATTGACACGCTCCATATCTTTGTCCACGGCTACGACATCGCATCCCATCTGCTGCAGCGTAATTGCGACGCTGAAACCAAAACTGCCAAGCCCTAATACAATAAATTGCTTTTTCATTCCTTTCCCTTCCCTTCCCTTCCTTTCCCTTGTCGGTCATCCTACCATGATCCGTTCCTCCGGCAGGCTCCGTATCTGATCCCTTGGATGTGTTTTCCCCGCGAACATCAATGCCATTGTCAGCGGCCCCAGCCTCCCGATATACATCATGAGCATCAGGACAATCTGGCTGGCCCTGCAAAGACGCGGTGTCAGATCGGCTGTCAGCCCTACGGTCCCAATCGCGGATACCGTCTCGTAGATCACATTGATCAGCTTCACGTTGTCCGGTTCCAGGATGAGAATTACAATTGTCCCTGTAATAAATACAGAAAACGCAACCATTACAACACAGAATCCGGTTCGGAAGTTTGCCACCGTTATTTTCTTCCCCATACATTCCGTATCATTGCCTCCCCGCACAAATGTCAGGCAGCCAAGAAACAGCATTGCCATTGTAGTGGTCTTTACCCCTCCTGCCGTTCCGCCCGGAGAGCCTCCGACAAACATCAGAAGAGAACAGAAAAGCTTTGTCTCTTCATGAAGCGCTCCCTGGGAGATCGCGCAGAAGCCTGCCGTCCTGGTCGTTACGGACTGAAACAGGGAAGCCAGGAGCTTGTGTCCCAGGCTCAATCCTCCAATGGTTTCCGGATTTCCGTATTCCGCAAAAAAGATAAACACAGTCCCGCCTATGATCAAAACCAATGTGGTAATAATAGCCAGCTTAGAATGCAGACGCAGCCTGGCAAACCACCAGTGCCCTGGAATTTCTTTTCTGATCAGCCTGCGTGAATTGCCAATCACGTCAAACCAGACGGTAAAACCGATTCCGCTTAGAATGATCAGCAATATGGTCACCACATTTATAATTGGGTTTGTCACATAGTTTCCAAGACTGTTGTCTCCAAGAATGTCGATCCCCGCGTTACAGAAAGCGGAGACCGAATGAAAAATAGAATACCAGATACCTTTTGCCGGCCCATATTCCGGTATAAATTGAAAAGAATACAGAACAGCTCCTGCTCCTTCCACAAGAAAAGTACCGATGATCACCTTTCTTACCAGCTTTACAATTCCGCCAAGCCTTTCCGCGCCGTAGGATTCTTTGAGTACGATTCTTTCCTGGATTGTGATCCGCCTGCGAAGCAGGAAAAAAAACAATGTGGCACAGGCAATCACTCCCAGTCCACCGATCTGAATCAACAAAAGCAATACGATTTTCCCAAATAGTGTAAATTGCGCCGCTGGCACCACTGTAACCAGCCCTGTCACACAAACCGATGTAACGGATGTAAACAATGCGTCTAAAAATGAAATAGGCTGCGTGTTACTGACGGGAAGATATAATAGCACGGTTCCCAGCAGAATAATGCCCAGGAAGCCGGCTGCCGTCACACGCAGCGTATTCCATCTGATATTTTTCGTTTTATTCATGGGTTCTTCTCCTGCAAAACGGTTCTTTAACGCATAATATTTTACTAGAAGAAACCGGAACCGTCAAGGAAAAGACAAAACATTTTATCAATCGGTCACTCCACATCCTGCAGTGCCGCGAAGTTCTCTTCTCCGGTACGGATCTTTACCACTCTGTCAACATTGTATACAAAGATCTTTCCATCTCCGATATGACCGGTGTAAAGAGCCTTCTTTGCTGCTTCTATCACAGTATCCACCGGAATCTTGCTGACTACGACTTCGATCTTCACCTTTGGCAACAGTGTCGCGTCCATTTCTACTCCACGGTACATCTCTCCGGCGCCTTTTTGTACTCCGCAGCCCATAACCTGAGTTACCGTCATACCGGTCACGCCCAATTCGTTCATAACCTTCTTCACCTTCTCATATCTGGAAAGCTTCGCAATTACAACTACCTTGTATATACCTGTCGCGGCCGCCGCGACATCCGGCATCTGTACGACTTTGACAGCCGCGTTTTTCTGCGCCGCTGACGCAGACTCATAATCCGCAGCGCCAAGATCTGTATTTTCATTTACTTCCATTGTCATGGTGTTAGAAATGTCCATGATGCTGAATCCCGCATAAGCAGATGGAAGCCCATGCTCGCAGGTATCCAGGCCGACAATTTCCTCTTCTGCCGTTACACGCAGGCCGACAGTTACTCTGATAATCATAAACGCGATCGTAATTGTTACCGCCGTCCATGCGCAGACACTGAGAACCCCTATGATCTGTTTTCCTAACAGGCCAAATCCGCCGCCGTAGAACAGCCCAACAAAAGTGTCGTTTCCAGGAGCTGACGTTGTCGCAAAAAGTCCAACCGCGATGGTTCCCCATACACCGTTCATAAAATGTACGGCCACAGCGCCAACCGGGTCATCAACGGACAGTACATAATCCAAAAACCAAACGCCAAAGACTACCAGGACGCCTGCTACTGCGCCGATCACAATAGAACCAAACGCGTCCGCCACATCACAAGGGGCAGTGATCGCTACCAGGCCTGCAAGAGAAGCATTCAGGCACATGGAAACATCGGGTTTCCCATATTTTATCCATGTAAAAATCATACATACTACCGTTGCGACAGCCGGAGCAATCGTAGTTGTCACAAAGATGGAACCAAGCTGCCCTACGCTTGTTGCGGCCGCACCGTTGAATCCATACCAGCCCAGCCAGAGGATGAATACCCCCAGGCATCCAAGGGGAAGGTTATGTCCCGGAAAAGCATTGACCTTGATGATCCTTCCATTTTTATCCGTTGAAAACTTTCCGATACGAGGTCCCAAAAGCTTTGCGCCGATCAGTGCAGAAAGACCGCCCACCATATGAATCGCGCAGGAACCGGCAAAATCATGAAAGCCCATCTGCGAAAGCCAGCCGCCGCCCCAGATCCAATGCGCCTCGATAGGATAGATCAAAGCAGAGATCACACCAGAATAAATACAGTAGGAAAGGAACTTTGTCCTTTCTGCCATAGCTCCGGACACGATCGTTGCCGTTGTCGCACAGAATACCAGGTTGAATACAAAGTTAGACCAGTCAAAGTCCGCGTAACTCGTAAATATATCAAATCCTGGTTTCCCGATCAGCCCCATCAGGTCCTCGCCCAGAAGAAGCCCAAAACCGATCAGGATAAACATTACCGTACCGATACAAAAATCCATCAGATTCTTCATCAGGATATTGCCTGTATTTTTTGCTCTGGTAAAGCCCGCCTCTACCATGGCAAATCCCGCCTGCATCCAGAATACCAGCGCGGCGCCGATCAAAAACCAGACGCCAAACAATTCACTGTTAATAGCACTCATAATTTCTTCCGTCATATTTTCTTCCTCCTATTTAAAGCAGTAGCGGAGCAAAGTTACCTTTTCAAAAAAGCACCTTTGCTCCGCTATATGATCATAGCTTTACAGGGAATGATCGCATTTCCCATAAAACCAAAAAAGAGGCCATGAACTTTTTCATAGCCTCTTTGCTTTACGGTATGCATCTTACCATTACATTTCCTGATTGTCAATACTTTCACGCTCTGAAATTTAGATTTTTTTAGATTTGTAAAAAATATCTAAACTGGCATTTATTTTTTCTTTTATTTTTTCCAGATTGAACAACACTCGTTTCTACTATTGTTGTGACAGATACTCTTCCAATGTAAGATCATTGTCCATAATCTCTTTTGCCGCGTCCTTCCCTATGTAACGGTAGTGCCATGGTTCGAAAATGATTCCGGTGACATCGGATTTCTCCGGTGGATATCGTAGAATAAATCCGTACTTCCAACAATTCGCGGCAAGCCATTTTGCTTCTTCCGTCTCCGCCTGCCGATCGTCAAGCTCGCCATACTCCCCGGAAGTGATATCCAACGCAAGTCCGCTGGCATGTTCACTGGTTCCCGGAACCGCCACGGATTTCTTGGTCTCTTCATAAGCCTCTAAAGGGCTGTAACCCTGAGAGATCCAGTCCGTCATCGTAGTATTGAATACTTCCCGCTGCGACTCATAGTCACGATACGCGGAAACGATATGCATATTCAGTCCTTCCGATTCCGCATCCTCAAGCATCTTTGTAGTATCTGCCTCGATCCGGGCATCCACAAACGAACCCTCTCTGATCTGCGCAAGTTCCGGTTTATAACTGGTATCCAGAGGATGCTCTTCATTGATCAGTACAAGGCACCATGTATCTTTTTCAGAAGAAAGTTCCTCCGAACTTGCTTTCACATCCCCCTTTTTTTCAGCGGTACCTGATTGAACCTGGCTGGAAAGTTGTTCATTTTTTTCGGTAAGTTCTGTGATCTGCTTTTCATATTTTTTGTCTATTCCACCCAGCCTGATCCTGTTGATGACCATATTCAACAGAAAACATAAAACCACTCCGGCCGCAAAGCCTACGATCAGTACTTTTTTCAGCCGTTCTTCATATTTCTTCAAGAACCTCGCCTTACTATTATCTACACGCATATCGCCCTCCTGATATGAACTTGTACATCCTGGTGATACATCCCCCGCTTTATCTCTGCAAATCCATAAGATCTGTCTGTATAATTTCATCAATGAAGGAATCCGTAGAGCATACTGCTATACGGTATTTTCCGCACCCGGCCGCTTCTCTGCGTTCCTCTCTTTGCGTACTATACTTTCCCATATCCGGTAAAAATAGTTTTCCGTTGCTTAGAGCCCCTTCCCTGTAGTAATACCTCTCCGGAAATGCTTCCGGCTGCCGTACAAGAACCGGCGGACTCCCCAACGCGATCTCAAAAGTATCCATCCCCAACGCCAGGCCTTCTCTGGTAGCTTTCGCAAAGCTTTCTTTCAATACCCAATATCGATAAAAAATTTCCTGCTGTAATGCTTCTTGATCTTCTCCTGCAATCTGCTCATACTCCGCCATACAGAAAAAGCGCTTCGCGATCTTTAAATCGGGTTCCTTCATCTCTTCTATGTCACAGCCGACCTTTGCCTTCTGCCCTGTACTAACAGAACACAGCACATAGTCCCCCGAATGCGAAAGATTATATGCTGTATCCGCTTCTATTCCATATGCTTTTTTCATCTGCTCATACAGGATCCACACACCGATACTCTGCGCGCGCACCTGCTTCCCTCTCATGCGGTCCGCCTTTTCCCTGCGGAAAGAAGGAACCCTCTCATAGCACAGCCGGTAAAAGTTGTCATCGTACAATGGAAAAATACTGGCAACCCATGTTCTGATCATATCCCATCCCCGATCTGTCAGCCTTTCAGATATCTGACTTCAAATGTCTCAATGGTGATCGGTTTGTTAAACAATGTCCCCTGCACACAATCGCAGCCCATTTCCTTCAGTATGTTCAACTGATCCTGTGTGTCTACACCGGAAGCAGACACGGTAACTCCCAGCCGCTTACAGACCTCGATCACTGCCTGAGATACAATCTGGCTGCGCCGGTTTCCCAAAATATTGACTACCAGGCTGCTGTCCAGCTTCAATCCGTCAAATTCCATAAGCGAAAGAATGGTAAAGCTGGAATTCTTCGCTCCAAAATGGTCTAATACCACTCTGACATTCGCCTTGCGGATCTTATTGCCCGTCTCAGCAAGCATCTCCTGGTTCATGTCCCCACGCGATTCCGATACTTCGACCTGGAGATATTCACAGGATACATGGTACTTCTCTACAAGCTCCTGCATCTTCTCCGTAATGTCAGGTCTGCGCAAAGTGGAACCTGCGAAATTTACAGAAATCGGAATCATCGGCAATTCTTCCTGCTCCCATCTCTGCAGTGTCCTGCATACTTCCTCAAATACATACAGATCCAGATGATAGGACAGCTTTGTCTCCTCCAGCAATGCGATATAACGCTCTGGATTCATAATTCCTAAATCCTTGTGGTGATAGCGCACTAACGCCTCTGCCCCCACAACTTCATTGGAATGTGCATCCATGATCGGCAAAAGACAGACGATAAAATTGCCCGACTTCAGATCATCCAGAAGATCCTGCTTAATGATCGGCTCATGATGTCCTTTCTGTACATTCTTGTAATACTTTTTCTTCTCTTCCCGCATCATATCTTCGGCATCAGATACAAGGACATCCACATCAATATCCACTTTTTCCCAGGCATATCCCATGGTCACAAGTCCAAGGCTGATATTCTCCAGCTTGGTACGCGCGGCCTGTACGCCTTTCATAAACTTTTCATAAGAGATATTCTCAACAATAGCCAGGTATTCATCTCCGGTCAGACGATACACATTGGCACTCCTGAAAAATTCTTCCAGGATCTCTCCTACACGGATTACCACTTCATCGCCATATTCTCTGCCGAACTCTTTGTTGAAATTCTTCAGGCCATTGATGTCCACGGACAGTGCCCCTACCGACTTGAGTTCCTTCTCTTTTGCCCCGGCCAGATATGCTACAAAACTGTTGCGGTTCAAAAGTCCTGTCAGATCATCATGATAGCTCAGATACTCCTGCTGCTTCTGGGTCTTATGTAAAATGACCGCCTGGGAAATATAAGGCAGGACGGCCCTCATCAAAGACAGCTCACAGCCGCCGCGGCGTACATTGACAACAGCCAGTATCGCTGTAACGCCTTCATCCAGCGCCTGAAATACGCTGTAACATTCATCCCTGGTGTCCGTGATCTCATGCTTCACCCAGCGCGGCAGATGTTCTGGCTCCATCATCTTGATCCGGTCCCGCTGCCATGGAATATTCTCCGCGCACCATTCATATATTGTCAGTATCTCATACTCATCCTTTTCGATATAATAAGCATATTCCGCGTCATAATAATCTCTGACCGTGCTTAAAACATCATTCATGATCTCAAGGATAGAACGCATCTTATTGTTATCACTCATATATTACTCTCCCTTACCCCTGTAGAGAACTCCTTTTATAATGCAAGCCTGATAAATCTGCCTATACATAGGATATTGTAGTATAATGACTTTAAAATTGCAACCCGATTCAGGAAAAAATTATATTCAAAAATTATTATTTTGTTTCTCAGAGTCCCGCCGATATATAAAATATAGATAAAAATGAAATAGGATACGTGAATCAACTACCCAGGAAAGGAGGGTATTTATGAAAGTCACTATGCGCAACTGGCAGCCAAATGCCAGCGGCAGACAATACAAAAATCCGGCCATATCGACAGACCAGGAAAGCGTAAGCAAAAAAGATCCGGAAGTCCGGATGGAGACTGGCACGAATCCATATCGCAATGTGGATCATAAGCCACAGGTCAATACTTTTCATCCCGTTCAGGATCAGGCACAGGACGAAAAAAGTCTTTTAAGCGCCATGCCGGGGCAGGATCAGGAAAAAGAAAGCCTTCTAAGCTCCTTACTTGAAAAGGAACAGGAGCAGAAAAGTCTTTTCGGTTCTTTACTGGAACAGGCCAAAGGAAGTTCCAGCTTTAAGATGTCTGTGTCCATGCCCGAGGATTCTGTCGGGCAGCTTGCGACAGAACTTGCCAGGTCGGAGACAAAGATGAACGTACTGCAGGTTTCCTCCAAGGCGATGCGTGCGCTGGCAAATCTGAAAATGGCATATGCGCTTAGCGAGGGCAAAGATAAAGAAAAAATCGGCCAGATGATCCGGCGCATGCAGAAGCTGACCAGGCAGATCCAGAAAAAAGTAAAGAATCTGTCCAAAGAGGAGCAGCTTGAACTGCGGAGAAAACACGCGGAAGAACGTCAGGAAATGGAAAAGGAACTGGAGATTCGTAAAGAGATCCGAAGCAGAAGGAAAAAGCGCCGCAGGGAGGAAAACAATTATGCCGCGAAAGAGGTCGGGCAGGACCGGAAGGAAGCGATGCAGGAGACCATGGAGGCGATGGCAGCCGGCATGGGCGGCTTATCTTCCGCCGGACTTTCTGCCGCTGCGGGTGTGAGCGGTACTGCTTCTTCTGCTGCCGCTATTTCGGTTGGGACAGAAGCCTATGCGGCTTCAATGGAAGCACCGGTAACGGACAGTGTTTCTGTAGATGTAGCTATTTGAAAAAGCAGCCTGCTGCAGGCCATAACTGCAACAGGCTGCTTTTTGTAGGAAAACTGCCGGTTCTTCGTGTTATTTAGTCATGCATCTTTTCGATATTTTCGCAATTATCTGGTCACAATATCAACCGGTACATTGAAGATCTTTGCTACTTTCAGGATCGTGTCGATATGTCTGCCTGTAGCTGCCGCAAAATGATGAGTCGGTCCACATTCGCTCCATTTATTTACAAACTCTCTTGCCCCGCAGGTGAAACGTGTCCTCATGTTGGTATCGCCAAAGGAAAGAATCTTGCCTTCCTCATTTACACCCTCCGCGGCGATGAACTTGAAGTGTCCGTCTCCATCCTGTGTGATCGCGAGATAAGTAACGGGGCCTGTGTATGGATAGAACTGGGTCAGATAACCGCCGCCGGTCTTTCCATGGAACACCTTTACAATCTTCATGGTCGGCTTCTTATCAGAGATATCCGCGTCCCCTGAACCACTATGTCCGATGATCGCGATATCATCATTGAAGTCAATGGAGTACATCTCCGCAAGCTGTCCTGTTCCGGAGATGGTCTTTAAAATACTCATTGCCATAGCCACCTTCATGTCTCCTTCAACCGCACATGCGGTACCCTGCTTGATCAGCATGGAGAATGCCGGAATCAACATACTATCCAAGACACCAGCCTTGCCCTGAGCGAATCCGTCATAGTGGGAAGCAACCAGGCCGAGCTTTTCATCTTTCACCCATTTCTCGAAAGCAACGACATATTTTGCCATTTCCCATACTTCTTCAATGCTTCCGCCGCCTTCGATATCGAAGGTATCCAGAATATCCTGTGCTTTCGCCCGGATCACGTCTTCATCGGTAATGTCATCAGCGATCGCCCACATTTTCTCCCAGTCAAACTGCTTGGTATACAAATGCATTCTTCTGTAGAGGTTGGACTCGTCAATATAAAGATCCATCATCCCCGGATAAGGCCTTCCGATCTGTGCGATGTTGGTATCGCGGAATCTCCTTCTGACCTGTGCGGCACGGCACCAGTCCTCGATCTCTGCCTGTACACCCGGATCTCCGCCTTCTACAACGCCGGTGATCACCGCATGCCTCTTGCCGTATCTCTCCAGGTCAGCTACCATCTCACCGACAGCGCCGCAGGCATAGCCTTCACCCAGCCAGGAAGCGATATCAGTATGGTCATAATCAAGGGCTTTGAGCTTCTGCACATTCACAAGGACTACCGGTACATCCAGATCCTTTACCGCCGGAAGCATATTATAAGATGTGGCATAGGTCAAAAGCTGCATAAATACCAGATCCACATCTGCCGCGCGGAACAGGTCTCCGGCAGCCTGGGACTGCTCTTTCGTCGTTACCATCCCACCGTCAATGATCTCTACCGTGCCGGGAATGGTCTTTTTAAACGCGTCATACTGCGCTTCAAATTCAGGTACCAGTGATGGGAACTGTGGCAGATACGCTCCCAATGCGATAGAAAATACGCCTACTTTTGCTTTTGTTTCAACTAACATGTCAAATCCTTCCTTTCACTCATAGTATTTAATATCAAATGATTTTTCGATACAGGTACGGGCAGCCGGCAGATCCGCAAATACATTGTCCTGCAGCATCTGTACCGTAATATTTCCGATGGCAGTTGCCTCCGTCGGGCCGGCAGATACCTTTTTTCCGGTATATTTCGCGGTCAGTTCATTGAGATAACCCGCATTGGCGCCGCCGCCCACCACATAGATTGTATCATATGTATTACCTGTGATAGCCTCGATCTCTTTTACCGTCTCTCCGTAGCAATATGCCAGACTGTTATAGACCACCGCGGAAATCTCTCCAACAGACTCCGGCACCTGCTGATCCGTATTTTTACAGAAATCCTGTACTGCCTTGATCATGCTTTGCGGGGCAAAAAAGCAGTCGTCATTGCAGTCTACGATAGAGGCAATGTTTTCTTTGGAAGCACGTTCACAGATCTCCGCAAAGGACAGATCTTCCTTAAATTCCTTCTTCACGGACTGGATCATCCAAAGCCCCATGATGTTCTTTAAGAAACGGAATCTATGGTCATAACCGCCTTCATTGGTGAAGTTGGCCTGCATGCTTGCCATGGAGCAGTCCGCTTCCTTTCTCTCAATCCCCATCAGGGACCAGGTTCCGGAGCTGATATAGATTGCATTGTCATCATTGGTCGGAACTGCCAGTACCGCAGAACCCGTATCATGTGTAGCAGGAAGCACAACCGTACAATCAAATCCGATTTCCTCCTGGATCGCCTTTGTAAAATTCCCTACGACTGTGCCAGGCATGGATACCGGCCGGAACATTTTTGAGTTGTATCCCAGCATATCAATAAGCTCATAATCCCAGTCATTGGTCTTCGGATCTACCAACTGTGTGCTTGTAGCATTGGTATATTCCATCTTCTTTACACCAGTCAGCAGGAAATCGAAATAATCCGGTATCATCAGCATGGACTCTGCCTGTTCCAGATATTCCGGATGAGACTGCTTTACAGCCATGAGCTGATAAATGGTATTGAAAATCTGCTTCTGGATCCCGGTCCTCGCGTATAAGGCGGAAAGAGAAATCGTCTCATAAACCTTTTCGTCCATTCCGTTGGTGCGGCTGTCCCTGTAACCTACCGTATCACCCAGAATTTTGTCTTCTTTGTCAAGCAGGACATAATCTACGGCCCACGTATCAATCCCCATAAAGGATGGAATCTTGCCCAGCTCTTTACACTTCTTCAGCCCATTTTTGATCTCGGCAAACAGGCGGTTCACATCCCAGCACAGTGTCCCGTTTACATTGTCCATTCCGTTCGGGAAACGATAAATCTCTTCCAGCTTTATCTTTCCCTCTTCCATAGACGCAAGCATGTGACGTCCGCTGGATGCCCCGATATCAACGGCCAAATAATACTTCTCCATTTTGTGCCTCCTTTATTATGAGCACTTAGCGCCTGTCCTTTAGGCGCTTACGTGCGAATTATAGTTACCCGGCTCTTGGCGAGGTCCTTTCGAGCTTAGAGACGGGGTAACTTCCTTTAATTTATATTTATTATAATTAGTAAAAGCGCACAAAAAAAGGTCTCTATTTACTAAAAAATAGGACCTTATTTGCAAAATATAATATTCCTACGACCCTTTTCGATAATCCTTCGGGCTTACCCCATATCGTTCTTTAAATTTACGGTAAAAATAGCTTGTATTTTCATACCCAACAGACTCTATGATATCCGATATCGCCAGACGGCTGCTGGTAAGCAGATAAACCGCCTGGTTCATCCGTTTCGCCTGGAGCAGTTCCTTATAGGTTTTCCCGGTACGCTTTTTGATCTCCCGGCTCAGCCAGTATACATCATAATTCATCATCTCCGCCAACTCGGAAAGACTGCCGTCTTTATAATGTTCCTCGATATAACTCAGTACATTGCCGGTCAGCTCCGTATCAAAGCGAGAGCTTCCGGTCTCCATTTTGTCCATATAATTCAAAAGCTGCAGCAAAAGCAGCCCCATCGTAATCTGATTGCAGCTCCGTTTATTCCCCATATCATAAAAAATCGTCCAGACCATATTTTCCACCAGATTCTGGATGGGCAATACATCCGCCACATGAAAATACAGGTAGGAGGTCTGCTCATTCTTGCCGCAAAGCGTCCCTACAAGAAATTCTTTCAATGTATTTTCTTCTGTCCCCATCATAGAAAATGCCATATTAAAAAATTCCGGAAGTACAATAAAGTTAACCGCTATATCCTCCTGGCCTGCAGGCAGGATCTCCTGCTCGGAATTCTGGTTCAAAAACAACAGGTCTCCGGGTTCCAGCACGACCTCATTCCCATCAATATAATGGGTGGTCGTTCCCTGGCACATATAGATCACTTCCACATAATTGTGCCGGTGCCTGGGAAATTTTACAAAACGGGTATGAGGACGCACTTCAATGAGCTTCCCCCGCTTAAGAAGCTTTTCACTGTCTACGATCAGTTCTTTTTTCTCCGTATAGAGCTGTTGATCGATTCCCTGACGTCCATCCAGTATACTCTGTTCCTCTTCCGTAATTACCGATAATTCCCTGATCAATTCCTGATGCATACGCTCATGCCCCGTAGTACTCTTTCTATATATCCTTCCGTCAGTTCTGCGTATATCGTCTTCTCTTTCTTACTGTCCTTCCATCTGCTTCACGATTTCCCTCGTCAGTTCCAGATACTCACCTGCGCTCCGGCTGTTTTTCTTATATGCCATAATAGGCACATGGTTATCCTGCGACCACTCCACCGAACTGTCCACACGGATATACGTGTCAAATACCTTCACCCCGTTCAGCTCCCTCAGCGAATCCAAAGTCTGCCGGAAATAGCTTTTCCGGGTGTCCACCTTCGTAATCACCACGCCGCCTGTCTCCAGCGCCGGGGCGATCTGCCGCACCTCGCCCAGGAACTCAAACATATTTGCCAGGCCGAACATCCCCCATGGACTGGATTCCACCGGAATGATCACTACATCTGACGCACACAAAATATTCATCACCCATCCGCCAAGAGTCGGCGGCGCATCAATGAGTATAACATCATAAACCCCTGACGAAATGATTTTTGCCAAGCACTTTTTCAATATATATTCTCTCTGCCACTTGGTAAACAATTCATATTCGATGGAACACATCAATGTAGAGGAAGGAATCAGGTCTAAATTTTCAAAAGGAGAATGCACGATAAAATCCGTCAGGTCAGCCTGCTTACGGATCCCTTCATAGAGATTCTTTTCGCTGCGCGCGAAAGCAAGCACCTGATCTTCCTCGAACAACGAAAGGGAAAGATTCAACTGCATATCACCGTCCACCATAAGTACTTTTTTTCCAAGACACGACAGGCAAAATCCCACGTTGGAGCACGTGGTTGATTTTCCGCTGCCACCTTTATTATTCGCAAAGCAGATTACTTTTGTGCCGCTCATTTACCGCCCCTCCTTTTCCGTTCCTCTTTCCACTCCAGAGATGCCGGAGCATCCCCAAAATGCTTCCTTACCAGAGTACAGTATTCCTCAAACGCCGGAACCCCCTGGAACTGATCCCACAATGACTCCATAATTCCCTTATAGTACCAGCCTATAGCATGCTTACTGTGCATCCGAAATTGCATCCACAGGTTTTCTCCCATAACCGGATAATCCCTGTCGATATCACGCATATTGGAAAGCTTGTCCGCCAGCGCAATGATCTGCAGATCTCTGGACTCTGCTTTTAAACGCCGTATCGTAGTTCCCTTCCGTTCTTCCCACGTCTTAGTCTTATCCTCACTCTCGCCTGCGACCAGAGATGCCACGCGTTCCCCAAAATGGCTGCGGAGCGCTTCCTCCGTAACCCCCGCACAGTCCTCTATAGTATCGTGCAGGACCGCGGCGCTAAGCATCTCTTCGTCAGACGTCATAGTCCCGACAATCTCTGCCACCTCCAACGGGTGGACAATATATGGTTTCTTTGTTCCTTTACGTACCTGCCCCTCATGCGCCTTCGTTGCGAACTCAACTGCCTCTTGATACATATCTAGCCCTCAATCCCTTCCTTTAGCCTTGCCTTTTCTCTCTTCCGGAACAACCCATAAATACAGGGTACTACAAACAAGGTCAAAATGGTTCCGTAAGTCAGACCCCCGATGGTAACCACAGCCATAGGCTGCACCATGTCCGAACCAGATCCCACTCCCAGCGCCATCGTGGAAAGTCCCAGGATCGTAGTCAGTGCCGTCATGACGATCGGGCGCAGTCTTGTCCTGCCCGCTTCTACCAGGGCCTCATTCATCCCGTATCCGGCCGCCACAAGCTGATTGGTGTAATCAATAAAAACAATTCCATTATTTACGATAATTCCTGAAAGCATTACAAATCCGATCATGGCGATTACACTCATCAGGCCTCCGGAAATCAGCAATCCCAAAAATCCTCCGGTAAATGCCAGCGGCACCGTAAACATGACGATAAACGGAGACCGCAGAGACTGGAACTGCGCTACCATGATCAGATACATAAAGACCACCGCCAGCGCCAGCATTTTTAAGAGCTCCGTCATGGTCTCCCGAATGGTCTCATCTTCCCCGGCCATTTTTATCGTATAACCTTCTGGAATTTTGTACCGGTCCAGCTCTCTCTGGATTCGGCTGCTGACCAATCCCACGTTATCATCCTCCGCCACCTCGGCAGTGACATTGATGTAACGGCTCTGAGCGTCCCGCGAAATCGCCTGAAGCCCTTCTCCGTCCTCGAAGGAAGCAACCTCTCTCAACGCAAGCTTTTCCGTACTTCCATCCTCCTTCTTCACATCCAGGACCAGATTCCGGATATCTTCCCTGGTCAATTCCTGGTTTTTCTGTTCCTCTACCACGATTCCAATGGTTGCCGTATCCATCTCCAGGCTGGTCGCGGAAGTCTGATCCCGCAGCTTCGCCGCCAGGTCCTGATATATCTGTGCCACCGTCAGATTGTGCGCAATCGCTTTCGCCTTATCCACCACGATCCGCAGTTCCCGGGTCATTTCCTCCATCCCATCAGATACATTCTGCGTTCCCTTTACATTGGAGACAATTTCTGCCACTTCCCCGGCAAGCTTACGCAGGGTATCCAGATCATTTCCCTTGATCTGCACGGAAATCCCGGAGCTGCCCAGGGCGCTCATATCCATATTGGACATACTTACATTGATTTCTAACCCCTGTTCTTCGGCCGCTTTTTCCAGCTCCTTCTGTAATCTGGAATCCGACATCGTCCGATTCTCACTCAACAACGCATAAAACTGTACTTCATTGGCAGCCGTGGAGCCTCCCATACCACCGGAACCGCCAACCATACCACCTACATCCTCCACATCCGCGAGTTCCCGGATCTGTGCGGAAAATGCATCCGCTGCCTGACCTGTCTCTGCCAGTGGTGTTCCCTCCGGCATGGAGACAGTCATACTGATCTCCGTACTCTGCATAGAAGGCATAAACTGGGTTCCCCTGGCAAGCAGAAGAACTCCGCTTACAATAAACAAGGCAAACGCGCCAGCCAGTACAACGGGTTTTCCCTTCAACGCGATCCGCAGCAGCTTTTCATAACTATTCTGGATCGCGGTAAACAGACGGGTCTCTTTGCTCTGCGTCTTTCGAAGCAGTCCCGCAGACATCATCGGCACCAGGCTCAGCGCCACCACAAGGCTTGCCAGAAGAGAGTAGGCGATCGTCAATCCCATATCCACGAACAGCTGCCTTGCAATGCCTTCCGTAAATACGATCGGCAAAAATACACAAACGGTCGTCAGCGTGGAGGCCGCAATAGCGCCAGCCACTTCCCTGGCTCCCTCAATCGCTGCTTTCTTTGCCGACGCGCCTTCTTCGTTACGCATACGGTAAATATTTTCGATCACGACGATGGAATTGTCCACCAGCATCCCCACGCCCAATGCCAGGCCGGAAAGAGAGATCACATTCATGGTCACTCCACTGAAATACATCAACACGATGGCCGTCAAAATACTGATCGGGATGGAGCAGGCGATCACGAAGGTGGGCCTGATATCCCTTAAAAATAATAACAAAATCAAAATTGCAAGCCCTGCGCCGAACACCAGATTCTGCAGTACAGAACCGATGACCATATCAATATAGACGCCCTGGTTCATCAGTACAACCGTATGAATATCCGGATTCTTCCGCTGAATCTGTTCCAATCTGTTCAGGACCCGGTCTGTCACCTCCCCGGTAGAGTATCCGGTCTGCTTTTGAATCTGGAAAAGAATCCCGTTTTCTCCATTTAACTTGGCGTAGGTTTCATCCGCATTATCTTTCCGCTCTACCTCCGCGATATCGGACAGCCTGATCGGATTGATTCCCTCACGTTCCACCAATACCAGCTTACGAAGTTCTTCAATCGAAGAAAACTTATCGCCTACACGGATCAAATAGTCAATCCCGTCTTCCGTCACATAGCCAGCCGGCATATTAAAATTCTGCGCCGTAAGCAGCGTCTGTACCGTCTCTGCCGTGAGCAGGGCTTCCATATCCGCACTGGCGCTGGCCGTATCCTTTGTCTTTTTCAGCTCCTCTTCCTGCTCCTGAATAGCTGCTTCTCCGACCGCAAGCTGGGCGGATACGCTGCTCATCTCCAATGCTGCCGTAAGCTGGGCCGCTCCAAGCTGGGCTCTTGCCTGTGCCAGCGTAAGGGTTCCTGCGTTTAACTGGGCTTCTGCCTGGTCCAGCATAGTCTGCGCCATATCCAGTTCCGCCTGCTTATCTGTAATGATCTGCCGATTTGCGCCAATCTGTCCAAGCCCCTCATTGATCGTAGACATCGTGGAATCATACTGATCCAACAGCGCAAGCCGGGAAGCCAGCGTTGCCTGCGCAAGCTGGAGCTGCGTAAGCTTCTCCATATCCGTACCGTCCGGAACCGGAATATCCGGAATTCCATCTGGCAACGTGATATTCGAGATATCCCCAGGTATCGTAATCGTTGTACCATCAGGAAGCGTGATCTCTGTACCGCCCGATCCCGGGGTCATCCCCGGCAGATTTGGAACCGCCCCCGGTATGGTCGTTCCGGTTCCATTTCCTCCTGCCGTTCCGGTACTGCCTCCCGGAGGATTTTCTGTACCTGTACCACTTCCTGATGGAGCCTGTACTCCTGCACCGCTGCCTGCTGGATCCTGGGTTCCGGAATTGTCACCTGTGGAGGGCAGGCCTCCTATACTTCCATCCACCTGGCCCATGGAGGCCAAAAGTTCCTGTATTTCCTGCTGCACCTGTTGATATTGCTGCTCGATCTGCCCTCTCTGGCTGTTCAAGTCCTCTAACTCCTGCTTCTGCTGGTTCAGCGCCTCTTCACTGGCATCCAGCCCGGCCGCGGCAATCTGGAGTGTGGTTCTGGCAAGTTCAAGCTGGCTTTTCTTTTCGTTTATCTCCAGACGTCCCTGGATCAGCTCCGCGTCTCCCTGGGCAATCTGCTGTTCTGCCGCGGATAACTGGCCTGCAGCCGCCCCCGCGCCAGATTTCATCTGGTTTTTCCCGTCCTCCACCTGGGCTTTCGCGTCTGCCAGCGCATCCTCCGCTTCTTTAAACTTTCTGTCCAACTGATTCTGCACGCTCGCGTCTACACTGCTTACCTTTGCCTTCTTGATCGTCACCCGGACCGTCTCTTCCACATCACCATACATATTGACAGAAGCCACACCTTCCAGGCTTTCCAGTTCCGGAAGGACCTCGTCTTTTATAATCTGTGTTGTCTCCGCGGCATTGGCTCCTTCTACACTGACAGCGGGCACCATGATGGGCAGCATCGTAGGATTGAGCTTCATGATGATTGGATTCCCCACCGTATCCGGCCAGTAACCCTTGATCTGATCCAGACTCTCCCGCATTTCAATGGTCGCGGAATCCATATTCGCTGTCTGCTCAAATTCCAAAATAACAGTCGAAGCATTTTCCATAGAGGAAGAGCTGACATTTTTAATATTGCTGATGGTCGCCATGGCTTGTTCCACTGGTCTTGTGACCGTAGTCTCCACCTCTTCCGGGCTGGCTCCCGGATAGGTCGTCATTACAACCGCGTAAGGAAGATTCATATCCGGCAGCAGATCCACTGTCATTTTATCAAATGACACATATCCCAGGATCATGACCAGGACCACCGCAACTACTACGGTATACGGCTTTTTTACGCTGAATTTTGATAACATAAAAGCATCCCTCGTATTCTTTTATAAAGTCCCCCTCAGAAAGCCTGATGTTTGAAACTCTGTCAGATTTTCCCGTAAATCTCTTTTGGTACATACGCCTTTACGGAAATGCCTTCCGGCACATACTCTTCCTCCAATAACTGTCCGCTTTTTCGAATCAATTGTACTTTCCCCGCATCCCCGAAAGGATACAGTCTTTCTATATAAATCTGATCTTCCCTTAATATTTCCAGCAGGATTTTCTTCAGTTCTTCCAAGCCTTGCCCCGTCTTCGCGGAAACACATATCGTATAATCTGCCTGAAGATCCCGGAAATGTCCCGGCTCCCTCAACAAGTCCTGCTTGTTGAAAAGAGTCACCACCGGTTTTCCTTCCACCCCAAGCTGGCGCAGCGTATCGTACACTACATACATCTGGGTGTCCATCTGTGGATTGGATGTGTCCACTACATGGATCATAACGTCTGCGTATTTTGCTTCTTCCAGCGTACTTTTAAATGCTTCGATCAAGTGGTGCGGAAGCTTCCGGATAAATCCTACCGTATCTGTCAGCAGGATCTTCTGTTTCCCTTCCAGCTCCAACATCCGGGTCGTAGTATCCAACGTGGAAAACAGCATCGCGTCTTCCAAAATCCCAGCGCCGGTCAACGCATTTTCAATACTGCTTTTTCCTGCCGAGGTATACCCCACCAGGGCAGCGACTTTTATATTGGATTTTTTTCTCTGTGCGCGAATCAGCTCCCTATGCTGCTCTACCTCTCTCAATTCCTGCTTTAAACGGCTGATCCTCTCCCTGATCAAACGCCGGTCCATCTCCAGCTTTTTCTCTCCAGGGCCTCTTGTTCCGATCCCGCCTCCCAGACGGGACAGGGAGCTGCCCAGCCCCGTAAGTCTGGCTGCCCGGTATCGGAGCTGTGCCAGCTCCACCTGGATCTTTCCTTCCCCGGATACCGCATGTGCCGCGAAAATGTCTAATATCAACAGTGTCCTGTCTACCACTTTACATTCCAATTCCTGCTGTAAGTTGTTCAACTGCACCGCAGAAAGCTCATCATCACAAATAATGCCGGTCGCGTCCTGTTCCCAGATCAGGTCTTTCAGTTCTTCTATTTTCCCTTTTCCGATATAGGTCGCCGGATGTACTGCCTCCCGGTTCTGGATCAAACGTCCTGAAACGGCAGCTCCCGCGGTTTTCGCAAGGGCTTCCAGTTCATCCAGGGATTCTTCGGCAAGTTCATGCTCATCCAGTTGTATTCCAACTAAAATAAACCTCTCTTCTTCCTGCTTCAGATCATATAATGCCATAAATGCTCTCCATTTTTTTACCGATTAGAATACTTTTGAACCGGATATATCCTCATCATACGGCAAAACGCTATTTTAACCGAATTACAAATACCGGAAGAGGCGGGTCGTTTTTCCGGTTATAGAAGCTGGCGACGATCACCAGCCATTTCCTGGTATCCAATTCTTTGAGAAATTGCAGCAGGGCATCCCGTTCTTCATATCCGGTATCTCCTCCGCTGTAAATACACAAGCCCATAATACCGTCCGGCTTCAACAAATCAAGCCCCTGCCTTACTGCTGCAACGCTTGTCTCGGGCTTTGTAGCAATCCGGTGGTCTCCGCCCGGCAGATAACCAAAATTAAATACGATCACAGCTACCGGTTCTTTTACATAATCCGCCATATGCTCATGCCCGTCTTCGATCAGAATAGCACGCCCCGGCAGCCCCGCCGCTTCCAGCCTGCGCCGGGTATGCTCCAGCGCTTCTTTTTGAATATCAAATGCATAGACTCTTCCTCCAGATCCTGCCATCCGGCACAAGAACTCCGTATCATTGCCGTTTCCCGCCGTAGCATCCACACAGCAGTCATTTTCCATGACGTAGCCCTGTAAGAAACGATGGCAGAAATCCGTGATCTGATATGATTTTTTCATAAAATCTTTCCTTTATTATGAGCACTTAGCGCCTGTGTTTCAGGCGCTTACATGCGAATTATAGTTACCCGGCTCTTAGTGAGGTCTTTTCGAGCTTAGAGACGGTGTCCTTATCGTGTGTTCAGAAATTCTGCTTCTTTCTGCGCCGCCGCGTCATCCGGATACTGGCTGCTGTACTCCGACATAGCCGCCTTCGCGTTTTCCCAGTCCAGCTTTTTCTCATAGCAAACCACACGGTTAAATTTCATTTCCTGAATCACTTCGCTGTAATCTGCCGTCTGCTCTTCTTTCGTCCCTTCGGAGATCACAGCATTCTCCGGAAGTCCTATTCCCTGTTCAAACGCGGCCAGGGCGCTGTCATAGTCCTCCAGCTTCATGGAACAGACGCCGATCAGGTTGTAGATAGCCGGAGTTTCCATTCCTCCCTCATCCAGTGCTTTTTGGAGATTTGTCCTGGCTCCCTCATAGTCTTCCTGGGCATAATATGCCATCCCGAGCCCGCGGTATGCCTCCGGAGCCCTTTCCCCTTCTTTTTCCGCGTCTTCTGCTGCCTGCTCAAATGCATTGGCCGCTTTTTCAAAATCTCCCTGCTCCAACAGTTCTGTTCCATCCTTTACATCATTTGACGAACAGGATACAATCAGACACGCTGCTGCCGCAGACAAAACCAGATATCTTATTTTTCCGTTCCTCATGGACACAAACTCCTTATTACTTCAATATCACATGCAACTGCCCGGAATCGTCGCATTTTCCATACCCTCAGGGCATCCCATTATGGCCATCCGGCCGTTTTATAAGGTATACTCTCCGAGCATCCCATTATGGCCATTCGGCCGTTTTATAAGGTATCATTCCGGATATTTCAGGACCCAAAAAGAATTCAACAGGTTGATCAGTAAAACAGCCGTGTCTGCAATGATCGCCTTCTCCATGGTGATTCCGCCAAAAAATGCCAATACAAGAAGAATTACCTTGATAAAAACCGCGAAATACAAATTCTCCCTTACTACACGGATCGTTTCCCGCGAAATCCGGATCACGTTTATAATGCGGGACGGCTCGTCCTCCATCAGAATAATATCCGCTGCTGCCAGCGCCGCGTCAGATCCTAGCCCTCCCATGGCTATCCCTACATCCACCCTTGCAAGAACCGGGGCATCATTGATCCCGTCTCCTACAAATGCCAGCTTTTCCGACTCCATCTGGCTGCTCATAATTTCTTCCAACTGAGCCACTTTATCCTGGGGCAGCAAATTCGCGTAGACAAATTCAATCCCTAGCTTCTTTGCTACGTCATTTGCCACAAGCTCATTGTCCCCTGTAAACATCATCACGTCCATGTGCTGCTGCCGCAGCCAATGAATTGTATCACTGACGTCTCCCCTGACTCTATCCGCGATCAGTACGTATCCTGCGTATCTTCCGCCTGCCGCCACATGAACCGCGGTACCGCTGCCCCTTACTCTTTGATAATCCATGCCAAGCAATTCCATATACCTGGAATTGCCGGTGTATATCCGTATGCCATCGACCACTGCTTCAATTCCCAGTCCCGGATGCTCCTGTACATATCCGATTCTGGAGGTATCGATTCCCTTTTCATAGGCATCACGTAAAGATAACGCGGCAGGGTGATTCGAATATGCTTCCGCGTAAGCCGCGATTTCCAGAAGCCGGGCGGCCGTAATCCCCCGCGGGCAGATTTCCTTTACACCAAATATTCCTTCTGTCAATGTTCCTGTCTTATCAAAAATAAAAGTTTCTATCTGAGACAGTGTTTCCAGATAATTGCCGCCCTTCACCAGTACTCCCTGCCCGGAAGCGGCTCCTATCCCTCCTAAAAACGCGACAGGCACTGATATCAACAGCCCACACGGACAAGCTGCCACAAGAAAGATCAGCCCCCGGTAGATCCAGGTCTCCGGACTCTGATCGGAAAATATCATAGGAGGAAGAATGATCACCAGGATTCCCAGCAGGGTTACGATGGGACTATAAAAACGTGTGAACCTTTCCGCGCTATTCTGGCTTTCTCCTTTATTTTCAAAGGCTTCTTCTACCAGCCTGAGTATCTTTGACGCAGCGGATTCCTCATATGCCCGGGCCACTCTTGCTTCCAGGACACTGTCCTGATTAATACCTCCGCTATAGATCCAGCTTCCCATACTGACACTTCTCGGCTCGAATTCCCCCGTCAATGCCTTCTCATCGACATTGCTGAATCCACGGGTAACCACCGCGTCCACCGGAATCTTCTCTCCCGGACGGATAACAATGACCTGGCCCGGCTTTAGTTCTTCCGGCCTTACCTTCTCTTCTCCCATCCCTCTTTTCCGGTTCGCAAATGGGGGACGGATATCCATAAACTTTGCGATGGACTGCCTCGTATGTTGCAGTGTGATCGTCTCGATTAATTTTCCAACGTGAAAAAGCAGCATCGAAACTACCGCTTCTGTATATCTTTCAATAAGCAATGCGCCGACAGTGGCCAGCAGCATAAGCAGATTTTCATCAAAGAACTGCAAAGACTTCAGCTTATGGAAAATCTGCCAGCAGGTATCCACTGTCAGAATCCCGTATGCCAGCAGGACCAGCGCCAGTTCCATCTCTTCCGTCACTGCAAGCCCCCAGTAACCGAACTGTGCCCCGATCAGCAAACCAAGGTATACCGCGGCTCCCGCCGCAAGTTCAAAAACCCTGATCTTTACTTCCTTTGCCATGATATGCTCCTGTATATGTTTATTCTCCTGGTAATAGTCGGAAGGCATTTAAAAAATGCTTTACATTTCCTCCTTTACCAGATTTTATTATACGTGAAATCAGCAGACGGGTCAAGCAGAGTGAGGTTCTAATTTTAAAATAGAAAAGCAATCCGAAAGTTCTCGGCTTCCGGATTGCTTTTATTCTATTTCATATCATGGAACCATATCTTTTCCATGTTCTAAAACTTGGATAATTTTAATTTTTCTGTCAAATATTTTTCCAGACGTTCCTGTACGAATATAGGAACCTCCAACATTTTCAGCGGCCTGCCATCTCCTTCTGTCATCTTCACATGATCCGTGAGAGCATCATAATAGACTCCCAGAAATTCCGTACCGACATTAAACTTATTGATTCCTTTCGTAAATGCAATTTCTAACTGATCGTGCGGAATCCCGCTTCCCCCATGAAGCACGAGAGGTACATCCGTAGCCGCATTGATCTCTTCCAGACGTTTCAGATCCAGATGCGGCGTTTCCACATAAACACCATGTGCATTTCCGATTGCGATTGTGAGGGAATCACAACCCGTTTCCCGGCAGAAGAGCTCTGCCGCATCTGCCTTCGTATAAAAATCGCTCTTATCTCCGTCACAGTCCTGGGCAAGACCTACATGACCGATCTCCGCCTCCACATCTACATCAAAAATGTGCGCTGTCTCCACTACCTTTCTGGTAATTGCAATGTTTTCTTCCAATGGATGTGCGGATGCATCAATCATCACAGAGTCAAATCCCTTACGAATCGCATTCATAATTGACGGATAGTCATAACTATGATCGAGATGCAGCCCTACCGGCACCTTTACCGACGCTGCCAGCTCTTTTGTCATCTGCGCAAAGCCACTGACATTCATCGTACGATTCATTTCCACATGCTCCGGAAGCAGCATTACAATGACCGGTGTATTTGTCTTTTCCGCAGTAGTCACGACAGAATACACCATGTTATAGTCCGTACAGATAAATGCGATCGCAGACGTATTGCATTCATCTGCCATTTTTAAAATATTACTTACTTTCTCCAGCATAATCCTTCCCTCTTTCCTCAATCACAAAATCTTTTCCCCCGATAATCCACACCCACATAAATATAACAATACCGGCACAGATTACAGACAGGACGATCTATCCTCTACGCAGCGTCTCTGCAAATGCCTGGAACAGATAGCTTGTAGACACGGCCCCAGGATCCGGAAGGCCTACCGCTTCCTCACGAAAGTTTTTGCTGCGCCCCACCTTCGGTAAGATTTTCCTACTTTCCTCCACACCCTTTACCGCCGCCTGATATGCCGCCGCGAACATCTCCGTCGCGTCTGCTCCGATGTTTTCTTGCATTGCACATACGGCAGGATACAATGCGTCCAGCATGGTCTTTTGTCCTGGTTTTGACCTGCCTCTGCGCTCTATGGCCTGTTCGCCGTCATAGAAATAATTCGCCAGTTCCTCCGTTGATACCGTCCTACTGTGAGGGATCCGGCTGATACCACCAAAAAACATGGTTCCGAAAATCACCCCGGACGCACCGCCCATGCTCTTGATCAGTTCCATGCTGACCGCGTGGCAAAGTTCGTCCGCATTCTGAAATTCTTTTTCAGCCAGCAACTCCAGTACTGCGGAAAATCCACGCTTCATCCCGATTCCATGGTCTCCGTCCCCAATGACTGAGTCAATCTCCGTCAGATACGGCTCCTTCTCTATGATCAGACGCGCTGCACCTACAAACATTTCCTGCAATTTTTCAACCCTGACCTGCCCCATCCTTCTCACCTCTCAGACCGTAAAATCATAACCCGATACGCTGCCAAGACAAGCTTCCATCTCTTCATCCACAGACAGCAATGAAATCATACAGCCATTGGAATCAAACACATCAAAATAGGTGCCTACCGAGCTGCCGCACACAGCAATCCCCTTCTCCTGCAAATACCGTACCGCCGCATGGAGGACCACAAAACCCTCGGTAAAGCACATATTTCTCAGGCGGCTGACGCACAGATATACCGGATCTGTTCCATAGGCTCCCAGCTCGGCCATCAGCCTGTCTATGGCAAGAGAAACCAACTGGTCTGCTGACTCAAACCGCGCCGTCTCCACCGGGGGTTCTCCGGAAAAGCCAGGACCTATCCAGAGCTCCCCTTCTTCATTCACTTTCATGGTAATGGACCGAAGCCGTTCATTGCCCTTTTCCGCCAAACGGTAAACCCGTTCTAAAGGCATCCCCTGCGCCGCGGCCGCCGAAGCCAGCTTTGCCAACTGCGCAATCCCATGAAGCGCGCCTCTGGCTTCTTTCGCCTCGCCGATACAACTGCAAATGTCATCCGAGACATAGCAGGCCCTCGCATGGATCCCCTCATGCTCCAGCAGTTCCAAAGCCATGTCATTGTTCAGATAATCCCCCATAAAATGGTTGCATAAAAACAGTACACCTTTTCCCGCATCAATCGTTTTTGCCATCTCATAGAGTACATAGGCATTCGGGGCACAGTTAAATTCACCATGCACCATGGCATCTGCCAGCCCCGGCCGCGCGAAGCCTGCCCACATGGGGCCGTACCCGCCGCCCCCGTCCACGATGATCCTTACACGATGATCCGGAAGCCCTTTACGGAAAAGCCCATAACCATATTTTGTATCCAGCTTTTCATATTTTCCGGGCTCTGCAAACAAAATTCCTTCCAGCGCTTCTCCAAGCGCCGTTTTTTCACTGTTAAATATCCACATACGCTTTTCACTAACCTTTGACTGCTCCGGATGTCATACCTTTTACAAATTGCTTCTGTACAATCGAATAGAATACGATCATCGGTATCGTTATAATGATCAGAATCGCAAACAATATTCCCGGCTGGCTATTATATACACCCTTGTACTGCTGCGCAATCAGCGGGAGTGTTTTTGTCGTTGCCTTTGTCATCGTACAAAGTGCAAGGAAGAACTCATTCCAACATGTAAGGAATGTCCAGATCGACACAACCACGATACCGGATTTCAAAAGTGGCAGCACGATTTTTACATACAGCCCCGGCGTCGAACACCCGTCAATGATGGCCGCTTCCTCCAATTCTTTTGGAATACCTGACATAAACCCCTGCAGGATTGTCACCGCATAAGGGATATTCAATGCGATATACGGGAAAATCAGCCCGAAATAATTGTCCAGAAGCCCGAATCTGCTGTTTAGCTGCGTGATCGGAATTACCAATGCGCTGATAGGGACCATCAACGCACACATAATCATGTTATACATCAAAAGCTTGCCTTTGACATTATCCCTGGAAAATCCAAAGACCGCCATAGATGCAAAGAGAACCGTAGCAACCGTTGAAACAGTAGAAATCACAAAACTGGCCAGGAAATTATAAGGAATCGTAGGATTATCCGTCATCGCCTTGATATAATTTCCATTTGTCAGCTCCGTCACAAACAGACGCGGATCATAGATGGAATTCTGCGTCCGGAAGGAAAGACTCAAAGTAAAAACCAGCGGAAGCAATGTCATGACCGTTGCGATGATCAGCAGAAGCATCCATCCCGCCTGCCCCATCTGTCCGCGAAATCCCGCTTTATGATTTGATTTCTCCATGGTCAATCTCCTTTCTTCATGAAATCACCGGAACCAAGGAACCGTACCTGTACAAATGTCAGGATCAACGCAACCAAAAGTATTGCCACAGAAATAGTACATGCATATCCCATCTGATTCTGAGTAAAGCCCTTCAGGAAGATATAGGTTCCAGGCATTTCCGTCGCATGGTTGGGTCCGCCGTTCGTCATAACTCCCACCAATGCATAGGTCTGCAAAGAACCAATAACGCCAAGCATCAGCAGTGACTTATGCACCGAGGACAAGGATGGCAGATACACATACTTCAATTCCTGCCATACCGACGCACCGTCAATCCGTGCCGCCTCTTTAATATCATCTGAGATCTGTGACAGCCCGCCCACGTACATGATCATAGACCATCCGGTCCATTCCCAGATATTTGCCAGCATGACTCCAAATAAAGCTGCATTTGCATTTCCAAGCACATTGATCGTAGGCGACATATTGAACCACTCGTGCAGGTAGTACCCCAGGATCCCCTGATACGGCTGGAAGATCTTACTCCAGACGATCGCTACTACCGTTACCGATGTAACGACCGGGATAAAAAAAATGGTACGGAACACCATCTTAGAAATGCCTTTTCCATTACGTTTCTTCCGTCCAAGGCGCTCCTCTATGATATACGCAAGAATAAATCCAAGACAGGCCTGTACCGGCACGGTCACCACGATCCAGACCGCCGAATTCTTAATGGTCGTCCAAAACGTAGAATCCTTGAACAGATCCAGGTAATTTGCCAGACCTATGAATTCCATATTTGAAAGCGTTGACCATTTATACACACTATGTGTTAATACAAACAAAATAGGGTACAAAATATACAGACAGAAGAAGAACATCGCCGGGGCGATAAACAGATATGCTATCCAATTGATCTTCTGTTTTTTCTTTGTCTTCGTATTCTCCACACAACACCCTCCTCTCTGATAAAAATCGAGGGGAACCCTCAGCGGCTCCCCTCCGATCCAGGCATTCAATCAATTATAACAATCAAACTTTTTTATTTTTCATTTCGATTTGCTTCTAAAAAAGTAATCCGCTTTTTATAAAGCATCCTGCGCTTCCTGAATGTGTGCTGCTGCCGCATCCACATCATATTCTCCGCCTACCAGGCCCTGCATAGCTTCCTGAACTGCTGTCTCAATGGTTGCTTCTGCAATACGCTGATTTACAAGACCGCCCGCAATGTCCTTACCGGACTTATTGAATTCGTCAACCGCTTTCTGCAGGCCGTCTCTTTCGATCATAACGCTTGTGTCTGGCTCCATGTTCGGATAAGACAGATGGTTGTTCATATCATTTGCGATCTCCTGTCCGCCCGCACCTGCCGCAAAGCTTGCCAGAGCTTTCCACGCGCCTTCCGGATCCTTACAGTTCTTTGTAATGCCATAGCCAAAATCTACACCACCGATCGGCTTGGAATCCTCCACTCCGTCAGAGATTGCCGGAAGATAGAAATAGTCATAATCCCAGTTCGCGACCGCATCTGATACATCATCCGCGGTATATTCCTGAGCCCACCAAGAACCCAGTGCCATCATTCCTGCCTGCCCTGCAAGGAATAAAGTAGTTCCATCACTATAGCTTGTTGAAGAAAGGGAACCATCCTGGATTACGCCATCATCAAACAACTTTTTGTAATTAGTCATCGCAAGCTTCATCTCATCACATGTCCATTCTTTCTCACCGTTCTGGCATGCATCAAAGAGATCTTTGTCGATCTGTGATGTACACATGATCAACAGGTTTACATGCTGCCATCCGTCAGCGCCGCCAAAGAATAATGGGGCATAGCCACCATCTCTGAGTTTCTTTGAGCAGTCTACCAATTCTGCATATGTAGTTGGAGCTTTCAGGCCAAGCTGATCAAACAGAGTTTTGTTATACTCAATATAGATAACCTGTGTCTCGATCGGCAGGATATAGTAGCTGTCATCGCCTTCTGCGTTTCCTAACTGCAGCTGGCTCTGTGTAACATTATCATATACGGAAGTCCAGTCGTCCCCCCATTCTGCTTTTGCATATTCTCCAAGATCAATCAGATAATCAGAATATGTCTGGGTTAAAGAACCTGGCTGCAGTCCCATGATATCCGGAAGATTATCTGCTGAGGAAGCAGCAGAGATTGCTTCAAGGTATTCCGGATTGTAATTATAATTTGTATAATCAATCTCCACACCTTCATTCTCTTCCTCAAATGCCGCGATCATCTTTTCTGCCGTACGTGTAACCGGTGACCATGTCCACAGAGAGATCGTGCCGTTTGCATCACTGCCTCCCTCATCACTGTCTTCACTGCCGCTGTCACTGTCCTCAGTACCGGCATCACTCTGGCTCTGGCTTTCACTGCCGGAGTCTCCTCCTGAATTGCCGCCGCCGCAAGCTACAAGGCTGATTACCATAGCTCCGGCAAGCATTACACTTACCATTTTCTTAAACATGTTTTCCTCCTTCTTTGTTTTATAATTGATTGACTTGAACCTACGACTATATAAGTAATTGGTATTTTGCGAACTCCTCCCGCCATAAGGCGCCCTGCTCAGGCTCATAAATCCTCAGTTCAAATGACTCCTTCGAAAGCTGCCGCATCTGCTCTACGGATGAAACTTCACCTTGCGCATACAACTGAGTCAGCAAATTTCCTGAGATCGTTGCATAAGGCATTCCCGCATAGATCTCCATTTCCAGGGCATTACTGATGAACTGCATCAGAAGCGTGTTTCTGGAACCGCCGTTGATGACATAGACTTTCGAAAAATCCTCCTGTACTTCCCGGAAAGCATAGGCATAATACCTGACCTTCATAGCAATGCTCTCATAAATACATCGGATAAAATCCCCGTCCTCTTCCAACTGCACCTGGCCTGTCCGCCTTAGGTACTCATTGATCTTCCGGCACATATCACCTCCGGCAGTATTAAGCATTCCGTCCTCTACATCAATATATACATGCGGTGATGAGGTGTTCTGTGCCATCCGGATCAGATCCGGATGCGTATACTCCATACCAGCCTCTCTCCGAGTTCGCATAAACTCATTGATATGCCAACTAGCCGAAAAATCACGGTAAACAATCTTCCTTCGATCAATGCCGCCGGTATTTTTGAACCCTTTTTCAAAGGCTTCCCTCGTCAGCAGGCAGCTTTTCCTTTCCACCCCCATACTGATGCTGGTTCCAACGCTGATATAAAGCGCGTCTTCCCCAAAATCCGGTATAGCTGCCACAGCCGCCGCACTGTCGTGCCCTACCGTTGCGATGATCTGCGTCTTGCGCATCCCGGTCTTTTCCCTGACCCAGGAACCTAAGCTACCTTTCACCTTCCTAGGCTCTACAATAGGGGTAAGCAGATTTTCCGGCAGGCCAAACCTCCTCATGACTTCAAGGCTCCACTTCTCCTGCTGATTTTCCAGCAGGCAGGAGGTTCCGGCGATTGTCATCTCACAGCTTTTCTCCGCCCCCAGAAAATAAGATAGAAGATCCGGTAAGAACAACATATCCTCCGCAAGTTCCAAAATCTTACTTTTCTGTACCACATAGGAATAAAGCTGGGGCAGTGTGTATGTCCTGTTACACTGGCAGCCCGTAAGCCTGAATAGTTCCCACTCGTCCATCACCTGCTTCATATCTTCCATCGTTGCAGATGTCCTTTCATCCCGGTAATGGTACACAGGCTCTAAAAGTCTTCCCTGATCATCAAGCAGGCCGTAGCTTGCCCCCCATGTATCAATGGCAATGGTGTGGGCTTGTCCATATTTTTCCCGGAAGGCTGCCATCCCATCCAAAATGGAATGATAGAGTGCAAACACATCCCAGTACAGCGCCGTCCCGATCTCCGCCGGGCGGTTTGCAAAATCCCAATATTCTTTTATGACCATCTGCCTGCCGTCAAATACGGCGGCAGCCATCTTTCCACTGCTGGCACCGATATCGGTGGCAAGCATCAGCTTTTTCTCCATACACAATTATTCTTTCTTATAAAATCATTCTGCAAGCCAAATCGTTTCACAGATCAGATCGTTTCTTCTACAAATTCAAATGCTTCCTGCAGCACAAGCGCCGCAGCGCCCATGGCACCCAAGTCAGGACCGAATTCAGAAACTTCTATTTTTAATATATTCATGTTCTCTACGATCGCGTCTCTTTCCACACATTGCCGCAGACGTTCCAGAAAAGGAGTACCTATAGAGGCAAGTTCTCCATACAGCACGATCCGGCTCGGCGCGAAAATATTCACTAATATGCCCAGGGCTTTCCCAAGATACTGGCATGCCTGCTGTAAAAGTGCCAGAGAATCCTCATCTCCTGCCAGGACTGCCTCCCGAAATACCGCCATCGTGATCTTCTCCACGTCTCCATGGAGCATCTTCGCGATCCCTTTAAATCTTCCGGACAGGACGCCATCCCGGATCTTGCTCATAATCGCCACATCTGATACCTCGGAATTCAGGCAGCCATAGCGCCCACAGGAACACATCCTGCTTCCGGTACTCACCCGGATATGTCCCAGTTCTCCCGGGAATCCATATCTGCTGCTCACAGCCTGGTTATTGATAACCGGCATGACCCTGGCTCCTGTCCTTACGGATACAAACAACATATCGTCACAAGACCCCTGAAATACGAGCCACTTATATGCATAGATCATAACGTCCACATTATTGCCCATATAGCAGGGAATCCGGAATTCCTCTTCAATGATCTGCCTCACAGGGATATTGCTCCATCCTTCGAAATAAGTATAAGACAACGCAATTCCCTTCACTTTATCACTGTAGCCTGGTACACCAAGCCCAATCCCGATGATCTTCTCTTTTTTGCTTCCGAGTGCCCGTATTGCCTCCCGGACCATATCCTTGATCAGCCCGATCAGCCCGTCCGTACAACGATGTGCGTCATCAACTACCTGTTTCTGCCGATGAACCGGTTTTCCTGTAAAATCAAGGACAACACAATGCATCCAGGTACGGTTCCACTCTACTCCGATAAAATAGCCGCCCTGAGGGTTCAAACGCAGCCAGACTGGTTTTCTTCCCACCCTTGCTTCCCCGCATTCTTCCTCGTAGATCAATCCGTCTGTTATCATATCTTCCACGGTATTCATTACGGTCGTCATACTATAGCCCGTAAGTTTCCGGATGTCATTACGGGAAACATCTGTATTTGTCCGGATCACACTCAGCATTTTGTTTCGTTGATAATATTTTCTGCTTTCTAATATTGATTCATTTACCATTGGTACAAATCCACCTTTCTATGAAATGCACACATAGGGTTACGAATCAATAATCGTTCTAAACTTATGATATCTTTACCCGTTTGGAACGATTTTCTTTATAAATCTCGAAAAACTTTGCAACTTCAAGATCATCCAGCGCCTTCTCGCCTCCCAGAATGTAATTTGTGATCAAAATCTGTTCCGCGATCGCCTCGCTTGCTTCTACAATATTCATGGCATCCTCGACTGTCTTTCCTACCGCCAGGCTGCCGTGGTTTCCCAGCAGTACGATACGATAACCTTCCGCCAGATAGGGTTCTGCCATAGTCAGAATATATTTTGTTCCGGGGGCGCCATAAGGTGCACATGGGATCTTATGAAAATTCCCCATCATCTCCGGAAGCGCCTTAGTCTCGATATCCCTGCAAGCCATGGAAAAAGCAGTCAGGACTTTGGAATGGCTGTGTACCACGCCTCCTACGTCCCATCCGTTCTCCTCACAGATATCATATGCCATCGTGTGCATGATGATCTCCGATGTCTCCTTCATACCCCAGATCCGTTTACCTTCCTCATTGATGACCGCAATCTTTTCCGGTGTCAGCATCCCTTTATTCTGACCGGTAGGCGTAATATAAATTTTCCCGTCACGCTTTGTCGAGATGTTGCCCGCAAAAGAATTCACAAGTCCTTTGTCATCCATTCTTTTCGCGACAAATAAAACCTCCTCGATTGCCTCCTCTGAAATACCAAGCTGCCTCATCTTTTCACTTGCATCTGTCACGGTCCGCACTCCCTTCCCTTATATATTTATTATTTTTTCGATTATATTTTTTGACATATTTCACCAATTTTTCATTTATTTTTTAGATTTTTGTGCTTAATGCCAATTTTCATATGTTTATTTATTATTTTTTCGATATAATTCATTATAGACTATTTCTCCGGTTTGTCAATAGTTTTGTATAAATTTGTAAAATAAAAACGATCCGGGTGAAGTGAAAAGTTAAATTCCACTCTGGAAGGGTGCGAGTTGAAAATAGTCT
>CAZFXM010000011.1:0-100816 GCA_964523125.1 uncultured Clostridium sp. | reverse complement strand
GCATCCCCAAAGGAGAAAAACCGATACCTTTCCTCTACAGCCTCTTCATATGCCTTCATCACATGCTCCCGTCCTGCCAGCGCGGATACCAACATAATCAGCGTAGACTCCGGAAGATGGAAATTCGTGATCAGTCCGTCCAGCACCTTGAACCGATATCCCGGATAGATAAATATTTCCGTCCACCCGCTTCCCGCCTCGATATGTCCGTTCTCATCCGCGGCCGATTCGATGGTCCGGCAGCTTGTCGTCCCCACACAGATGATCCGCCCGTTTCCTTCTTTTGCCCGGTTGATCTTCTTTGCCGCTTCCTCATTGATCTGATAAAATTCCGAATGCATATGATGGTCCGTAATCTCTTCCACCTTCACCGGGCGGAAGGTTCCAAGCCCTACATGAAGCGTAACCTTTGCGATATCCACCCCTTTTTCCCTGATCTCATGCAGCAGCTCCGGGGTAAAATGCAGGCCTGCCGTGGGCGCTGCCGCCGACCCCTCGTGTGCCGCATAGACCGTATTATATCTCTCCCGCTCCTGTAACTGATGGGTAATATAAGGCGGAAGCGGCATCTGTCCCAGTTGATCCAGAATTTCCTCAAATACCCCTTCATACGAAAACTTAACCAGCCGGTTGCCCTCTTCCACGACCTCCAGGATCTCGCCCACAAGGGTTCCATCCCCAAAGCTGATCTTCGTTCCGGGCTTCGCCTTTTTCCCAGGCTTTACCAACGTCTCCCATATACGATTCTCTTTGCGCTTCAACAGCAAAATCTCGATCTTTGCGTTGGTTCCCACTTTCGAACCGATCAATCTTGCCGGAATCACCTTCGTGTCATTGATCACCAGACAATCTCCCGCTTTCAGATAGTCCACCACCTCAGTAAACACATGATGTGAAACAGCCCCGGACTGCCTGTCAAGGACAAGCAGCCTGGAGCTGGAACGATCCTCTAACGGATCCTGGGCGATCAATTCCTCCGGCAGCTCATAATAAAAATCCTGTTTTTTCATTCTTCGCCAGAGTCCCCTTTTTCTTCTTTTATTTCCGAATTCCCTTGGATATCTCCCTGCGGGGCAAAAAATCCCTGATCCGCCGGGCGCGCATTCTGTTCATTCCGTTGTACCATACGGTATGGGCCGTTCTGCGACGGTGCAGGATAAACTGGAGGCGCTTCTACTGGACTCCCCGGTGTTCCAGCCATCGTCCCCCTCACAGGCGGCACTCCGGCCGCATCTCCCTGGCCTGCCCCTACCGCGCCAGCCGTCGGTGGCGCCGGCACATATGGATACACCGGATATACCTTCACCTTTTTGCCATACACCACCCGGGTATCACACAGCATATCGTGGAATCCCCGCTTTTCTCTATCCAGCCCGATGATCAGATACCCGATGCAGATCGAAATACCGCATAAAAACCTTCCCACGGTCTCCCGGTAAACGACCGTCAGAAGATCCAGTTCCCCACTCTCATCCACGCTGATCACCCGCAGGTTCATCGCCCTTTTCCCGGGCGTCGTCCCGGTATAGCGGGTACACAGGATAAAATACAGTGCCTCTCCCAGATACAGCACAATATCCTTCAACGTATAATGGAACAGGATATTTCCTCCCAGGACGGTTCCATACAAGAGGGAACTCACTCCGGACATCGCCATCCTGACCACAAGGAGCATGAAAAATACGATCACACTGTCGATCAGGTACGCTGCGAGGCGCACCCAAAATCCGGCATAGGTCACATCCACGTTACTTTTTGGGCTATCGTAATTGTTCTGCATAATACATCGGCACCCCGCTTTCCATCGTTGACGCGGTTTCCTTCAATATCTGCGCTTCCGGTTTCGGAACCATTTCTTTCAGTTCCGAAAAGAATGACGCAAGCACATTTTCCGGCTGGGATGGTTTGTAAAAATCCCCTACCTCCAACTCTTCGCTCATCGCGTCCTTCATATCCTCATAAGAGCTGATCTGGTCAATGAGCCCGTTTTCCAACGCCTGTTCTGCCGTGTAGGTCCGCCCGTCAGCCAGAGAACGTACTTCTTCCTCCGGCATCTTCCGTCCGTCCGAAACAATCCCGACAAATTTACTATAATATTCATCCACCTGTTCCTGATAAACGGCGATCTGCGCGTCCGTCAGCATGGAACTGTCTTTAAATTCTCCGCTGGTAATGCTGACATAGCGGATTCCCAGCTTTTCATACAGACCTGTCATATCATACCCCGACATGATCACACCGATGGAACCTGTCGTTGTATTCGCGTTAGCGAAAATCTGATCTGACGCCATGGAGATCATGTATCCGCCGGAAGCCGCGTAATGGGACATATACGTCCATACCGGCTTCCCTGCTGTTTCCTTATATTCCATCAACTTCCGGTACAATTCCTCCGATTCATACACCGTACCGCCCGGGGAATCCACATACAGAAGAATCCCCTGATTATACGGATCTTCCATGAGCTCATCGATATAATCCATGGTATCCGTGTGCTGGTATCCCTCCGCTATTTCAAATAGATTGGTCTCTGTCTGTTCCTGAATCGTACCAGTCACCTCTACGACCGCAATATAATCATGATCCGGTGTGTCGCTTCCATAATCCACAGCCAGCATTTCAGACATGCTCTCCTGCAGCAGATTCTGGGAGATCGTATTGGCCAGCACGCTGGACACTCCCACCGCGATAAACAATACTGCCGCCACGATGAGGCCGACTGTCTGTTTTTTCTTCATACCTTCCTCCTTTTGCGTTGCTGTCCGCCCCCGCCGGATTCACAGCAATGGCATCTATCCCCTGGGAGGATCCGCCGGACGCAGCCCGTTTTTTACTTTCGCAATTCAATACCCATGCCTTCCAAAGCTTTAAGTATCCGTTCCATAGCCTCCGTCACTTCCGCGTCCTCCAGCGTCTTGTCCTTTGCCCGGAATACGGTAGAATATGCCACGGACTTGAAGCCTTCTTTAATCTGCGCCCCTTCGTACAGGTCGAACAGTGCATAGCTTTCCAGATATTTTCCGCCCTTTGCCGAAATCACCTCTTCGATCTGCCCTGCCAGGATATGCTTTGGTACGACCATACTGATGTCGCGGGTTACGGCCGGATATTTCGCGATTCCATTATATTTCCTGTCAAATGTAGCATACTCCATAATCTCCGGCATGTCAATGACTGCTACATACGCGCGCTCTCCAATTCCATAGATATCCGCCACTTCCGGATGGACTTCTCCCAGATATCCCACAACCTTTCCGTCATACATAATATTCGCCTGGCGTCCCGGATGAAGATACGGCTTTCCCGCGCCTGGGTCGTAAGTCTCCTTGTTCTTCATTCCGATCTTCTCAAAGAATTCCTCAATCACGCCCTTCATGCTGAAGAAATCGCCCTTTCCATACATTCCCAGCGTAAACTGCATCCTCTCCTCCGGCAGTTCCGTCAGCGGAAGGCTCTTCGGAAGATAAATATTTCCCAGCTCATACAGACGTACATCTTTATTTCTTCTATTATAATTGGTTGCCAGTGAAGTCAGCATTCCGTTCAGGGATGTGGTGCGCATGATGCTGTAATCCTCTCCCAGCGGGTTCATGATCTCCACGGTCCTGCGCAGCGGGGAATCTGCAGGCAGAAGCAGTTTGTCAAACACCTTCGGACTTTCGAAGGAATAGCACATGCCCTGGCTGAAACCGCAGAACTCCGCGATATCCCTTGCCACCTGTTCGATCCGAAGCTTGAAGGACAGCTTTCCGGTCGTCGCTTCCCCGTTCGGAAGGGTCGTCGGTATATTGTCATACCCATAAAATCTGGCCACTTCCTCCGCAAGGTCCGCGAGGCGGAACAAATCCTGCCGGAATGTCGGCGCGATGACTTCTTTTGCCTCTGCGTCATATTCCAGATTGATCTTTTTGAAATATCCCAGCATCTCTTCCTCCGGAATATCCGTTCCCAATATTGCGTTGATCTTTTCCGCGTCAAATGGGACGCGGACCGGCTTCTTCTCTTTTCCGTATACATCCACGGTTCCGCCGACCACTTCCCCGGCTCCCATCTCTTCTACGAGCTGGCACGCCCTGTCGATCGCCGCTTTCGCGTTGTTCGGATCCAGGCCCTTCTCAAATTTACCCGACGCGTCCGTACGCAGTCCCACACGCTTGCTGGATTTTCGGATGTTCACACCGTCAAAGCATGCCGCCTCAAAGAGCATTGTCTTTACATCATCCGTGATCATGGAATTTTCACCGCCCATGATCCCGGCAATCCCGATCGCCTTTTCTCCGTCGCAGATCATCAGCACGTCCTTATCCAGTTTACGCTCCTGTCCGTCCAGAGTGGTAAATGTATCTCCGTCCTGTGCCGTTTTCACGATGATCTGACGCCCCGCGATCGTATCCAGGTCATAAGCATGCATCGGCTGCCCATACTCTTCCATCACATAGTTGGTAATATCTACCAGGTTATTGATGGGACGGATTCCCACAGATGCCAGCCGTCTCTGCATCCACTTCGGGGAAGGCCCGATCTTGATATTCTTCACCACTCTCGCGCAATACCGGGGACACAGATCCGTATTTTCTACCGATGCCTTGATGTAGTCATTGACATCCTCATCATTTCCGGTCTCCGTCACCACCGGCGGCACAAACTTCTTGTCAAATGTAGCCGCTGCCTCTCTTGCGATCCCGACCACGCTGAAGCAATCCACCCGGTTGGAGGTCACTTCATATTCTACCACTACATCGTCCAGCCCCAGCTCATGCACCGCATTTGCCCCTATTTCCGCATCTTCCGGAAAAATGTAGATTCCTTCCTCCGGCGACTCCGGATACATATCCGTATTTGAACCCAGCTCTTCGATGGAACACATCATCCCATTGCTCACCACGCCTCTGAGCTTCCCTTTTTTGATCTTGATACCGCCCGGCGTTTTTGAACCATCATGTCCCCCTGCCACACGTCCGCCGTCCAGAACCACCGGGACCTTCGCCCCTTCAAATACATTGGGCGCCCCTGTCACGATCTGGATAACCTCCGTTCCAATATTCACCTGGCAGACTACCAGCTTATCCGCGTCCGGATGCTTCTCGATCTTCTCAATCTGGCCGATGACGATTTTATCCAGATCCGCGTCCATCTTCTCATATCCTTCTACCTTCGTACCGGACAATGTCATCGCGTCCGCGTATTCCTGGGCGGTCACATCCAGATCCGGCACATATGCTTTTATCCATGATAATGAAGTATTCAATGTCTTTTCCTCACTTTCTTTTATTGTCAAAACTGCTTCAGGAAACGAATGTCATTTTCATATAGAAGCCGCATATCATCAATCTCATATTTCAGAAGCGCGATTCTCTCCAGCCCCACGCCAAATGCAAATCCACCGTATACCTCCGGGTCAATGCCGCACATTTCCAGCACATGAGGATGTACCATACCGCAGCCCAGAATCTCGATCCAGCCGGAACCCTTGCAGAAACGGCATCCCTTTCCGCCGCATTTGAAACAGCTCACATCCACCTCCGCGCTTGGCTCTGTAAATGGGAAATGATGGGGACGGAATTTTGTCTTTGTATCCGGCCCGAACAGTTCCTTTGCAAAAACCTCCAGCGTTCCTTTCAGATCCGCGAACGAAATGTTTTTGTCAATGACCAGCCCTTCGATCTGATGGAAGGACGGAGAATGCGTCGCATCCACCTCATCTGAACGGAACACCCTTCCCGGCGCGATCATACGGATCGGCAGCTTTCCTTGTTCCATCACACGTGCCTGCACCGGGGAGGTCTGGGTACGGAGTACGATCTCTTTATTGATATAGAACGTATCCTGCTCATCCTTTGCCGGATGGTCTGCAGGGATATTTAGCTTTTCAAAGTTATACAGGTCATATTCCACCTCAGGTCCTTCCACGACTTCATAGCCCATGCCCACGAAGATACGCTCTACCTCTTCCAGGGCAATGGTATTTGGATGCCTGTGGCCTACACGGTTCTTCTTCGACGGCAGTGTCACATCAATGACCTCCGCCTTCAGTTTTTCCTCACGGATAGCTTTCTCCATCTTCTGCTTTGTTTCTTCCATGATCGCTTCAATGGCAGCCCTTGTCTCATTCACAAGCTGTCCCACCTTCGGACGTTCCTCCGGAGCCACATCCTTCATCCCTTTCAGTACGGCGGTCAGCTCTCCCTTTTTACCGAGGAACCGCACACGCACATCATTCAGCTTTTCCGGCACATCCGATGCCTGGATCTGCGCGATGGCTTCCTTTTTGATCTGTTCCAATCTGTCTTTCATTCTGGTTTCTCCTTTCTCTGCAATGGCTGGTCTACTTCCCAATATTCATCTTATAGGGTATCCCAAAAGAAGGATAAAAAAAGACCTCTTCCCTCAAAAGGGACGAAGTCATGATCCGCGGTACCACCCTGATTCCCACAGAATACATCCATGGGCTCTCTATCCTTGTGTAACGTACAACCTACGGCATCCCCTACTTCTAAAAGCACGGCCACAACGGCATTAACCGCCATTCTGCCGCCACTTCTTATCCGGTTCAGGAATGCAGCTAACGTGGGAAATTCGATCTTCATCTGAACTAAAGAGAACTTTCAGCCGGTGATCCTCTCTCTCTGATAGAAAATGAGTCTCTACTTTACACGCTCATTGCTTTTTACTGTTTATTTATCTTTATATATATGAATCCCAGATACTTTTCTATTTTAACATAGGATCGTCGGATGTCAATAGTTTTTCTTTTTATTCATCATCAATCCCCTTGACATAATCCCCATAATTCCTGAAAAATACCGCAAGCCTGTCCAATGTCTTCGCCAGCAATGGCAGTTCTTCCTCACTCAGGCTCGCGATCGCGGCATTGGTCATCTGCCGATGAAAATTCTCATGATGGAAGTATGCCTTTCTCCCTTTTTCCGTCAGGCTGATATACACGATCCTCCTGTCCTTTTCACTCCGGTCCCTCTTTACATATTGCTTCCTGACCAGACTGTTTATAGACGTGGTAAGTGATCCTGCGGTAATTCTCAGCTTTCTGGCAACCGCGGACATTGTGCTCTCGTTTCCAAGGCCGATCGCTTCTATGATATGCATATCATTATTGCTGATATCCCGGAATTCTTCTGTTATGATCGCTTTTTCTTCCAATTCCAGGATTTCATAAAATAAATTTACCAGGACGTCATTGATCGTCTCATATGCATCCATAGCTTTTCCGCTCCTTTCCAGATCATACCCCCGGGAACAACGATTCCACTACTTCCTCCACCGACTCGATCCGTTTCGCTTTGTATGCTTTGGCTCCGCAAAACAATAACGCTTCTTCTATTCTTCCCTCTGCCGCCGCAATTAATGCATCCGTAATACAATACGGTATTTCCGACGGATTGCATTTTGCCAGGCACCTATGACACGTAGTATGAGAAACCTTCTTTCCCAGCATAACACATTTCATGAAAGGATTCAAGATAGCTCTTCCCGGCATTCCCACAGGACTTTTCACGATCGCGATATCCTCTTTTGAGGCATGGATATATGACTCCTTATACCGAATATCCGCATCGCACTCTTCCGTTGTCACAAAACGGCTGGCCACCTGTACACCGTCCACGCCATATCCCATGACCCGTTCCACATCTTCTCTGTCATAGATTCCTCCCGCGGCCGGTCTGGGCCGTGGAAATGATTCCCACACCGCCCTGTGCCGCAACAGCTCCGGCCAGGCCTCCCAGGCTGATCCCTACACCCATTCCGCCCTGGATCAAAGGGATCCTTACTTCTTTATCTCCTACACACCACATGCTCTTTCCCTTTTAACTTACATTTTCCGAAAACGTTGATACCTCTTCCGCGTCAATTCTCCCGTCTCCATTCCCGTATATTTTCCCAGAAAACCGGCAATGGCAGATTCCAGCGATGCGCACACAACATCCATATTTTCCTCAGTATAATCATCCGGTTCCGGAATGACACGCTCAATGACCTCCAGACTTTTCAAGTCAGATGCCGTCAGTTTCATCACTTCCGCTGCCTCATCCGCCCGCTTGCTGTCCTTCCAAAGTATGCTTGCGAAGCCTTCCGGCGAAAGAATGGAATACACCGAATTTTCCAGCATCCATACTTCATCCGCCAGGGCAAGAGCAAGGGCGCCGCCGCTTCCACCCTCTCCGATGATCATCGAAAGAACCGGTGTCTTCAAGGCCGAAAGCTCAAACAGATTTCTCGCGATTGCTTCCCCCTGTCCACGTTCTTCTGCCTCCAGGCCGCAGAATGCTCCCGGAGTATCTACAAAGCAGATTACCGGGCGGTGGAATTTTTCCGCCTGCTTCATCAGGCGCAGCGCCTTACGGTATCCGTCCGGGGAGGGCATGCCAAAATGATGCTCCACATTTTCTTTGGTCGATTTTCCCTTTTCCTGGGCGATCACGGTCACAGGCATCCCCCGGAAATAAGCCAGGCCGCCGATAATGGCCTTGTCATCCTGATAATACCGGTCCCCGTGGAGTTCGATAAAGTCTGAAAACAAATGGGAAATATAGTCGCTTCCCACAGGCCGTCCCTTCTGCCGGGAAATCCGGACACTTTCCCATGCATTCCGCATTTTTCTGATTTTCGTCTCACTTTTGCTATTGCCCCCGCCTGTAGGAGCCCCTGGCTTTCCGGGGCCGCCATATGCCTTCATTATCCACGTATCACCATGCATCTTCAAAAGCCCGGCCAGCACCGTTTTCAGATTTTCCCTTTCCACGATCCGGTCTATGAAACCATGTTCCAGAAGAAATTCCGAACGCTGAAAGCCTTTCGGAAGCTTCTCCCCGATGGTCTGCTCGATTACCCGGGGACCCGCGAATCCAATCAACGCATTGGGTTCCGCGAGAATCACATCCCCCAGCATGGCAAAGCTGGCAGTCACCCCTCCTGTAGTCGGGTCTGTCAGCACGGAAATATAAAGCAGGCCTGCGTCGCTATGCCGCTTCAGCGCGGCGGAGGTCTTTGCCATCTGCATCAGGGAGACGATCCCTTCCTGCATTCTGGCGCCGCCGGAGCAGGCAAACAGGATCACAGGAAGCTTTTCCTCTGTGGCACGTTCCACGGCACGGGTGATCTTCTCTCCGACCGCTTCTCCCATACTGGCCATCAGAAATCTTCCGTCACAGACCCCGATCACTGCCGGCTGCCCGTCAATCTCTGCCTTTCCGGTAACGATTGCTTCCTTCAGCCCTGTTTTTTCCTGCAATGCCTTCACCTTTTCGTCATAACCTCTGAAATCCAGTGGATTGCAGGATACCAAACCTGCGTCCCACTCTTCAAAGGTTCCCGGGTCTACGGTCATTTCAATCCGCCGGCGGGCATGGACACGGAAATATCCATGGCATTTCGGGCAGATATAGCTTCCTTCCCTTACCTCCTTGGCAATAATGGCGGCTCCGCATTTATTACATTTTCTAAGAAGCCCTTCCGGAATCTCCGGGCGGGCCTCATCTGAAATACTACGGTTTCTTCTGTTGGTTTTCTTAAACATATTCTGAAGCTTCATAGGTCTTATCCCTCACGGCTTATTTTCTGATCAATTCAAAACAGCCAACCTCGGCGCTATTCTGAATAATTACCCATTTTCTCGATGAACTCTATGTCAATATCTCCTGACACAAAATCCGGGTGATGCAAAATTTCATACTGATAGTCCACATTGGTATCGATTCCCTCAATGATCACCTCGCCCAGCGCGCTGCGCATTTTCCGGATCGCTTCCTTCCGGTTTTTTGCATGGACGGTCAGCTTTGCAAGCATGGAATCATAATAAGGCGGTACCGTATAGCCGGAATAGATCGCGGAATCAATCCGAACCCCTTTCCCGCCAGGAAGGTACATATCTGTGATCGTTCCCGGTGACGGCCGGAAATTTTTGGCAGGATTTTCCGCATTGATCCGGCACTCAATGGCATGGCCGGTAATCCGTACATCCTGCTGTGTATAGCTTAAATGCCTGCCGTCCGCGATCCGGATCTGCTCCTTCACCAGGTCGATGCCTGTCACCCACTCTGTGACCGGATGCTCTACCTGGATCCGGGTATTCATTTCCATAAAATAGAATTGGTTATTTTTTTCTAACAAAAATTCTACCGTACCGGCATTGGTATAGCCCGCCGCCTTCGCCGCCCTGACCGCGGCATCTCCCATTTTTTCCCGCAGCTCTTCTGACAGAGCGGCGGAGGGAGCTTCCTCGATCATTTTCTGATGGTTTCTCTGTATGGAGCAGTCCCGCTCGCCGAGATGGATCGTATTTCCATATTGATCCGCCAGGATCTGAAATTCAATATGACGGGGGTGCTGTACATAATGCTCCAAATACATATTCCCGTCCCCAAAGGCCATCTGCGCTTCCTTCTGGGCCGTCCGGAAGCTGTTTTCAAATTCCTCTGGTGTCTCCGCCACACGCATGCCCTTACCGCCGCCTCCAAGCGCCGCCTTTACGATGACCGGATAGCCGATTTCCCGCGCAAGCTCCGCGCCCGATTCTGCGTCTGTCAGTGATTCTGTACTTCCCGGCACTACCGGCACACCGGCGGCGACCATGGTATTTCTCGCTTCCTGCTTATTTCCCAGCCTGCGGATGACCTCGGAGCCAGGACCGATAAATGTAATGTTACACTGCTCACACAATTCCGCGAACCGGCTGTTTTCCGAAAGAAATCCAAAGCCCGGATGAATCGCGTCCGCTCCGGAAACCACGGTAGCACTGATGATCTGCTCCATACTTAGATAGCTCTGGGCACAAGGGGCCGGTCCGATGCAGACCGCTTCGTCCGCAAGCTGGGTATGCAGCGCTTCCCTGTCCGCTTCCGAATATACTGCTACGGTTTCAATCCCCATTTCACGGCACGCACGGATAATCCGCACCGCAATCTCTCCCCGGTTGGCAATCAATACTTTTCCTATCATAGCTTCTCCTATCCGACCATAAATGACACTTCCGCGCTGGCAACTATCTTGCCGTCCACCGTGGCAGCCGCCTCTCCCACACCATAAGGCCCTTTTTGTTTCACCAGCTTTGTCTCCAGTCTCAGCTTATCTCCCGGACGTACCATTCCTTTGAACCTACATTTCTGGATACCTCCGAAAAACGCGATCTTTCCTTTATTCTCCGGTATACTCAGGATCGCGACAGCCCCCACCTGGGCCAATGCCTCCACGATCAGTACCCCCGGCATAACCGGCTCCCCCGGAAAATGTCCCGCGAAGAAATCCTCCCGATATGTAACACATTTATATCCAATGGCATACTGCCCCGGTTCATAATCCTCAATATAATCTACCAGCAGAAACGGATGTCTGTGTGGAATGATCTCCATGATCTGCTTTGTATCCAGACTGTTCATGTCCTTTCTCCTTCCTCTGTCACAGAAATGAATCCTCGTAACTGTTCAGTCCTCTCACAGTTACGCCTCTTTTATCTCAAACAGCGGCTGGCCGTATTCCACAGCCGTTCCATTCTCCGCCAATATTTTTGCGACAGTACCGCTATAGTCGCTCTCAATCTCATTCATCAGCTTCATCGCCTCCACGATGGCCAGCACCTGGCCCTTTTCCACCTGGTCGCCGACCTTTACATAAGGCTTTGCGTCCTCCGCCGGCGCCGCGTAAAATGTTCCGACAAGGGGAGATACTACCACCTGTCTGACTTCCGCCTCTGCCACATTTTCAGCAGGAGAAGCTTCTTTCACTGCGGCTGCTGTTTCCATATCTATGCTTTTTTCCTCTTCCTTTCCGGCAGGTTCCAATATGTGGGAAGGCACAGACACGGACTCTACACTTCCTTCCGCTGCTTTTTTCATGGAAATCTTGACTCCGCCTTCCTCGTATTTGAATTCCGTCAAGGCAGAGACGGAAACAGCATCTACTAATTGTAATACCTGTTCAAATTTCATTCTGTCACCCCATACATTCGTATTTTTTCAGCAGCAGTGTCGCGTTATGGCCTCCAAATCCAAGAGAATTGGTCATGCAAATGTCCACTTCCTTCTCCACAGGCGCGCCGATCGCGTAATTTAAATCGCATTCCTCGCCTGCCACTGTTGTTCCCACGGTCTGATGTATGAAGCCGTCCTGCATGCTCTTTACGCATACTACGAATTCCACCCCTCCTGCCGCGCCGAGCAGATGGCCGATCATGGATTTCGTGGAGTTCACAACCACATTTTTTACCGCGTCTCCCATTGCGTACTTCATGGCACGGGTCTCATACAGATCATTATAGAAAGTACTGGTCCCGTGGGCATTGATGTAATCCACCTCTTCCGGAGACACGCCGGCTTCCTTCATGGCCAGCTTCATCGCCATGCCCGCGCCTTCCCCGTCCTCTGCCGGGGAAGTGATGTGGTAAGCATCCCCTGTACACCCATATCCGGACAATTCCGCGTATATACGCGCCCCCCGGCGTTTTGCATGTTCCAGTTCTTCCAGTACCACGATCCCGGCTCCTTCTCCCAGGACAAAACCATTTCTGTCTTTATCAAATGGAATTGATGCCCGGAGCACATCTTCGGTCTTTGACAATGCCGTAAGCCCGGTAAATCCCGCCATGCCTGACGGACAGATACAGCTTTCGGTACCGCCTGCCAGCATGATATCCGCGTCATCATACTGGATGGCACGCAACGCGTCTCCGATACAATTGGTCCCGGTCGCGCAGGCAGTCACTACATTGGTACATTTTCCTTTTAATCCAAGCTGGATGGATACATTTCCTGCTGCCATATTGGAGATCATCAACGGCACCATCAGCGGGTTCACCCGGGAAGGTCCTTTTTCCACGATCCTGGTATAATTATCCTCCACCGTTTTCAGGCTGCCGATCCCGGATCCAATGATCACCCCTGCCCGGTAAGGATCCTCCCTCGCCAGGTCGAGCCCCGCGTCCTCAAAAGCTTCTTTGGCAGCGGCAACCGCATACTGGGAAAAAGGTTCCATCCGCTTTGCTGATTTAAAATCCAGCCTCTCCTTTGCCACAAAGCCTTTCACCTCTGCCGCGATCTTTACATCATATCCGGACGCGTCAAATTTTGTGATCGGACCGATCCCGACCTTCCCTTCTTTGATCCCCTTCCAGAACTCTTCTACCGTATTACCGATGGGAGTCACCGCGCCCAGACCGGTTACTGCTACTCTTCTTTTCATTGCTCTCTCCTTTATCTATCTGGCTATTACCGGCTCGATTCCAGATTTTTCACATCCATTTTTGACTGAACAGTTTCCCATTTTCTTTTATGGGCTATTCTTACATCGCCATGCCGCCGTCCACATGGAGTACCTGCCCGGTAATATACCTGGCGCCCTCGGACGCCAGAAATGCCGCGGCTTCCGCGATATCCTCCGGTTCGCCGAATTTTCCCAGCGGGATCTGCGCCACCGCGCCTTCCTTCACTTTATCAGAAAGTCCTTCTGTCATTTCCGTATTTACAAATCCCGGAGCGATCGCGTTTACCGTGATCCCACGGCCGGCAAGTTCTCTGGCCGCAGATTTCGTCAGCCCGATGATTCCGGCTTTGGATGCCGAATAGTTGGCCTGCCCCGCATTTCCCAGCACACCGGAAACAGAAGAAATATTAATGATCCGTCCGCTTTTTTGCTTCAACATCTGCCGTGCCGCGAACCGGATGCAGTTAAATGTCCCTTTCAGGTTCGTATTCAGTACCGCGTCATAGTCCTCTTCGCTCATCCGCATCAACAGCCCGTCACGGGTGATCCCCGCATTATTCACAAGGATATCCAGCCGCCCGGTCTGGTCTGTCACTTCCTTTAGGAACGCTTCACAGGCCGCAAAATCCGCTACGTCACATTGCAGTACGTAACTCCTTCCTCCCTGCTTTTCGATCTGTGCTTTCACTTCCTCCGCCCGTTCTCTGGAGCCTTGATAATTGATCACCACAGTCGCGCCCTCTGCCGCAAGCCGAAGGGCGATCGCCCTGCCGATCCCGCGGGAAGCCCCGGTAACTACGGCAGTCTGCCCTTGAAGCTTTCCGTTTCCGGTCATTTTTTCATTCTCCATGATTCATGTACCATCCTGTCTATTTCTGCTATTTCATGTTTTTATTATCTGCCGGCCATCTGCTTTTCCCGCTGTCCGGTAAATTTGTACTCATAATTTTTCCTGATCTTCCCATGCCGCGATATTGACCACCTTTACATCCCGGCTGATCTTCCGCAGAAACCCTGCCAGCGTTTTCCCCGGCCCGATCTCAATAAATGTAGTCACACCCGACCTGATCATCTGCTCCATACTCTGCTGCCAGCGCACAGAGGACGCCACCTGTTCTCTAAGAAGGTTCCTGGTTTTCCCAATATCCTCCACATACTCCGCCGTTACATTCGTCACATAAGGAATCCGCAGCGGAAACAATTCTATTTCCCGCAGCACCTTTTCCAGCTTTTCTCCTGCTTCCTTCATCATGGGAGAATGAAACGGGCCGCTGACCTTCAATGGCAGCACTCTTTTTGCGCCCGCTTCCAGCAGACGTCCGGATGCCGCCTCTACTGCCTCCCTGTAGCCTGTAATGACGATCTGCCCCGGACAGTTATAATTGGCAATGGATACATCCCCCAGGTCTTTGACCGCGGACTCGATCTGCTCTCCCGATAGCCCAAGTACCGCGGACATAGCGCCTTTTCCATCAGGAACCGCGTTCTGCATATAGATCCCGCGTTTTCTTACAGTTGTAATGGCATCCTCTGTCCGCATTCCGCCGGCCTCTGCAATGGCGCAATATTCCCCCAGGCTTAAGCCCGCCGTCACATCCGGCGCCGGAAGGCGGTCTTTGAGCGCCTCGGCCATTGCCAGGCAGGTTGTCACAAGAGCCGCCTGGGTATATTCCGTCTGATCCAGCCGGTCATTTTCTTCAAAACACAACGCCTTCATATCCATTCCCAGAAGTCGGGATGCCTCGCCAAAAATCTCTCTCGCGATCGGACTCTGCTTATAAAAATCTTTTCCCATGCCGCATTTCTGCGCGCCCTGGCCCGGGAATATCCACGCCGTTTTTCCTGTACTTCCACTCATAAAACTTCCTCCACGATTTGTAACCAATTTGCGCGGCAAATGGATTGCCTTCTGAATGTAACCACTTGCGTAGCAAACTCCTGCTCCTTGTCAGTCACCCAGCAGTGCTTTCGTTTCCCTCACCAGCTTTTGGATCAGCTCTTCGCAGCTCAGTTCTTCCTTCACCAGGCCGGCGATCTGTCCGGACATCACGCTGCCGTTTATTACATCCCCTTCCACGACCGCTTTCCGGAGTCCTCCCAGCGTCAGGCTCTCCAGCTCCTCAAAGGCCGCTCCTTCCTGCTCTCTCCGTAGATATTCCTTTGTCATCTGGTTACGGATCGCACGCACCGGATGTCCGGTAGAACGTCCGGTCACGCGGGTATCGATGTCCTTCGCTTTGATGATACATTTCTTATAATTCTCATGCACCTGAGATTCTTTTGTCACTACAAAGCAGGTTCCCATCTGTACCCCCTGCGCTCCCAACATAAATGCTGCCGCAATCCCTCTTCCGTCAGCGATCCCTCCTGCCGCGATCACCGGGATCTCCACCGCGTCCACGACCTGGGGGACCAGCGTCATGGTCGTACTTTCTCCGATGTGTCCGCCGGACTCCGTTCCTTCTGCCACGACCGCGTCCGCCCCGCAGCGTTCCATCCGCCGTGCCAGTGCCACGGAAGCAACCACCGGAATCACCTTTACTCCGGCTTCCTTCCACATGCTCATATATTTTTCCGGAGAGCCTGCGCCGGTAGTCACTACCCGCACACCTTCCTCGACAATGATCCCCGCCACTTCATCCGCATAAGGGCTCATCAGCATGATATTCACGCCAAAAGGCTTCTTCGTCAGTTCCTTCGCCTTACGGACCTGCTCTCTTACCCATTCGCCCGGAGCGCTCGCCGCGCCGATCAGTCCCAGGCCGCCTGCCTCCGACACGGCTGCCGCAAGATGGTATTCCGCGACCCATGCCATGCCTCCCTGGATGATCGGATATTCAATTCCTAAAAGTTCCGTCAGTCTTGTCTTCATTGCTAAAAACCTCTTTTTCCATATTTCGGCTACCTGCTTTTTACCGCAAACGCACTATACCTGTGAGCAATCGTATTTTTATTTATGCTTTTCGATGTACTCCTTTACATCCCCGATGGTCTTGATCTGCTCCAGATCCTCTGTCGGGATCTTCACACCAAATTTATCCTCCAGCTCCATGACCATTTCAAACAGATCCAGTGAATCCGCGTTCAGGTCGTCCGAAAAAGAAGTTTCCTCCGTCAGTTCCTCTACATCTGTCCCTAATGTCTCCGCTACTAATCCTTTAATTTCTTCTAACATGATCTTCTTTCCTTTCTTGATTCCTTTTTCACTTGCTATTCTTTTACATGTATCTCTCTATCTTCATGAGATCCTTACCACTGTAACACGGCAGCACCCCAGGATAAGCCCGCGCCAAATCCGGCCAGGACGATCGTCTGTCCCGGCTTTAAGATTCCTTTCTGGTTCATTTCATCCAAAAGCAGCGGAATACTTGCTGAGGATGTATTGCCATATTCCTGCATATTCATAGGGAATTTTTCTATATCTGTGCCAAGACGTTTCGCTACAGATTCTACGATCCGTTTATTTGCCTGATGGAGTACAAAATAATCGATCTGCTCTAATTGTATACCGCCGGCATCCAGCATCTCATGAATGGCCTCCGGAACCTTTTTCACGGCAAACCGGAATACCTCCCGCCCATCCATCTGAATAAATTCTTCCGGATGGATCGTCTTCCGGCTGCTTTCCTCCATCCATCCCTTGCGATGCCGGCTGGTAAGAGTAAGTGCTTTTCCCGCTTCTCCGTCGGAATGCATCACCGGAGAAGGCAGGTCCCCAGGGGCTGCTTTCAGCACTGCCGCCCCTGCGCCGTCTCCAAATAGGATGCAGGTTCCCCGGTCCTTCCAGTTCACCATATTGGACAGGCTTTCCGAACCGATCAGCAATGCTGTCCGGCACAGGCCCGCCGCTATGTACGCCTGGGCCGTATTATACGCAAACAAAAATCCGGTGCAGGCCGCGTTCAGGTCAAAGCAGGCCGCATTTACGGCTCCCAGTTCCTTCTGTACTTCACAGGCTGCGCAGGGAAGCAGTATCTCCGAGGTAAATGTAGATACGATCAGAAGATCCACCTCTTCGGCCCGGACGTTTCCATTTTCCAATGCCCGTCTTGCCGCCTCCGCTGCCATGGATACTGTCGTTTCTCCCTCAATGATATGCCGTCTTGCTACTCCTGTCCGTTCCCGGATCCAGTCATCGCTGGTTTCCACCATCCGCGACAGATCCTCATTGTCCAGGATATGATCCGGCACACAAGAGCCGGTTCCACATATCTTTCCTATCATCTTTTTTCTCCAATTTAAATTTGTCTTTTCATCCAAATATTTTTATCTTAAAATATTTTTGTTTTAAAATGTTTTGATTTTCAAAGTATATACGGATATTATCATTTTGTCAATACTAATAATAAAAAAGTGTGCGTCAAGACGCACACTTTTTTTATTTTCCCAAAACAGGATCTATACTCTCCCCCACTATTTCCCCTACTCTTCATAGTGCTCCAGCAAGGCATTGATCTCCCCGCCCAGCAGGATCACATACATACACATATAGAGCCACAACAAAATCAGTATGATCGTTGTCAGACTCCCGTACATGGTAGAAAACCCTGTGAAAATATCCAGATAAACCGAAAACACAAAAGAGATCAACTGCCACCCGCAGGCCGTGAACACCGCTCCCGGAAGCTGTTTTTTCATGGTGGTCTTTCCCCTGTTCTTCCGGTTCGGCAGATACTTATACACCAGATCCCAGAATACGGTCAGCACTCCCAGTATAAGAAGCGTCCGGATGCGTATGATAAAATCCGTCACATGCCGCAAAAGCGGCGCATGTTCATTTATAAACAGGCTGATGCTGTTCCCAAAGACAGACAAGACCAGTGAAAGAACGATCGCCAGAATAAAGATCACCGTATATGCAGACGCACGGATCCGCAAAAAAATATAATTTCTGGTCTCTGTATTTTCATATACACAGTTCAGGCCAGATGTCATAGACAATACCCCCTTGCCCGCCGACCAAAGCGCGATCACGACCGTAACCGGAATGATCGTACCGGACTGGTTATATACCTGTGCCACAAGCATCGTGATCAGCCCCTCTACCGACGAAGGAAACACCTGTAATACCGCACGCATGACATCCTCTTCCGTCACCGGCGTAAACTGTACCATAGTCAGCAGCAGAATAATGATCGGAATCAATGACAACACAAAAAAATAGGCAGACTGCGCCGCGTAGGCTCCTGTGTGGTGAGAACTGATCTGCCGTGTAACATTCAGAACTTTTCCGATCATTCCGTTTTTATTTTCCCTCATAAGCCACCTCTGTAAGACATGCCAGTCTGACTTAAAAAGAGGCAGCTAAGATCTCAGCCGCCTTTCTTTTCTTAGAATCCAGCAAAACGCGTCAGTGACGCGTTTTGTCGGATTTTCGTATATGCCCAAAATGCCGTTCCCTGTATTTTGACTCCTAGCCGCTGGCTAGGTGGGCAACCGCATCTGCTTTTTTGTCTTCCACTGCTGATTCGGAGGCCTGACATATTACAGAAATATAAGAATCCCGTTTAAAGTTTTGTAGGTTCAAAATTACAGGGGTATCGAACATCCCAGGTAGTACTTTTCTTTTCTGAAAATATTATAACCCATTTACCGCAAAATTACAACTACTATCCTTAGAAATTTCTCCCATGAATTCAATGGCTTGACCTTCTTTCAGATCATGTCTATAATAGAATTGAAAATTTCGTCAAGGAGGATATATCCATTATGAATATCACTTTTGCGGGAGGTGCCATGGAAATTGGCGGAAGCTGTATTTACATACGTATTGCCGGCAAAGGAATCCTTCTGGATTCCGGGATCCGTCAATCTGGTTCCAAAGATCCTCTGCCAGATTTTCGTACGATACAGGAGCAAGGCGGACTGGACGCGGTCATCATCAGCCACGCGCATATGGATCACATCGGGACACTTCCTGTCATCAGTAAATCCTATCCCCTTGCCCCTATCTACATGACAGCCATGACCGCGGACCTGACACGGGTGTTGCTTTATGACAGCCTGAAGATCATGAAATACCGGGAAGATGAGATCCCCCATTATTCTGAACAGGATGTATTATCCATGCTTGCACGTATTCATCCTCTTGGCTATCAGACGCCCTTTCCTGTCTTTGAGGATTTTACGCTTACCTTTTATCCCGCGGGGCATATTGCGGGGGCAGCCTGTGTCTATCTTGTAACAGAAGAAGGCAGCCTGTTCTATTCAGGAGATTTTTCTGCCTTCTCCCAGCGCACGATCGAGGGCATCCGTATTCCAAATCTGCGCCCGGATATTACAATCGTTGAGACCACCTACGGCAGCCAGCTGCACGCAAACCGCCAGGTAGAGGAACGCCGCCTTGTCGAACTCGTAAAGGAATGTATACAGGAAAAGAAAAAAATCCTGATTCCGGCATTTGCGCTGGGGAGGGCACAAGAGGTTCTTCTGATCCTACGGGCTGCGATCCAGAACCAGGAGATCCCGCCCATAACCGTCTATGTAGACGGGATGGTCCGGGATATCAATATCATGTATACCCGCAACCCGACCTATTTAAAAAATAATCTTGGAAAAAGGATACTAAAAGGAAACGAACCGTTCTACACCAAAGAAATACAGCCTGTCGCCGCCTCACAGAAAAGAGACGAGCTCTTGAACGGCGGTGAGCCTGTGATCTTCCTTTCCAGTTCCGGCATGCTGACAGGCGGCCCAAGCGCCCAATATGCCGCGCGGCTTGCCTCATCGGAGGATGCCTGCATTATCATCACCGGCTATCAGGATGAAGAGTCTCCCGGGCGTCAGCTTTTAAATCTGCTGGAAGATCCGGGTGAGCGTCGTCTGAGCATCAACGGAGTATCCCTCCCGGTAAAATGCCGTATCGAACAGGTCGGGCTTTCCGCGCATGGCGATAAATCCGAGATCACGGCCTTGCTGGAGCGGCTTTCCTCCCGGCGTATTTTTCTTGTACATGGAAATCGTAATGTGATCATGGAACTCGGAAATGAACTGGCTTCCGAAGATTACCGCCGCCAAATTTATCTACCCGAATGCGGCCAGTCCTACGACATCACCCTGCACAGTAAACGTAAACAGCTTTCTTTTACGCCCCGCTATACCATGCAAATGCATCGTCCCTTTACTACACAGGACGAAAAGTTGCTTTGGGATTACTGGCAGGAGCATTACAGTGGAAAAGCTCTTTCCATTTCCCAGATCGCCCGCGTCTGGTATGGAAGTGAGAAAAATGACGGATCTGTTTTACAGAACATGCAGGAAATTTTTCTGCACAGCAGCTATTTTTCTCCGAACAGCCGCCGGCTTTTCCTATTTGAAGCAAATACGGCGGAAGAAGTAAAGCAGGCCCTGGCTCCCCGGGAGCTGACCCAGCAGGATCTGACCGAACAGGCAGAGATTTATTTTTCCGGATATTCTTATCGAAAAATCAGCTATCATGGCAGCCAAAAAAGTATATTGCTGCAATTTGATTATCCGGACGCACAGGATGTGCAGGATTTTCAAAAAAAGGCAGAGGCTTTTTATCAGGCAACCGGATGGACGGCCGGAATCAGCCCTTCCATGAACCACGCTGCCGCGGCACTGCTGCTCACCACATTGTTTGAAAACGGGCTTTCCAAGACTTCCTATTACCCGGAGAAAAAATGTTATGCGGTAACTCCCGCCCCGAAAAATATACGTTCCTCCGCGTCGCAAAACCCTGACGCCTATAAAGAAGCCGCGGAAGCTTTCCGGCAATCTACCGGATGGAATCTTTTGATCAATGGGCAGGATTTTCTTTGCCCCGCTAAGAAGAAACGCTCTGATGACAATGCCCTGCAAAAATCGGAGGAAGATTTCTTCTTTCCGTCCGTTCCGGGTGCGGAAAAAGCAGAACAAAACCTTGCTTTTTTCTGCATCGACCAGACATTTGAAGATCTGCCCCATCAACCGGATAAAAAAAGTTTAAAGCATGACGGGCAAGGTCATTTTTTGGAAGTAGGCTTTATCACCCCATGCATCGGGCAGCGCTACCGCCAGGAATTACAAAGTCTGTCCGACCAGACCGGTTGGCGGATCCGTATTTCAGACAGGGTAAATCAGAATGCGTTATTCCAGGAAGCACAATTGCTTTGTATCAAGTACGGAATCGTTTCTGTTAAAAATCCCTCCTATCTTCCTGAAAGCCGGACCATACAAATCAGGCTTGGCGGGCAGGAAGAGAGCGGAAAATTGCAGGAAATGGCGGAAGAATTTCAGAAACGGACTGGTTATGAATGTACCTTTCTGATAAAATAAAATACAAAGTATTTATTCTGAACAGTTACAATACGAAACAGATAAAAGGAGTCTATGCTATGAAAATGAATGAATTAAAACTGGTTTATTTCAGCCCCACAGGGACGACCCGGAGGGTCGTCATGGAAGCGGCGTCAGCCATCGACCTGAAATCCGTCTCCTATGACCTGACGGTACATAAGGAGAAGAAACCCTCTCTGAAATTTAAAAATAATGATTTTGTCATCTTTGGCATCCCGGTATATGCAGGCCGTGTCCCTGCCACATTTCTGGAATATTTCGAAAATCTGTCCGGAAAGGACACTCCTGCCGCCCTGATCGCTACCTATGGCTGCCGGGAATATGAGGACGCGCTTCTGGAATTAAAAACAGAAGTCGAAAGCCGCGGCTTTCAGGTGATCGGCGCGGCCGCGTTTCCCACGGAGCATTCCATCGTCCGCTCCATTGGTCTTGGCCGCCCCAATAAAGAGGATCTGAAAGCCATCGCGGACTTTGGTGTCCAGCTCAACCGCCGGCTCCACTCCGAAACATCCTTTGACAACATTCATATCACGGTTCCGGGCAACACTCCTTACCGGAAGGCCGGCTCCGTTGCCTTGGTTCCAAAGGTAGATGTTACCATGTGTACGGAATGCGGTGTCTGTGCCAAAAACTGTCCTACCGGGGCGATTGATCCAAAGGTGCCGAAAAAGACGGATAAAAAGAAATGCATCGGCTGCCAGAAATGTCTCCGAAGCTGTAAACAGAAAGCACGCTATGTCAGCGGAACAAAACTCAAAATACTGACCGGGAAATTAAACAAAGTCTGTCAAAGCGATAAAAAAGAGGAAATCTTCCTTTAAACAGCCAAATGCCCTGCGGCAAACCGCAGGGCATTAAATTTTATTTTGTCAGCAGCATCATGATCTCATTGCTTCTCTGTACGAATGCTGTCATTTCCTCCGGATTCAGCGGCTTGTGAGCGATCAGAGCCAGGTCATACAACTGCTTGCAGATCATGGAAGTATGCTCGTCATCCTTATGCTCGATCACGAACTTCACCAGCGGATGGTTCGCGTTCAGTACAAGGCTTGGCTGTCCGCCTAATCCATCCATGCCTCCCATACCGCCCATGCTGTACATGCGCATCATTTCTTCCATACGCCTGGACTGCTCGGAAAGGACTGCCATGGACGCGATGCTGTTATCCTTCAGTTTTTCTACCTTCACTTCCAGCTTCTCATTATTCAGCTCCTTACGGAACAATTCTACCAGTTCATCGGAAAGCTTCTTGAATTCCTCTTTATCATCTTCATCTACTTCATCCCGCAGAGAATCATTTACTTCCGCGTCGATCCTCTGGAAACGGATATCCTCATTGTGCTGTTCCAGATAGGTGATAAACGGGGAATCAATATTGTGTGTCAGGATCACCGCATCCTGTCCCTGTTCCTTGAACATCTTGATATACTGGCTCTGCTGCTGTTCATCCGTCACATAGTATACATTCAGAGGGTCTTTTTTCTCTTCCTCTTTGGAATCCTCTACAACCTCTGCTTCCACGGGCTCTGCCTTTGTTCCCTCTGCGTCGTCAGCCTTGGCCTCTTCTGCAGCGGGTTCTTTTGTTTCCTCAGAAGCATTTTGTGTGTCTACGGTTTCCGCGTTCTCCACAACCTCTACATCCGCGTCTTCCGCATCAGCGTCTTCCTTCTTCACGTTTTCAATATATTCTTCCAGGGTCAGATATTTATGATCCAGATTCTTGAAAAGGATCGAACCTTTGATCTTCTCCCCGAACTTCTCGTCCTTCAGGCAGCCGAACTTGATAAACGGGTTGATATCATCCCAGTATTTTTCATAGTTCTCTTTGTCGGTCTTGAACATGCCGTTCAGCTTATCCGCTACCTTCTTGGAGATATAGTCCGCTACTTTATTTACAAAGCCGTCGTTCTGCAGCGCGCTCCTGGATACGTTCAACGGCAGGTCCGGGCAGTCAATGACTCCCTTTAATACCATCAGGAATTCCGGGATCACTTCCTTGATATTGTCCGCGATAAATACCTGGTTATTGTACAACTTGATGGTTCCTTCGATAGAGTCATACTCCGTGTTGATCTTCGGGAAATACAGGATTCCTTTCAGATTGAACGGATAGTCCATATTCAGATGGATCCAGAACAATGGCTCTTTATAATCCAAAAATACCTTCCGGTAAAATTCAATATATTCTTCCTTCGTACAGTCACTTGGATTCTTGCCCCACAGCGGATGGATATCACTTAAGGAAACCGGCCGCTTTACGATCTTCGCTTTCTTCTTCGGCTCGCCCTCTTCGCCTTCCTTCGGTTCCTCGGTAATGTGCTCTACCACTTCGTCTGTCTCCAGCACGTCCGCCTCGTCGATGGTCTCATACTCCGTCTCCGCGTTAGCCTTGGACAAGAAGATCTCTACCGGCATGAAGGAGCAGTACTTCTCCAGCACCTCTCTTGCGCGGTATTCATTGGCAAATTCCAGGCTGTCTTCATTCAGGAATAAGGTAATCTCCGTACCAACCTCCTGCTTGCTGCCGTCCTGCATCTCATATTCTGTACCGCCATTGCTTACCCAGTGTACCGGCACCGCGTCCTTTTTGTAGGACAGGGAATCAATATGCACCTCATCCGCTACCATGAACGCGGAATAGAAGCCCAGTCCAAAGTGGCCGATCATCTCATCTTCCGTTGTCTTATCCTTGTACTTCTCTAGGAACTGTGTCGCGCCGGAAAACGCGATCTGGGTAATATACTCCTCTACCTCATCCGCGGTCATACCAAGACCGTTATCAATAAATTTCAGTGTCTTCTCTTCCGGATTCACGATCACCTGGATCTTTGCCTTATAATCCTCCGGCATCTCATACTCGCCCATCATATCCAGCTTTTTCAGCTTCGTGATCGCGTCACATCCATTGGATATCATCTCTCTCATAAAAATATCGTGGTCAGAATATACCCACTTTTTAATAATCGGAAATATATTCTCACTGTCAATGGATAAATTACCTTTTTTTGTTCCCATATAAAACACTCCTTTTCTATGAATTGATATATGAACCTGAATCAGACGACACCTGTCAAAACCTTACTGCGTCTTTTTTCTTTGTCTAGATGATATTCTAATACAGGATTTTTGAAAAGTCAACACAAAATTAGCACTCTTTTTAGGTGAGTGCTAATAAATTCATAAAACAAATATAAAATCTATATAAATTCGAGCTATCCAAGCATTTCCCGCAGCATCTGATTCACCATTCCCGGATTTGCCTTTCCTTTCATGGCTTTCATTGTCTGGCCGACCAATGCTCCCAGTGCCTTTTCCTTGCCGCCTCTGAAATCAGCAACTGCCTGCGGGTTTTCCGCGATTACCTTCTTAAGCGTTGCTTTCAGTGCGCCTTCGTCATTGACCGTCTTCAGGCCATGCTTCTCCACATATTTTTCCGGATCGATATTCTCCGCGAATACCTTTTCAAATACTTCCTTTGCCACAGTGCTGTTGATCGTCCCCGCGTCCGCCAGGTTGACCAGCTTCGCCAGATTTTCCGCGGAAAATCTCAATTCCTCCGGCTCCAGCCCCTGCTCCTTCATCAGCCGCATGGTCTCCACCATCAGCCAGTTCGCCACCTTTTTTGGCTTATTACAGATTGCAGTGGCAGCTTCAAACAGATCCGCCATACTCTTAGATTCTGTAATGATCTCTGCGTCATACTGCGGGATATCAAACTCCCGTTTATACCGTTCCAGCTTTTCTGTACGCAGCTCCGGCTGCCTGCTTTTGATCGTTTCAATCCATTCGTCACTGATCACGATGGGCACCAGGTCCGGCTCCGGAAAATACCGGTAATCCTGGGCATCCTCTTTGGAACGCATGGCATGGGAGCTTTCTTTATTATCATCCCAGCGCCTGGTTTCCTGGATCACAGCCTTCCCTTCCTCCAGCAGTTCGATCTGGCGGACACGTTCCCCCTCGATCGCATGGGAGATTGCCTTAAAGGAATTCAGATTTTTCATTTCTGTCCTGGTTCCGAACTGTGTGCTTCCCACTTCTCTCACGGAGAGGTTCACATCCGCACGCATGGATCCTTCCTGCAGCTTGCAGTCTGAGGCTCCAAGGTACTGGATGATCTGGCGCAGCTTCTCCAGATACGCGATGACCTCCTCCGCGGAACGCATGTCCGGCTCGGATACGATCTCTACCAAAGGGACTCCGCTCCGGTTATAATCTACCAGAGACGTATCATCCCATTCATCGTGGACCAGCTTTCCCGCGTCTTCCTCCATATGCATTTCATGGATCCGCACCTGTTTCTTTACGTCTCCTGCCTCAATCTCTACATAACCGTCCCTTGCAATGGGCAGATATAACTGAGAAATCTGATAATTCTGCGGGTTGTCCGGATAGAAATAGTTCTTTCGGTCAAACTTACAGACCTGGGTGATCTTACAATTCGTAGCCAAACCGATCGCCATAGCATATTCTACCACTTGTTTATTCAAGACCGGAAGGGCGCCCGGCATTCCGGTACATACCGGACAGGTATGGGTGTTCGGCGCGGCTCCGAAGGCAGTGCTGCATCCGCAGAAAATTTTTGTTTTTGTGGCCAGTTCCACATGGACCTCCAGGCCGATGACTGTCTCATACTGTTTTGCCATAGCCTTTACGCCTCCTTCCCTGCCGCGGCCTTTACATCCGCGGGCACTTCAAACTGCTTCTGCGTGACACATTCATACGTGTATGCCGTCCGGAGCAGTGTTTTTTCCTGAAAACTGTCCCCGATGAGCTGCATCCCGATCGGCAGTCCCTTACTGTCACGCCCCACAGGAATGCTCATCCCCGGCAGCCCTGCCAGATTGACGGAAATGGTATAAATATCCCCCAGGTACATTTTCAATGGATCCTGCAGGCTCTTGCCCAGCTCCGGCGCAGTCGTAGGTGCCACTGGCCCCAGGATCAGGTCATATTTTTCAAATGCTTTGTCAAATGCTTCTTTGATGAGCGCTTTTGTACACAATGCTTTCAGGTAATAAGCGTCATAATATCCGGAACTCAACACGAAGGAACCCAGCATGATCCGTCGTTTCACTTCTGCCCCGAAGCCTTCCGAACGTGTCTTTTTGTACATGTTGTGAAGTCCTTCATAATCCGCCGTACGGTAGCCATATTTCACGCCGTCAAAGCGCTCCAGGTTGGAGCTGGCCTCTGCGGACGCAATCACGTAATACGCAGGGATCGCATATTTCACAAGGCTAAGATCAAATTCCTCAATGACCGCTCCCTGCGCTTCCAGCACCTTCGCCGCATTCCAGATGGCATCCGCTACTTGCCCATCCAGCCCTTCTTGCATATAATCCTTAGGGATCCCGATCTTCATTCCTTTGACATCACATACCAATGCGGAAGAGAAGTCATAATCCTGCCTCTGTACGGAAGTGCTGTCCTTCTTATCCTGAGACGCGATCGCTTCCAGGACGGCAGCGCAATCCGCCACATCCTTTGCCACCGGACCGATCTGATCCAGGGAAGAACCATACGCGATCAACCCATAACGGGAAACCGTACCATAGGTAGGCTTCAGCCCAACCACACCACAGAACGAGCTGGGCTGGCGAATAGAACCGCCGGTATCCGATCCCAGCGCGTAGAAGCATTCCTGAGCCGCTACTGCCGCGCAGGACCCACCCGAAGACCCACCCGGCACATGCCGCAGGTTGTGGGGATTTTTCGTCGGCCCATAATAAGAAGTCTCTGTCGTACTTCCCATGGCAAATTCATCCATATTTGTTTTTCCAATCACAATCGCCCCAGTCTTTTGCAGGTTCTTCACTGCCTCCGCCGTAAATGTGGGCAGATAATTGGACAAAATTTTGGAACTGCAAGTAGTCCGTTGCCCCTCTATGCACATATTATCCTTGATTGCTGCCGGGACTCCCGCCAGGGGCTCTGCCAGCTCTCCACTGTCGATCTTTTTCTGTATTTTCGCTGCCTGCGCAAGAGCGCCTGCTTCATCCAGTGTCACATAGCTGTTGGTCTCCGGCTCCACTGCTTTCGCCTGCGAAAGTACTTCCTGCACTGCTTCTGTCACTGACACTTCTTTCTTTTTTATTTTTTTGCCCAGTTCTATTGCTGTGAGCTTTAAAATATCCATCGTATTCACCGCCTTTATTCTATTTCAAACTATACAGATACACTTGCCGCCGGCAATATTTCCGCATCTTATCCAATCGTCTTAGGCACTTCAAAGCTGTCTTCCTTCCGAAGAGGCGCGTTCGCCAGCGTCTGCTCCTTGTTGTCGCCGTTGGTGACCACATCCTCCCGGAACACATTGTGAACCGGGAAAACATGGGACATAGGCTCTGCTTTTGAAGTATCCAGCTCATTCAAGGTGTCAATATAGTCCAGCATCCTCTCCATATCCGTTTTCGCGGCCTCTTTTTCCTCCTGTGACAATTCCAGTTTTGCCAGGATCCCCACATACTCGATCGTTTCATCCGATATTTTATTCGCCATATATGATCCCTTTCTTTTTAATAATACTCGTAATAATCACTATAATCTCCGCTTCCGGTCTCCTTGCTTGGTGTAAGTTCCAGAGTATCCTCCTCCGCCGTGATCTCAGTTCCTTCTTTCAGATACACATTCCGGTAGGTATCCCCCCAGTCTTCACCCCCCAGCCAGTAGGATTTTTCATAATACCCTTCTTCATACGCATCATCCGGTATCCTGCATCGCAGGGCTGCCCAGTTAAACATCACATGAAGATCATACACTCCGGAAGGAATCTCTTCTCCCACCACCATGGTTTTATCCTTTTTCAACGTAAATGATTCTGTCAGAGGGTTCTCTACGCTCTCCATGGACTCGTTCTGCCCGTTTTCCGTGGTCAGCCGGAGCCGGACAGTATCATTGACCTCAAGATGTGCCCCCGTATAAAGCCGGATATCCTCCATATACTCCACTTCATCGTATTCTTCCTCTGTCCCGAAGGACTGCCAGAGATAGATTCCGTTTTCAAAATCATCTACACTCAATCCACCGCGTCCTTCCAGCAGCTCGGCAGTATAATTTCCTTCCGGCAAATGTACTCCCACCAGATATTCTCCCTGCTCCAACTCTACCTCATAATGCTCTCCCGTTTCTGCCAATTCTTGTTCCACATATTCATACGGGTCATGATATAATGCCACTGGTTCTTGTTCCTCCTGTCCCGGGAAAAGCGGTCCGTGATCATATGCATATTCCCCAACGAACCCAATAACGACTACCGCCAGTCCGGCAACTGCCCCAGCTATTTTCAGTTTTTTCGATGCGGATATACCGATCTTGCCCATATTTCCGGCATTTTTCATACTCTTGAACTGATAACGGCCTGCATTCTGAGATTTATTTTCCTCCCCTTCTTCCTGCCTGGTTTTTATCCTGCACTTTTCAGAAGCTTTGCCAAAATCCCCATTCATACTTTCCACAGCATAGCTTTCATTCAAATGATAGTGCTTTCCATGGATCTTCGTATTATCCAGGCCACAGTCCGGACAGTATCCGTCACGAAGCCTTCCTCCGCACAAATAGCATTCGCTTTTCTTCGCCATCCTTCCTCACCATTTCCTTCCGAGCAGCCATAACCTGTCCGGAACCACGCGCCATCCGAAATGCTCTTTGGCAGAAATCCTGATCTCCTTCTCTTCCTATGGTTCCAGCCTGCTCAAATCTCTTGGGAACAATGTAGTCTCCCGCACATTGTCCTCATTCATCAGTTTCATGGTCAGCCGTTCCATACCGATTCCCAGTCCGCCATGAGGCGGCATTCCGTGCCTGAAGGCGCTTAAATACTGCTCCATGCCTTCCCCGGCCATTCCCCTTGCCTCCATCTTTTCGATCAGTTTCCGGTAATCGTGGATTCTCTGACCTCCGGTCGTAATTTCCATTCCTCTGAATAACAGGTCAAAACTCAGTGTAAAAGTGGGATCCTCCGGATCATCCATCGCATAGAAAGGTCGTTTTTTCGATGGATAATGCGTCACAAATACAAAATCCGCGCCCCACTCTTCTTTCGCGTAACGGCTGATCAGGGTTTCTTCCTCCGGTTCCAGGTCAAACGGGTTCTTGATCTTCCGGTCATATTTTGCAGATACCAGACGTTTAATCTCGTCAAACCGCACGGCCGGGATCTGTTCTGTCTTCGGCAGCTCAATCTCCAAAATCTTTAATTCTTCCCTATAATCCCGCTCCAGAAGCTTCATCGTATACTGTAGATATCCCGTCTCCATCGCCATAATATCTTCGAAACCATCAATATAACCCATCTCAAAATCAAGGCTGGTATATTCGTTCAGATGCCGTTTCGTGTTGTGCTTTTCGGCACGGAATACGGGAGCCGTCTCAAATACACGGTCATACACCCCTACCATCATCTGCTTATAGAACTGCGGACTCTGCTGCAGGATCGCCGGTCTGTGAAAATAATCCAGCTTAAATACATTTGCTCCGCCTTCCGCGCTTTTTGCCCCGATCTTTGGCGTATGGATTTCTGTAAATCCTTCTTGATAAAGGAAATCACGGAACCCCCTTACAATCCCCTCTTGAATCTTGAATCTGGCACGCTCCCGGATATTGCGCAGGGCGATCGGGCGGTAGTTCAGCTTTGCCTCCAATGAAGTTGACAGCTTCCACTTCGCGATTGCCAGCGGCATAGGTTCTGCCGGCTCACTTAAGATTTTTATATCCGCAAGCCGGATCTCGATCCCGTTCGGCGCCTTCTCTGAGTTTGTTAAAATTCCTGTTACCTCTACTGTATCTGCTTCTTTCAAATCTTTCAAGGAAAAGTTCGTAATTCCATCCTCAAATACACATTGAACCAGTCCATCCCGCTTTCTGAGGATGATGAAAGCCACATTGCCCATGTCACGGATCGTATGAACGGCGCCATTCACTTTTACAGTATTTCCTGCCATACTGCCTGAAAGCAATTCACTCAATTCTAAGGTCTCTTTTTCTTTTACTCCGGTTACAAATTCCATGTTCTTTCTCTCCTTTCATTCCTGCAGCATCCCCGGGGCGTTCTGCGCACTGTTCTATCCAATATCTTCTGAACGATCATACCGGACAGGATTTTTAGCCTGCCCGTAATCATCTTACACTGTGCGGCAGATTTATCTGGCGCTCAGTATATATACGCAAAACGTCCCGGAATGCCATCAACGCATCCCGGGACGGAATTTATTTTCGATATAAAGTCCGCGGTACCACCCGCATTGAACAGTTCTGCCTGCCCCCTTGCAGCACAAAACTATCCCTCTCAACAACGCATATAACGCCTGCTCAGCGTATCGGCCTACTCTGTTCGGCCGATCAGCTCCCAAGTGTTCCCTTAACCTTCTCCCCTGTCCGGCGCTCTCAGTCGGTGACGCCTCCTTCCTGTCAGGTTCTGACGGTCAGAGTCTTGTTCCCAGCCTTTCGTAATTTCGTATCTGTATACTTTTACAAATACACGGTTTCACACTTTACCCTGCTAAAACCGATTACAATCATAACATAATTTATTCCCCTTTGCAAGATATTTTTTAAAACTCCCCCCGTACTACTTCCAGAGCTTTCTCCAACTGGTTATCTGCCTCTTCATCCTTTTCATCCGGCTCATATTCCACTTCCACATCCGGCGTGATCCCTGCTTCATTGATACTCCTTCCGCTGGGCAGATAATATTCGGAAGTCGTAACCTTGATATAAGATCCGTCCAGCAGGCTGATGACCTCCTGTACCACTCCTTTTCCATAGGTAGTTGTTCCCACGATCTTCCCTTTTTTATAATCCTGCACCGCGCCGGAAAATATCTCCGAAGCGCTCGCACTATATCCATTTACCAGAACTGCCAGGGGCCGGGTAAATTCCTGTTTTCCATCACAGGTATACTTTTCTTCCTCCCCATCCTTGTTCTTCGTGGAAACGATCGTCCCCTTCGGCAGGATCATCCGCAGCATATCCAGAACCGTGTCCAGATTCCCTCCGGGATTGCTCCGCAGGTCAATGACCAGCCCCTGCATTCCCTGGCTGTCCAGGTCAGCCAGTGCTTTCCGGAACTGATCACTGGTAACCGTATCAAACTCCGTCACCCGTATATAGCCCACCTGGGAATCCTTCATCTCATATTCCACAGTCTGCACTTCAATGACACGGCGCACAGCCGTAAGCTCCACTTCCTCAGAATCCCGGATCACATGAAGCTTCACTTCCGTTCCTTCTTCCCCTTTGATCCAGCTAACAATCTGATTCAGGTCTTCATCCGTAATCTCATGGTCATCCACCTGATACAGGACATCTCCTTCTTTCAGGCCCGCCTCTTCCGCAGGAGAATCCCGATACACATTTGTAATGGTAACCGCGTTCGTCTCCCGGTTCTGTAAAAGGGCAGCCCCGATTCCAGAATATTCCCCGGATATCCCCTGCACCAGTTCTTTCGATTCCTCTTCCGTATAGTATATGGAATACGGGTCTCCCAGGCCATTCACATAGCCTTTATACATGCCTTCCGTGAGAGCCGCCTCGTCAATTTCATCCTCCCGGAGATAACGACTGTCGATCACTGCCCGGATACGCTTCAGCTTATCTTCTGAAAATTCACCCGGATCATTCTTCTCCCCGATCAAAGCTAACTGTGGCATGGCACTGGCCACCATCTTTTTTACCCCGCCTGCCGCCAAAGCAATACACAACATAGTAAGGGCGCCGCACAGCGCCCCCTTCAAAAATCTATGGTCTTTTTTCATTCTAAACTCCTGGCTCCATTTTTATAAATAAATCTGCGGATTCACTGGCGAACCGTTCATCTCTACCTGGAAATGAAGATGCGGGCCCGATGAATATCCGGTCGTCCCGACATACCCGATCTGCTGTCCTTTACTTACCGACTGCCCGGCCGTAACAGCCAGTGCGGAATGATGCATATACTTTGTTACAAATCCATTCCCATGGTCAATGACCACCCAGTTTCCCGCACTGTCACTCCAGCCGGCGATGATTACAGTTCCGGCGTCCCCCGCATATGTGGGTGCTCCGGTCGATGCCGCCAGATCCAGCCCGTTGTGGAACGCATTATCAAAGGTACGATACCCAAATGTACTGGAAATGGATCCACTGGGACATGGATTGGTAAACTGCCCGTTACCGCTTACAACCACATCGTCACTTGGAATATAGGTGCCCCCGCCGTAGCCTGCCGATGCTGCTTCCGCCGCCGCGGCAGCAGCGGCAGCAGCAGCAGCGGCAGCGGCAGCCTGCTCCTCCTGCCTGCGTTTCTCTTCTTCAGCCTGACGGATCAATTCCTGCAAAAGGGCGGCATTTTCTCCAATCTGGCCTTCCAGATCCGCAATCTGCAGATTTTTATCGGCCAATAATTGCTCCACCTCTCCCTGCTTAGCAATCAATGCGTCCCGCAGGCTGCCAAGCACTACATATTCTTCCTGCAATGCTTTCTCTTTTACCTCTACATCATGCCTGATCTCCTGAAAATCCACAAGCTTATCCCTGTCGTATTCAGACAGCTGGCTAACATATTCAACGTTATTCAGAAAATCTCCCATATTCTTGCTGTTTGCCAAAACTTCGAGAAACTGAGTGTTTCCAACCTCGTACATATATCTGATACGCTTTTTCATACTCTGATACTGCGTATTTTCGTCTACCTTGGCCTGTACGTACTCATCCTCTGCCTGTTTGATCTCTTCCTGCTTACCGGCCAGCTTCTCCTGGGCTTCATTCATCTCCTCAATGATCTGGTTCAGTTGATTTGTCAACGCATTCTTTTCCTCTTCCGCCGCGTTTTTCTCTTCATCCAGTTGATCGGCCATCTGCTGGGCCTCTTCGATCGTCGTTGCCTGTGCGTTAAGCATTGCCCCCATACTTATTGCCAGCGCAAGTACCCCGCTTAATATACTCCTCTTATATTTTTTCATACCATCCACCTTCATTTTGAAGCTTATATATCACTTTTTATGTCCATTACTTCACATAGGCTGAAGTCATACCTTCAGATGCTTGCGTACAGTAAAGTAACTTCCAAGAAAACCAATTCCCACTCCAAGGCCAAGCCCGATTGGGAATAAATAGCGATATACACTTGCCACAGGAAGAAAGTCAATGATATTATTCAGTATACTGAACTTCTCCATAATATATGCGACTGCCCTTCCATAAAGCACAAATAAAAGCCCCAATGGTATCAGCGCGCCTACCAGGCCAATGATCAGGCCCTCGATCACGAATGGGGAACGTACCACGAAATCTTTAGCGCCGATATATTTCATGATCGCGATCTCTTCCTTCCGGACCGTGATTCCCATGGCAACTGTATTACTGATCAGGAAAATGGATACTCCGAACAAAATCAAGATGATCGCGACGGAGATATATGCCACCAGTACGTTCACGCTGGAGAGCATATTCACCACCAGATCCGACTTATTCACCCTCCGGACTCCGTCCAGGCTGCTTGCGAACCTTACCAGATCCTGCTGCGTTTCAGCAAGCGACTTGCTCTTCGCAGTCAGGCCAATCTCCCCGTCATCATCCAATGTCTTCATATAGACTTCATAATTACTGGAATTTGCCAGCGGATTATCATTTTTAAACCCGTCCGCCAATTCTTCATTCTCCCCAAAATATTTGGACTTAAACTCATTCCATGCGTCCTCCGCGGATACGTACTTCACATCAGACACATCGTCCCTTGCCCGCAGAGCCTCACCGATATTATCAATCTGCGCCTGGGTAACATTATCTTCAAAAAGCACGGTGATGGCCACACCTTCCTCCGCACTCTTGATAATATAATTAAAATTAAACAAAATAGAAAAAAATAAACCAAATAGAAAAATACAGGCAGACATCGTGGCAATAGACGCAAGTGAAAACATCATGTTCCTTCCGATGTTCTTAAACCCCTGTTTTATTACATACCCTATCGTACTAATCCTCATCTATATACCCACCTTTTTGTTCGTCGCTGACGATCACTCCATGCTTCATTGTGATCACCCGTTCATTCATCTCATTTACGATCTCCTGGTTATGAGTCACTACAAGAACCGTAGTTCCCCTCTCATTCGCCTCCTTCAAAAGGCTCATGATCTCCCATGAATTGGTCGGGTCCAGATTACCGGTCGGCTCATCTGCCAACAGTATAGCCGGTTCATTCACAATGGCCCTCGCGATCGCCACACGCTGCTGCTCCCCTCCAGACAGTTCCTTTGGATGCGATTTATACTTCTGTGCCAGCCCTACCAGTGAAAGTGCCGCAGGGACCTTTTTTTTGATCACCCTGGTCGGTGTCTCGGTAACACGCAGGGCAAAAGCAATATTTTCATAAATATTCCTGTCCTTTAACAGACGGAAATCCTGAAATACAACCCCCAGGCCTCTTCTGTACTTTGCGATATGCCGATGCTTCATGCGGTTCAGATTACGCCCGTTGACAATGATCGTCCCCTCCGTAGGATCCAGTTCCTTCATGATCAGCCGGATCAGGGTCGATTTTCCCGAACCGCTGTCTCCTACGATGAAAACAAATTCACCCTTCTCAATCTTGACGGATACTCCATTGAGGGCAGCATTGCCCTTTGTGTACTCCTTCGTTACGTTCCTTAGCTCAATCATATGCTCCTCCCGAATTACATTATCTTATTGAACATTAGTAGTTCAATAAGCATATCTTAATTGAACATTAGTAGTTCTGTACTTTAGTACTCCAATGTTTCCATATACTTCATATACTTCACAACCATCAGGGCGATCTTAAATGTGATCGCGTCTTCAAACACGCGCAAGTCAAGCCCTGTGCTTTTCTGCAGCTTGTCCAGCCGGTATACCAAAGTATTTCTGTGAATATAAAGCTGTCTGGACGTCTCGGACACATTCAGGCTGTTTTCAAAGAATTTGTTGATAGTCGCAAGCGTCTCTTCGTCAAATTCATCCGGAGACTTTCCTTCAAAAATCTCTTTTATAAACATCTTGCACAGCGGAAGCGGAAGCTGATAGATCAAACGTCCGATCCCCAGTGTGCTGTATGCCACAATGTCTCTCTCCTCATAGAAGATCTTTCCCACATCCAGCGCGAGCTTTGCCTCTTTATAAGACTTGGAAACTTCCTTGATATCATTCACCACGGTCCCATAGGCAATATGCATCTGTTCATCACCGCTGTCTTCTCTGAGGATCGTCAGCATCTCCTTTGCCATTCTGGCAAGCTCCCTGCCGCCGTCCTTCTCAGACAGCTCCTTCACGACAATGATATTTCTCTCATCTACAGCCGTGACAAAATCCTTTGCCTTCCCCCCCAGAAGGTTGCGCACATTATCCAGGGCAGCGCTATCCTTCTCGTGTGAAGTCTCAATAATAAAGATAACACGTTTTACTTCTGTGTCAATATGTAATTTTTTAGCGCGGTTATAAATATCCACCAGAAGCAGGTTATCCATCAACAGGTTTTTAATAAAATTATCCTTGTCAAACCGCTCTTTATACGCCACCAACAGATTCTGAATCTGAAATGCCGCAATCTTACCTACCATATAGGCGTCTTCACTCTCGCCATCCGCAAGCAGGATATATTCCAACTGCTGCTCGTCAAATATCTTAAAGAACTGACAACCCTGAACCACCTGGCTGTCTGCCGGAGAAGCGCCGAATGATAAGATGGCACTTTCAAAATCCTTACTCTCACCAAAAGTACTGGCCAGTACCTTTGCTTCCGTATCAAATACACAGAAATCAATCCTTGAAATACTCTTTAATCCTTCAATAGTGTTCAGAAGTACCTGATTTGTTATCATACTTATCTCCTCCGCTCATATCCTCTTTCCGCTTATCCATGTGCATTTTTCACAAATATTTTTCCCCGTGGTACGAATGAGAACACACAGATATCGTATATATGTTAATACAAAACCCCCAAAAAATAAAGAGGAAATCCATTTAATTTATGCATTTCCCCATATATTTAACAAAAAATTCATATTTTTTCGTAGTTTTTAGATTAGGCATTCTGCATAATTTTTATCCTTTTACTCCTCAGGCCTGCTTTTCTGTTGACCGACCAGATGAAGAAATGCCCTTTTCAGGAAAAAGTGCTTCAACTTGCCAGAAGGTCTTTTTGTACGTTCTTCCTGCAGGAGTGAAAGTCCGCATCCTACCCATACACGCGCGTTCAAGAGCGGCTTTGCTTCGGAAATGAACTTCTCCTGTTCGGGATAAGGCAGTACAGAAATAATGCAGTCCGGTTCCACGCCGTTGATCTCGTTGATGACACCCTCCTTTCGTTCACCGTCTTCCGGCAATATGGCATGTCCGACGGCCAAAAGCCCCTTTGCATATATGTGGAGCTTTTCCTGGAGCAAAAGCATCTCGTCCTCCTGTCCGGCCAAAAGGAATACTTTCTTCCTGCTTCTCTGAAGATACCGCAAAAGCATCTTAAAAAATACCTTTTTCTCCAGTTCCTTTGCCAGATGTCCGGCATCTGCGGCTACACTGTCCGGCAATCCCGCAGCTTTTCGGGAAGTCTCCAGGATATCCTTTTCTCCCGGCAGGACCAGATCCATCCCGCGCATCTTCTCTTTCCATTCCGGATTGTCCTGGCCCTGTACCAGCAGCTCTAATGTCACAATCTCAACGGTACTGACCGTTTCACTTTCCATAAATTGTACGATCTTCTTAAACGTATCCTTTGCATTCAGCACATCTATCTCTATATCAAAGATATCGATTCTGTTTTCCATGCCAACTCACCCGTCTCTTTTCTCCCGATTCGTACAATTGTATCAAATATGCCCTCTTTTTTCAACCTCCTGTGCTTAATTTCACATTTTTTCACACTTTTTTCATCCGCTTTCTTCTGGTGATCATCCCTCCGATCCGCCCCGTTTCTTTTGAAGACAGAGAACGCCACCCGTCCTGCAGGACACGGTCAAGAAGCCCTAGCTCCTCCGCAATCTCATATTTTAGTTTTTCTTCCGGCTCCAGATTTTTTAAATCAATCTTTTTATTTTTCTTTCCAGACATCACAGACTCCTCCTTTTTACGATCTGTCGTACACTGAAAGTATTGCCCAAAAGTAAAAAGGCATTCAAAAATGAATGCCTTTTTACAAAAGAAGCCTGTTACCGGGATAATTTTTAACTGTTTAGAACAGCAGGCCACAGACCCGTCCGCTACGCGGGCTATCCGATGCTTACGCAGCTTCTGTCTGAAGTTGTTGGGCGGTTCCGCCCAATATCAGTATGAACCGGTTTACATTTCATCCGGAATAATGACCGCGGCTACAAAGTATGCCAGCCCGCAGGTACCGAAGCTGCATACTCCGGCCAGCGCCACGCCAAGCCGGATCAGCGTCGGGTCAATATTAAAATACTCTCCTACGCCTCCGCATACTCCGCAGATCATCCTATTCTTTCTGGAACGATACAATTTCTTTTCATTCATGATCTTGTTTCTCCTTTCTTTCAGTCGTCAAAAGACACATCCACCCTGCCGATGCCGCACTCGATCTCCATCTTCTTGCTTCCTCCGTTTTTGATCTTGCGTTCACCGCCGAGTCCGCTATAGGAATCTTCCCCCACATTCACGCTTCCGATCCCGCAGCTCACCTCATAATCGTAGTCCTCCTGGCTTCCTGTAGCCGTGTAATTGACACTTCCTACACCGCAGTCAATTTTTGCTTCCCTTTCTACCTCGCCGGATAGATTGGCTTCTCCTGCGCCGCATTCCAGCTCCAGTTCTTTTACGATAAAGGAATCCAGATAGACCTGTCCGGCGCCGACATCGATATCCAGTTCCTCCGCATGCAGAGCATCCACTGTCAGCACGCCTGCCCCCACTTTCATGGAAGCTTCTTTGAACCGCCATTCTTCCGGAATCTGTATCAGCAAGGTTCCTTTCGAATCATTCCAGTCATGATTCGCTAATTGATCCCATTTACTTTTATTCTTCAGTTCAATATTCAGTTCTTCCCCCTTCTGTGTGATCACAAAATCTTCCCTGATCTTATCGCTGATATCGGTGGTATCTACATAAATCCCGCTGCCGCTCCTCTCACGGATCTCTACTTCCAGGCAGGTCACGTCAATCTTTAGTTCCTCAATATCTGAAAAATACTGTTCCCCTCCGCTGTTTTGAGCTTCTCTGCCCTCCTGCTGTGTAGTACCGCTTGAATCTCCTTTCACACCATCCTCGGCAGTGTCTTCAAAACGGTCGTCAAAATACTCATCTATCGTATCTTCCGAAATTTCCATACGCCGCGTACCGAACACTTCCCCTATCTTTTCCGTAGTAGCTCCCAACAGGACTCCGGAAATGCATAAGGCAATTCCAAATATACTCAGTGAAATACACAGCACCCAAAAAACTTTCCAACCCTTTTTCATCTCTATATCCCTGCCTTTCTATGAAATGGCTTACGGCAGATTCCCACCAGAAACCGAAATAATGCCGGATAGACCATCATACACAAGCGCACGGCCGCAGCTGTCGCGATCAGGCCGATCACAAAGATCAGAAGTCCGATCCCTACTGTCAAAAGCGCTACCGAAGGAAGCACTAGCAGCTTCGAGATTCCCGCACAGACCATCACGAATCCCGCGATCACAACTGCAGCCGCTCCCACTGCCAGGCCGAAAAATATAGCCAGTGCGGCACAGGCCAGGCCAAAAATAACCGCGGCCACGGCGATCACTGCCGGAAATACCACCGGAAGCGCGCACACGATGATCAGAACAATCAGCAATACTTTCAGTCCTTTGTTCGTCCACGGGCCACGCTTCTGCTGATAGGAAGTATTCCCCTGCACATCACTGCCATATGCACTTCCATACATATTATTTTCATGAGTCTGTTTCTGTTCCTGATAAGAATAGCGGTTCTGAGACTTCTCTTCCTTCTTTGGCTCCCGGCGCATCAAGTCATCCCTCTTATCAAACCGCTCATCCGTATACCCCCATTCCGTAAATTCACCGCTGTCCATCCCTCCCTTCAGGCCGGCCTTGATCAGCGCCGCAGTCTTTTGGGGACTTTCCAGTTCCCGGAGAACCTGTTCTTCATTCTCCTTGCCCGCGTCCGCGAAATAATCCGCATAATACTGCAACGCTTCCTTCTTCTCTTCCTCCGGGACTCCTGCAAGCAATACTTCCAGTTCCCTCATAAATTCCTCGTAGCTCATACAGTCACCCCTCTTTCAAATATATCCGTAATCTTTTTCGAATAGCTTTTCCACTCCGTCTTATATAAATTCAGTTGTGCTACACCCTTTTCCGTCACTTTATAGTAGCGCCTGTTCCTGCCATCGAACTGCCTGTCATACACTTCCAGGCATTCATCCTTTTGCAGGCGCCTCAATACAGGATACAACGTGGATTCCGACACTTCGATCACCTTGCGTACATCCTGCGTGATCTTATACCCATAGGTTCCTTCCGCTTCCCCGGTGACGACCGCAAGAACGATCGCGTCCAACAGCGCTGCTCCAGTGTTAAATACCATATAACCACCTCTTTTTGTAATCCTGTGTAAATACATCCTACGCTGTCCATCCAAAAAATTCTACTACAGTTCCTGATCAATATTACAAGTTTTTTAATATTATTTCTATTTCTATATTATATTCTATATAGTATCACCTGTCAACACAAGATTTTATTAAGATATCTTTAAAAACAACAAAAGCGGGCTTACTCTTCCCGCCTTTTATCCATTTTATACTTGTATTTCCTCTTTCAATGTAAACGAATATATGATTTTTTCTTTTACATGCTTCCCCAGAAGCAGTTCCAGCGCTTCCGCGTAATATTCCAACTGGGCATGGTATTTTTCATTCAGGTCGGAGGCTTTTCTTACCTGATCTGTCTTATAATCCAGTACCACCAGCTCCCCTTCTTCCTCAAAATAGACATCGATAATCCCCTGGATCAAGACCACCTCGCCGCCTGCTTCTCCGGGGTAGATTTCTTTTGCGTCTACCCCCAGCACAAAGGGCTGTTCCTTATAAAGCCGGGACTGCAGCGCCGCCTGGTGCATCCTCTGCCCGGAGCGGCATCGCAGAAATTCCAGAATGTCCTTGATCCTGATACATTCTGCCATCTCCTGGGACAGCTTTTTTTCCCCGCGCAGCCTTCCGATGGCTTCCTGTAGTTCCTCTTCCCCATACTCCTTTGTAAAATCCAAAAGCTCCAGAAATTTATGGTAAGCGCTTCCCCGGGAGGCTCCCGCCAGTTCCCTTTGTTCCTGTAAAAACTGTGGGATCAGAGGAATCACGTCCGGCTCTTCATAGGCCAAATCCCCGCTTTCCTCTGACAGGTAGGCACGCTTTTTTAATTCTGAGACCGTAAACTTCATTTTCATATTCCGGTCATTCTCATATGGATAGGTAAATCCTGCCTGTTGTTCCAGATGTGCTTTCAGCTCCGGATCGTACACCCGATCCGTATCCCAGTGCCCCAGCACGTCTCTCGCCAGCAGTTCTCCCTTTTCCTCTGCCGCTTCCAGAAGCGCCGCGTCCCACCTTGTCCTGACATAGATCCGAATGGGCGCCTCTCTGCCGCAGACAGCCGGAAGTACCCAGTCCAGGTAGCTTTTGGCGCCGGCCAGCCGAAAAAATGGAAGTGCCTCTTCCTGCCCACCGTTTTCTCCTTGCCGGGCAGCTTTCTCCAGCATCTCTTCCGCCCTGGCAAGCTGCCCGGTCATGATCAGCTTTTCCTTTGCCCGGGTCATGGCCACATAAAGCACCCGCAGCTCTTCCCCCAGATTTTCCAGCATAACCTCCCTCTGGATCACTTTTTTCAAAAAGGTGGGAATTTTCGTCCGCCGCTTCAGATCCACCGCGTCGATCCCCACTCCCCATTCCGGATGAATGATCATGGTTCCCTTTGTGTCCTGTGTGTTAAACTGCTTTCCCATCCCTGCCAAAAATACGATCGGGAACTCCAGCCCCTTGCTTTTGTGGATACTCATGATACGTACCGTATCCGACTGCTCGTCCGCGATATTTGCCTCGCCATAATCCACATTATATTTTTGAAGCTGCTCAATATACCGTACAAAATTAAACAGCCCCTTATAGCTCGTCCCTTCAAAGGCGGCCGCCTTTTCCACCAGCATCTCCACATTTGCCGCCCGCTGCTCTCCTCCCGGCATAGCCGCAATGTATAGGCCGTATCCTGTTTCTTCGATGATCCTCCAGAGCAGCTCATGGATCGCCGTGTAAGGCACCATATCCCGGAAATGCTCCATCTGCCGGTAAAACGCGTCCAGTCTGGTCAAAAGTTCCCGTGATTTGATATCCTCTGCGTTTCTAAAATGTTCCGCCGCCTCAAAAAAAGCTCCTTCCGGGTAAAATGTCCGTATCTCCGCCATCTGTCCTGCGTCCAGCCCCACAAAAGGAGATGCCAGTACGGCAGTAAGAGGTACATCCTGCCGCTGGTTGTCCAGAAGCCGCAGATAATCCAGAAGCACACTGACCTCATAAGCCGCGAAATATCCTTCCCTGCTGCCCGCGTAAGCCGGAATTCCCTCCTCCATCAGGACGGCGGAAAATACATCTGCCCACCCCTGGATACTCCGGGTAAGGATCACGATATCCTGATACCGTGCTTTCCGATACTGCCCGGTCTTTTTATCCTTCACCTGCCCGTTTCGTACCAGCTCGTGGATCCGCTTCGCCACCATCCGCGCTTCCAGTTCCCTGCCGGTTTCTTTTGCATACGCTTCCTCTCCCTCACCTTCCGGGCGTTCTGAATCCGAAGTATCCAAAAGCAATAGTTCCGTTTCGTTGGCAGAAGTCCCGTCCTCTCTTAAGAGCGGTTCGAATGCCGCGCCGGGATACAGCGCTGCCTGGTCGTCATATACGATCCCCCCCAGTTCCTTGCGCATGAGCCGCCGAAATACATCATTGACACTGTCCAGCACCTCTTCCCTGCTTCGGAAATTCCGATGCAGGTCGATCCTCTGACGGTCGCTGTCCACGGTATCGTATGTATCATATTTTTCCATAAACAGCTCCGGCCTGGAAAGACGGAAGCGGTAAATACTCTGCTTCACGTCTCCTACCATAAAAATATTATTCTTCCCGCGGCTGACCGTGGAAACGCTGGTCAGTATCGCCTCCTGGATCAGATTGCTGTCCTGATATTCATCAATCATCACTTCTACGAACTTTTCCTGGTACTCCCGCGCCGCAGGGGAAGGAACCAGCTCCCCATCCTTCTCCTCTGTCAGGATCCGCAAGGCGAACTGTTCCATATCGCTGAAATCGATCATATTTTTGCTCTGCTTTTGTTCCGCAAATGCCTTTCCAAACCGCTCCACCAGATCTGTAAATACCTTCATGGTTCCATAGGAGGATTCCATATCCGCAAGCAGTTCCTCCGGCTCTTCATAAAAATAGGTTCCAGCCAGGTCCTTGACCAGCTTTTTCACCTGGTCCCGAAGCTCTTTGACCTGATCCCGCTTTTCCACGGACACGAATTCGTCTTTTTTGGCAGACAGGCGTTTCCATTTCAGGCCGGATATTCTTACATACAACTCTGTAAATGTATCCGCCTCCAGAACCTTTTCCAGCAGTTCACGGTCCGCTTCCAGCATTTCCGCGTACATATAAGGCCCGTCCGGTTCCTCACAGATCCTGATTCCCTGCGAAAGAAGCTCCTGGATATCCGCAAGATACTGCTTTACCTGCTCCGCGGCCTTTCTAAAATACACAGGCTCCCGGTCTGCTTTTTCAAGCTGCTCTGACACATTCTGCCGGTCTGCGCCTTCTCCCTGCATCTGTACACTCTGCCGGCCTGCGCCTTCTCCCTGCATCTGTACACTCTGCCGGTCCGCATCTTCTCCCTGCCCCTGTACATTTTGCTCATCGCCCGCTTTCGGCCAGGGCTGATACATCTGCGCGCATTGTCTCAGCCACTTCTCCGGCTGAGGATAGCTTCTGGAATACTCATAAAGCTGCAGGATCAGTCCTTCCAGCCTCCGGTCATTGCGCCCGCTTCCCAGCTTTTCCACAAATTCCAGAAAATCCGGACTTCCTTCTCCATAACACTCTTCCAGCAGTTCCTCCAAGACATCCTGCTTCAAGAGCTTTAACTCTCCCTCCTCCGCGGTCCGGAACCCCGGATCTATATCGATCACATGGAAATGTTCCCGGATCACGGACAGGCAGAAGCTGTGGATCGTTGTGACCTGCGCGCTGTGGATCAAGGCTGCCTGCCTCTGCAGATGTACGTCCTCCGGACTATTTTCCAGTTCCTTCTCAATGGCATCCCGGATACGTTCCTTCATCTCCGCGGCCGCCGCGTCCGTAAATGTTACGATCAAAAGCTGGTCCACATCCACCGGATTTTTGGCGTCAGTCAACATCCGTATGATCCGCTCTACCAGCACCGCGGTCTTACCGGAGCCGGCTGCCGCGGACACCAGGATATTCCGGTTTCGAAGGGCAATGACCTTCTGCTGTTCTTCCGTCCATTGTACACCCATTTACAGCTCCCCCTTCCTTCCGGCCGCGGCCTGCATTTCTTCGATGGCCTCTTTCTGAAGCCGCCGCTTGCGATAACCTTCATCCGCTTCTTCCCGGATATGTTCCAGCACTTCTTCTTTTGTATAATTCTCCAGGCTCCGGTATCCATATCCCTCCAGACGGGGATCAAAACCACAGATTCCATGATAGGCACAATAGTCACAGCCTGTGCTTCCGTTCAGCTCATAAGGTGCCGCTTCCGCATGCCCCTCCTCCATCCGGACTTTTAATTCCTGCTCCTTTTTCTTTGCATAGGAAAGAAAAAGAGCAAAGTCCTCGGGCAGCAGTACCCGGGAGCTTTTACTCAGGCTCCCGTCTTTATTTTTTCCGACCGGAATCAGGTTCGAATTTCCATTCAAATCCCGTTCCAGATGCCCGATCACTCGTTCATCCGCGTTTACCAGGCCATCCAGACGCAGCTCTTTTAGCATTTTCCCCTCCAGGACCTGATCATCAGCCTCTTTTTCCACAAAAGGGTCCTGCATCCGGTAATAAAAAACTGCCGCCGGAACCACTTCTTTTCCTGCCCCATCCACATTTTTCGGTTGTTCTATGCTTTTCTTTTTCTCAAGCTCCAGCGCCGCGTTCAGATACACCGGAAGCTGCATCTGCAGCCCATGGTAAAATGCCGTGATATCAAAGCTTTTCATCCCGGTCTTATAGTCTGTCACCTTGACATAAATATGCTCTTCATCCTCACAGGTATCGATCCGGTCGATCTTTCCGCTTCCAAATTTCAGCTCATAGCCGCTAAGCCGGAAATCCCCCTGAGCCATCTGCTTTGTCAGCGCCCACACGGAACGCCGGATCAGGTTCTTGATCCTTGTGATCATATATTCGTTGCGGGCCGTACTGTATAATACCGTATTGCCATAATCCACAATACTCTCTTCCACACTTTCCGTGATCAGCTTCTCCCGCGACATGTCTGTCAGCTCTGTCCAGTCCAACTGTTGCCCGTCTGCCTTCCTTGCGAATCGTTCCATAGATTGGTGGGCAATATTTCCCAGATCCAGAGATTCGAATTCATACTGCTCCCGCTCCGAGAGGCGCAGGCCATAAGTCAGAAAATGCGCATACGCACAGGAGGCAAACTGCTCCAACCGGGTCACGCTCACCCGGGAGGCATCTCCGAACAGGCTCTTCGCCGCCGCCCTGGTCAGCTGATCCGGCTCCTTCCTGTAAAATGCCGCGTCTAATATCCTGCCCGCGCCCTCCGGCTCCCACCTCCGATACCAGGTATATAGCTCCTTCCACTCCTCACTGAGCCCCTGCCTCCGGCCGCGCAGCCCTTTGGCCACATAGGCCGCCCCAATATCCCTGGTCAGCTCCTGTTTGGCCAATCTACGCGTTTCTTCATCCTGTACTTGCAGCTTAGGAAACACTCGGCGGATATCCTGCACCAGATAGGCAGAACGCAATGCTTTTCCATCAGAAGACACCTTACTAAAGGACAGATACAGCTTTTGTGAAGGCTTCGTCAGATTCATATAAAGATAAAATTTCTGAATATAAGTCTTTTCCTTTGCCCCCGGCGAAAGTGACAGCTTCTGTCTGGAAAATTTCTCCCGGTCCCGTTCTGACAAAAGCCCGCCCTGTCCCAGATTTCCCGGAAGAAAGGTATCGTTTGCTCCTACAAAAAACAACACCTTCAGGTTATTCAGCCTGGTTCTTTCCACATCGCCCACGACTACCTGGTCCAGGCTTGGCGGGATCACCCCTACCTTTGCTTCTTCCAGTCCGGCATCCAAAAGCTCCCGGTATTCCCGCAGAGACACTGGTTCATCCCCCAGCAATTCTACAAATTTGTCAAATAATTCGATCACGATACGATAGATCTGTGAATATTCTTTTGCCAGTGCCAGCTCTCCCTCTTTCTGGAACTTAAGTTCCAGCTTCCGGATCTGCTCCTGAAGCTTTTCCTGCATAAAAAATTCGTAGGCTGCCAGTGTAATATCTTCTACTGTTTTCTTCCGCTTTCGTAAAACAAAAAGGAGTCCTTCCAGTTTTTCTACAAACCGGACCCGAAGGCTGTTGAAAAACTGCAATTCTTCCTCCCCGCGCCCCCGTACAGTCCGGATCCAGGGCTCCTGCCACTTTTTATAGCCCTTTATTCCCAGGGCGATGACATAATTTTCCATCCGGTCCGTTTCTTCCCTGGTAAATCCAGACATCCCGGTACGCAGAAACCGAAACACACTTTCATAGGAAAAGTTCTCGTCCACCATGGCAAGAAGGCTTCTTACATATTCCACAAACGCATTCAGAAGGATGCTTTTTTTGTGATCCATAAATACAGGGATCCCAAAAGTATCAAAGGCTTTTTCCAAATGCACCGCATAAGCGTTCATATCACTGGCGATCACCGCTATGTCCCGGTAACGGTAGCCCTCTTCCCGGATCAGACGGCGGATCTGTGCGGCCACATATTCCGCCTCCTCCTTCGGGTTGCGCGCCGCATGGATGGAAACCGCGCCAGAATTTTGATTTTCTATTTTTCCAGTATACCGGAACAATTTCGACTCCAGAACTCCCAGCTCAGGATTCTCCCGGAACCGCCGCACCGGTTTCCCATATAAATACACCGGCTCATCCACCAGGGTATGCTGCTCTCCCGCGATCTTTACAAGTCCCGTCACCATCTGCTTACTAATGGCAAACAGCTGATAAGGATGCAGGTATGTAAAGGGATCCTCCCTCTCATCCATAACCACGGTCACGACTACCTTTTTACATACCTTCATCAGCTCTCCCAGCAATTTATTCTGCACCGGGGTAAATCCGGTAAATCCATCCAGCGCCACAACGCTGTTTTTCAAAATAGACGATTCCGGAACCAGGCCGCTTAAGACATCCAGCAGCTCCTCCTTGGTAATATACTTATCCGCCAGATAGCTTTCAAAGCCTTCATATACCGTCCGGATATCTGCCAGCTTATAATAGAGGTAGCTTTCCGGTTCCAGCGTATCCAGAAATTCGTCCAGCTCCTCAACCCCAATCCCATATTGAGTAAACTCGGAGATCACGGACTTCACTTCACTGATATATCCCTGCTTTTTCAGATTTCCCCTTAATACTTTCAGATCTTCTTCATACTTCCCCGCGATCTTACGCAGGATCAGATTTTTCCCCTCGTCGTCCAGCACCCGCTGGTTCTCTCTCCCCAATTCCTCAAAGATCCGGTGGGACAGCCGGATGAAGCTTAGCACATCGATATTCATGATCCCATGCCGTGGGTGCGCCATGCACAGGTCTTTTTGTGTCTGCATGGTAAATTGTTCCGGCACCAGCACCAGATAATCCGTCTGCGGATGCTCCATCGATTCTTTTACGATCTGTTCATATAGATAGTGAGACTTCCCTGCTCCGGAATTTCCAAAAATAAATTGTAATGACATAATCCTTCCCCATTCTATAGCATACCAAACTTCACTTCACAAACGTCTCGATCGCACAGCTATGTTCTTTCGTTTTCTTATTATAATCCACCCCTACCAACAAAAGATTCCCCTGATATTCTTCCAGACACTTGCAATACTCTTTTCTCTTGACCTGATCCAATGCCCCTGCAGCACTTTTTTTCCATTTCAATTCCACCAGCAAGGCGGGTTTATCCGGAAAACGTTTTCTGGGTATAAATACCAAATCCGCAAATCCTTTTCCCCCCGCCAGTTCCCTGTGAACCGTATAAAAATTTCGTGCCGCATACAAAGCCAGAGAAATCGTATAACTCAATGCATTCTCATCATTATACTGAAGATGCGATGTTTCAAAATGCGCCTGCCTGATTCCTTCCGCGACCTGTCCCGGCCGCCCCTGCCAGATAGCATTCAATGTATCCGCAGAATTTTTAAGAGCTTTTGATATCTCCCCCCAGTCTGAAACCGACACCGCATTGACATATTCCTCACGCACCTCATTATTCGGTATGCACACACATTTATTGTCAAGATCATATCCCAGATATCCCAGGTGGATCAAAAGTGTCAATACATCATCCTCTGTCCGGAAAGTCGTCATATCATTCGTGAAGCTACCCGTATTGACCGGAACCATTTCCCCTGCGATCATACTCAGGATGTCGTCTTTTAATCCTTCAAAATTCATATCGATATAGACCTGAAGCGCCTCAAATGTCTCTGTCTGGTTCCAGTAGTTTCCGATTTTGCCAAAGCGCATACAGCTCACTACAGATCGCGGACTGTATACGGACGGCTCCTCCACAAATGAATAACCGTCATACCAGCTTTTTACCTCTGCCATATCCATCCCATACTCTATACAGAGCTCCCGTACCTCATTTTCGGTAAACCCGACATAAGGAGCCAGAATTCCAGGATCGATCATAGAAAATTCATCAAACATATTCAGCGCGGAGTGCGTTCCATACTTCTTGACCGGGAGAATCCCTGTCATATATGCCAGATGTATAAATCCTTTATCTTTTAAAAAATCGCGCAGGAAATCCAGATAAATTTCCTGTGCTTCCCTGTCATTTTTGTATTCACGGAAAATGCAGTCCCATTCATCAATAATGATCACAAATGGACGTTTCGTTTCTTCATATACATCCTGAAGGGATTCGATCAGATCCGTACCATCAAAATATTCCACATCCGGATATGCTTTTTTCAGATCCCTGAGCACAATTTTCCTGATACGTCCGATGAGTTCCTTCACATTACCGCTTCTGCTCAGAAATTCCTGTATATTTAAAGAAATCGTATCATATTGATTCAGATGTGTTCGAAAATCCCGATTTTCCGCAATTTCATATTTGGAAAATAATTCTCCGGAATCACACCCTCTGCTATAATATGCAGCCAGCATATTGGCCGCCGTAGATTTGCCAAAACGACGCGGGCGGCTGACACAGATATATTTTTGCGCCGTATGAAGAACTTCATTTGTATATTTTATCAATCCTGTTTTATCCACATAAATTGCTGAATTCACTGCCTCGTAAAATTTACTGTTATCCGGATTCAAATAAATTCCCATTGTATTGTCTCCTCTGAATTTCTAACATTCTTCCGCATCTCTACGAAATAATCTACTGAATACAGAAACCCTGTCACTGACAGCTTTTCTGCATACATTGGTATTTTAAAGAAAGCACCCACCATCGGCAGATGCTCTTCTACTTCTTTTCACAATTTTATCATTCGAGAATGCTTTTTTCAATAAAATAATACGGATTTCAGAAAAATCTACACTCCCACCTGATATTTCTGATAAATTCTTTTCCCCATCCCAAACAACAGAATGGAAACCAGGATATACACCACCGGCGCCATCTGAAAATTGGTCAGATATTTCCCCATGACAGAAAACAGCCTGTCATTCCATAGCTCCTGCCGCATCAGTAGATTCGTCGGCAGCAGATCATAAATCTGTGAAACAGTCTTAAATCGATAGGGAATATCAACAAACAATGTAAAGATCATGATCCCCACCGGCACTGCCATAACTCCTACACTTTTTTTCAGCCACTCCGACAAAAACATGATCGCGATACTATATAACGCAGAGATGACCAAAACCAAAAAGAATAGAAGCAAAATAAGCTGCCCCATACACATCCTCCGGGATGACAGCGGAAATGATATCTGCAAGGCCCCGTCAAGGCCGTCTGCCCCGCTGAGCGCCACACTAGATACCGTGGCTGCTCCATACAAAAGCAAAGCCGCAGCTACTCCAAATGTGATTCCCGCCAGTATTTTCGCAAAATATAATTTACTTTTTCCGTATTGGCTGCATAAGATCATGGCATCCGTCCTCCGCAGATGCTCCACGGAAAATACCCCGGAAAGGCTGATGGAAAGCAGTAACAGCAGCATACAGTTGATCACATTCGCCCCATCCCACAGATTTTTCCATCCGTCCATATAGGTGTAGGTAAAAGGAACCTTCAACCGTGCGTCCTGCTCCTTCCAATGGTCCAACTCCTTTCCCGTCAGCATCTGATCCGCCCGGCTCTCAGCAACCAGATGTTCCCGCTCTGCATACAGACCTTCGGCATCCGTAGTATATGTCCGTTCGTCGTCCTCCATGACCCACTGGACATAAGAAAGGATCGGCATATATCTCCGTATGTCCAGCAGTTCCTCCTTCTTCAATGCCTCATTCTCTGTACCACCGGAAATCACCGAAATCTGCGCGCCGGTTTCAAGATCGGATTTTATTGCCATCTCTTCCCTGCCTTCTTTTCCCTCATTTTTTCCCTTGTAAAAATCCTGCATTTCCTTAAGAAGTGTATCATCTATTTTTCTTCCGGAAAGTGCTCTTGCAAACTTTTTTTCTATTTCCATCCATTCATAACCGGATATGGTCACGCTCTCTTCTTTCCCGTCTTTGATGTATGAATACTCTATATCGATCAGATTCACAAATCTCATAAGCACACACAGCAGAAGCATAATGCCTGCTGCTACCCACACCATTTTCCTGCATACGATCTTTTTCAGCTCATACATATACAACGTCCGCATCTGTTCCATTCCTCCACTTTTTTAATCTTCAAATTGCTCCAGATAAAATTCTTCCAAATCCCCTTCTCCTTCCTGCCACTGCCCCTGATAGATCAGCCTTCCTTCCCTGATCATCAGTATGGAATCCGCGATATGCTCAATATCCGATACGATATGTGTGGAAAGGATCACAATATTCTCCTTTCCCACCTCTGCGATGAGATTCCGGAAGCGCACCCGTTCCTTCGGATCCAGCCCTGCCGTAGGCTCGTCCAGCACAAGAAGCTTAGGGTTGTTCAAAAGCGCCTGGGCGATCCCAAGCCGCTGCTTCATACCGCCGGAATAGGTTTTTATTTTTTTCCGTCCGCCCTCCTGCAGACCCACCACCTCCAGGAGTTCCTTTGCCCTTCGCCTCGCCATAGACTTTGGAATCCCTTTGAGCGCCGACATATAAAGCAGGAAATCCATTCCTGTAAATTCCGGATAATATCCAAAATCCTGCGGCAGATAACCAAGCCTTGCGCGATATTCCTCCGAAGCCGCGTCCATGTCGTCCAGAGCAACGGTTCCGCTGTCAGGCCTCAGGATCCCGCAGATCATCCGCATCAGCGTTGTCTTTCCTGCTCCGTTTGCCCCTAACAGCCCGTATACCCCTTTCTGCAGTCTCAGTGAGATACGGTCCACCGCAATTTTATTCTGATATTGTTTTGACAATCTGTCTAAGATCAGTTCCATACCAATTCCTCCGTTTGTTTTATCGTTCTTTTCCACTCCCTGGCCGTAGCTGCAGCGGCGGCGGCCAGCAGCAATACCCACACCATGATATACCTCTCTTCAAACAGCACAGGAACCACTGACCGGATAAAAATATGAATTCCGCTGACCCCGGAAGCGATGCCCGCGCACACATACAAGGATTCTATCCCCTGAAGAGCGCGCACTGCCCACAGCCCAAGAGAAGTCGTCAACAGATACGGCACCAGCAGATAAACTCCTGTCTGCAAAACAGATACCACATGATGCCACGTACACACCGGGATCAAAAAAATCAGCAGGCAAAAGTGTACGATCCCCAGAATCCCCATCCGGGCGAGAACCACGCTTTTCAACGAAAACCGTGATGCCATTTCCAGTTCCGACATGAGAAATGTATGGGAACGGTTATATTCTGCCACAACAGATACCGCCGCAAACGGAAGCAGGGCAGAGATCACCCACAGCACCTCTTTCTCCAGTACCCACGCGCCCCCAAGCGCGATTCCAAAGATCAGAACAGAAATCCCCCATACATATTTCCGGATATATCCTGCCTGTGAAAACATAAAATCCAGATTACTGATCTCCGGACACGGCATATTTTTTAAGAACTCATCCTTTTGTTCCGGCGCAGGCGGTTCAAACGCAGCCCGCAGCGCCCTTTTTAAATCCTGTTTCATGCAAAAACCTCCATCTAAAAATCTCAGATCCGCCTTCCTTTTTCCTTCACACAAAGCCTTCCCCTCCCAATAAATCCCGAAGCCGCTTCAAGGCTTTTTGGATCCTCCTGTAAACCGAAAACCGCGATATCTCCAGAATGCCGCAGATATCAGAAACCGGAAGCTCCTGTACATACCGTAAAAGCAGCAGCTCCTGTTCCTCTTCCCCAAGCTGTGCCAGCGCGTTTTTCACCGCGATACTGTCAAGCACCTCATCCTCCGGTCGACCTCCAGGACATGCAGGCTTTTCCTCCGGCAACGGCTCTGTCTGCCTCCCATGGTAAGCATCCATGCACAGATTCCGCGCGATGGTATACAAATATCGAATTTTCTTTCCTCTGTCACAATAACTCTTGCTTTCCAGAAAGTGAAGGAAGGTTTCCTGTGTAATGTCCTCTGCCATTTGCCGGTGCTTCAGCTTAAAATAGCAGTACCGGTATATTTTGTCATACTGTTCTTCTAAATCCATGGATCGTTCCGAAACCTCCTTTCACTTTGCTTAACGGCTCACACAATAAAAATGTGCGGCATTCTTGAAAAAATGTCAAGAAAATAAGAAAAAACGTAACCGTTCTGTATGTTTATAGAAAAACAAAAAAGGCCCCCCCCCAAGGAAGCCTTCACATAGCTGCTATCCACGGTCTGCCCTGCCGCCCATAGCAACTTCATATATATCATTTTACTATCTGTCCCTCTCACAGCAGCCCTGTCATTTTCCAATAAGGAAAATATACACACACAGCCGCCAAATATACCAGTATGGTAGAAAATATTCCTGTTTTTGTCACATATCCGGCCGGAAAATATCCATTCGACGACCCGATCATCATGGCAACCGAATGAAACGGCAGCAGCGCGTGGAACGACACACTGAATACCGCAGTGAACACGATCACCGGAGACGACACCACCTGCCCGCATAGAATGATCATTCCCGGCACCACGACGGAAAGTGTTGTCGTATTGCTTCCCAGGATCATATGCAGCGCCATACTGACCATCACCATCATCAAAAGATAGCCAATAGAAAATTCTTTCGGAAAAATTCCCGTCAGCAGCCCAAACACTTTATCTGCCGCTCCACAGGCCTGCATGACACCACCAATGGAAAATGCCGCCGTCAGAAAGACCAGTGTGGTAACGTCGATGGCCTTCCAGTCTTCCCTGTGCAGGATTCCGATTCCAAACAGCAGGGCCACGGCAACGATCGTGATCCATGTACTGTTGATTCCATGAATCCCCTCCGTCATCCAGAGAACCACCGTAGCCAGGATTACAGCCATTGCCGCCTTCTGCTTCCCTGTCAGGATGGTCTCTTCCTCTTTTTGAACGGGCTCCAGCCGGATTCCCAAGAGTTCCTTTCGAAACAGCAGGATAAACATAATGGACACAAGCACGCAGTAAACAACCGTCGGAAGAAACATATAATATACCCACATCCCATTGGATATGGGTACCTCTGAGAATCCGGCAGCCACATGATTCATGATCATATCCGCGTCCTTTGCCGACATATTGACTACCGCATACAGCAGGAACACACCGTACATCAATACCCTCCGGGTGCTCTCCGGCAATGTTGTTTTCCGGAAAAAATGTTCGAATACGGTTGCCACAATGATCAGCCTTGCCAGCGGCTGAGGAATAACATACATAGTCAGATAAAAAAGCAGAACAATGGCAGCCACACACTCACATGGTGTATGTACCAGCCGCAGCAAGACCGGCTGAAATACCCGGTCAACCAGCCCCGAGTTGGAGATTGCCTGGCTGAACAGATAAGTAATGATAAGCATTGGAAATGTTTCCGACAGTGGAAATGCCAGCACCGTACGGTATCCCGTCCGGCTGGCCAGTCCAAATAACAATAGCAGGAAAAGAGAGGCCGGTATTTTCTTCACGATCCCACAGCTCCACCAGATGACCACCAGCAATACCCCTGCTGCCACCGCCGACTGCCGAAATGTCATCCCGGCCGGCCGGCACAAGAGGACTCCAAGCGGAAATACAAGGCTTGCGGCCATTTCCAAAAACCATTTTCCGCAGATTTTTTCCGGCAGAAGGTACTGTTTCAACATTCCTTCCATTATTTCTTTCCTTTCATCTCGTTTCCGTACCGCCAGATAAAGTAAATCGGTGTGCAGCTCCATGCATGGCAGTAACTGTTTACAATGCTGGAACCGTACGGGGATTCCCGGGGATTTTCCGGGTTATAGACCTCCCAGAACGTATCCGCTCCCTGCCGTACCATCCCGCCCCAGTAATACAGGATGTGTCGGATTGCTTTTTCTCCTTCCCCGCACAAAAACAAAGCCTCCACATAATGGTGGTTCATATAAGGTGTCACCATCCCCACTGCCAGATCCTCGTTCTCCAGCTTTTCCAGGATTTCTTTTCCTGTCTCTCTGTCCACAACGCCCGCCAGGATCATCCAGACCTGCGTCGCATAAGAAACCTGCCGGTCAGGACCGCTGATAAACAAGCTCTTGCTTTCATCCCACGCATAGCTTCTGGCGGCCTCTTCCTTTTCCCGGATCTCCCAGTCCAGCCACTCTATATCGGACTGCTTTTCCAAAACTTCCGCAATTTTTCTCAGATCCTTTGCCGCATAAATATAGGCCGCCTGGGAACAGCTTTGCTTGTCCAGCCCTTCCTTCCAGTCAATAAAGCTCTGACACTCCGTATCCCTGCGGATCCAGCCGTTTTCATCAAAATCCTTTGCCGCTATTTCCAGCTGGGCCTTCGCGGGCTCCCAGAGTTCCTCCAGTACATCCCTTTCCCCGGTTTCCTCATAATAGTCTTTCAATACACTGATGAAAAACAAGGAATAATCAAATAAAAATGTATTATCAGCCTGGGGCTTTGGTTCTACGAACAGACATGCGCTGATCTTCCCATCCTGTCTTGTCATTCCCGCAAAAAGATACAAACATCGCTTCACCAGCTCATAATTTTTGAAGGACGCGTAATCCGCCAGTGCCTGCAGCCGGAGGTCGCCCAGCCATAACCGCCGGTCTCTTTTCGGTCCGTCCTCAAATACATCCTGCATGCAGTTCTTCAATGTCCGCAGGCTCACCTTACAGATCCGCTCCATTTCCTCCCGCAGATTCTCTGCAAATAAATCCGCTACCCGCTCCTTCATATCGGCAAACGCGCGCCCGGCATCCTGTTCTGTCACTGCGGAAACTATCCTGCACTCTGTGTCCTCCAGCACCAGCTCCCACTTCCTTGACGTGTCGATCACCTCCAGCTCCAGATAGCGGAACGCATATCTTCTCGGCAGCTTCACTTCCGCCGGCAGGACATCAATATGAAGATATTCCTCCTGGATCCAGCTCCTGCTGATCCATCCGTCATAATCTTCGAATCTCTCCAGGATTTCTCCTGCCTCTTCCCCGAACTTCACCCGGATAAATGCCGGGGAATCCTGGGGGCCCCTCTGAAAATTCAGATGCAGCGTCATATATCCCACCTGATGGTCTCCAAAGTCCAGAACCAGCCGTCCGCCCCGGGAAAGAGGCATTTCCTTCATCCTTTCAGGACGTTCTCTTTTTACGATCTTTGTATAGCCATCCTCCTGCTGTTCTATCGTTACAAGCGCTTCCGGCCTTGCCGGATCTTCATGCAGGCTCCTTCGGCTTGCTTCCGCTTTCTCTATATAGGCGCCATGGGTCACCTGTACCATTTCCTGATCAACCATTTTCTCCCTCCTTGATAATAATATTGTGCCCCCTCATGGACAGTTCGGCGGCATATCACATCTGCCGTCCTGCTCATACTGGTTCGATCTCCAGATCACATCCACCAGTCTGCTGACGCAGGCTTTCAGCTCATCCTCAGATAAGGTTCCCTCCGCCAGCTCTTTCTTTAGATTCTCATGATCCCCGGTACAGCCCGGCATGATCAGATCATTTCCCGCACGTATGCAGCCCGATGCCGTACAGGTATCGTCCTCCTCCGTGGTCGTCCAGTCCGTCATGATCACGCCCCGGAACCCCCATTCGTCCCGCGCGGCCTTCGTACAGAGATCATAGTTGTTGGCGGCATGGATTCCGTTGACCAGATTATAGCTGGTCATGATCGACATCGGCTGTGCCGTTTTTACGGCGATTTCAAATCCCCTCAGATAAATTTCACGCAAAGTGCGCTCGGAAAGAATGCTGTCAGACCTTTTCCGGTTATCTTCCTGATTGTTACACGCAAAATGCTTGATCGTTGTCCCGCATCCCGGCACCTTCTGAACCCCTCTTGTCATTGCTGCTGCCATCCTTCCGGAAAGCAGAGGATCCTCCGAATAATACTCGAAATTCCGTCCACACAATGGATTCCGGTGGATATTCATTCCCGGCGCAAGCCACAGGGTAACGCCGAATTCTTCCATTTCCCCGCCGATCATCTCCCCGATCTCCTCAAGCAGTTTTGGATTCCAGGTCTGTGCCAGCAATGTTCCTACCGGGATTGCCGTACAGTACTGGTAATACCGGTCTCCGGGCAGGTTCTCCGTGTCTGGGCAGAAGATACCACCCTCAATACTGAACTGGAAGGGCATGGTCACGATCTTCCCGTTGTCCACATGATAATACTGCATCAGCCGCAGCCCTGCCGGTCCGTCTGCCAGAACGATACCCGGCAGATTCTGTTCCTCCGCGCAATGATGGGTCTCCCCCGCGGAGCCCGGCACCGAGATTCCCGCGGCCCCCAAATTGCCGCCCTGTGCCTTGCCCGGATCTCCGGCTGCCAGCCGGATCCACTGTTCCCGTGTCAGGCTCTCCACGAACCGCCTTGCCCCTTCCGTACAAAGCTCTGTATTCGGCGTATATGTAACCGTCTCCGTTATCAGGTCAGTCCCCCGGAGCTTTAACACCGGCAGACCTTCCTCCAGGATTTTTCGCGCCCACTTCTGATAACGTTCTTCCTGCTTCCCTGCTTCCGGATGATATTCCCGCAAGTTCTCCTGAATCGGGCAGATATGCTCTGTTTTGGTCAGCATCGTTGACTGGTCCAAATCCACCGCTGCCACAAGCTTTGCGTCGGCAAGGCTGTTTCCGGCCCAGATTCCATAGAATCCCTGTTCCAGAACCCATCCCGGCCCGCTTTCATCATAAGATGCCATCAGCTCCAACGGAAATGTCAGTGTCAATTCCTCACTTTCCCCCGGACTCAGTTCCTGCGTCTTTCCAAATGCGGCAAGCCTGCGGTACTCTTTTTCCAGCCTTCCGTACGGGCAGGACACGTACACCTGCACCACTTCCTTTCCGGCATAGGTACTCCCCGTATTTGTCACCGTGGCCGCCAACGCCAGCTCTTCTGTTCCCTCTTTGTCACGCCCGAAGCTTACATTACTGACGGACATGGAAAACTCCGTATAGGAAAGCCCATATCCAAAGCAATAACGTACCGGGATCTCATACGTGTCAAAATATCGGTATCCCACATAGATTCCTTCTTCATATTTTTCATTCGCCACATCTCCGTTGTTGTGTGAAAAATGCTCCGCGTTCGGATAATCCTGATATTCATACGCCCATGTATCCGTCAGCTTCCCGGAGGGTGTCACTTTGCCGGAGATCAGGTCCGCAAATGCATTGCCGCCTTCCATCCCCGGCTGTATGATCTGCAAAAGTCCACGGATATTATCATATTCATCCAGAAAAGACAGATCTACCAGACCGCCGGTATTGACCGCGACGATCACATTTTTATAAAAACGACAGATATCCGACAAGAGCGTTTTTTCTTTCGTTGCCAGAAAATAATCTCCCTCTTTCGCGTAACGGTCCGCCCCTTCCCCGGCCACACGGCTTAACACATAAATGGCCGTATCTGCCTCCGTTTTCTCTGCCGCTTTTCCTGCAGGCATCATAAACGGTGTCCGGGTATAAACCTGGAAAAAAGCGCCAGAGGTATTTTCCAGATTCTCTGTCCGCTTCAGGATATCATCCCGCCAGGCATCCCTTGCCTCCTGGTATTGCCGGTCATAGTCCGCGATCCAGTCCTCATTTGTGATCTTGTAGCCCGCCTTTTTCATCCCCTGGTAAATGCTGACGCTCTCCCGCTCATTGACATCTCCGGAGCCGGTTCCGCCCTTGATCGTCTTAGAAGCCCCGATTCCATACAGCGCCACCCGGCTTCCCGGCGCAAGAGGAAGGAGCTGCCCTTCATTCTTCAGAAGCACCATTCCCTCCGCCGCTGCCCGCCTGGCAATTGTACGGTTTCTGAGTTCTCTTTCACTGACCTCTGGATCACGTGTCCCGGAAAAGTCTCGCTTTTTCATTTTCCGCTCCATACTTCTCTCCTTTTATTCAATCGTTACTCTCTAAAATCACAAACAGCGGCTATTGATTCTCAAATTCACTGAACAGATCCCGGAAATAAATGCTCACCAGAAAAGCCGGGCCTGACACTCCGAGCAGTACATCCACGGACAAGAACCGCAGGGAAGCTCCCAGAAGGATCACCGGGCTTAACATGACGGCAAACATCAGGATTGATTTAAAAATATGGATCACACAAAACAGCAGCCCGTTTTTGATCGTATTTTTCAATGTATTCTCAAAACGCGCCGAGACCGCCAAAGAAAAAAAGGTAAACATCAGCACGAACAACAGCATTACAAACAAAATAATCTTGTAATTTTGCGCAAAAGAATACTCCACTTTTCCGAGAAGCCAGATATCCATATATAAAAACAGGGAGATTCCGCCGCCGATCAGCCAGATTGCCGTCGCCTGCCTGAAATTCTCCCGGAATGCACGAACATACGAAGAGGTGATAGTTCCTTCCTCATTTTTTACCATTTTCATTGTGATCTGAAGCATCGCCGCGATGGCCGCGCCGGCAGTCACGACTGGAATGCAGCAGACCAATGTTAATATATTCAGCCAGATCAGATCGCCGGTCCGATTTAAAAATCCGGCAAGTTTTCCTTCTGTCGAAAAGATACTCATAACCTCAACCTCCCAAATATTCCAGAAATTTTTTTCCCTGTTCCACATGTTTTGTATTGTAGATCATTCCCACCAAACATCTTGTGTCCGGATTCGAATATCCGTCTATTTCTTTTATTTTCGGAAGCTCATCCCCATAAATCCCCAGCACCCGTCCTTCCTCGTCCGTATACTGCTCCGGAAACGCTTCCAGCTCTTCCTCCGTAAAGACTTCCCGCAGATCCAGAAAAGAATCTGCCCCTGCGTATTTGATAAAATCCTCTTCCAGCATCATGCATGCATCCAGTTCTTCTGTTCCGATCAAGGAATAGAATCTTGCCAGGCTGCCCATTGCGTAATTGCCGGAAGCCGCGTCAGAAAAAAGCAGGGACGTGGAAATCAGGACCTCATATTCCTTTGTATCAATCTCTGCATACTCCGCAAATTCCTCCGCCAGCGTTTCCTCCCGCACATCGGTATGTACATCCAGCAGCATTGCGTTGAAGGCATACTCCTTCTCCGCTGCCTTTGCATATATAAAATAGGAAGCCACAATAATGCCGGCCAGGATTGTCAAAAACGGTATTTTATAATACATCCAGAAATATTCCAGTCTTTTTTTCCACGTTCCCTGCTTCATAAATACTCTCCATTCCGCCGCTGACGCTGGCGGCACAAATAGTTATGAAAAAATGATGTTCGTCTTACATCCTATTATTTTAAATCCAGATATAGACATTCTTCCTCACTTAGCTTAATAGACATTGCGTCAATATTAACCTGCATTCTGACAGCGCTGGACGTACCGACTACGGCCAATGTATTCAGATCCTGCCGGAAGATCCACGCCATGGCAATCTGTGATACGGTACACTGCTTTTTTTCCGCCAGTTGCTCACATCTACGCAGCCGTTCAAAATTGTCCGGGCATTCATATCCCCGCATAGCAAATTCATCCAGAATCTGATCTGCTTTTTCTCTCTCTTCACTTTTTACTCTTCCGGATAGAAAGCCATGAGCCAGGCTGGAATAGGCGATCACCGGCATATTCTGACTGCGGTACCATTCCCTGGCCTTTTCATTCGAAGGCCCGGAAATCGTCACACAGCCGTTTCCCCCTGGATCTCTCACCTGCTCCGCCAGCGCAAAGTTGGGACTGGACACGGTAAATGGAATCAAATGGTGCTGTTTCGCATATGCATTGGCCTCCGCTATCCTCTGGTAAGTCCAGTTGGAGCCTCCGAACGCGCCGATTTTTCCTTCCGCGTGCATAGCATTCATGATTTCTACGATTTCCCCTACCGGTACCTCCGGGTCATCCCGGTGCAACAGATAGATATCAATATAATCCGTTTTCAGGTATCCGGCAGACTGCGCAAAATCTTCCCTGATTTCCTTTTCATTGACCCGCTTTCTTCCGGACGGCTCCGGATGGGCGCATTTGGAAAGTAGAACGATTTTATCGCGTATATCTCGTTCTTCGATCCATTTTCCAAGAGACTACTCTGCCCCACCGTACACACGCGCCGTATCAAAAGTATTAATTCCAAGCGCATACATTGCGTCCAACAGTTCATTCCCATCTTCACCATTCATAAACGGCGGCATAGCCGTTCCATATAAGATACGTGATACCTTTTTCTTCACATAAGGAATCTCTACATATTTCATAGTAATCTCCATTCCGCCGCTGACGCTGGCGGCACAAATAGTTATGAAAAAATGGTGTCCGGCCGACGGATCAGCCATCGCTGTTCACAAAGCCATTCACTTGACTGCCCGTCAGCCGGCAAGTTGCGATAAATCATCCTTTCACCGCTCCGGCGGCGATACCGTTGATGAACTGCTTCTGCAGCAGCATGAAGATCAAGATCAGCGGTAACGCGCACAATACACAGGCTGCGAACAAAATATTCCACTGTGCCGGGTTCTCTTTGTCACCCAAAAACTGCAACATTCCTACCGGCAGCGAATACTGTGCCTGCTTGGAAATAAATACCATCGGGTAAAAATAATCGTTCCATATCCAGAGCCCCTGTGTAATGACCGCGGACACGGTAGCCGGTTTCAGCAGCGGAAATACGACTGTGAAGAACCGTTTGAACAAAGTCGCGCCGTCCATATATGCCGATTCCTCGATCTCCACCGGCACGCTCTTCATAAAGCCGGAGAACAGGAATACGGAAAACGGCAATGAACAGGTGATAAACATCAACATCGGCGTAAATCTCGTATTCGGGATTCCCAATCTCGAAAATGTCTGCGCGATCGGTACAATGACCATCTGTGACGGAATGATCAGGCCGGAAATAAAGAAATAATACATAAATTTCGCCAGCTTTGTCTTAATACGTCCGATCGGATATGCCGCCATCGTTGCTACGATGATGATGATCAGGACGGAACAGGCGGTAGTCATCAGGCTGTTCAGAAATTCCGCCGGATAATTCATATTTTTAAACGCATGGCTGTAGCTTTCCAGCGAGAACTCCATAAACAGCCGCAGCGGTGTGGTCTGGTTCCCCGGTGTCCGAAGAGAGCTGGAGAACACGATCACGAGGGGTGAAATAATGACCACGCAGAATATAAAGATTACCGCGTACAAAAGAATCATTTTCGGCGTCAGCTTTGCATAGCTTTCCGCTTCCCGGTCTTCTTTTTTTCTTCCAAATGCCATTACAATTCCACCTCCCTCTTATTCATGAAGAACAGCATAAATACGGTGATCAGTATGATCACGAAAAATGCCACTACGGAAAACGCGCTCGCGCGCCCCATCTTCTGATCCGTAAACGCGATCTGATAGATCTGGAACATTAATGTCCTGGTTGATTTTCCCGGACCTCCGTTGGTCATGATAAATGCGTAGTCAAATGCTTTCAGCCCCGCGATCACGTTCAGGATCACATTGATCGTGATCGTAGAAGAGATCAGCGGCAGTTTGACGAGCCGGGTCAGCTGCCATTCATTACATCCGTCGATCCGGCCGGCCTCCAGCAGGCTTTCATCCACGGTCTGCAACCCTGCCAGATAGATGATCATTGTGGTGCCAAACCCTTTCCACACCTCCACAATAGCGATCGCGAACAACGCGACCCGGAAATTTCCCAATGGGTTGAACGCGCTTCCGTCCAGTCCAAACGCGGTGAACAGGCTCGCGATCATACCTGCGCTCGGCATATATACATAGGACCAGATAAAGCCCACCACGATGGCGCTGAACAGCGCCGGAAAATATGCGCAGGTACGGAAAAGTCCTTTAAAATGAATCCTGGTATTCAATGCCATTGCGATCGAAAGCCCCACCACGTTGCTCAAAAATACGACCACGACCGCGTAGACCAACGTATTCCTGATTGAATTTACCAAAGTCCCATTCTCAAAGATCTTAATAAAGTTTTTCATTCCTACGAAATCAAAATCATAGTTGATCCCGTTAAAATCCGTCACACTGTAGTAAAATAACTGTAGTACCGGATATACCCACAGCACCAGGAAAAATACCAGTGCCGGGATCAGGAACACATACATCCGGTTCGTAAATACCAGGGATATATTGGCTCCCTTTCGTTTCTTTCTGGGTTGTTGCTCCATGTCCACTGCCCCCTTTTCTATACCATACTATCATCCGGAAAGGCTGCCACTTGCAGTCTTTCCGGATGGACCGCCTCTCTTTTACTCATCCAACAGGTCTTCAAATTTATCCTGCATGCCCTGTGTGATATCTTCCACGGTTGTTCCCTGTCCGCCGATCATCTCGCTGAACAGCTCTTCCATGGTCGTCTCTGTCCCTGCCGGCCATGCCTGGTTACACCAGTGGAATGCTTTTCCTTCATTCAACAAGTCTACGAATGGAGCAAAGAGTTCATAGTTCGGTGCTTCCTCCGCGCCGTTTCCATAAGTCGCGATGATCTTGCCGGTCGACAGATATGCGTCCCATACATCTGACTCTCCGCTGAACCAGTAATCCAGCAGTTCCTTACATTCATCAATGTGCTTGGAACCGGAGTAGATCGCATAACCTGCTGACAGGCAGGTAGCGGTATAGGTATCGCCTGAGCTTGCCGGGATCGGGAAATATCCTCTCTCGAATGCCCCGCCCGCGCCTTCCGCAAGCAGTGCGGATGCATTGAAGGAACCGTCAAATGTCATGGCTGCCTTCCCGTCTACAAAATCGGTGATTGCCTGGGAAGCGCCAAGTCCGAGTGACTGGGAAGCATCAATATAACCCTTTTCATACAGCTCATTGTACATCGTCAGAACCTTGTCCCATGTTCCTTCATCCGTAAAAGCAGTATCCTCAGTTCTTAACTGCGCGTCATACTCCGCGTTTTCGGAATAAATTTCATTGCATGCAATCTGATAAAGGCCAAACTGCATTACATACTGGTCCTTGTCGCCCATCACGATCGGCTGATATCCTTTGTCCTTGATCTTTTCACAGGCATCCAGAAAGTCATCCCAGGTTGCAGGTACTTCCGTGATCCCGCATTCCTCAAAGATATCTTTGTTGTAATACGTACCCAGAATGGATACACCGGCCGTACATACTACTACATTGTCATCATAGGTCACAGCAGCCAGATCTTTCATATTCTCCAAAACATCCAGGTCATTCAGAGATGTCAGATAGCCTGCGTCCGCCAGCGCGTAGCACGAATTGGAGCCTGCGTACATGGGCTGCGCCAGAATGATATCCGGGCATTCCCCGGAGGCCAGCTTTGTCTTCAAAGAAGTATAGTAGTTGTCATCCGGAAGCTTTGTTACTTCCAGTGTCACATTCGGCCATTTCGCCTTGACCAGTTCCGGAAGCACCTCTGTCTCAAAATCATTTTCGGATGCCACACCGGAAACCATCACCGTAAGGGTAATATCTCCCGCATTTTCAATGGCTTCATGGTCATAAGTTCCAGAAAGCTCTTCCACGCCGGAACCGCTGCTTCCGGAATCCGCCTCTTCGCTGCCGCCGTCATCGGAATTTCCTCCGCCGCAGCCCGCAAGCAATGACACAGTCATTGCGGTAACACATAACATGGAAAGTAATTTTTTTGCTTTCATTTTCAGTTTCCTCCCTTGTTTTTTAAATTCCTTTTGGTTGTATTTATCATATCAAAGTCATAGTATACTTTTGTTGGAAATCATGGTATACTTTTGTTGGATTATACATCCGACATTTATTCCCATACAAATGAAACATATTGAAGGGCAGCTTTCACAGCCCCCTAAAAATACAGGAGGCATCATGAAATTACGGACCAAATTCTTTTTAATATTTTCCGCTCTCGCGATCATCCCTCTGCTTACCGTTACCAACTATTCCTATTCTCACTATATGGAAGTCACAAACCAGAGGATGGAAGAGATTTCCGGCAACCTGTTTCAGAATGCCGTTACCGAGACCAACAATACACTGGACACGATCCGCCAGACGATCAGCTTTTTGACTTTTCATTCCAACGGCGAATACTCCATCATAGAGCATTTAAAGCTGTTCGCTGATGAAAAGCAGAATTATACCTCTTATGATATTTACAAAACAAACCAGTATATGAATTCTGTGTTCCAGAATATTATAGTTTCTTATGATTATATCAACGGGATTTATATTTTTACGCCTTCCGATGTGGTGTTTAGCTGTTCCTATGACGGAAGCGTCCTGAACACAGGCTACAGCCCTGTTGGGAAAAAATGGTACCGTGATACCCTGGCGCTGGATGGACAGTTTTATATCAGCCCTCTCACAGACCGGAAAATGTTCCGCGACAGCAAGGATTCTATTTTTTTCGCCTTAAGTGTCAAAGACGTTTATACCCATAAATTTCTCGGAGTGATCCTGGTAGACTGCAAGCCGGAAATCCTTGATCTTAGTACGGTAAACACGCTGCCGGATTCCGCGTTGCTTCATATCACGAACAAAGACACCAATGTAGTGCTTTATTCCAATATTGATGATATGCCGGCAGATTTTTCCAGCTCGAGGCGAACGGTCAAAAAAGCGGACCTCTCTCTGGATTCCCTGGAACTGACCGCCACCTTTAACTACGATTCTCTGTATCGTGAATTCAGCATCACCGGGCTTTTGCTTCTTGCTCTTGCTTTTGCCTGCATATTTGTATACCTGGTGCTGGCATACATTGTGACCCAAAACCTGATCCGCCCTGTGGAGTACTTAAGCAATACCATGTCCCAACAGAACAATCACAGCCTGGCCTTTACCAGCCCTTATCTGAACCGGACCGATGAGATCGGGACCTTATACAATGAATATTCCAATATGCTGGAAGAACTGAATGCCTCCATCAAACGGGACTACCAGGACAAGCTGATCATCCTGGACGCGCAGATGAAGTCTCTGGAGGCATGGATCAATTCTCATTTTTTATTCAACACTCTGGAATCCATCAACAGTATGGCAGAGCTGGATGAAAATGAGCAGATCGCGACCATGTCCCTGGCACTGGGCAACATGTTCCGGTACACTATCAAGACACAAAGCGAATTGGTTTCCCTCCGGGATGAACTCAGCCATGTGCATGACTATGTTTCCATCCAGCTGATCCGTTTCAGCAACAAATTCAGATTAGCATTGGACATTCCGGAAGAACTTCTGGATGAAAAGGTATTGAAGCTGATCCTGCAGCCGATCGTAGAAAATTTCTTTTACCATGGGCTCAATTATTGTTCCGCAGGCGATCTGATCACGATCCGCGGGCGAAAAGAACATTCCACGCTTCTGCTCAGTGTCTCAGACAACGGACAGGGTATGAGTCCGGAAAAGCTGGACGAACTGAATGCCAGGCTGCAGGAAGATTCCTCCTTTACCGAGCTTGGACACCGCACCAGGCAGAGCATCGGTCTGAAAAACATTCATTCCCGGATCGAATTATACTATGGTAAAGGCTACGGGCTTCAGATATCCAGCACCCCCGGCAAAGGCAGTACCATAACGATCCGGCTGCCGGTTCTATAACTAACATACAGGAGATAAGAGATGTATACCTATATTATAATTGATGATGAAGAACTTATCCGAAAAGGAACTATGAAAAAGATTTCCCCTATCGCCGACCAGATCTCCTGTATCGGGGAGGCGGAGGAAGGAGCGGAAGGGATACGGCTGATCAGGGAACTACATCCTGATTTTGTCATTCTGGACATGCAGATGCCCGGCATCGACGGGATGGAGCTTTTGCCTTACCTGTCGGGACACTATCCCCATATGCCGCTGATCGTGATCAGCGGTTATAAAAATTTTGATTATATCAAGCAGGCTATCTCCTCCAATGCCATCGAATATCTGCTGAAGCCTTTCAGTAAAGAAGCGATCCAGGAGGTCATCTTCAAAGCAGTGGAACGGCTGCGCGACCGTTCCCAGATCCATGACCAGATCGCGGCAACAGAGCAGGAAAAAGAGCAGGCATGCTATGATTACGACATCCAGCTTTTGAACAATCTGATCCTGGGTTATCCGGCAGGCGATACAACCATGACCTCCCAGAAATTAAAATATATCAATAGTCCTCATATATTTTTGCTCCTGACGATGCATTTTACACAGGATATTCCGGAATCAGCCATCCAGGACTGGCTTTTTGAAAATGATTTTGGTAATACGGCACTGTACATGGAGAACTCGATCAATCAGCACATGGCTTTTATCCTGTTGTTTATGCCAGGCAGCTCCACCCTTTCCGAACACCAGATTGCCGGTCGGATCCTGGATACCTTCCTGCCCCGGATGGAAGAACAGGATCTTTCCGTCCGTATCGGAGTCAGCAGTACACACAATGCTCTGGACCAGCTCGGGAAGGCCTATGAAGAGACTACCCAGGCCCTGAACCAGCAGCTTCTCGGTATCCATGCCCCATCCTGCTATTTTTATACGGAGCGGAATGATACACATCCCATTGAGTGGGAAAAAGAAGACGAATTTTTATTTCGTATAGAAGCTGGTATGGAAACAGACGTACGCACACTGGTGCATGAACTGTTTTCCCTTTGTCCGGTTCTTCCCGGGTGCGCACTTGCAGATGTGAAATATTACTGCTATCTGTTGACAGAGCAATGCCGCAAGATCTTAAATGAATATATCAGTTCGGCAGATACCGTAAAATCTTCCAGCAGTATGCTGAACGTGGTAAACCATATTTTTACACTTGCAGAGCTTGAGGATTATTATCTGCAGTTTTTCCTGAACCTGACTACTCTGTTGAAGCCAAACAGTGTATATGCGATTGATGATGTGATTGAAAAGATCCAGATCTATATCCAGCGAAATTATCAGAAGAACCTGACCCAGGACTTTATTTCTTCTTTATTTTATATCAACAGAAGCTATTTAAGCACACTTTTCAAAGCACGCACCGGCCAGAAATTTATAGATTACCTGAATGATATCCGTATTTCCAGATCCCAGGAGCTCTTAAGGCACTCTGATAAAAAAATGTACCAGATCGCGCGCTCTGTGGGATATGATAATGTAAAATATTTTTTCCGTATTTTCAAGAAAAAAAACGGGGAATCCCCGGAACAATGGCGCCTGCGATATGGAGATAAAAAATAGATATCGTCATCTACCATTGATCATCTCTCTACTTTGTGAAAGTCAAACGTACATGCAGGCAGTCCACCTGGCTCGTTGCTTCACGGAAATCAAACAAAAGGGATACCCTCCTGCTGATGAAGGATATCCCTTTCCGTTTGTTCCTGCATATCGTCTGCAGATCATGTATGTATTCCGCTCTTCTATACTGCTCTCGCCTCCAGCTTTGAGACTCTTTTATCCAGATTTCCGATCAATTGCAGGGAAAGATTAATTGTTTCCGATTCATTTTTAGTCATACGATATATACCTTCCAGATTGTCAAGCCGTTGCTTTACTTCCGTAAACTCTTTTTGGTTCTTTCTATCATACCGTTCCATTTCATCTAATAAAAGTTCTTCTGACTGTCTGATTCTGCTATCAATCGTTTCGTTCATTTTGCAATCGATTCGTTTCTCCATTTGATTCATTTTGGAGTCCATGCGTTCCTCCAACTGACTCATCTTGGAATCCATGCGCTCCTCCAACTGACTCATCTTGGAATCCATGCGTTCCTCCAACTGACTCATCTTGGAGTCCATGCGTTCCTCCAGCCGGCTCATCTTGGAATCCATGCGTTCCTCCAGCTGGCTCATCTTGGAATCCATACGTTCCTCCAGCTGGCTCATCTTGGAATCCATCTGATCTATCCTGGAATCCATTTGGCCTATCTTGGAATCCATTTCACCTATCTTGGAATTCATCTGACTTATCTCTAAGCCAAGCTTCTTCTCCGTCTGTTCTGCCCTTGCGTCAATCAGCCCCGCAATTGCTTTCAGATCTCTTTCGTCTAACATATGCTCCCCCTTTCTTCCGATTTTTTTCCAGTATAGCACAGCCGCGCAGATATTGTAACCCGATTCACTGCAAATTCACACTTTCCCTGTCACGATGGTTATCGTTCACTTTGCGCCATCCGCAAAACGCATCTTCGATGCCTCTCCGCCGCTCTGCGGCTATTTTTACTCATGTACCGGCGCTCTACTCACGTGGGTATTCAAATAATCCTCCCATTCTGCAGCATATGTTGATATATTTTTATATCTCTTCCCGCGCCCTTCGGCATCGCCAGGAACTGACACCCATAACCATATCGTCCGTCACGAAAGACTTCTTCTCTCAAGATCAAAACGCTCATCTGATATTCTTTTTCCACAAAGCTATATGAAAAAACAGCCGTATCATCGCACTGCTGCCTTGTTCTGGTGATAAAATAAATACCACCTTCACTGATATTCTGGATCACCCCGCTAAAACTTTCTCCTGTCGGCGATGTAAAGGTTACCTCTTTTTCCATCTTTGTCCTGACACTTCTCCGCCCTTCTACTATTTCAAGGACCTCCTGTATCTCGCAGTCCGCGATCCAGGGAGCCTGTATAGACGTGTCATAATTTTGCCTGACCGCAAGCTCACAATACGCCTTCACACATCCGATCTGACTGTCAAAAAAATCGATCAGGATCTGTGACGAATCGGATAATTCATGCTCCCTGCTCATAAGCAGGGTCACCTGTTCCCCCTTACATTGTACCGGAATTCTTTTCTGAGTCACATGATCGGGCTCATAGACCGCACATACCTTACAATTATTTAAAACCATAACCTCTACACCTTTCATAGCAAAACGAATATCTACTTTTTTCTCCAATGGCATTTATACGGCTGCGTCTCCCCTCTCATTTACAAGCCGGTATCCCACCGATTCTACCCTGCGCGACAGACAGCCCCTACACTCCGCCGCCTCTTCTCCGGTACAGATCTTATTGTCATACAGGTCATACTGCTTCCTGTTTTTTGCCGGGGACAGATTGGGCATCACTACATTTGCCCCCGCCTGCAATCCCTTCTCCCTGCCCCTGGGATCCAGTGTTCCCAGGGCAGTCGTTGCCGGGAGCAGCACCTTCGGCAGCAGGATCCGGATAACCGACAGTAAAAACAAAGTCTGTTCCACACTGCCTGCCTTTTCCTTCGCGAAAGGTGTGTCATGATGTGGGATAAATGGACCGATCCCCACCATCTCCGGCTGCAGTTCCTCCAAGAAACAAAGGTCTTCCGCCAGCTCCTTGTTCGTCTGCCCGGGAGAGCCTACCATAAATCCCGCTCCCACCTGATATCCCAGTGACTTCAGATCATACAGACACCTTTTCCTGTCAGCCAGACTTAAATTCTCCGGATGAAGTTTCCGGTAATGCGCTTCATCCGCTGTCTCATGGCGCAGCAGATAGCGGTCCGCGCCTGCCTCCCTGAAGAGCCGGTAACTCTCATAAGACCGTTCCCCCACCGACAATGTCAGGGCACAGTCCGGATACCGCTTCTTGATCTCACGGATAAGCTCTGCCAGGACCACATCGGTATAAAAAGGATCCTCCCCGCCCTGGAGCACGAAGGTCCGAAATCCCAGCCCATATCCATTTTCACAGCAGCCCAGGATTTCCTCCTGACTCAGACGGTATCTCTTTGCGTTCGGATTCCCACAACGGATCCCACAGTAATAACAGTTGTTCTTGCAATAATTGGTAAATTCGATCAGGCCTCTTGTGAATACCTTGTCTCCATAATATCGTTTACGAAGCCGTACCGCCTCCTGTGCCAGTTGTGTACGTACCTCCCGGTCCCTGCCTGTATCCACAAGTTCTACATACTCTGCCCTGGTAAGGGTATGCTCCCGTATCAGTTTATCTGCCAGAATCAATATCTTTTCTCCTTGCCGTCACGGCTGTTTTGAATCATCAAAAAATATGCTCCTGAGGATTCTCATCCTCAAATTCAAAGATACACCGCTCATATGCGTTGATCACATGGGTATCCTGATATTTATCATACCGCTTATGGTTTCTCCCGTAAGACAGATGGACATGCCCGTGAAGGAAAAACTTAGGCCGGTATTTCTCGATCAGGGTCCGGAACACCTGGAACCCCTGATGCGGAAGATCCCGCCCATCATTTAACTGATAGGCGGGCGCATGTGTGACCAGTATATCAAATCCCCCGTGTTTCAACAACTGGAACCATAATTTCGCGGCTCTGCGCTTCATCTCCCGTTCTGTATACTGGTTCTGTCCCGGGCAATAACGCATGGATCCGCCCAGTCCCAGAATCCGTACCCCTTCATGGACGTAGATCTGATCCTCAATACAGACACATCCCTCCGGCGGGATCCGTTCGTATTTTCCGTCATGGTTTCCATGTACATACAAAACAGGTACGGAAGAAAGTGTCACCAGAAAAGAAAGGTAGTGCGGATCCAGGTCCCCGCAGGAAATGATCAGATCAATTCCCTCCAGCTTGCTCTTTTCATAATAATCCCACAAGTACTTGGACTCTTCATCCGCAATCGCCAGTATTTTCATACTTCTGTTAACCTTCCTTTTTCTGTACTCCCTGCTGCTTAATGACAGGCTCTGCCTCCTCTTTCAGTTCTTCCTTTTTTGGAATCGAACCGATGACATTCTCTGCCAGCCAGTCCATCGTCATGATTTCCTCCGGTGACAGGTTCCGATCCGGCTCTCCTTGTACAATTCCTGTCTGGGAATACAAAATACCGGAAAATGGATTAAACATCTCTGAACTGATGGTGGATCTCAAAAGTTCAACCAGCCGCTTTGTTCCGATCGGCAGGTTCTGGGAGCAAATCACCTCGATCACTCCCGCCGACATTCCCCACCAGTAATTAATTGCCTTTGTCGCTGTCGGATTGTCGTCATATTTCCAGGTCCCGTCCATGATCGTACGGATCAGCCTTTCATAGAACTTGCCCCAGTTCCAGAGCGGCATAGCCAGATTCCTCAGATATCCGTCCTCCATATGATAAAGGCCGAAGAAGCGGGAAGCATCTTCCGGAATCACCATATCCCGTCCTGACACGCAGGAGGATTTTGTGCTTCTGATCTTTTCATCAATATCCACATCCTTCAACGTAGACCACTCCAGAAATACCTCTGCCCGCGGGTTGATCATCTTGGCTCCCAGCGCAAACGCGTTGATATTCGCGATCGAGCCGCAGATCGGATAATCCGCGATATAGGTCAGGCGGTTATTCTCTGCCATTGCTCCCGCAATGGCTCCCATCAGGAACTTTGCCTCGTGCATCCGTGAATAATATGTACGGATGTACCGATGAGAGGTATTCAAAGAACAATTCAGTATCCGTACCTCCGGATTCGCAATCGCCGCCTTTACACTTGCCTGTACAAAGGATGGGGTAGTTGTAAAAATCAGATTGCAGCCCTCATCGATCGCCTTTTGTATCACAGAGTCTATATTTTCCAGATTCGCGTTCTCATAGCTGACTGTCTGGACCTCCTCAGGAAATGTCTGTTCCAGATGCAGCCTTCCCAACTCATGGGAATACGTCCACGCCGAGGTCCCCGGTGTCTTTTCATATATAAACGCGATCTTCAGATTTGGTATACTCAGCGGCATCAGCATACTTAACAGCGGCTTCTTTTCTTCGTTAGGCTTCATCTTCAGATCAACTACCTGATCCTCCTGGAGAAGCTCGAACTCTTCCCAGCTTTTTGCGATCAGCTCTTTCAGTTCATTGAGTGTTTTTTCGTCAACAGCATCATATCCATATAATGTGATAAATGCCAGAAACGCATCTCCTGCCGTGATCCTCAGCTTGTTTCCGCCTTTTGCCTTATATTCCCCTGAAAATCTGGAATAGATAGAGCTGAATTTCAACAGCTCATCCTTTGTCCATATCTCATCCGGTCCTTTCCCAACCGCCTCCTGAAGCTTTGCGAAACTGCCTTCCTGCGAAAACCAAATGTAATTGATCGGCGCACATCTATAAAAATCAAGAAATTCATAATATATTTTATTTTCTTTTTCTTCTGTACGTTTCGGTATAATCCGGATCACATTCCCTGGAATGGAAACAACGCCAAAATACTTCATAACGCTGACCCGTTTATTTCCTTCCTCCACGTAAAATTTATTCATATATTCATACGCTTTGATTGGTTCCCGAATTCCTTCCTCTACATGGCTGGTACTTAAGTTCGACCATTTAGAAGCGAACTCTGTGGTCTCCCGCAGGATCGGCATAAAGTTCCCCGCAAAGGAATTACTCCTCCCGACCGTTTTTGTCCCCACGATCTGTTCCGCTGGAATTTGTACCAGCCCAAGCGGCATTTCAGAATATGAGCCCTTCTCCGGCATAATATCGTCCAGGACCTGCAGTGTCGGCCTTACCCCCCGCAGCATCCTTGCCTGGTAATCTTTCTTTCCTAATCTATATGCTTTACCGTAATCCTCAGTTCCCATATGATTGCCCTCCTATTCTAGAGCGTATCTGCGGATGCTTTTTACAACAATTTCAGGATATATCCCCTGTTCCTTTCTAAAAAGCAGCCTCTCATTCTATAGTATCTATTCTTCTATAAAAAATACTTCCTGCCCCCTCCTTTTTTAATCGATTCTGTATGTTATCACTTTGTCTCTTTTCTGTCAAGCAAATGGAAAAAGAAAACCTTCCTTTTTTGTTTTCTTATGACCACAAATATTCCCCAAAGGATCAAAACAACAGTTACCGCGATCCCGCCTCCAAGTATCAGCTTTTCTGTACGTACCTGCTGCCGTTTCTGCTCTGCGTCCCGCGCCGTCTTTTCTGCCGCCTCTTCCAGCTCCTTCTGCATCTTCAGTGCTTCCTCATCCGATTTCTCCTTCTGAAATGCATCCAGATCTAATTCATTTTCTACCAACATCCGGATCATGTGCTGTCCCTCCTGGTTTGGATGCAGCCCGTCAGACTGAGTCAGTGCCTCTATACCGGAGCCAAACAAATCCACCACCTGGTATCCATATTCCTCCGCATATTTCCACATGATCTCATTCATGCCGGAAATCACACTCTCTACCACTGCATTCAAAGTTCCCGGCAGTTCTCTGCCCTCCATTGGGTTATAGATCGTTGTCACTGCCATCTGGGCATCATCCCGGCGGCATGCGCAGATGTTGTCCATCGCAAGCACCCATTGTTCTTCAAAAGATCCATAATCCCAACTGCCGATCGCCGAAGCAACGCTCATCAAAAGGAGCGGATTTTCCGCAATCCCATCCTGTAAAGCCATAAGAGCTTCATCTGCCGTGGAAAAATGGGTCTCATTATTTAAAATCTCTCTGGATACCTTTTTAAACTCGTTCATCAGGTCATTGGAACCAATGGTCAGTGTAATGATCTGCGCATTTCTAAGCATTCCCTGGACCTCCGGCTCCTGAAGTACCGTCGTATTCAATTTTTTCGTAGTCAGTCCATTTTTCGTGAACCGGCTCATCAAGATCTCTCTGCCGCTAATCTTGTGCAAGTCTTCGGCAAACAGTAGCGGATAACATGTAACCTCCGGCTCCTTTGCCCCATAGTATCCATTCGGGATACTGTCCCCAAGAGCTGTATAAAAAATGGGATCCTCCCCCACAAATTCCGTGATCTGCGTTTCCGCTGCCGCCACTTGTACAGGCGTCACTGCAAGCATCACACAAAGACCAAAAAGCACACCTGCCAAAACGATTTTCATCTTCTGAATACATCCGGGCACTTCCCTGCACAACATGTTTTATCCTCCCTTTCCCTCCATGACACTCCGACAGCCCCTCCGCACTATGGTATTCCTATATATTCCCTCATATGCGGACTCTTATACTTTGACTTCCTGCCTTAAAATTATTCACGCTATGGGTTGCTTAAAATTATTTTAACACCTTGCGCAAACGGTGTAAACAGAAATAGACATACAACCCCTTCCCCCCGCATACATTGTAAAAACAATGTTTGCAGGGGGATTTTCTTGAAAGATTATATTGAAGAACGAGCCGTAGAAATCGCCAATTATATCATAGAAAGCAACTCCACAGTACGGCAGACGGCAAAAAAATTCGGAATCAGCAAAAGTACGGTACATAAGGATGTAACCGAGCGGCTCCTTCAGATCAATCCTGCTCTCGCGGCGCAGGCCCGCAGGGTACTGGATACCAACAAGTCCGAGCGGCATATCCGGGGCGGACTTGCTACCAGAGAAAAATATCTACACTTAGAACATCGATAATACAAAAAACATGCCACTGGCAGCTTTTCCGTATGGGACGGTATGCAAAAAAAGCGTAGGACCTGTCATTTGTCCTACGCTCTTTCCATACCATTCCTTTTTATTTCGACGGAATAAACCGTGAGATTTCTCCTGCCACATTCGAGATCGGCATCGTCTGCAGCCAGATATGTCCCGGGCCGCTGATAACCGTATTAAATACCCCTTCCCCGCCAAACAGCATATTTTTCACTCCCGGTACTGACCTGATATCAATACTACAGGTTGACTCCATAGCCGCAAGATAACCGGTATCCACTACGATCTGCTGTCCCGGCTCCAGGTCATACTCAATAATATGGCCGTCAAATTCCAGAAACGCCGTTCCCTGTCCGGACAGGCGCTGCATGATAAATCCTTCTCCGCCAAACAGTCCTGCCCCAAATTTTTTCTGGAAAAATACGGATAGGTCTACTCCCGCCTCCGATGCCAGAAATCCTGACTTCTGTACTACCAGATCTCTTCCCGGCGCAATATCATAAGCCACGATCTTTCCCGGGAAACTAGACGCAAACGCGATCATACCCGAACCACCCTGTGCCGTATACACATTCTGGAACAAAGCCTCTCCCGCGAACATTCTTCCGATTGCCTTGCCCAATCCTCCGTTCGATGTAGTCTCCATCAACATATTCGGGGACATCCAACTCATGGATCCCCTCTCCGTTATCATTTTCTCACCGTTATCCAGGTAACAAAGAACAACCGGCAGTGTCTCACCTTTGATTTCATAACGCATAGTCTGATTTTCCTCTCTTCCTTCTATATTTTTATTTTATACTTAGGACCTTTTCATTGTACCCGTATTTTTCCATTCGGGCAAGAAAAACAAAGAGGATAACTCCCACTGTTTTGTTCATTTCCTGTTGATTTTTCTTGATTCTATGTTGATAGCGTGTAGAAAACTCTTCTTTTAACAAACAGTTTCTTCGCGGAAAGAAACCGCTGCTTCCTCCGTCCGCTTCGGCAGCCGGATATTGACCTTAAACAGATCCGCCTCTGTCGTAACCTTCAGAGTCCCATACTGTAGCTCCGTAAAGCTCTTGGCGATCGCCAGTCCCAGGCCGGAGCCTTCCGTATTTCTGGAAGCGTCCCCCCGTACAAAACGGTCCGTGATCTCATCCGCGTCAAAATCCAATTCAGCCGAAGACACATTTTTCATGGAGATCGATACCTCGCTCCCCTCATCCTTCACCTCAATATACACTCTGGTATGAGGCATCGCGTATTTCGTGATATTCACGATCAGATTTTCAAAAATGCGGTAGGTTTTCTGGCTGTCCAGCAGCATCACGACCTTTTCTTCCGGCAGGCTCCACCGGAAATCCAGATAAGCCTCCTGGATCCTGCTGTCATTTTCCAATCCCACCTGCTTCAGAAGCTCTACGATATCCGCCTTCATAAAATTCATCGTCACATTCTTACTGGTCGCCTTACTGATCTCAAACAAATCCTCGATCAACACCTTCAGCCTCTGTGATTTTCGTTCCAAAACTGCCAGATATTCTTCCCGCTTCTGTGGATCTTCCTCCTTTTTCAGCAGATCTACATAAGTAATGATCGCTGTCAACGGCGTCTTCAGGTCGTGGGAAACATTGGTGATCAGTTCGGTCTTCATCCGTTCACTCTTCACTTCCTCTTCTACCGCTTTCTTGAATCCTTTCTGGATCTTCTGGATCTCTGTCTTCATCGGATTAAAAACTCCCAGATCCCCTTCGATCGGCGCATCCAGGTTCCCTTCCGCCAAAAGATTCATAGATGCCAGCAACAGCCGGTATTTCCATTGCAGATCGAAAAAATACTTCCGCAGGAATAAAAACAACACACCGGAATAGATCAAAAGCGCCATGATCCCATAAAACCAGAAACAGCATACCACGGTCAGCAGGATGAAGTTCACAAGCACGATCTTAAATATGGCATGGTTCGCCTGCTCGGAAATATCCAGATGCAGAAAGCTGTCATAAATCCGTCCTACGCCCCCACGGCAGGCCTTCCATATTCTCCGGAACAGGCCAGTGGTCCCTGCCGCGCCCTGTTTCACCTGTTCCCCTAGTTCTTTCTTCCTTCCCCTTGCCCAGAAGAAAATGCGAGCGGTCAAAGTACGTTCCTGCCAGTATTTCTTTTGCATGGTAAAAATCGGCCTCAGACATGCCGCCGCCCAATACGCGATTCCGAACAGGCAGAACCACATCAGCACATTCAGCAGTTTTTCCACGCCAAAATTCAGCGTGCCCGGAATTCCCATCTCTCTTATCAGGTCCGCCAGCCTGTGATCCATCGTATTCCAGACTACCAGCGCAAAGGATTGTTCCATTGCCACGGCATTTCCGCATACAAAGAGCACAATTTCAAAAGGAATCCTGAAAATAATCCACCCTCCCAAATCCCAGTTCTTATTACAGGGAATGAGAAATGCCGCCAACATAACCAGCAGGCAGAAAATCCATTCAAACGCGATATAAGGCTTCAGATTGCTCAAGGTCAATACATGATATTTATTGCCGTCAAAATAATTACTTTTCAAAAATCTCTGCAGATTTTGTTCGGAAAATGCATACACAATCTTTACGGAGGATGGCTTATCCAAATAATATTCTACATGTCCCGGCCCGTTAGACTCATGATATGTTTTCTGCTCCAACATATACCGTTCATCCTCATCCGCGCTGTTTCCGTCTACCTCTACATTCTTGAGTTCCCCTTCCGAATCATATTCCAATGCAATCCGCAGGCCATAATCTGCATCCTGTTCCAACAGCTTCTTTGTACCGGCCGGATTTTCTTTTTCCAGCAATTCTTCACCATCCGGAGAATAAATTTCGTAATCCATATATTTACGCATTAAGAAAAAGTCATCGGTTCCAAACATCTGCATCATTTCGTTTAATTCCATGTATTCATAGACTTCGTTATACAGATAATACCCTCCCCGAAGCATCTCATCTACAGAGTCCTCCATGGCGTTCACAGGAATTTTTCCTGTCAGTTCCTGTTCCATAAGATCCGCATATATTGGATAAGTTGATACCATGGCTGATGCCGCAAAAAGAAGCACCATCACAACCAGTAATACCGCAAACCTACGGCTGTTTTTCAATTTTATAGCCAACACCCCACACCACCTTCAGATATTTTGGATTTTTCGGGTCAACTTCAATTTTTTCACGGATATTGCGGACATGCACCATGATCGTATCCGTATTGATCGCCTTCTCCTGCCATACCCGTTCATAGATTTCCTCCGCCGAAAATACATGCCCCGGATTTTTTGCCAGGAGAAGGAGGATCTTATACTCGATCGGTGTCAGCCTGACCGGATTTCCATCCATTGATACCTCCACCGTATCCTCATTGATCTCCAGTCCTCCGATCACATGTACATTCTCCTTCGGTTCCAGCTTCTCCAAAAACTTCCGGTAGCGACGGAGCTGGGAGTTCACGCGGGCCATCAGTTCCATAGGGGTAAATGGTTTCGTCACATAGTCATCCGCCCCGATGTTCAGCCCCATGACCTTATCCACTTCCTCTGACTTCGCTGAAAGCATGATCACCGGGAAATCATACTTCTCCCGCAGCTTCATCGTCATACGGATTCCGTCCATCCGGGGCATCATGATATCCACAATGGCCAGATGGATTTCTTCCTTCTCCAGAACCTCCAATCCTTCTACTCCGTCTGCTGCCTGGAACACCTGATATCCCTGGCTCTGCAGATAGATCTGCACCCCTTCCCGAATCTCCTTGTCGTCCTCTACCACTAATACATGATTAATTTCCATCTTGCCGTTCCTCTCTGTTGTTCATGATTTCTATATCACTCTAATACACGTCCTGTTCTGCCATTCATAGTAACATCCATTTCTACTTTTACCGGCAGTTCCGGAATGTGCCGTTTATCCAACATTCCATAATCCCGGACATCCACGGTCACCCTGGTAAATGGAAGCGGAATCACATACTGATCCCACCTCCAGGCTATCCGCAGGCAGGAGGAATAGGAAACGGAAATCCCCACAAAATCCTCCTTCCGCTGTTCAGAAAGGTAAAATGCCAGCTTCTTCGGCTCATGCCTGGGGCCCAGCGGTCCATCCAGGGCAACTGCCAGGGACCTGGCTTCTTCGTAAGATTTTTTCATGAGCTTCTTTACCGCCCCGATACTGGCCAGCCCGTCCGGGACCCGCAATGCATGGCCACCGTTTTGCTCTATCAAATATTCAATATAGTTTCCCCTTGTATCCGCCGTCACGATCACATCCACCGGCGCGGTTCTGTCCGACAGCTTCTTCAGCACCAGATTCATGAAAAAGCTGTCTTCATGCCAAAATCCGAAGATCTGGCTTCTGCCGTACAACGCATCCTCCTGCCAGTCCACTGCGACTGTCTTTTCAAGAAGCTTTAAATATCCCAGGAAGAGCTTTTGAAGCAGCTTCCTGCCCATCTGCCTGATACCCATATCCAATATCCTCCATTTCGATATATTTTGCCGTGATACATTGTCTGTACAATACTTCTTCATACAGCGCCAGCCTGGAGGCCCGGAAGCCCTCCGCTGTGATCCTCGACTGCCGCTTCATTTCCGGAAGTACTCTGCTTTCCACACTCTCCAGAATCTTTTCCGTCCAGGCATCCGTGTCTTCTTCTGTTACAAATCCATTGCCGCCGTCCCGCACAATATCCTCCACGCCTGATGCCTGTACCGCCACGACCGGACAGCCTGAAGCCATGGCTTCTGCCAGGACAATCCCCTGTGTCTCAGACTTTGACGCAAACAAATACACATCACATGCCTGGAGATACTGGTTCAGTTCCTCATTCGGCACATTTCCCACAAAGCATACCCTGTCCAGAATTCCCAGTTCTTCCGCCTCCTGCGCCAATGCTTCTCTTCTGCTGCCATCCCCGATCAACAGTACCTGGAACGGCATATCCAGCTTGCTCTTAAGAATCCGGATACCCTGCAGCATGAATTCCAGATTTTTTTCCTTCTCCAGCCGCCCCGATGTGCAAAATAGAAATCCTTTTCCATCCGGCAGATACTTTTCACGGATCGCTTTCGCTTCTTCCGGCCTCTCCAGGAAAAATTCCTCCTTTAATCCTGTAGGCAGCACTGCCATAGGCACCTTCGTCCCATTCTTCCGGATCCGCTTCTGCATTCCCGCAGTAGGAGCAAATACCATATCACATTGATTGGTAAACCATTGCATATATTCCGGAACTACTTTTTCCTTCCCCATAGAAAATACTTTTTTACGGAAACCCGTACATCTATCCGCCTCCCGGAACAAAGGAAGATAATGAAGATAATCTTCATACCGTGTATGATACGTATAAACCACGGGAATGTCAAATCTTTTTCCCAGGTACAGAGCCGTCGTCCCTACCAACATTGGATGATGGGTATGAATCAGATCAAATTTTTCTTTTTGAAACGTCCGCAAAATCTCTCTCTGGACTACCCTGGGCACCGGCATTCCATTTTCCATCTTTCCACGCACCGCAAACCGGATGATCCGAAGCCTGCCCCTGTTTCCGGAAACCATTTCTTCCCTCTCTGCCTTTTCCGTGTCATATTCCGGTGCGAATACGGTCACATCATGCCCCAGCTTTGCCAGCTCCACGGCCTGCCGTTCCACAGAGATCGGGACTCCTCCTACGATCGGCAGATAATTGTTCGTCAACATCGCGATCTTCATCTTATGATACCCCCTTCATTATATACGCATGGCAGATTTATCTGGCATATATATAACCAGATACCTATGCCTGCGATTACGAAAACATGATTCTTCCTCACGCCAGCACATGGAGCGCTGCCTCTCCAAAGAAATATCCCGCGCCGACAAATGCCAGGTTCCAGAGAAATATTCCTAACACGGAGCTTACCGTATACACCCAAAAATCCATCCGCACCATTCCTGCCGGGATCGAAATGATTGTCCGTACCATGGGGAGTAGTTTACTCACGAACACTCCGATGCCTCCCTTTTCCCGTAGCATTTTCATCTTATCCTCGATCAGCGGCTGCTGTTTTGGGAATTTTTTAAAATAGAATCCAAGAACTTTCGGACCCCCAAGCCTTCCCAACAGATACAATGCCCAACTTCCTGTCAGTCCTGCGCCAACAGAAATCAAAAGAACGATCGGAAAACTGATCTCGCCCTTTGCCGCCCAGACCCCGGCCAGCGGCATGATCACCCCTGCCGGGAATCCAGGCAGGTTCAGATACTCTAACAGTACAATCATGTAAATAAAAAACGCGCCATATTGAAGAAAGTATTGTGTTAATGTCTGGATATCCATATCGCCAGCCCCCTTTCATTGTCCTCATTTTATAGGACATATCTAAAGTGGACTGTTAGAACAAACAAAAGAATTTCTTAAGAAAACGAAAGAAAAAGTGAATCCCCAAAGGAATTCACTTCAAAACATGCTCTTTCCATGCCTTTTCCAGTATTTCTGCTTTTTGCACAAGCTGCATACATCCTATTGCCATACATTTTGCCGCATATAGCATTCCCTTTTTCCCAATACTCATACCTGCCTGCGCGGTTGCCGCCCAGTGGTGAAGCGGAGTTCCCTTACACATGGCCGCGGCGCTGAGCATAACCGTGGGAACCGTATGGCTCACATCCGACACGTCCGTTCCGATGGACAACTGTACCGGCTCCTCCTCCAAAGGCTCCAATCCGGAAAAATAATCCCCCAGATTCTCCAAGCCCGCTGCTTCACTGATCCTGGCCGCAAAATCCATTTCTTCCGACGTATATTCCGGCACAGGCACCTGCTTCATAGCCTGGTAAAAACTCTCCGCAAGAACCCGGTTCACCTTCATTTCTTTATTACAGGTCACCCGCTCGATCTCCACACGGGTTCCGGTCATCAATGCCGCCCCCTGCGCACAGTCATCCACTCGCCGGGAGGCATCCTGTGTACGCTCCCATTTTGCTGAACGGATAAAATAATTCGTAGACGCATAAGCCGGTACGATATTCGCCGGCCCGTCCGTATTGGTATAAGTATAATGCATCCGCACATCATCCGCCACATGCTCCCGCAGATAATTCACCCCCACATTCATCAGTTCTGCCGCATCCAGCGCGCTCCGGCCAAGTTCAGGATATTTTGAAGCATGGGCCGCAGTCCCGTAAAATTTATAATTTTTAATGTCCTGTGCCTGCCAGATGTCATAGCTGACCCGGTTCCGGTCAAACGGATGCCAGGTCACCGCAACAGAGAGATCATCGAAAATCCCGGCTTTATTCATCTCGACCTTGCCGACCACAATCTCCTCTGCCGGACAGCCATATACACGGAGCGTCCCATTCTCTCCTTCCTCTTCCATCCATTCCTTTAGCGCGCACGCTGCCCCGGCGCAGGCGGTTCCCAGCAGATTATGCCCGCAGCCATGTCCCGCTCCTCCAGTAGGGCTGTACTGGCAGGAAATTTCCTGGCCCAGTCCCGGCAGTGCGTCGTATTCCGCAAGAAATCCGAGTACCGGACTACCGGATCCCCATTCTGCCAGAAACGCAGTTTCAAATCCTGCCAGCTTCCACGAAATATGAAATCCCTTCTTCTCCAGAAACCCGGCCAGATACCGTGAAGATTCCCTCTCCTTCAATGATACCTCCGGATGCCGGAAAATCTGATCTGCAATCTCTGATAATTCTTCTTCATGCTCCTGAAACCATTTTGTTATAAATTCTGTCATTTTTCTTTCCTTTTCCATCCGTATAGTCTTTATTTTTTCTATTCCTTAAAATTCCATTAATTTTTTGTATATTTTTCACAATATTTATTGTCATTTTTTCATATGAGGTATATAATATTACTATACATAATTACTTTTTCCGTTACACAGTAATAGCTGTGATACGGATATCAGTATATCAAAGGGGGTCGATGAACTATGAAAGCAGTATAACTGTCAACGTCTGACTTACATTTATAAAGAAGTACTACAAGGGGATATTACTATGAGCATCTATACCAAAAAGGGAGACAACGGGAAGACTTCGCTTATAGACGGCATCAGTGTATCTAAATCCGATGACAGAATTGAACTTCTGGGTACTATCGATGAACTGAACAGCGCAATTGGATTGGCGAAGGTCATTGCCGATCACCCACTTTATGACGATCTTGCCCAAAGGCAGCAGGAACTGGTGCAGATGATGTCCGGAATTATGGATCCACGCAATCCCGAATATCGCTTCAGCAAAGAAGAAACTCTGCTTCTGGAAGAGGGCATTAATCATATGGAAAATTTATTCCCAAGAATAAAGGATCCTGTTTTGTATGGCGGCTGTGAACAGTCCGCGCGGCTTGATATGGCGCGCGCCGTCACAAGACGCGCGGAGCGCCGTCTCCGGAAGGCATCCTTAAATTATGGGGCAGACCCAAAAGCAATGCAGTATCTTAACCGTTTGTCTGATTACCTATATGTAGCGGCACGGTATGCCGACTACCTGTTTTCTATTCAGAATGACAATAAAGTCCCTGCGGCCTTATAAACCGCAGGGACTTTTCTTCTCTTCAGGCTACTCCTGTTATTCCAGAACACTGTAAAAATACTGGTTCAGCATCTCCCAGGATTTCTTTCCGTCATCCTCCAGCAAAGACTCCTCTTCCTGCATTTTATTCAAACTCTGTTCAAGATAGTCGATCAGCTTTTTATTACGCGGCGCTTTTCCCAGTTCCTGTGAATTCTTCTTCTTTTGAAGGAGCTCCAGTATGTAATCCTTCCACTCATCATCCAGCTTCAGCTTCACAAGCTCTTCAAACGACATCGGCGGGCTCTCTCTCTCCTCCAGCAGCCATTTTGCCTGAAGCATCTGCCGCAATAGATAAAAATACTTCACCTGCCAGACCTCATCGTCCCGAAAATATGTCCGGAAATCCATAGATGCCATATGCAGATAATTACGGGCACACTTTTTCACTGAAAAATATTGCGGCAAAATCTTTTTAATCTCCTCCGCCTCCGGCGTTGAACGATAAATGATCGGTGACGCAAACCACTCATGCACCTCCGGTGTTGACCGATATACCATGCGGAGAACCCTCCGCAGATCCCATCCTTCAATATCCAGAAGCTCATCCTCCTGGACATCAATCGAATCCCTGATCTCCTCCAGCCGGAGATACTCTTTTTGATCTCTTATATAAATAAAACGCACATCATAATCACTATTCGGTGAAGGGAAGCCCCATGCCCTGCTCCCGGCTTCCACGGCCCATATGATCCTGACCTGCTCCCGATGTTCTATCTCGCCTAATTTTGCCCGAATAATCGCATCCATTTCAATTCCCCCGCATTTATTTCTTATTCTGTCTTGTGCAAAGCTGTTGTCCGCCCGTAAATAAGCCCGGGCCACAGCCAGAATATCAGGCATTTGCATGTTTATGTTGCTTTTCTATTCTAGTATATAGCAGGCAATTTCCAAATGCAATGCTTACATTTTTTAAATTTCTATAAATATTCTGATCTCTTAATCCGCCAGAATCTCCGGCTCCGGATAGTCTTCCCCAAAGGTCTCCACCGTAACCTTTTTCATTACCTGTGGCTCCATCGGCCTGTCTTGATAATCTGTCGCGGTATCTGCGATCTTATTCACAACGTCCATCCCCTCTGTCACTTTCCCAAATGCCGCATACGCGCCATCCAAGTGCGGTGACTTTTTATGCATGATAAAAAACTGAGAGCCCGCGGAATCCGGATGCATCGCGCGTGCCATGGACAGGATCCCTTCCTCATGCTGAAGATCATTTTCAAAACCATTCTGCGAAAACTCTCCACGGATGCTGTAGCCCGGGCCGCCCATCCCGGTCCCGTCCGGACATCCGCCCTGGATCATAAAGCCGCTGATCACACGGTGAAAGGTCAATCCATCATAATATCCTTTTTTTACCAGTGATATAAAATTGCGTACCGTATTGCCCGCGATCTCCGGATAAAGCTCCGCCTTCATAATATCGCCGTTTTCCATCTCAAATGTAACAACTGGATTTGCCATCTTCTTATCCTCTCTTCTTTCTATAAATACATTATAAAGACCAGATACTATTGTATCGAAAAATTCGCCGTCCGTCAATTTGTGTTTCCAAAATAAAACAATCTCAAAGTTAATCTGGTTGAATTGTACATTTCTTTTTCCTTTTTTTAGTTATTTGTTACATTGCCCGTTTTCGGATTCTCCGATATACTATGTCTAGAAACAAACGAAAAACATTTTCAAGGAGGCTATTTAAAATGGCAAGCTTATCATTAAAAGGAATTCAGAAAATTTATCCAAACGGATTTCATGCAGTACAGGATTTCAATCTTGAAATCGCTGATAAGGAATTCATCATTTTCGTAGGGCCATCAGGATGTGGAAAATCTACTACTCTTCGTATGGTAGCCGGTCTGGAAGATATCTCCGGCGGTACTCTTACGATCGACGGCAAGGTTATGAATGACGTTGAGCCAAAAGACCGTGATATCGCAATGGTATTCCAGAACTACGCTCTGTATCCGCATATGACAGTATATGACAACATGGCTTTTGGTTTGAAGCTTCGTAAAGTACCGAAGGATGAGATTGACAAGAAGGTTCGTGAAGCCGCAAGAATCCTTGACCTGGATAAATTGCTTGACCGTAAACCGAAAGCTCTTTCCGGTGGTCAGAGACAGCGTGTTGCTATGGGACGTGCTATCGTGCGTAACCCGAAGGTATTCCTGATGGATGAGCCTCTTTCTAACCTGGATGCGAAGCTGAGAGTTCAGATGCGTATTGAGATTTCCAAGATTCATGAAAGTCTTGGCGCTACCATCATTTATGTAACACATGACCAGACAGAGGCTATGACCTTGGGTACAAGAATCGTTGTTATGAAGGATGGTATTGTACAGCAGGTTGATACTCCCCAGAACCTTTACAATACACCTTGCAACCTGTTCGTAGCAGGCTTCATCGGATCTCCGCAGATGAACTTCCTGGACGCGGTTGTGAACATTTCCGGTAATGATGTTACTCTGAAGGTTGGCGATTATGTATTGAAAGTTCCGGACAGCAAGAAACAGGCTCTGATCAATGGCAACTACAATGGAAAGACGATTGTTCTTGGTATCCGTCCTGAGGATGTACATGATTCTGAAGAATTTATCGCTCAGAATCCTGACAGCGTTGTTAAGTCTACCGTTAAGGTTTACGAGCTGCTCGGCGCGGAAGTTTATCTGTACTTTGATGTAGCCGGAACTCAGATGACCGCTCGTGTAAATTCACGTACACCTCTGAGAACAGGTGATAAGGCAGTATTCGCTCTGGAAATGGAAAGAATTCACCTCTTTGACAAAGAAACAGAGTTGACGATTACGAACTAGTCGTTTAAAATAAGAATAACAGCTTACGCTCCGGCGAGGCAAAATAAAAGGCTGTACGGTGTACAGCCTTTTTTAATACTATCGTATACAGAAAAGCCTGCAATAAGGTTTTTCTGTATATCCCGATAAAAATACAGGTGATGAACATGGAATATTCTACACAGCTAGGCTCTGCTGTTAATGAACTACAGCGGATCACCGGCCTCAGGCTGGAAGTCACGGCTGTCTCTGCCGAAGATGAGGAACGTGCCTTAAAGCAGATACGCTGCCTGTGCAATGCCTACAAAGAAAAGTATAATAAAAATCATTTTCTGAAAAATCTCATGACAGGAAATATTTCTCCGTTGGGAGCGTTGGAGGATACCCATCGTCTGCATATCGCTCCAGAAGAACGGCGTATACTTTTTCTTCTGGAAAAGAAAGGTCCGCTAAATGATACAATAATGGAGATATTAAAAAATTTGTTTCCTCCTCAGACAAAGTCATACCTGATTCCCATGACGGAGTGCGGACTTGCCATACTCCGCCCTGCAAAGACCGCAGAATCAGAACATGAATTTTCCCGGCTGGCCCATATGATCGTGGACACTCTGAACGCGGAAGCCCTGACGCAGGTTTGGGTAGCCTACAGTGGTATAATAGAACATCTGGCCGATCTGGGCAATGCATGGCAGGAAACAAGCCTGGCGCTAAAAGTCGGAAAGCTCTTCTATTCCGAACAGACCGTATTTCCTTATAACCGTCTGGGTATCGGAAGGTTAATCTACCGGCTCCCCATTTCGGTCTGCGAAGGGTTCCTAAAAGAACTTTTTGGAAATGATATCCCGGATTCCCTGGATGAAGAGACGACTGCCACAGTCAACCGTTTTCTTCAGAACAACCTGAATATCGCAGAGACCTCACGGCAGCTCCACATGCACCGGAACACCCTGATCTATCGTCTGGAACAGGTAGAAAAGCGTACCGGGTTAGATCTTCGCAAATTTGAAGATGCCATGACCTTTAAGATCGCTTCTCTGGTGATGAATTATTTACAGACAGAAAGGAACTTAGAACATGAATGATGCTTTTTATGAACAACTTGTAATCCGGAAAAGCAGGACCGTTGATCTTCTTATCCGTATTTTGATCGTTGTCTTCATTGCAATGGTCGCATTCGTTGGAACCTTATTTATTGGATTTCTTGCTTTTTTCATTGCAGTGCTTTTAGCAATGGGGGCGTATTATTTCATTTTTCCGCGTCTCAATGTTGAATATGAATATACACTCTTGAATTATGATATTGATATTGCCGCGATTTTCAGTAAGGAAAAGCGAAAAAATATCACCTCTTTTGATATCCGTCAGGCTGAAATCATTGCTCCAAAAGGTTCTCCCAGACTGAACTCTTATCGGCCTGCCAAGACACATGATTTTTCTTCCGGTGAAGCAGACGCGAAGGTTTACGCAGTCATGATTCCGCTTGAAGCCGGCGTCACCTGTATTTTACTGGAACCAGACCAGACCATGAAGGAACATATAAAATCCTGGACCGGAATGAAATTCTATGAGGATTAAATCATTTCTTCATTTTTGTGGCCATGCTGCCGCCCGGCACAAATGATCATGAAAGTATACTTGCGTATTTTGTGGCAAAAACCTCTGCGGAAAAAGATTCGGCAGAGGTTTTTTAACATACAGTGTCTCTTTTATTCCTTTACTTGGATTTGGCTCATAATCTGTCCAATTGGAGCGGAAATCGTCAGGTCAGCCCGTACTGCGCGCCCAGTCTCGGATTTATTGATGACCACCAGATATTTTCCCCTGAAATAATCGATAAAGCCGGCCGCCGGATATACGACCAACGAGGTTCCTCCTATGATCAGCATATCTGCATTCGTAATCGCACGAATCGCACCCTGTATCACATCGGCATCCAGGCCTTCTTCGTACAGCACCACATCCGGCTTAATGAGTCCGCCGCATTTCCCGCATTTTGGAGTTCCCTCCGCGCTTTTCACATATGCCGCGTCATAAAATGTATGGCAATCCATACAGTAATTCCGCATAATACTGCCATGCAGCTCATAGACCACTTTACTGCCTGCCGCCTGATGCAGGCCATCAATATTCTGTGTCACGACCGCGGACAGTTTACCGGCCTGTTCCAGCTCTGCCAGTTTTAGATGCGCTGGATTCGGCTTTGCGTCTAATATCATCATCTTATCCTTATAGAATTCATAAAAAGCATCTGTATGTCCCATAAAAAAACTATGACTCACAACCTCCTCCGGAGAATACTTATATGCCTGATGGTAAATACCATCCGCGCTCCGAAAATCTGGTATATTACTCTCCGTTGATACTCCCGCGCCGCCAAAAAACACAATATTCCTGCTTTCATCAATCATCTTTTGGAGCTGTGCTGTTTCTTTCTCATACATAGAACATTCCTCCTATACTAATGTAGCGCCCCCTCCCTTCGGTCGAGGGCAAATCGTCGGAAGGCATTATAAAAATGCTTTGCATTTGCCTTCCTCCTGTCATTATATTATTCCTGGCTTTGATTGGCGGCCATCCCGCATGAATACACACGAAAGCCTCCCCTTGCCGCGTTTTCCGCGCTTGCTTATGCATCTTCAACATCCCCACATTCGATATGCTTCTGAATAATCTCCTGCATCTGTTTCCAGATTACATCCGAAGTCTCTTCTATCTTCTCATTCCGTTTATAAATCTGGGACTTCTTCACCTGATGCTCCTTCCAGCTAATTCCATCTGCGGCGTCATTTAACAGAAGGGGCTGGAAATTATCCAGCAGATGTGCATACTTCGCTTCGGCAGTCTCGTAGCTTTCGAATTCCTCCCATAGTTCACGGAAATATTTTCCCTGATCCTCTGGCAAAAGACCGAAAATACGATCCGCACCCTCGGATTCACGCGCTCTTTTTGTCTCGGCTCCCACAGGATCATATGCATACGTATCTCCCGCGTCAATTTCCACCAGGTCATGAATCAACACCATAATCATAACCTTGCTGACATCCACCGGCTCCGCCACATATTCCTGAAGCAAATATGCCATAAGCGCAATATGCCACGAGTGCTCCGCGTCATTCTCTTTTCGCCCCGCGTCCGCAAGATAGGTCTGGCGAAAAATATTCTTTACCTGATCAATCTCTATGATAAAACGAATTTGCTTCTGAAGTCTTTCCCTATCGATATGCTTTTCCATCTTCCCTATCCTCCTGTATAGAAAAAACAGGCATCTTTCAGCCTGTTCCATCTATTTTGTATAAATCTATCCACCGGCAGGCCCTTTTTTGTCTGCTCCGCCAGTGTATATACTATAACTCTATCTTTCCACTCGTGTCATCATTCACTACATAATACGCAGCCGATTCTTCTGGTTTCAGATAGATCTTTACGTCCTTCATGTCGCCGACCTTATTCTTCAGAACCTTCGTCCATACTTCCTTTACTTTCTGGAATATCTCTTTTTCTCCATACTCCTTGCCATCAAACTGAAGGAACATCTCCGTCTTCACTTCTGCCTTCGAAGCTATTTTCTTTGTCGGCTTCTTCTCTGCTGTTTTCTTCGTTGCCGGTTTCTTCTCTTCCTTTGCAGGCTTCTCTGCCTTCTTTGGAGCTTCACCAACAAGGACGCCAGCCTTTGTCTCAATGGCCTTTGTCGTATCCTTCTTTGTTTCAATTGCTTTTTGTACCGGCTTCGGTTCTTCTTTCTTCGGCTCTTCCTTCTTCTTTTCTGCTGTTTTCTTTTCTGTCGTCTTCCCTGCTGTCTTCTTAGCAGTTGCCTTCACCTCTGCCGCTTTTACTTCTTCTTTTTCTTCTTTTACCTCTGCTGCCTTCACTTCCTTTGCAGGCGTACTCTCAGCCGCCGCTTTTGTAGATTTTTTTCTCGGTGCCATAATTGCTCCCTCCTAAAAACACTCAAGTACTAACTTCTTTCATGGCTGCTGCCACAAAATCCGTTCACCGCATTACTACGCTATTTTTATATACTGAGTAATAAACACTCTATGACTAATTTATTATACATCATTTTCTGTAAAAGGTCAAATCTATGCTACAATAATCTTGTATGATTTTTTAAAAACTTCTTTTTCCTGGAGCCGGATAATGCCATGTTTCCTTGAAATGTCTTCTTGAAAACCGGTGTCGTCACAACGGCCTGCCCAAGGCTCCAGACATACAAAGGGCGCATCCCTTACCGACCAGATTCCAAAATCAGGAAAACCTTCACACCTCATGCCCACATAAGGTGTTCCGTCCTTATGGCAGAGCCATACTTCCTCAATCTGTCCTCCATCAAAAATAAGAGCATCTCTTTGAAACATTTCCTCTGTAAGCGGGTATAGCCCTTGATCCAGCTTCATTGTGTATTCTATGTCTGGTATACCAGTTCCCTGCCCCGGGTCGAGAAGAATATAGGTGAGAACTTCCTTTCCTGGGAACCTCAGCATATAATCTTCCTTTTTTTCATCCTTTCCCGCAAAGCGAAATGCCGGATGCCCGCCAATCGTAAAATACATATTCTTTCCGGAACAGTTCTTTACCTGCCATTCCACCTTCAGTTCTTTTCCTTCCAGACTATAGTTAATATATAATTCAAAATCATAAGGATATCTCTTTTTTGTATCCTCCGAAGAAGCCAGCATAAACAAAGCTTCTTCCGTGGAAGAACTAACGCAGGTAAATACACTGTCTCTCGCAAATCCATGCTGTGACGTCGGATAGGCCTTTCCTTCGATCAGTATCTGATTCTGATATGTCTTCCCCACATTCGGAAACAGGACCGGGGAGTGACGCTTCCAGTAGGCCGGATTTCCTTCCCATAGGACCTCCGTATTCCTCTGCCTGTCAAAAATTCTTGTAACCTCTGCTCCCATCTCCGCGATCTCGACACAGAGAAAATTATTCTCCAGCTTCATCTCCATCGCCTCCTGTACTGGACTGCTCCACCTGTACACTCTTGTCAACCAAATACTCTGCTACCTTTCTCTGCAAAATAGCCTTTCTAAGCAGATCCTCACCTACACGCTCCTTAAATGCCTCCACGTCATCAGCGCCTGCTTCCTTTGCATATTCCTCGATCAGCTTTTCATATTCCGCTTCGGAAGGCTCCAGCTTTTTTTCCTTTGCCAGAAGGCTGCATGCGAGGTTTGCCTTCACAATCGTTTCCGCGGATTCTTGCGTTTCTTTTTCAAAATCTTCCACAGATTGATTCATATATGTATTCAAAAACTCTTCAAACTCCAGGCCATATCCTTCCGCAATCTTTTTATAATTATCTTCTGTTGTCTGATACTCTGCTTTTACCTCATCCTCCGGAAGCTTTTTGACTTCCGTCTCATCCAGCATCGCGGTCAATGCCGCGTTTTGAAGAGTACTGTTCGTCTGTAATTCATTGCTCTCTTCCATCCTCTGGCGGACTTCTTTCTTATACTCTTCAACCGTCTTGGATTCCTCGCTGTTCTCCTTTACCCAGTCGTCCGTCAGCTCCGGTGTGATGACCTCGTAGATTCCATTTAAAGTAACATTAAAATTAGCCGGTTTATCCGCTACTTCCTCATTCGGATAATCCGCCGGAAACTTTACTTCAATATCAAAATTCTCTCCCGGGCTATGCCCCACGATCTGCTCCTCAAATCCCTGATAATCGCCTTCTGCTCCCACGAACTGCCCGGAACCAAGAATCAGGAGCACTCCGGAAGCGCTTCCTCCGCTGAATTCCTGTCCGTAGATCGTACCAGTATAATCGATATCAACAGTATCCCCATTCTGCGCGGCCCTGTCTGTAATCGGCTCACGTTCCTGGGATAAAGACAGATAGCTATTGATCATATTCTCAACTGCCGTATCCGTCACCTCTGTATTCTCCAGCTTGGGGATCTCCAGCTTCTTGTATTTCTTTATCGTGATGTATTCATCCGATAATTCTGAGCTGCAGCCAGCCAGGGACAGTGCCAGTGCACTGCTTACTATCACCGCGATCCATTTCTTTTTCATATTTTCACCTCATATTTTTTGCAAAGACTTTTTCAAAGATCAGAAAAGCCTGCTGATTCCTGTTCAAGTATATCATATTCCTGACATGAAAAAAAGGATTTTTTATAGTAATGGTGATAAAAGCCTGCTGAACTGCTCCTTCACCCGGATAATAAAACCTCTCTGGTCATATACTTTTCTGGTCACATGAGTACATTTCGTCATGTCTGTCTCAAAGATCCGTTCCAGCCTTTGTACGGTACGTTCGCTGTAAATCACCGCGTTCACCTCAAAATTCAGTCCAAAGCTGCGTATATCCATATTGGCAGTTCCCACACAGGCCACCATGCCATCCACGCATAATGTCTTTGCATGAAGGAATCCGTTATTGTAAACATAGCATTTCGCGCCGGCTTGTACCAACTCTCCAAGATAAGAATAGGTTGCCCAGTAGACAAAGGGATGATCTGGCTTGCAGGGCACCATGATGCGCACATCCACCCCGGAACGGCTGGCGATCATCAAAGCATCCAGAATCGAATCATCCGGAATCAGATAAGGCGTCTGGATATAAACATGCTTTTTCGCGCTATGGATTAACCGCAGATAATTGTCATGGATCGTCTTTGTCTGGGAGTCCGGCCCACTGGAAATGATCTGCACCGGGTCATGTCCATTTCTGACATAGGTCGGGATTTCAAATAGATTATCCCGTAAAAATAGATTTTCCTTTGCCGCGTAATTCCAGTCCAGTACAAATCTTACCGCAAGGGATGTAACTGCCGCCCCCTCGATGCACAGATGTGTATCCCGCCAGTAACCGAATTTTTTATTTTTTCCCAGATATTCACGCCCCACATTAAAGCCGCCCACAAAACCGATCCGCCCGTCAATGACCACGATCTTCCTGTGGTTCCGGTAATTCATCCGAAGCTGGAACTGTCCCAGAAGCGCCGGGAAAAATTCCGCCACCATCACCCCTGCCTGTTCCAGGCGCTTCCAATCCCGGTTATGCATAGTACGGCAGCCCATGCTGTCAAACAGAATCCTTACTTCCACACCCTGCCGTGCTTTCTGAATCAGCACAGGTTCGATCTTCTTCCACAGTTCATCGTTTCTTATGATATAATATTGAAGATGAATATAGCATTTTGCCTGTTTCATCTCATCTATCAACGCACGGAATTTTTCTTTTCCATCCGTATAGACCCGCACATCATTATTGTCTGTCAGCACGGCCTGGCCGACCTCCAGATTATATAAGATCAAATTCTCATATCGCCGCATCTCCGGATTCGCCAGGCGCAGCCGCTTCCGGTATATCCGCTCTTCCTGCCGGCGGACCGCGTATTTTAATTCTCCTTCAATTTCTTTTGCTTTAAACATCCGGCTTTTATGGTAATCCTGTCCGATCATAAGATACAGGATGAAACCAAGGATCGGTATAAAATATAAAAGCAAAAGCCAGGTCCACACAGTCTGCGGGGATCTGTGCTGAAAAAATATAATCACCAGTGACAGCAAAATATTAATAATCACCAGATGTTCCATAATAAAATGATAGGAAACCACTATCCCGTCCCAGATCGTCTCTGCCATATAAAATCCTCCATACAGAAAACCTGCCGCCGACGGACTTTCTACATACCATCGTATGATAAAGCCTGTACCGTCCGGCTTAACGAAAGAATACTTCCAAATCGATTATTTGTCAAGTTTATAAAACTATAGTAGTATATCAGAAAAACCTTTGAAAAAACCTTATCGGCAGGCAATGTCCGCTTGCACTTCACCGGAAACAATGTTACAATAAATTACGGAAAAAAGTAAACAGGAGGAATTGCCGTGAGGACAGGAACGATTATATTACTGGTAGTCTTAGTTATTTTAATCGCAGCAGTAGTTGCACTTTATTTTTTTGGAAAGAAGATGGAAAAAAAGCAGGCCGATCAGAAAGAACAGATGGATGCCATTGCCCAGACCGTCACGATGATGGTGATCGATAAAAAGAAGATGAAGCTAAAAGATGCCGGTTTCCCGGCTGTAGTTGTGGAGAACACCCCAAAGTACCTCCGGCGTTCCAAAGTTCCGGTCGTAAAAGCCAAGATCGGGCCGCAGATCATGTCCCTGATGTGTGACGCGCAGGTCTTTCCTCTCATACCGGTCGGCGGAAAGCCTATCAAGGCCGTTCTCAGTGGAATCTACATAACCAGCGTCAAAGGAATCCGCGGCTCGCTTGAAAAACCACAGCCCAAAAAGAAGTTCTTGGACCGTTTCAAAAAAGAAAAAAAATAAATCCGAAAAACGCGTCGCTGGCGCGTTTTGCCGGATACTTCGCAATAGTAGTAAAGCAGCACACCATCGCAAACGTGTGCTGCTTCTTTTTCCCTATTGCAGCTGTTTTAAATAGCTGCCCCATATTTATAATAGGCCTAATGAAAAATCTCCCGCCGTCCTGGATACAATATTCATTTTAATCGTACAGTCCGCCATAGGCTCATGATTGACATCCAGTTCGTAGTCCAAGGACACATCAATATTTTGATCTGTGACCTTCACTTCCATGTTCTTCGTGTTTACACCCACAAGCATCTGGCCGTACGGAGTCTGGTAATAAGTAAGATTCTTCTTGTTTTTTTCAAACACCATATGTGAATTTGAGACTCCCCGCTTGATGATCTCCAGGCTATCATTTCCCGTGATCTTAATCCGGTTCTTCGTCACTCCGGGCGTACCTTCCATCAGTTCATCATAAATCACATAATGCTTTCCGTTCCGACAATAATAGCTTGCCGGGGTGACTACCTCGATGGGCTCGTTTTCCTCCTCCGGCAGATCAGACATTGCGTCCTGATGCAGACCTGAAATACTGACCAATACATCTTTTGTCATATTTTATCCCCCATATTTGATATTTGTAACTATTCAGAACGTCTGTGGCCTGCCGTTCCGGGCAGTTAAAAAACCTCTATGTTCACCACATTTGTTTCGGGTACGTCAAAGGGCATTACCGTATTTGCAAACTGACGGAACTTCTCAGCCATATCACTGACATAAAATTCATACCGGCTGCACAAAGCATTTGTGCCATCGTTATCCATCCCCTGTTCCTTCAGAAGCTTTTTTAAATCCATCGCTGTTTCATACGCCGGATTTACGATCCTGATATTCTCGCCCATATAAGCACGAATCCTGGAGCGTAACAAGGGGTAGTGTGTACAGCCCAAAATCATAGCGTCTATATCTGTTGCCCGCAAAGATTCCAGATAATATTCTATGACCTCCTGTGTCACCACATGTTCCTTAAACCCCTCTTCCACCAGAGGTACAAACAATGGGCACGCCTTCTCGATCACCTGTATCCCGGGGTTCATCTGCCGGATCACCTTTGTATACACCCCGCTCCGGACCGTGGCATCTGTTCCTATCACACCAATCTTCTGATTCTGTGTCGCGGCCACCGCCGCGCGCGCTCCGGGAACAACCACCCCCAGGATCGGGACGTCAAATTCATTACGTACAGTATCAAGGGCAAGGGCACTTGCCGTGTTACAGGCGATCACGATCGCCTTTACCTGTTTCGTCTTCAGAAAGCGGATAATCTGTTCCGAAAAACGGATCACTGTTTTCTGAGACTTGCTGCCATAGGGAACCCGGGCAGTATCTCCAAAATATACAATATTCTCCTCCGGCAGCTGCCGGATAATCTCACGCACCACGGTTAGTCCGCCTACTCCTGAATCAAATACACCGACCGGCGCCTTTTTTTTACACTCCATACTCACCTTTATATCCCCTGGACTCTTTTTATCAGGTTAAATCGCCAGGAATTTAGAAATCTCATACTGATGGTTTGAAATTTTCTTCTTCATACTTAAAGCTTCATTGATGTCATAATCAACAAACTCACCTGCTTTATACCCTACGACACGGTTATACTTGCCCTGCAAAAGCAGTTCCACTGCCAAAGCCCCCATCGTAGACGCATAGACACGGTCTTTACAGGTTGGGCTTCCACCGCGCTGCATGTGTCCCAGGATCGTTGCCCTCGTTTCGATTCCGGTAGCCTCTTCAATTCTCTTTGCGAGATTGATCGTATCACCTACGCCTTCTGCATTGATAATGATGTAATTTTTCTTACCGCGCTTTTTATTTGCCATAATATCTTCGATCAGGGCTGCCTCATCAAAGTTATCCTTTTCCTCCGGCAGCAAAATCTTCTCCGCTCCATTGGCAATCCCGCACCAGAGAGCCAGGTATCCCGCGTCACGTCCCATAACTTCAATGATACTGCAGCGCTCATGGGAGGTGGATGTATCACGCACCTTGTCTATCGCGTCCATCGCCGTATTCACAGCCGTATCAAATCCAATGGTATAGTCCGTGCAGGCGATATCCAGGTCGATCGTTCCCGGAAGGCCAATTGTCTTCACACCATAATTTGCCAGCTTCTGGGCTCCTGCGAAAGAACCGTCGCCGCCGATAACCACCAATGCGTCGATACCATACTTTTTACAGATCGCGGCTGCCTTCTGCTGCCCTTCCGTCGTACGCATCGTCTGGCAGCGCGCTGTCTGAAGGATCGTGCCTCCACGTTGGATTGTATCCGATACGTCACGGGCTGACAGATCGATAATTTCTTCCTTTAAGAGGCCATGATATCCTCTCCTGATCCCACGTACCTTCAGGCCATTCGCCAAAGCTGTCCGGGTAACCGCACGAATCGCCGCATTCATTCCCGGCGCATCGCCCCCGCTTGTCAAAACGCCGACTGTACGGATTCTGTCTTCTAGTTCATCCAATACCTGCTTTTTTTCCATTTCTCCCATGCTTTCCTTCCTCCTGACGTGATTCTTAACAACTTTCGCAATTTATTCTAAACCATTTAAACATGGTTTTCAATAGTCTTTTCGACTACTTTTACCCGCTTTTCACCAAACTGGTTCATCAATCTGCTTAATACCTGGGGACTGATCAAAATATTCCAATTTCTGGGAAGCTTCTTTATAGCTCGCTCTGCCTGACAGTAGATAACCACCTCATCTTCTCCCTCGGAATCCTTCAGATATTCGAACACATCCTGCTCGTTTTCCAGATAGGAAGCCTTGTCTGGAAACTGGATCCACAGTTCTTTTTTTCTCTGCTCAAAGGGAATCACTTTTTCACAGATCAGCTTGCTTGGCCTTTCATCTTCCTCTGATACCCTTCCTTTGATAAACACTTTCTGTTCCACCTCCAGAAGCGTCCGGTTTTTTTCATAATCTCTGGGGAATACCACGATCTCCACGGTTCCCAACAAGTCTTCGATAGTCACAAAAGCCATCGCCTGGTTCGTCTTCGTGTACTTGACTGTCCTATCCGTGATCAGGCCGCCCACAGTCTCCCTTGCCCCGTCATGTACCTTGGAACGTCCCGTCTCTTCATCAGGCTGGAAGTCCGGTGTCGTGGCCGTAATATTTTTTCTCCAGGTTTCTTCGTAGGCGTCCAGCGGATGGCCGCTGATGTAGATTCCCAGCACCTCCTTTTCAAAGGCCAGCAGGTTTTCCCTTGCATATTCCCCTACGTCCGGCAGCTTGATCTCGAACTGGCTTTTCTCTTCCTCTTCCACCAGGTCAAAAAGGGTCATCTGTCCGGTCATCGCATATTTCTTTTCCTGATTCACATGCTCCAGGATCTGCAGATAAATACTCATGAACTGCTTCCTTGTGCCCTCCAGGCAATCCAGGGCGCCGGCCTTGACCAGGTTTTCAATGACCTTCTTATTCAATGCCTCCTTGACGCACATCCGGGTGATAAAGTCTTCCAGGTTCTTAAATCTTCCGAACTCTTCCCGATCTGCCACGATTGCTTCGATCACCTGTTTTCCGATACTTTTAATCGCCGCGAGTCCATAGCGTATCTTCCCGTTGTCCACTGAAAAATCCGGATATCCGTTGTTGATATCCGGCGGCAGGATCTGAATGCCCATGCCCCGGCAGGCATACACATACTCCGCTACTTTGGAAGGATTTTCTATGACAGAGGTCATGAGGGCCGCCATAAATTCCACAGGATAATAATATTTCAAAAACGCTGTCTGATAGGAGACCACTCCATAGGCGGCAGCATGGGATTTATTAAAGGCATATTTTGCGAAGTCGATCATTACGTCATAGATTTTATTTGCCGTCTTTTCATCAATCCCATTTTTCACACAGCCCGGAACGTTTGTCTCGTCATCCCCATAGACAAAGGTCTGCCGTTCACGCCGCATCACCTCTCCCTTTTTCTTTGACATGGCACGCCGCAGCAGGTCGCTTCGCCCCATCGTATAGCCTGCCAGGTCCCGCACGATCTGCATGACCTGCTCCTGATATACGATACAGCCATATGTCGGTGACAGGATCGGTTCCAGCTGGGGACAGTCATATACGATAGAACCCGCCCCGTTCTTCCCTTTGATATACTGAGGGATAAAATCCATCGGTCCCGGACGGTACAGGGCGATCCCTGCGATGATATCCTCCAGGCTATGGGGTTTCAGTTCCTTCATGAAGCTTTTCATACCTGCGCTTTCAATCTGGAAGATCCCGTCTGTCTTTCCTGTCCCGATATAGTCCAGTACCGCCTGGTCATTGTAATCAATGGCATTCATATCCAGATCCGGAACCTTCTCCCTGACCATACGTACCGCGTTCTGGATCACCGTCAGCGTCCGAAGCCCTAAAAAATCCATTTTCAAAAGACCCAGTTCTTCCAAGGTAGTCATCGTAAACTGCGTCGTGATGGAGCCGTCCTGTGCCCGTGAAAGCGGCACGTACTCATCTGCGGGAGCCTGGCAGATGACTACGCCCGCGGCATGCATAGAGCTGTGTCTGGGCAGCCCTTCCAGACGTTTGGACATATTGATGACATTCTTGACCTGCTCGTCTGTCTCATACAGCTTCCGAAGCTCCGGATTCATTTCCAGCGCTTTATCGATCGTGATATTGAGTTCCCTTGGTATCATTTTCGCGATCGAATCCACGAACGCATAAGGCAGATCCATGACCCTTCCCACATCCCGGATCACGCCCCGGGCCGCCAGCGTTCCGAAGGTAACGATCTGTACCACACGGTCTTTGCCGTATTTTTGTACTACATAATCAATGACCTCCTGCCTTCTTTCAAAGCAGAAATCCACGTCGATATCGGGCATGGACACACGCTCCGGATTCAGGAAACGTTCAAACAGAAGCTGGTAACGCAGCGGGTCAATGTCCGTGATCCCCAGACAGTACGACACGATACTTCCTGCCGCTGAGCCTCGTCCGGGTCCTACCGCAATACCATGGTCCTTCGCGTACTTGATAAAATCCCACACGATCAGGAAATAATCCACATATCCCATATTACGGATTGTATCCAGTTCATATTTCAACCGCTCCCGGTTCTCTTCCGCCTGCTCGCCATAACGCTTTTTTAATCCGTCATAACACAGCTGATTGAGATATTCCCAGGATGTCAGGCCGTCCGGCACATCATATTTTGGAAGCTTTGTAACCCCAAATTCAATCTCCACATGACAGCGGTCCGCGATCCGCTGAGTATTTTCAACCGCCTGTATTGCATAGGGAAACAGCCGCTCCATCTCCTCGGGAGATTTTACATAATACTGCCCGCCTTCATAACGCATCCTGTTTTCATCGGAAAGCTTCTTGCCCGTCTGGAGACAGAGAAGGATATCATGAGGCTTCTCATCCTCCGCATAGGTATAGTGCACGTCATTGGTCGCTACCAACTCGATCCCCAGCTCCTCCGACATTTGCAGGAGGCGCTGGTTCACAAGCTTTTGCTCTGGAATCCCATGATCCTGCAGCTCCAGGAAATAATTCCCTTTTCCGAAAATCTCCTGATACTCCAGCGCTTTTTCCTTTGCCTCCTCATACATCCCTCTGGCCAGGTATTTCTGGACTTCCCCCGCAAGACAGGCGCTCAACGCAATGATCCCCTCATGGTACTGACGCAGAAGTTCCTTGTCCACACGGGGCTTGTAGTAATATCCATCTACAAATCCCTTGGAAACGATCTTCATCAGATTGGCATAACCGATATTGTTCTCCGCCAGCAGGACCAAATGATAGTATCGGTCATCCCCTCCCGTGACCTCCCGGTCAAACCTGGAGTTCGGCGCCACATAGACCTCGCATCCCAGGACTGGATTGATTCCTGCCTTTTTCGCCTCCCGGTAGAAATCAATGACGCCGTACATAACCCCGTGGTCTGTAATTGCCGCGCTGTCCATCCCCAGCTCTTTTACCCTTGCCACATATTCTGTTATTTTATTTGAACCATCCAGGAGACTATACTCCGTATGGACATGTAAATGCACAAATCCCATGCTTCACCTCTTATCAAAGAACACCGTTTCCTATAAAATAAAAACAAAGAGAATAAAAAACAAGGTGGTTCCCTATCAAGAACCACCCGGTCTGCTCCTTATTCGTTACCAGATTACTTACTGCCGTTCATCATGAATCCAATCAGCCGGTCTGTATCTTCTTTTTCATAAGCAAGGATTTCCAATTCCGGAATCTCGCCGTTTGAAAAAATATTTGCCATGGAAACATACTGGGAAAGCTTAGATTTCAGATTTAATCTGTCTCCTTCTCCAGTTACCAGTTCTACCTTACCCTTGCACTGGTCAATGACTTTAAAAAAAGCATCAATATCTGTAATATTCTGTACCTTCATAATGATAACCTCCTGTTAAAAAATGGATGTCTCTTCTCAAGTTACGCTACCATTATACATGATTTTCGAAAGAATGCAATCATTTTTTCTTTCTCTATCATAAATCATTTTAAACGGTGAAGTGAAAAGTTAAATTCCACTCTGGAAGGGTGCGAGTTGAAAATAGTCTT
>CAZFXM010000010.1:0-101349 GCA_964523125.1 uncultured Clostridium sp. | reverse complement strand
CAGCTGGGAGAGCATCTGCCTTACAAGCAGAGGGTCATAGGTTCGAGCCCTATAAGCCCCATACTGTAAGCCGCAGTGGCGGAACTGGCAGACGCCCGGGACTTAAAATCCCGTGGGTAGCGATACCCGTACCGGTTCGATTCCGGTCTGCGGCAGTCCTTAAAAGTAGAGGAAACGTTGTAAAATGGGCGTTTCCTTTATTTTTTTGTGTTGTATAGTCGGTGAATAATTCATATCCAAGATAATAAAAAAGAACTATTGCTTAGTACTAAGAATTTCCGTGTCTTCTGTCAGACAGGCAGCCGCGAAAAGCCGCTGCCCGTTTGAAAATCCCACACCTCTATACCAGAGTATTCAGGAGCATGCCAACCGCGTAATAATTGCTGAGGTTATAAGCTCCACTCTTTGCAAAGTTTGCGAAAGATGTAAAATATGCAGACATAGAACTATCTGACGACAGATCTGAATAGTCAAAGCCTGCAGATGAGGATTGCTTCTCATTGGAAGCTGAGGCAGACGCAGTATTAGAACTTCCCACCACAGTATCAATAGATGAATCAAGTATTGATGTAGCTTTTGTACCTGTACGCTGCGCAATACCATACTGGCCACCCATAACGTCTTTAGCGAGTGCGTAGCCACTATCCAGAACTTTCTTCAATTCATCATCGTTCACCTGAAGCTTGCCTGTTGTATCAAGGCTCATTCCCAGTGCTTTCTTCATTGCGTTGTCAGTTGGAAGAGTTCTCTTCAGAGACTCCAGCTGACGTGCCGCGCCCGCACTACGGCTTGAATTACTCTCAAGGAAAGATACCGTACTATTGTACTTATCCGCAAAATCATTGATTGCGGATATAATATCTTCCTGCGCCTTATCAACTTTTTCCTGTGCCGCTTTTTTCTCATCCTCAGTCCCGGCTTTGGATAATGCCGAAACAGCACTCTCATACTTTGAGAATACATTATCTTTGGCACCAACCTGCAGCTTTTTAGACGCTGACTCCAGTTCTGTAAGTGACTGCTTATAATTTAGCAAAAATGAAGACGTGCTGGTAGCCACACTATTGTTACTGCTGGCAGCCGTGCTGCTTTTACTGCTGGAAGTCTTATTTGTGCTTGAAGAACTGCTTGTACCGGATGTACTGTTGACACTAGATGTACTACTGTCATCCTCATAACCAATTCGGTCCTTCAAAGCGCTTGTCTGGGAATTAGCACTGTTTACCCAGCCCTGATAATCAAACATCGGGCTATAACTGGATACTGAACTTATTGCCATAATGTCATCTCCTTTCCGGTATGGCAAATACCTTTTTTATGTTGTAAAAGGATTACTCCTTCCGCAACCTCTCTACACTTATTTCTGTCATTTGGCAAAAATATCCGGCAAAAGCACGGACGTCAAGTGCTCTCCTATATTATTTCGGCATACTTCCCTTGAAAGTTAAACAAAGACAACAAACCTAAATAAATTTTTAAACTACCGGTTCCTTATAATATTACACTTCCTTATAATATTCATTATACCACGGATTTTGGACTTTTATCATAATAATGTTTTATATTCTTTTCATAATGTGGTAAGATAGTAAATAGCAATTAAAATGTGATTCTATATCTTTCTTCTGAATCTGCAAAACAGCCTTCTGGAATGAATATACGGAAAGCCTTTCACTGGTGGCTTTTCCGTATACTAAAGTGTTTTAAACAAAGTAGGAAAGGAGTGTATATTATGCCTACAACATATGCACACTATAAATTTGGTAAGGAAGTGGCCGGTTCTCTCCCAAAGCATCTGCAAAAGTCCATCGAAAGCAATCAGGAATTATTTGATATCGGAGTGCATGGCCCTGACATTTTCTTCTACTACAGAGTGCTCACGACGAACCATGTAAATACTACCGGATATGAATTGCATGATCAGCCTGCAGTTGCCTTCTTTATGCAGGCTTCCCAGGTCATCAAACGTTCATTGGATCAAGCGGCTGCAACGGCATATATTGATGGTTTTATCTGCCACTTTGCGCTGGACAGCGAATGTCACAAATATATTGAAAAAATGATACAAGTCAGTGGAATCAGCCATTCCGAGATTGAGATGGAGTTCGACCGGATACTCCTGACAGAAGATTCCATAAACCCGATTTCTTATCTGGGCACCGGCCATATCCATCCAACAGAAAAAAACGCAGAGGTAATCGCGCCATTTTTTGACGAAGTCACAGTAAAAGAAGTTAAAAAATCATTATCTTCCATGATAATGGTTCATAAGCTATTGCTTGCCCCGGATTCTAAAAAACGACGTTTTTTGTTTGGCGCTATGAAGCTGACAGGTCAATACGAATCCAAACATGGCATGGTCATGAGCGAAACGCCAAACCCCGCTTGCCAGGATTACTGCCGTCTGCTGAAAAAGCTGTATAAGGGCGCCGTACCGCTTGCTGTCGGCCTGATCCTGAAATATCATAAGCTTCTTTCCGACGGTATTGAACTCCCATCCAGATTCCATGAAACCTTCGGTCCTGGTGAAAAATGGCAGGATCTGCCTCTTTAAAGAAGATTTGACAGAATCATGTAACACTCTGTACGCATAACAGGAAGGAAAAAAGCATGAATTTTAAAATGACTCCACTGGAAAAGAAATGGGTATTGTATGATGTCGGTAACTCTGCGTTTACCATGCTGACCGCAACCATTTTCCCGATTTATTTTAATTACCTTGCGGAAAGCGCAGAAATTTCCCATGTAAACTATCTCGCCTACTGGGGATATGCTTCCTCGATCTGTACCCTGCTGGTAGCACTGATGGGTCCCACACTTGGAGCCATCGCGGATACAAAGGACTTCAAAAAACGAGTCTTTAAAGCCGTACTTCTTGTCGGGGTAGCAGGCTGTATTCTCCTGGGATTTCTGACTTCCTGGATCTGGTTCCTTGGTATATTCATCCTGGCAAAGACGGGCTATTCGGCAAGCCTCGTTTTCTATGATGCCATGCTTACCGATGTAACAGAGCCTGAACGGATGGACACAGTTTCCTCCCAGGGTTTCGCATGGGGTTATATCGGAAGCTGTATTCCATTCCTGGCGAGCCTGGGAATCGTATTAGGAGGCGGCTCCCTTGGCCTGAACATGCAGGTTTCCATGTCCATTGCCTTTTTCATCACAGCTGCCTGGTGGCTGCTCTCCGCGGTTCCGCTGCTTATTTCCTATAAGCAGAAATATTATATAGAATCCACGGAACATGTAATCCGTAACAGCTTCCGACGCCTCGCAAATACATTTGCGGATATCAAAAATGAAAAGCATATTTTTCTTTTCCTGCTTGCTTTTTTCTTCTACATTGATGGGGTTTATACGATCATTGATATGGCCACCGCCTATGGACAGGCTCTTGGACTTGAGAGTACCGGACTGCTTCTGGCGCTTCTGCTGACACAGATCGTAGCATTTCCATCAGTTTTGCTTCTAAACGGGTTAGCGAAAAAAGTAGGGCCTACAAAGATTCTTACCATCTGCATCATTGCATACCTGTTTATTGCTTTGTACGCATATGGCTTAGATACCCAGCGGGAATTCTGGATCCTTGCCTTCATGGTCGGTCTGTTCCAGGGTACGGTCCAAGCTCTGTCACGTTCCTATTTCGGCAAAATCATCCCTGCCGAAAAGTCGGGCGAATATTTTGGCCTCTATGACATCTGCGGAAAAGGCGCCGCTGTCCTTGGTACCACTCTTGTGTCCTTAATGAGCCAACTGACTGGTAGGATGAATGTCGGCGTCGCCACGATTTCCATCCTCTTTGTCATTGGTCTGATGCTGTTTGGCAAGGCTGTGAGGTTAAATGAAAAAAATCTGCAGTAAGGGACTGTTAACCTAAAATGCAGAAAGCTTACCACTGGTAGACTTTCTGCATACAATCTTTTCATACATGTAATCTTTTTAACCCATCAGGATCTCTTCCGCAATATTCCGTGAGTGGTCTGAAATACGTTCCAGACATACCAGAGCGTCCAGATATACGATCCCCGCGTCCGTATTACACTGATTCTTTGCAAGGCGCTTCATATGCGCGGAACGAAGCTGGATCTCCAGGTCATCCGCCTGGCTTTCCTTTTCAATCACCTTTAGCGCTTTCTCTTTGCTGTTCTCTGCAAATGCCTCCGCGGCATATCGATAGCTGTCAAAGCAGACCTGTATCATTTCCTTTAACTCTGACGTACCTTTTTCCGAAAAAGAAGCCTTCCGCTCCGCCAGCGTCTCGGCAAACTCGGAAATATTTTCACAGTAATCACTGATTCGCTCCATATCTGATAAAATCTGCAATAAGCTTGCCACATGCTGGTGTTCCTTTTCATTCAGTGCCAGAGAACTTAGCTGGACAATGTATCCGGTAATTCCGCTGCAAAGCTTGTCCACCGTATCCTCTTCTTCCCGGATTTCCTGAATCTCGTGTTCGTCATTGGTGAACATCACTTTCTCCGCCCGCTTTGATGTCCTTACGACGATATTGCCCATTCTCGCAATTTCACTGACTACGGACTGCAGCGCGATCCCCGGTGTTTCCAGCATACGGGTATCCAGCAATACTCTGCTTTCGTCGTTGTCCGCATCGTCCTCTCTTTCCAGCTTCTTCGCCAGCTTAATGATCAAATCAGAAGCCGGGAAAAGGATCACGGTCGTACCGATATTGAAGATCGTATGCACCGTACTAATCTCTGTCTGCGTAATCATTTCATTTCCCGCTGTCGGGAACACGACCTTGAACAGTACAATGGCAACAATGCTGAACAATATCGTACCGATGATGTTAAAGAGAAGGTGCATCACAGCCGCTGTCTTCGCCGTCTTCTTTGCCCCGATACTGGACATGATAGCTGTCACGCACGTACCGATATTCTGTCCCATGATGATATATACTGCCGCACTGAAGGGAACCAGCCCTGCGGCGGAAAGGCTCTGCAGGATACCTACCGAAGCAGACGAACTCTGGATCACTGCGGTCACTACGGCTCCCGCTATGATTCCCAGGAACGGATTATGCCCCAGGGTCACAAAAATACTGCGAAATGCTTCCGAGTCCTGAAGCGGCGCAACGGAGGCTGACATAGTTGTGATCCCTACAAATAACAGACCAAATCCAATAATGATACTGGAAATATCCTTCGTAGAACGCCTGGTTCCGGTCAGCATCACGATCACACCCAACATAATCGCGATCGGAGCCAGATTGCCGGGACTTAAAAATTCTGCCCATTCCACACTGGAAACCAGCCATCCGGTAACTGTCGTACCGATATTGGCACCCATGATAACGCCCATTGCCTGATTCAGGCTCATAATCCCAGCATTGACAAAACCGACTACCATGACCGTAGTCGCAGAAGAACTCTGGATCACTGCGGTGATCAATGCGCCGAGCAGCACGCCGAAAAATTTATTTCTTGTCAAAGCCTCCAGCATTGCTTTCATCTTATTGCCGGCGGCATTTTCCAATCCCTGAGCCATGATCTGCATGCCATAAATAAACATGCCGAGCCCCCCGATAAAGGGGATGATAATGTTTACATAATCCATATGCATTTCCCTCCCTCGTATAAAACACAAAAAACACTATACGAACACGATAACATTATCCCCGGCAAAAAGCAACTGCCTTTTTACTTTTTCATCCGTGGTTCAAAAGTTACAGACGCAAGATACCCAAATACCAGCGCCGCTGAGATTCCCACCGCACTGGCCTTAAAGCCTCCCTGGAAGATCCCCAGGAACCCGCTCTTGTCCACAGCTTCCTTCACGCCCTGCCACAGCACGTTCCCGAATCCCAAAAGCGGGACACTTGCCCCTGCTCCGGCAAAATCCTGAAAAGGTTTATAAATATTGCAAAATCCAAGAACCGCCCCTGCACAAACCAACAGCACCATCACACGGCCAGGCATTAGTTTTGTACGATCTAATAAAATCTGTACCAACGCGCAGATCAATCCCCCGATTAAAAATGCTTTTACATAATCCAATGTTTTTTCCTCCTTCGTTATCAAATAACCTCAGTTCACATGCTCCAGCACGATTCCATGGGCAATGCCCGGAATGCTTGCGCCTTCATTAAAGCTGACTGTAGAAAGCAAGGCTCCGGTAGGGACAAAAAGCACCCTCTTCCATTCTCCCTTTTTGATTTTGGGAAGAATATAGGATGCAAGCGTCACTGCCGCACAGCCGCATCCGCTTCCTCCCGCATGGGTATCCTGGCTCTTCTGATCAAAGATCAGCATCCCACAGTCCATATGCTTCACCCGGATATCATAACCTTTTTCCTGCGTCAGATCAAACAGGATATCCTGCCCTACATATCCCAGGTCTCCTGTAATGATCCTATCATAATCCTCTATACTTCTCCCAAAATCCTCCAGATTCTGAATAATGGTATCCATCGCCGCCGGCGCCATACAGGCTCCCATATTTTGAGAATCCTTCAGACCATAATCTACGATTTTTCCCACCGTCACGCCTGAGATACGGACATGGCTTTTCTCGCTTCCCACCAAAAAAGCGCCGCTTCCCGTCACCGTCCAGTGTGCGGACAAAGGGCGCTGGCTGGCGTACCCTAAAGGAAAACGGAATTCCTTCTCCGCACTTCCAAAATGACTGGATGTAACCGCAAGCATAGAATCCCCATAGCCTGCCGCCACACTCATGGCGCTTAAAGCAAGTGCCTCCCCGGACGTAGAGCAGGCGCCATAAAGCCCGAACAACGGGATCTGGAGTGATTCCACCCCCATGGACGTGGCAATGCCCTGCCGGAGCAGGTCTCCGCCGAACAAAAAACGAACCTCCTCCGGCTTTACATGTGCTTTTCCCAATGCCAGCACGCAAGCCTCCTTCTGCATATTACTCTCCGCTTCCTCCCAGGTCTTTGCCCCGAACAGGTCGTCCTGGTTCGTCATGTCAAATAGCTTTCCAAGCGGTCCTTCCGCCTCTTTACTTCCGGCAACAGAGCCGCTGCTGATAATATAAGGAGATATTTCAAAGCTGATACTCTGTTTTCCCCTGATCTGGTTCATTTTATTTTTCACTTCCTGTCCCACACAAATTCCTCATTTCCAATCCGGTTTTATATGACTATATATTTGCCGGATTCATTTTTGAGAGATAGTATAGGAAATTTTGCCGGATTTTATTCACATATCTGTATAAGATCTTGGATTTTTCAGATACTATTGCTGAGGTGAAAATATGAATAATACGCAAAAATTGAAACAGGAAAAACAATATGAAACCTATGTAAAACAAAAAACGCCGGTTCACAATATTTGGCTCAATATGGGAAAAGCGTTCGTCACCGGCGGCATCATCTGTACGGCAGGACAGTTGATCTTCAACTACTGTAAGATTCGGAATTTTTCTAAGGATGCCTGCAGCGGCTGGACTTCCCTGCTACTAATTCTCCTTAGTATCATTCTGACCGGGATGAATGTCTACCCCAAAATCGCGAAATGGGGCGGCGCAGGCGCATTGGTGCCCATTACCGGATTTGCCAATTCCGTAGCAGCTCCCGCGATCGAGTATAAAAAGGAAGGACAGGTTTTCGGAATCGGCTGTAAGATCTTTACCATCGCGGGCCCCGTCATTTTATACGGCATCTTTACCACCTGGGTCCTGGGATTCCTGTACTGGCTTTGGGGCATTATGTAAACTGGAAACTTCACAATCGCAAAGGCAGGCACCGACATGGATACCTGCCTTGTTTTTGCACTATATTCCAACCGTACAGTTAAAATATATCCCTCTTTGATATCATGCTCCGGTTGTCCTTTTCCATAGATCACCAACGTTTGAAAAGGTAGATAAACGCTCCTAGTCCGCGGCCCAGAGCCATACTGAGGATAAAAGCCGCGGTATAACGCAGGATCTTCAGCCTCCGGATAAATATCGGAAATACATTCAGCACTTCTGCAAGGGCCATGGCCCAGCATCCCACAAAAATTCCTGCCAGAAGCCCGAATACCGGGAGTAAGAAACCCAGATATCCCATCTGCGGACGGAATACAGATACCAGGTTTCCTGCCACGCCTCCCAGTGCGGCGCAGTCCTCATAGAGAAGGATCTTATCCGCCGTATGCGTCCGATCCGCAAAGTCCGCGATCACCCCAAGCTCCACGATCAGCGCAAACAAGCCACCCGCGATAACAACGCCCGAACTAAGACCTATGATTCCCAGAAGTATCTGCTTTGCCCACATCCAGCTCCGCCCCCTTTCTTGACGCATTTTCTACCAGGGTGGTCTGAATGTCATTTTCATAAACCCGCATCTGTACCTCCAGGGGAGTCGGATCTACCGTAAACCTTCGTTTTCCGAAATGGTTGAAAAATACCAGGATACCTATCGTGATCCCCACAGAATAGCTCACTTCCATGATGGAAAAACCATCCGTTTTTGATCCCATCACAAATGCATACATCTGTGAAAACAGATCGGAAACCGACGCGTCATTATTAAATGCCATGATTGCGAACGCGGAGCCCGCAAATGTCAGCAAGGCTACGAAGATTGTTTTGACTATATGCATTGCCGCTCCGGAAGTTTTCTGCTCTTCATAAGTAACGATGATGTCCGTTTCTCCCATATTCTGGATATCCACTCCCGGATATTTTTCGTGAATACAGGCAATAATTTTCAATATAGAGATCACATAACGATGTCTTCCATTTTCCGGGATTTTTAAAATCTTCAGAACCTTTAATTTGGGGATCATCGCTTTATTGCTACATTCCAACGTAAGGATGTCCCCCAGGGTAACATCCGTTTTGGCAACCTCCACATCCCGTTCTCCTTTGATATAAACCGTTTCCTGATTAGCAGACATGAGCTTCTACACCTGGCCTTCTGATCAGAGTTCCCGTACTATCGGATACGGCTTTCGCGTCATTATAGTAATAATAAAAAATGCCTATCACAACTGCTGCCAGCACAATGCCCGCCAGACATATCCTTATTTTTCTTCTTCCTGCTTCCATAATAGACACCTGCCCTTTCTTTCAATCATATTTCGTTTCTATAGGGTAGTATCTGAAAATATGAAAAAAATATACATATCTGTTTTAGCTCGTTCCCTTCCGCCGCAGCGCTTCCATGATCTTTTTTTCCATCCGGGACACCTGTACCTGCGAGATTCCCAGGGTTTTTCCAACCGCTGACTGTGTCTGGTTCCGGAAATACCGCAGATAAATGAGCTGCCGTTCTTCCTTGTCCAGAGTATTCAGAAGCTGCTGCAGCAGCATACAATCCAGTATTTTGTCCTCCTGATGTTCCTTTTCCTCCAGCTTGTCCATCAGCCGGATCTCGCTTCCCTCCTTCTGGTGAATAGGCTTATAGATTGATTCCACCTCTCCGCCGGCCTCCATTGCCTGGACAATTTCCTCCTTCTCCACGTGCAAAGTCTGAGAAAGCTCTTCCATGGTCGGCTCTCTCCCCAGTTTTGCAGTCATATCCTCTCTTGCCTGAAATAATTTATAAGACAACTCTTTCAGAGACCGGCTCACCTTGATCATACCGTCATCCCTTAAAAATCGCTTAATCTCCCCGGATATCATAGGCACCGCATAGGTAGAGAACCTCACGTCATAGGACAGGTCAAATTTATCAATCGCTTTCAGCAGCCCGATACTTCCGATCTGAAACAAATCTTCCGCCTCCGTGCCCCGCCCGTAAAAACGTTTCACCACACTCCAGACCAGTCCTACATTTTCCTTCACAAGCTGCTCCCTTGCTTCCTTATCTCCTTCGTGAGCCTTTTGTATCAGAGCGATTGTGTGGTCCATAGATTCCTTCCTTTACCAATTGTTTTCTCCATCCTGACCGTCGTTCCTTCTCCCGGTACAGATTCCACCTCTACTTTATCCATAAATGCTTCCATAAACGCAAACCCCATACCGGACCGGTCCAGCTCCGGCCTTGTCGTATACATAGGCATCATTGCCTGCGGAATATCTTCGATTCCCTTTCCCGTGTCCTTCACAGTAACGATAAACAGATTTTTATGTATCCGGCACTTAATCGCAATCTTTTCTATTGCCTGGTCATAGCCATGAATGATGGAATTTGTGACTGCCTCTGATACCGCTGTCTTTACATCAGATACTTCTTCCACCGTAGGATTTAGTTGTGTCAGAAAAGATGAAACAGCCACCCGGGCAAACCTTTCATTTGAAGAACAACTGTCAAATATAACTTCCATTTCATTTGTGTCTCTCATCTCTGCTCCTCCTCATATATCTGCATTATTTTTGTAACTCCTGACATTGTCAGAATCTTCTTGATCCTTGCATTGGCGTGGACTCCCCATACTTCGCCGCCGATCAGATGGACCAGGCGGTATCTTCCCATCACCGCGCCAATCCCCGAACTGTCCATAAATTCTGTATCCCCGAAATCAAAGATCACATATTTGATATGGCTGCGCTCAATGATCGCGTCCGCGTCCTTCCTGATCTCTTCTGCCTGATGATGATCCACCTCTTTCGGAAGAAAGATCGTCAGACAATTCTCTTCTACCTGATACTTCATAATTATACTCCTCCTCGCTACAGATTCCCCCGGCACGAAAAGTCCCTTCTGCCAGCCACCCTTTTCATATGCCAGGGTAACAAAAAAGGACATGTATTCACTACACATCCTCTTCTTTCGTATAACAGCAAAATGCCCCGCCGGCTTTCTATTCTTGTGTATCTCCGTTCGCCGCTGCCGCGATCGCCTCCAGATTTGTCTTCGCTTCTTCCGCATTCTCAGTGCCTGGGAATAATTCATTCACCCGTTTCAGATAGGCCGTCGCCGAATCAGGATCTCCATTTCCCAGACAGGCAAGCCCCAGGCTTAAAAGAGCTCCGCCGTCATCATAGGATTCCTCCATCCTCACAACTTTCGAAAGATTATCGATCGCAGTTTCATAATTGGCAACATTCAAGGACGCGACACCAGAGTCATAGTTGCTGCTACAGGCCGTTGGATATACATCTGCCGTCAAATTGTCATACCTTTCCTGCCCTGTCTCCCCAAGCGCATTCCGGTTGATTTCCAAAAGAATATCCGCTATGGTATCCTCCGAATAGCTTCCCGAATTATATTGCTCTGACGCGGTCATCAGCTTTTCATAACTGTCTGCCGTGGCTGCCGCCGTCTGGACAGCTTCCTCTGAATCCGCACTGTCGGCACGATAAGTATCAAGAGTCCTCGTCACCGCGCTAAGCTGAGCCTCCAGCCCATTGATCCGTTCGCTGTACTCCAGTACCTCTCTATTTCTCTTATCTGCCTTCGACTCATCCACCGCCGGTACGATCAGAAACCACACGATTGCGGCTCCGATGGCAGCTCCCAATACAATATTCATCAGCGTAAACTTTCCCGCCAGCTCCTTGACCATACGGTGTGCCGGCTGGATAATGGTCTCATTCCCCAGATTGTATTCTATGGTTTCTTTCTTCTTTTTTTTCTTCTTTGTCCCCTTATTTTCCGTTTTTTTTGCCTTTTTTCCCCGGATCTGTGTCAGTTCCTGCATATAGCAAAGCGTGATCTCATTGGTCGTATCCAGCTTCCTTGCCTTCGTGAGAACCTGCTGCGCCTGTGCATATTGCTTCGTATGCAAATACAAAAGAGCCAGCAGTTGATATGCCTTCAAAAATGTAGGATGCGCCGCTGTCACCTTTTTTAACTGGATGATCGCCATATCCTCCCCGTTCTGCTGACAATAAACCAGACACTGGTTATACCTTTTCACAGACTGGTTGATTACTTCCAGGCCTCTGGCGGAATGCTGGATATTCTGAAGGTAGGAATTAGCCAGGTTATTCTTGGGGCGTAAGTTCTTACTGATGATCCACTCTATCAGTGCCTCTACTACCTCTCCACGGCCATAATAAACCAGCCCCAGCAGGTTCCGCGCCGTAATGTTGTTTTTATTATATTGTAAACTCCGCCGAAGGGAAACAATTGCGCCGGACATATCCCGTATCCTGGCTTTTTTCAGTCCATCATTATACCAGTAGTTCGACTGGCGGATGACCTTCTTCGTATAGTCCATCAAACCTCTCCATTTTCTTTTTGCAGCATATCCTGCGCTCTTGGCTGTTCCAGGTATCTGCTGTCCTGAATCGCTACTGGTTTTTCTGATCCATTACCTGCTTGAGCAGATCAGATATATCGGTCAGCTCCTCCTGATACACAGCATCCTCGATATCCTCAACTTCCAGGCTTGGTTTGAATTTCTTCAGTTCTTCTTCATAGTTTAACATTTTAATCCTCCAATAAGGGAACCAATTCCTTGAGCATGCCAGCCAGATAAAGGGAACCAAGGCAATAGATCGTCCGGCCATCCTGGTATTGCCTGACATACCGCAGCGCGTCCCTGGGTGATTCCCGTACCACCACCGGCCGGTCCGTATATTCTGTAAAGACCTCTGCCAGCTTTTCCACTGCTTCCGCCCGTCTGTCCTCTATATGCGTCACGACTACATAATCTGCGTCCAGTTCCCGGCAAAGACAGGCCGCCATCTCTTCATAATCCTTCTCCTGCACTGCGGAAAACAGGATTGCCATCCTGTGTGGGCCACGTGCCTTCACACTCTCTACAAACCGGTGTACAGCATTGATATTGTGTGCCCCGTCGATATAGATATTCGGCAGGATTTCCTCCATGCGCCCTTCCCATGTAATCTCTGCAAGCGCTTCCCTCCACAGAACTGGATGCCCGCCCGCACCGAAGAGTCTTCTCATCACCTCCAGGGCCAGCAATGCGTTCTCCGCCTGATATATGCCTGTATTGTGGAGCTTCCATGCCGTATTTCCATAATACGCATTTGTACAGGAAAATGCAATATGTTTATTTTCAATTCTGAGATTTTCGAACGCATTTTTCCCGATTTTCTTACAGAAAATCCCAAGCCCTGCTGCCTTCGACTCAATCACCCGGTTGGATTCTTCCTCTCCTTCGGAGTAAAATACCGGCACACCTTTTTTTAAAATCCCGGCCTTTTCCCCTGCAATTTTCTCCAGCGTATCACCCAGGATCTCCCTGTGGTCCAGCCCAATAGAAGTAATCACTGTGCAGACCGGGTTCTCTATCGAATTGGTAGCGTCCAGCCGTCCGCCGAGTCCGGTTTCCAGTACTGCATATTCCACACCTGCTTCGGCAAATGCAGTGACAGCCATACCAAATAAGATTTCAAAAAAAGTGGGATGAGGAAGGCCAGAGCGTTCCATCTCTCTGACCTTCTCCATCACCCTTTCAAATGCTTTCAGAAAATCCTCATCTGTGATCTGCTCTCCCTGGATCCTGATCCGCTCATTCATTTTGACCAGATGTGGGGATACAAATAGGCCTGTCTTTTTCTCCTCTGCCCTTAGCATCGCGTCCAGATATACACACACAGAACCCTTTCCATTGGTCCCGGCCACATGGATCACTTTTAATTTTTTTTCCGGACTTCCTAAAAAGCGCAAAAACTGTTTTGTATGCTCCAAAGAATTTTTTTTCGTAAACTTTGGAATATTGAATATATAGTCTACCGCGTCTTTATATGTCATATTCATCCCTCAATCGGCAAAACGCGTCACTGGCGCGTTTTGCCGGATACTTCGTAATAAAACTCCTACTCACCCTCATCATTTCCGATAAATGCGTTCCGGCCCGTCTTCACCGTAGTCGTATTTCTGGGAAGTGTTACCAGACGTCCGTCCCGGTATTTGTATTCCTTTGAGGTACGGAAAATAGTATTGCTGGAACCCACCTGGGCGGCCATAACAATATCGCCCTCTTCCAGAACAGATTCCTTCAGATCAATCCTTGTATTATTCAAAAAGGTGCTTGACTGCTTTTCACCGTTGATATAGATCTTGGTCTGCTTTGTAAAGTTCTCTCCATAGATACTATATGTGCCGTCTAGCTGTTCCACCAGAGAAGTGATTGCCGTGTCTTTGACCCCCATTACCATATGGCCTGATTCAATAGGCTTTCCGCTCTCTTCATACACATACTGCTTTCCATACAGGATATCATACTGCAAAAGCTCCAGGTCTGCCAGATAATTCTTCGTCTGATGGCGCTGCTGGTGATAGTTAAACACCGTTCCGGAATGAATATCCAGACGGTCCAGCACCTCCGCCATGATCTGGTACGCCGCGTAATTCCCGTCTTTCTTTTTGAGGCCGATATTGTCCCAGATTACATAATTGGTATTATACAGATACCGGCTCTTCAGATCCTTTGCCTGCAAATCCATTGTAGGAAGATGATCCCCATAGAAAACAATGACAGATGGTTCTCCACGCTCCTCGACCGCCTTCACCAGATTTCCCGCGAACTTGTCCATCTCATACACTTCATTGACATAATATTCCCAGGCATTTCTTCTGCCCTCGTCTTCCGGCCCACTGACCTCAATCTCCGGATTCTCGATCATAATCTCCGTAGGATAGTCGCCATGTCCCTGGACACTGATCGTAAATACAAAATCCTGCCCCTCTGTTGTATCCATGGAATCCAGGATATTGGGAATCAGAATATCATCCGTCGCCCATCCTTTGGGGGTGGTCTGCAAGATATTCATAAATTCCTTACTGGTATAATGGTCAAACCCCATATGGTTAAACACCTGTGCCCTGCTATAAAAGTTCCCGCCATTATTATGCAGCGCTTCTGCCCCATATCCCAGTTTGGTCAGCGCAACGGCAGCGCTCTCTAAAAGCTTCGTTTTTCCATAGGTTTTATATGGATATTCACCGGGTCCGAAAAAACGCATACTCATGCCGGTCAGCACTTCAAATTCAGTATTCGCCGTGCCTGCTCCTACCGATGGCACCTTAAAATATCCGCTGGAATATTCCTCATACATTTTACGAAGGTTGGGGATCGGATCTTCCGAAAACTGCAGCCACTCCACCTCCGTAGGATCAAAATAGGACTCCAGCTGTACAAACAGAATATTCGGCAGCTCATCCTCACTCCGGCCGGTAGTGCTTTCTGTGATCTTTCCGCCATTGCTGATCGCCTGCATCGTCTCTTTCCCATATCCGGCCGGTTCAGAAATCCCGGTCTTAAAAATACTGGCTGTAAAGCAGTATGGGAAACCATAATCTTCATATGCAAAGGCAATATTACCAAAATAATTCGAGATCACTCTGCGGTCTATCGCCACATCAGTCAGTACAATATAAGATACGATCCAGAAGCCCGCACCGGCTGCGGCAATGACCCGGTGCATTTTCCCGGTAAACTGTCCGCCCCGCCGCCACATAGAAACAACCCACAGGACTACGGCGCCAATTCCAATGATCAATAGAACAAGCTCAAATGTTGAAAAATAATTGCCGGTCAAGGAAAGCGCGTCCGAAAGCACTTTCAGATCCTGGGCATTGAACGGTGTCACACGCTTTAACAATAAATAACCGTTACAGGCGCCCAGGAACAGCCAGAATACACTGAGCAGGATTCTGACAAACACACGCCGCCTTACCAGATATACGATGGAAAAGGTAGCAAAGATCAAAAAAGAATTAAACAAAAATACCTTTGGTGTCTCCGTCAGATAATCCCATGCCCGAAATACCGAATGCCTGGAAATGGCCTCCACAAAAAAATTCAATATACACGCCAGTAAATAATGAAACAGAAGTGAGAGCCGGTTCATGAACTGATAAACCGGCGCCATCTTCCTTGCAAATTTGCTGTTACGGCGTTCCTCCAGAATCTTTGCCCGACGCTTTCGCCTCGCCATCCAGCGTGCCTTGATGTCTTCTATCTTTAAATTTTTCATCCTGTGAAAGAAACCCCTGAAATCCGGCTTCCTGATCTGAACCTTCTTCATCCTAAACTTCTCTCCCTGTAACGCGCCTACGGTGTTCACAGTAACGATAATCTTACGCTTTCTTCAGTCCTGCCATACGCTCTTTCACCTGATCCAGCATCTGCGTATACTTTTCAAGTTTCTCCTTTTCTTCCTGTACCTTCTTCTCCGGCGCCTTGCTTAAGAACTTTTCATTGGCAAGCATTCCCTTTGCCCTCGCGATCTCCTTTGTCAGCTTTTCTTCCTCTTTTGTCAGCCGCTCCCATTCCTGCTCAAAATCAACCAGATCCTCCAGCGGCAGATATACCGTCGCCCCGGGAACCACGATGGATACCGCGTCCTCTGCGATCTCTTTCTTTTCATAATGAAGTATAATATCTTTTGCCAACATTAACGGCTTTGCTGATTCCTTGAACGCCTCCAATCCGCTTAACAGATTCCGGTCCTTACTAATAATAAATACCTTCGTCCTACGGTTGTTCGGTACATTCATCTCCGCGCGCATATTCCGGATACCACGGGTAATGTCTTTCACGCGGCCCATCAGCTCCTCCGCCAGCGGGAACTCCCACTCCTTCCGGTATACCGGCCAGGAAGAGATCATCAGAGATTCCTCCTCCGGCACAAGCGCACTGTAGATTTCTTCCGTAATAAACGGCATAAACGGATGCAGAAGCTTTAGCGCCTGCCCCAGCACGGTCTTTAGAGTCCAAAGTACACATTTCGCCGACTGTGAATTCTCTTCGGCATGATAGATCCGGTATTTTGCCAGTTCCACATACCAGTCACAGAACTCATCCCAGATAAAATCATACACCTTCTGAACCGCGATTCCCAGCTCATACTTGTCCATATTCTCCGTTACATCCTTCGCCAGCCGGTTGACCTTTGCCAGAATCCACCTGTCAGCCGGTTTCAGCAAGAAATCCTCCGGCTCCTCTACGACATTTTCTTTCATATTCATAAGGATGAAACGGGACGCGTTCCATACTTTATTCGCGAAATTCCGGCTTGCCTCTACCCTGTCATTGGAAAAACGCATATCATTTCCGGGCGCGTTTCCTGTCACTAACGTCAGACGCAGCGCATCCGCGCCATACTGGTCAATGATCTCCAACGGATCGATACCATTTCCTAAAGATTTGCTCATCTTACGTCCCTGGGCATCCCGCACAAGCCCGTGGATCAGTACGGTGTGGAACGGTGATTTTCCGGTATGCTCCAGCCCGGAGAATACCATACGGATCACCCAGAAGAAAATAATATCATATCCCGTTACCAGCACATCCGTAGGATAGAAGTAGTCCAGATCCTCTGTCTTCTCCGGCCAGCCAAGGGTAGAGAAGGGCCACAATGCCGAACTGAACCAGGTATCCAGTGTATCCTCGTCCTGTGTAAAATGTGTACACCCACAGTGCGGGCACTTCTCTGGCATTTCTCTTGCCACTACAAATTCTCCGCATTCATCGCAATAATATGCCGGAATCCGGTGTCCCCACCAAATCTGCCTTGAGATACACCAGTCTTTGATATTTTCCAGCCAATGCAGATAAATCTTATTAAAACGCTCCGGCACAAACTTCAATTCACCTGTATGCAACGCTTCGATGGCAGGCTTTGCCAGCTCTTCCATCTTCACGAACCACTGCTGCTTGACCAACGGCTCTACCGTGGTGCCGCAGCGGTCATGCGTTCCTACATTATGGGAATGGGGCTCAATCTTTACCAGATATCCCTGCTCTTCCAATTCCTTCACGATCGCTTTTCTTGCCTCATAACGGTCCATACCTGCGTACTTGCCGCCCCGCTCGTTGATCGTAGCATCATCGTTCATGATGTTGATCTCTTCCAGATCATGGCGCTTTCCAACTTCAAAGTCATTCGGATCATGGGCCGGTGTGATCTTTACGGCTCCTGTTCCGAATTCCTTATCTACATAATCATCTGCTACGATCGGAATTTCCCTGTTTACCAATGGAAGCAGAGCCTTTTTCCCTACAATGTCCTTATACCGCTCGTCCTCCGGATGTACCGCAATAGCCGTATCACCCAGCATCGTCTCCGGACGGGTGGTCGCGATCTCCAGGAAATCCTCTGTCCCTACGATGGGATACCTGATATGCCAGAAATGTCCATCCTGCTCCTCATGCTCCACCTCCGCGTCGGACAAAGAGGTCTTACATACCGGACACCAGTTGATGATACGGGAGCCCTTATAAATATATCCCTTTTCATATAACTTGATAAAAACTTCCTCTACGGCCTTGGAGCAGCCCTCATCCATTGTAAAACGCTCTCTGTCCCAGTCACAGGAAATCCCCATTTTCTTCAACTGGTTCTCAATGGTTCCCGCATATTCCTCTTTCCACTGCCAGGTACGCTCTAAAAAGCCTTCCCGTCCTAATTCCCTTTTATCGATTCCTTCCTCTTTTAACTGGTTTGTTACCTTTACCTCCGTCGAGATTGCCGCATGGTCTGTTCCCGGCACCCACAGGGCATTGTACCCTTGCATCCTCTTATACCGGATCAGGATATCCTGCAGGGTATTGTCCAGTGCATGCCCCATATGCAGCTTTCCTGTAATATTCGGAGGCGGCATCACCGTTGTAAACGGCTTTTTATCACGATCCACCTCTGCATGGAAATACTTATTCTCACACCACTTCTCATACAGTTTTTCCTCAATTTCCTTCGGATTATACGTTTTTGCCAGTTCTTTTCCCATGATCTTCCTCCTAGTATACTGATGAACGTTTTTAGCCGGGGTACTTCACGGTTTTTTCACATTTTTAGTAAAAAAACACCCTTTACGAATGTAAAGGGCGAATCTATTTCCGCGGTACCACCTTAATTCATATGCTTGTGCCCCATATCTCACCAGAGACAGAGGCGCATGAAAGAAGGGCACAAGTAAATTGCATGCACGCATGCCGCTTTGCGGCATGGCACCGCACGTCCCGGCAAGTGTGCGGGACTGATAGGAGACCCTCCCTTTCATACTATGATGTGGCATAAAAACATACGGTATGTACCGCGCTTCATGCCGCCCATAACATAACTCTTGGTTCTGTAACGTAAACCGCCACGGGACATCTTACATAGGGCCAAAGGTTCGGACATCCGGTTCAAAAGCCACGTTCCATGATCCTGTTGCCCGAACCGCTTTCCAGCCTGTGAGCCGTTCTCTCTGTGGGAAGTGACCATGTACTCTTCTTTCTCAACACCTTTAAATTTTACAAAATTGTTAACCTCAAATGAACTAAACAATATCATAGCTTTCAAAAGTCTATTTGTCAAGAAGTTTTGGAAATCTTAAGATTATCACTTTAATTGTTCCATGCTCCGGATCATTTCCACAATGGAATCCCCATAATTCTCAGCCGTAGCCCAGCCCTGCCCTTCCGGATTTTCCTTTTGTCCAAGCCATTCCACATAGGGCGCGCAGCCTTTCATGACATATTCATACCGGTCATCCACACATTCCTGCGTCAGGGCGTCCGCTGTGGCATATGCCTTCAAATGCTGGATCTGTGCCCGGATACCGGTACGGACATCCGGATAAGAATTTCCCGGCACTCCGCCTCCCGTAGTTCCAAGCCCCGCAAAATTAAACTGTTCAACAGACGCGTCTCCTCCATACTGTAAAAAGCCTGTCTCCTTCATCGTCTGTACAAATGCCACCTCTGGCCGTACACCTTCCGCCGTACATTCATCATAATACATCTGGCAAAAGGTCTCGATCGAATCCGCCCCTCCCTTTGCCAGCTGCTCTGCCGGATATGGAACATTGTTAGCGTGAAAATAGGAAACCATCTGCTCCACTGTCACGGAACTCTTCCCCATGATCGGATATTGGCCGTCCGCAATCACTTCCTCTGTCCCTGCCACCTGGCCAGTATCCCCGGCCACCCCTGAACCTTCGGTCTTATCCCCGGCTGAGCCGCCATTGGAAGAAGTGCCTCCAGACTGTTTCACCGCTGCTTTATTCTCTGCCTCCGCCTGTTCTATTTTCACTTCTTTTTCCTTGTTCTCAGTTCCCAGCTTCGCCCCCAGAAGACTGAGGCTTACGACAAGGGCAAGGGCAAGTCCTACCTCAAGCCATATTAATTTTGCTTTCTGATTCATACTTTTAAAGCTCTCCCAAATAATATTCCGCTATATCCTTATAAAATAAATATGTTGCACTTCTTTCTCATATACCTGAAATGCTTCGCATTTGCCTTCCTCCTTTTAATTCGGTAGCGCCCCCTCCCTTTGGTCGGGGGCATGTCGTCGGAAGGCATTTTTTAAAATGCTTCGCATTTGCCTTCCTCCTCATGGAATCCGAATCTCCACTTCCGTCCCTTCTCCTAAGGTACTGCGATATTTCAGGCCATACCCGTTGCCGTACATCAATTGCAGCCGCCTGTGAGTATTGTACACGGCAATATTCGTTCCGGAATTTCCTGGCGCGATCTTCTTTTCCGTAAGAATATTCTCCAGCGTTTCCTGTGGGATTCCGACTCCATCATCCGAGATCAGGATCACGATCCCTTTCTCTTCCTCCCACCCGGTCAGCACGATTGTACCTTCTTTATCTTCTTTTTCCATGATGCCGTGGAGAATACTATTTTCCACCACCGGCTGAAAGGTCAGCTTCGGGATCGGGCGCTCCATCAGGCTGTCCGGCATATCCACGATAAAATCAATATGATCGGCAAACCGCATATTCAAAAGCTCCACGTAAATCGAGACATGCTCTAATTCATCCTGGATAGTACTGAGAGACTGCTTCCGGCTTAATGTCAGCTTATAGAACCGTGACAGCTTCTGAATCGCGATGGTCACCTCCTGGGGGCGGCCCTGCTGAGCAAGCCAGTTGATCATATCCATCGTATTATATAAGAAATGAGGATTCATCTGCGCCTGCAGGGAATTAAACTCAGCAATCCGCAGATCCTCTGCCGCTTTCGCCTGTTCCTCCACCAGATCATGGATGATATGGGTCATATAATTATAGGAATCCACCAGTTCCCCGACCTCGTCCCGGGCATCCGGATCCGGCAACGCCTCCGGAAGTCCCAGCCGGCATTTCGCCATCTGGCCGACAACCGCGGAAAGACGGTTCGTCAAGGATCTTGAAAGTAACATCGCGATCATAAAACACGCGATAATACATCCCAGATAGACCAACGCGAACAGTCCGATAAAGATATGGCTTTTCCGAAGCAGCGGCGCAGAAGGGACCGCCACGACCATGTACCAGTCCGTGTTCCGGATACGGTTAAATCCGGCATATACATCCTCCCCCAAAATATTTTTGGTAATAAAATTGTTCGAAGACATGACCGATTCCTGTACCGTTTCATAGCTAAAATGGTAGGTTCCCGACAGCGCGATATCCGTGGTGGCCACCATACTGTCACGATTGTTGATGATATAAGCGACACTGCTGTTCGAACTCATATTATCTTTCAGCAATTCATCCAGACTCTCCTGTGAAAAATAAGTAACAAGATAAAAAGTCCCCCATTTTCCTTCATAGATCATCCGTCCCCGCGTAATATACGCAAGATTTCCGTATGCGTTCTTCTCATAACTGCCAAGATAAAAGGCAGGGCAAAACAATCTGGCCGTGGATGGCTCTCCCGCGAAGATCCCATACCAGTAAGTCCTGCGCACAAGATCCATAGGCTCTGCCACATCCTCCAACATACTTTCTGAAAAAATAGGTTCCGCATTTGGAATATCCAGATACAGACGGATATCCCCGATCAGGCCATCTTCCGCCAGTTCCTGTGCTTTCTTTTGGAAATCTTGCGCCTCCTTCGAGTCCGCAAGCGTTTCCAGATCCTCTGTGCGTGCCGGACTGACCAGCCTGCTGTAAAACTCGTGTTCTGTAAGCTGCCCGTGGACGGACAGGATATTCGAAACCATTTCCTCGATCAGGGGCGCGGTCTGGATGGCAGCTTCCTGCTCCTGCCGCACAGTATCCGCGACAATCATATCATAAAGCTGTGTAAAGAAAAGCACCGGTATCGCGATCATAGGGATGGATACAATGACAAGGTGCGTGATCGTCAGCTTCGTCTGAAGACGCAGATTCATGTACGAATGCGAAATTTTTTGGAAAAATGAACTCATTTGTGTTGTTTCTCCTAATAATAGAGTAACGCCCCCTCCCTTGGGTCGAGGGCAAGTCGTCGGAAGGCATGAAAGAAATGCTTCGCATTTGCCTTCCTCCTGATGCCAGAACAGATTACCCCAGCATCTTTTCCCTGTATTTTGACGGAGTCAGCCCCGTAAACTTTTTAAAACTTTTACTGAAATAATTTCCATTACTATATCCAACCTTCGCAGAGATATCCGTGATCTGGTTCCGCGCGTCCTCCAGCAGACGCATCGCTTTTTCCATGCGATATTCCGTCAGATACTGATTCAATGTCTGACCGGTCTGTGCTTTAAAATAGGTACAAACATAGGACGCGGACAAATGTACATGGTCGCTGATCTCCTTGATGGACAGCAGGTCGCTGCCATAGTTCTTCGCGATATAATCCTTGATCATAAAGATCACATTGTCCTCCGGCACATTCGAATCCAGGCGCTCAAACATCAGCCGGGTACGCTTTACCAATGTCTGATGCAATTCTTCATATGTAAAACAATTTTCCAGATATTCAATCACACTTTCACTGGAATCCACACCTGTGGAATCCGCGGACAGCTTCCACTTCTGCCGGCAGGCATTTAACGCGTTGAAGAGTTTATAATAGGCATCCTTAATCTGATTTGGCAATAATCTATAATTTTTATGATATTTCTCATACAATCTATCCAGAAAAAACAGGCATCTTTCCAAGTCCCTTGCTTCCAACGCATCAGAAAATATACCCGTATCATCCTCCGCCTCCATGGATCCTTCCGGCACAAAAGTAACTGATTTTACGTCATCCGGCCGAAGCAACGTTCCAGACGGGAAGAAAAAGCTGTTCTGTATGGCAACCACCGCCGATGCATAGGAAGAATATGCCTTCGCGATCCCATTCACCGTCTCCCCCCGGCTGACCGCAAAAAAGCCAAAGGGTTGGAACTGTTCCTTGAAAAATATATCGATCGAAGAGAGCACAGCAGGAGAGGGTGTGCTTTCCTCCCCGATCACATGGAATACATGATAGACCGCATGCATCCGGATATAGACCGATTTCAAATGAAAATTTTTCAGAAAGCCTCTCAGATTTTCCCTCACACTTTTGATCAATACCGAAATGGGTTCTTCTGTTTGCAGCTTTACAATATAAGTGACAAAACCACTCTCCGGTGCCAGATAGAGGGACAGCTCCTTTGCCAGCGCTTCGATCTGTTCACTGTTGTCCTTGTATGGCTTTGTGAGAAGAAGCGCCAGATTTGACGCGGTCTCCAAAACCAATAGGTCTTCATTCTTACGCGAACGCAGAACCTGCTGCCGTTGGTTGATCGCTTCCACCACGGTTGCCCTGACTTCCTCCGGATTCAGCGGTTTTTCTACATAATCAATAGCTTTCAGCTTGATCGCGGCCTTCAGATACTCCTTGTCCGAATAGCCGCTCATAAAAATAAAACTGGTATCGGGCAGAAGCTCTGTCAGCTTTTCCACCAGTTCAATCCCGTTCATCCTTGGCATACGGACATCAGACAAAATGATATCCGGCTCATGTAGTTTCGCGATATGTAAGGCACGGAGCCCGTCATCTGCCTGAAAGATCTGATGAATGCCCAGGCTTTCCCAGTCGATTGAAGAAGCCAGCCCCTCCCTTGTCAACAATTCATCATCCGCAATTAACAGTTTCATCTATTACCGTCTCCTTTGTATATTCAATCATGTCCATCTGATTTACAACCCTGCCATACAGACACACACTGGCTAAGTTGTCTCTATCATAACAAATACTATGGTAAAAAGCTATAAAAAAAAATTACCCTTAATCGAAAGAATTTGCTGTTTAAAGTAAAAAATCTGACTGCTAAAATAAAAGCATAGAGAAAAGAAGGAGGGTAAAGCAGGTGTCAGATTATGTTTTGGAATTAAAAGGGATTACAAAAATCTTTCCTGGCGTAAAGGCATTGGACAACGTGCAGTTTCAGTTGAAAAAGGGCGAAGTTCATGCGCTGATGGGCGAAAACGGCGCCGGAAAATCTACATTTATAAAAGTAATTACCGGTGTCCATAAAGCTGAAGAGGGCGAGATGTTCTTAGACGGACAGAAAGTGGATTTTAAAGGTCCCAGGGATGCACAGGCAGCCGGAATCGCGGCCGTATACCAGCATCCCACATCTTATCCTGACTTAAGTGTCGCGGAGAATATCTTCATGGGACACGAAATTATTAAAAACGGTATGATCCAATGGAAGAAAATGAATGAAGAAGCAACCAAGCTGTTGGAGCAGTTGAACGCAGATTTTAAGTCTACGGATGAAATGGGCGCGCTAAGTGTGGCCCAGCAGCAGATGGTGGAGATTGCCAAAGCGCTTTCGACCAACGCCAGAATCATTATCCTGGATGAACCTACAGCCGCACTGACCAAGAATGAATCCGAAGAGCTTTATCGGATCGTTGATAAATTGAGGGACGACGGTGTATCCATCATTTTCATCTCCCATCGTTTTGAGGATATGTACCGCCTGGCATCCAGGATCACGGTATTCCGGGATTCCCAGTATATCGGGACATATAATGTAGACGGAATCACGAACGCGGAGCTGATCAAGGCCATGGTAGGCCGTGAGATCAAGGATCTGTTCCCGAAGCCGGAGGTTGAGATCGGCGCGGAAATGCTGAAGGTTGAAGGACTTTCCAGGATGGGATATTATAAGAACGTATCGTTCACCGTACACGCGGGCGAGATCGTTGGGTTGACTGGCCTGGTCGGCGCCGGACGTACGGAGGTTGTGGAAAGTGTATGCGGAATCACAAAGCCGGATGAAGGAAAGGTTTATCTGGAAGGAAAACCTGTACAGATCAAGCAGCCTTCCGATGCCATGAAATTGGGAATCATCCTGCTTCCGGAAGACCGTCAGAAAGAAGGCCTGATCATGAGCTGGGGGCTGGGACGCAACGTTGTACTTCCAACCATGGGCAAATACGCGAAGAGCGGGTTCAACGATGAGAAGAAAGAACGTGAGGTTTCCAAGGAACTTCTGGAAGAGGTTGACACAAAGGCAGTAACCATTTTTGACCCGGCTTCCTCACTTTCCGGCGGAAACCAGCAGAAGGTGGTTGTTGCCAAGGCATTGGGCCAGGAAATGAAAGTCGTGATCATGGATGAACCGACCAAGGGTGTTGACGTCGGCGCAAAGGCGGAGATCTACCAGATCATGGGCGACCTTGCGAAACGAGGATACGCGATCATCCTGATCTCTTCTGAAATGCCGGAGATCCTGGGAATGAGCGACAGGATCATCGTAATGTGCAACGGAAAAGTAACCGGGGAACTGAGCAGAGGTGAAGCAACACAGGAAGGCATCCTGGAGCTGGCCATGGAAAAATCAAAGTAAGGGGGAACAGGGAAGATGAAAGAGAATAAATCCATCATAAAAAAGATTACTGATTCCCGTGAAGCGAGTCTGTTAATTGTATTGATCGTGTTGTGTTTGGTAATTTCGTTACGGAGTCCTTCCTTCATGACGTTAAAATCCATTTCGGATATGTTAAAGAACAATGCGGTTATCATGATCATGACCCTGGGAATGCTGGGGGTGCTGCTGATCGGCGGAATCGATATTTCCATCGCTTCCACACTGGCTTTGTCCGGTATGTCCGTAGGTATGCTGATGAAATACGGCATCGTAAAGAATACATTCCTTTTATTCCTGATCGCGATTGGAATCGGCGCTTTATGCGGACTACTGATCGGACTGATCATTTCAAAAGGTAAGGTACTTCCGATCATAGCTACAATGGGCTTTATGTACATATACCGCGGGCTTGCCTACATCATTGCCAACAGCCAGTGGGCAAGTGCGGAAAATCTGGGAACCTTTAAGGATTTCGCGCTGGGAAGCGTACTGGGGATCAATAATGTTATCATCGTCATGGTGATCTGCTATATCATTTTCTTCATCGTGATGAAATGGACAAAGATCGGAAGAATGGTCTACGCAGTTGGCAGCAACCGTGAAGCAGCCCAGATTTCCGGTATCAATACCGACAATATCGAATTGATGGTTTACACGGTAATGGGCGTATTGGCAGGGCTCTGTGGGGCACTTGCAGTTTCCATTTATTCTTCCGCACAGCCGAATATGCTGTACGGCAGAGAGATGGATGTTATCGCTGCCTGCGTAATCGGCGGCGTCAGCATGACAGGCGGACGCGGAAGCGTAGCCGGGGCACTCTTAGGCTCCCTGATCCTCGCGATCATCGCAAAAGCTCTTCCGCTGGTGGGAATCGAAGCAATCGCGCAGAATACGGTAAAGGGTGTGATCATCCTGGTCGTGATCGTGCTGAATGTCATTACACAGCGGGTAATGGATAAGAACAATCTGAAAGGGAGGGAGATGTAACTATGGCAGGAAAATCCGGAAGAACGATTGCCAACGTACCAGAAAAATCTCTGAAAAAGACATTATTCTGCTGGGAAGGCATGTTAGTAATATTGTTTATCTTGATCAACATTTTTTGTACAGGTATCTCCCAAAGCTATCAGTTTGAAAATGTTTTGAGAGAAATGCCCAGGTATCTGACAGAAATGTTCCTGTTATTTCCCATGGCATTCATACTTGTACTCGGCGAAATTGATATTTCCGTAGGCGCTACGGTCTGCCTGTCAGCCACAATGACCTGTATGGCATCGAACAAGGGACTTCCTTTCGGGGTTGTGGTCCTGGTGGCTTTATTAGTCGGCACCGTATGCGGTATGATCAACGGACTGATCCTGACGAATTTCCAGGAACTTCCTCCGATGATCGTAACGCTGGGAACACAGATCGTATTCCGCGGGATCGCGGAGATCGCGCTGGGAAGCGGTGGTTCCATCTCTCTGTCAAATGTAGATGGTTTCCGTATGATCGCTGGAAAAATAGGAATTATTCCTTATATCTTTTTTATCGTTATTATCCTGGCAGTACTCTTCAGTGTCGTACTTGCTAAAACAACTTTCGGACGGAGCGTATATGCCATCGGCTCCAACAGGCTGGCGGCATATTACTCCGGAATCCATGTACAGGCCATCCGGCTGATCATCTATACGGTGATGGGATTCATGGCCGGCCTTGCGGCATTGTTCCTGACTTCCGTTCTTTACGGCGCGAACACAACCACCGGAAACGGATTTGAGATGGACGCGATCGCAATGGCGGTATTCGGCGGGATTTCCACATCAGGCGGAAAAGGACGGCTGATCGGAGGTATTATCTCCGGCTTTACCATCATCTGTCTGCGTATCGGGCTTGGACAGATCAACATGAACCCGCAGCTGATCCTGATCATCCTGGGTATCCTGTTGATCCTGGCAGTACTGCTTCCGAACATTTCGGCAAGGTTAAATATTAAAAAGAAAGCATAAACAGTAACTTTTTATGATACCAGGTGTCCTGGTTTCAGGACACTTTGTATAAAAAAAATAAAATTCCAGGGAGGAAACAAGCATGAAGAAAAAAGTAATCAGCGCTTTATTGTGCACAGCAATGATCGCTACTATGGTAGCAGGATGCGGCGGCGGAAACAACGGCAGTGGAAGCAGTGACAGCGGAAGCAGCGACAGCAGCTCATCTTCCAGCGAAGAGCAGTCTTCCGAGGACAGTGACGGCGGAGAAAGCAGCGGCAGCGGAACCTACGCGATCGTAACAAAATCTGCAGGAAATCCGTTCAACGAAAAAACAGCGGAAGGTTTCCAGGAAGTCATTGAAGCAGCAGGCGGCACAGCGATCGTAAAGCATCCGGAAGCAGCAACCGCGGACGCTCAGGTTTCTGTTATCCAGTCCCTGATCTCACAGGGTGTTGATTCCATCTGTATCGCGGCAAATGATGAGAATGCTTTGCAGGCTGCATTGGAAGAAGCGATGGACGCAGGTATCAAGGTATGCTGTGAAGACTCTAAAACCAATCCGGACAGCCGCCAGGTATTTGTAAACCAGGCCGGTGTTCAGGAAATCGGACAGGCTCTGATGGATGCCGTATTGGATATCTCCGGTGGAGAAGGACAGTGGGCAGTTCTTTCCGCAACCTCACAGGCCGCGAACCAGAATGCATGGATTGACGCTATGAAGGAAGTTATGGAAAGCGATGACAAGTATTCAGGACTGGAACTGGTAGAAGTTGCTTACGGCGATGACGAACCGCAGAAATCTACAGACCAGACACAGGCCCTGCTTGCGAAATATCCGGATCTGAAAGTAATCTGCGCTCCTACAACGGTTGGTATCAACGCAGCGGCAAAGGTTCTTCAGGATGAGAAATCTTCCGTAAAACTGACAGGTCTTGGACTTCCGTCTGAAATGGCTGAGTACATTGGCGATGATGACGATCACTCCTGTCCATATATGTATCTGTGGAACCCGATCGACCTTGGACGTCTTGGCGCTTATACCTCTATGGCACTGGTTGACGGAACGATCACAGGAGCTGAAGGCGACAAGTTTACAGCCGGCGACATGGGTGATTATGAAATAGTCGCTGCAGATGACGGCGGTACAGAAATGATCCTCGGCGCACCGTTCAAATTTGACGCAAGCAATATCGACGAGTGGAAAGATGTATATTAAAATGCAGGATTTTAGAAAAGCTGCCGGTGGCAGCTTTTCTATTACTTTTCTTTACTTCTCCTTCATTGTCTGATATCTACAATACCAGTCTCTATCATCTCTTCACTAAACTCCCATAATCCACCGGTATCGCATAAATTCAGATACATATTTTCCAGATCTGTTTCATTCGTGATCCATGCCATTTTTACCTGTACGCTTTCCCCTGGTCTTAATGCAGGAATATAGTTTCCTCCCATACCAAAATCGGTGTGTAAAGAACCATATATCCTCCCTCTTCCGGTAAATCCCGTCTGTTCGATATAATCATATGCCTGACCGGATATTTCATCATAACCGCCTGCTATATCACAAAAAATAAAGATGACATATCAAAAGTATTTTAAATGTATTATCTGTGATCAACAAACTGCGTGATATGGGCGAGATTTCGTCCTCATAAGACACCGGGCCAGTACTTTCTATAGCAGGTACTGACCCAACATTTCTTCCACCTTCTCCTGAATCACATCCACAACAGCCTCACAGTACTTTTCTCCCAACCCTGCCGCTCTCCCTACTTCCAGGATTTCTCTACGCCCAGGCGCCGCGCCCTCCCCATTTATCGTTGTAGTATGTTCTCCATAATATGTTGTGCTATAAGTCAGATCATACGCCGGGCTCAGCCGCCAGCTGTCTTCTTTTTCATCATAAAGGAAAGAGAAATTTTTAGAATGATCATCCCGATTATGAGCAAATACATTAAAACACATCCTGCGGAACATGCTGTGCATATCCTCCTGGTTATCTCTCGTCAAAATCTTTGTAAGCTTCATCAGGCTGTGATAGTCCAGACTCGGCTGCTCAAAGTCCAACTCCAACAGCGCTGCTGCTGTCAGCATATGAATTTTTTCTGTTTTCTTTGTTTCCTCTTTCCATACTCTGTCAAATCGTTTCGTCCCAAAATATCCTTTACACTTTTGAGACGGAAATAATTTCGTCTCAGACATATGGATTCCGCATTGAACCGCGCATCTGGCATACTCATATTCCATAAATCCGCTTTCATCCCCATCTATGTGTCGGGCAGGAAATTTAATGATCCAATCCTCCTCCCCTATTTTCGTCATGATCTTAGGTCTTGCGCCGCCGCTGGTTCCTCCCAGTCGGTACAGTTTATCCAGTTCTTCCGTATATTCTGTCTGTAAGATATTCTGACATTGCTCAGCCAGATAATCCAGATCCAGGCCGGAAGCCTCTTTTCCCAATTGCATTTCCGGCTGATAAGTAAGTGCTCCCATTCCGGAATTTCCAACAATTGCCAGACGATCCAATATATCTATTTGGTCTGTATTGATACCATTTTTCTTTAGCAGTCTGTTCAAAAGAAGATTCCCCCATGCATCCGGCAAACTGTCCGCAAATACTCCGAATAATCCCTGGAAATAATCCTTTTGAGGAATAAACACCTGCTTTCTCAAGGGCAATGAAAACGGACTGATCGGAAAACCATCCCTCAGCCATGCATCTGCATATTCAAATGCTGCTTTTTTTTTCGGTGTCAGAGCAAGCATACCTACCAGCCGTTCTTTATATAATACACGAAGACCTCTATCTGCTTTCACGAATAACCTCCTCTATATTGCGATATGGTATTTGCGTAAATAACTCTCTGATCTCATCTCCACAATCCAACGCAACCGCAATCTTTGTCAAGGACAACAAGGAAATCTTCCCTGTTGTTTCAAAACGTTTGATCGAACCAAAACTCACTCCACTCATCTTACTCAATTTTTCCTGTGAAACAGAACGTCTTTTCCGGATACCCCGCACACGCTTCGCCAGATCCAGATCCATTTCTTCTGCCGTTTCCCACACATATTCCATAGCCATTGCCATACACCTTTTCTTCATACGATAATTTTCATAATATACTCCCACACAAGCAGATAAACTATTTATAGATAGTATTTTATCTATTTTTATTTATTATGAATATAATAGATATTATATTATCTATAAATATTATATCTTATTTTCCGTTTTATTCAATATCTGTATACAAAAAAGAAAAAATATTGAAAAGTATTGAAACCTTTTGTCTCTCTATTTTATCTTAATATTCAGAACAGCAATCGGAAAGGAGTGACTGAGAAATGAAAATGAGCAGCACGCTTGCCGGACAGGCGCAAAGCGGTGACAGTGAAGCCCTTATTACATTAGTAGAGAACTATAAACAGGAATAGGAACTTTGAAAAACCCCGCCATGTTTAAATACTGGATGTTCAAGATCTTAGTAAACCACTGCCGAAGAATACTAAAAGAGCGCCATAAAATGATATCCATCCAGGAAATGCAAGAACACGATGACTGTCCAGGCCCTGTCTGCCAGAACAGCGGACGAAGAAATAAACGGTTCAGACCGCCTGACACTCTTAAACTATGTAGAAGGCGACGAGGTTCCCTTTGTTGCGTCTCCGGTGATCAATGGAACAGAAGAAACGTATTCCCTGCTTCAGCCGCAAAAAAGTGAAGACGGTTCTTTTGTTCAGCTGGTACGCATTTCCACGAATACCCTGAACCTGGCCCATACAGATATTCTGGATATCACAATGGAGTTTAACGCGATCGGATGTACCAGACTGGAAGACATCGGTACTTATGACAGTGGTATCAAGGAATTCATGGGTCATAAAACCATACGCGGCTCCTGGAAGCTGGCATTCCAGGTGAGCAGAAACATATCCGACAGCAGAAACCTGGTCAGTCCGTCAGAAAATCAGGGTTTTACTGTTATATCTGCCGTTGCCACCCCCAGCAATCTCCACCTGTCTGTCCTTGTACCTTCCGGCCGGGACAGCAATGCTCTGGCGATACAGATTTTCGATTCCGATGGACAGATGATTGATATGGAAAGTATTGGATATGCAACAGACGGAAACGGCCAGGCTCTCCTGGTTGTAACAGCAAATAGTACGCGAATGAGCCGGTTTACCGCAAAAATCGTTGATAAATCAACCAAGAGCGGAGAGGAACTAAATGTAGCAGCTGAAATTCCCTTTGAATTGCAATAATATGATCTGCCATCGCTTCATAAACAATAATCCTGAATCATTCACAAAAACAATGATCACCCGGTACTACAGCCTGTGAAAAATGTTCCGATGAATCATTCAGGATTATTAGAATTATTTTTTCTTCATGTTATAGTATCCTGCCAGCACCGACGCCAAAGTAATTCCGATCGCTGAGATCAGGAAAATATGATTTGTTGTCACTTCTCCGAAGATGATTTCTGACGCTTTATTCAGAACAACCGGAGACAAGGTCTGTCCTATACAGTTGCCGCATGTGAACCATGCTGCTGCCATTGCGGCTCCTGCCGGGGCAACGGCATTGGAAACAGCAACCATTCCTGTCGGTATAAATACCCCCTGCGAAATTCCGCAGAAAAATGCCCCGATAATCAAAAGCATCATATTGGATGGTGCCATGGATATGAAAAGAGTTCCGATCGCAAGGCTGAGCATCGCGCACGACATTGTCATCTTCTTCGTGATCCTGGTAATATATCCCAAAACCAGTCCGGCCAAGATCTGTACTCCTGAAAATACCCCTGTAAGGATTCCGGAGGCCGAAGTATCTCCTGCCAGCGCGCCCGATAAATGCATGGCAATATTTGTGTTGAACGTGATCAGGAAGAAGAACTCCAGCATACACAAACATGACAGAATGAATACATCTTTATTCATTCGTACTTCCCCTTCGCCTTCCGGCTTCACCACTCCGGTTTCCGGTAAAAACAGGAACAAAAGTATGAAGGCCGCAAGACCGATCACATTCAGATAATATGCATTCCGGAAGTCTGTTTTTCCTACCCATCCGGCAATCGTTGTGATAAGTACCATTCCGGCTCCTACACTTGCACCCTGGATTCCCATCACAGACACTCTCTCGTCACCTTCAAAAAATTCTGCGACGACCGCGGTATTTAATGTAGTAGCTATCCCCATTGCGATACCATAGACTGCCCTGGAAGCAAAAAGCAATATAAAATTGTCTACGAACAGCGGCGCAAATCCGGAGATCAGCGTAATAATGCCGGAAAACAGAAGAAGCTTTTTCTTACTTATGATCATGACCAGCTTTCCGGAGGCCAGTGCGATCGCCATAGAGATAAACGACGGAACCGTCACCAGCATCTGCACATAGTTGATGCTTACCTTATCAAAATGATCTGCAATCTGTCCAAGAACAGGGCTCACACAAAATTGAAGTCCCTGCAGGAACGAAATACAAACAATTGAAATAATGATCTGATATTTTTTCACTTCTTTATTCATCAAACGTAAACCCCTTAAAACAACATTCTCCGGAATATTTTTTCACTTGTTCTTTTCCACCAAGTACACGGGAAGCACCGGCCGCCATAGCCTCCATCTCAAACTCACCCGGATAAGCGCTTACAGGCGCGATCCATCCGCAGGTTTCTGAAATCTGATCTACAAGATCCTGATTATGTACCATACCGCCGCCAAGCAGAATACCATCTACTTTTCCATGAAGGACTGCTGCCATGGCACCAATACATTTTTCAATCTGATAGATCATCGTATTCCAAAGCAATTCCGCATATTGATCACCGTTTGCGGCGCGTTCCGTAATCTCGATCGCGTCAGAAATACCCAGGTGGCTTACAAATCCGCCATTTCTGGTACAAAGCTGTCTTACAGCCTTCATATCCTTACCTGATGCATATTTTAAAAGATCCGAAACTGCAATGCTTCCGCATCTTGTAGGTGCCATAGGGCCTTCGCCGCCTACAATGTCAAACCCATCTACCATCTTTCCCACGCGGTGAGCCGATATCGAGATTCCCCCGCCGATATGGCAGACGATATAATTGCATTCCTCATATCGTTTTCCCGTGCTTTCCGCATGGCGTATCGCAGTCTCTTTTAAGTTCAGGGCATGCAGGTGGACTCCGCGGTATACGCCTTTGATACCCGTCATCCGCGCAAGATCCTGGAGTTCATCCACATCCGGGGGATTGACCGTAAATGCTTTGGCATGATATTTTTCCGCAAATTCATATGCAATACTTGGACCTAAACAGGCAGGATGCACGACCCCATTCTCCGCATGGATAGAATGGTCCAAAACAAGATCATCAATCTCATAAGTGCCGCCCTCCATGGCGAGCAGTCCCCCGCCGCGTCCAACGCAGGCATCGATCCCGTCTAGTTCCACCTGGTTTTCTTCTAACAACTGTTCGATCATAGACTTTCTATATTGAAGCTGTTCCGACAGAGTCTTATATTGAGATAACATTTCCGCGTCATGGCTGACATTTGCGGAAAACAACTTTTTTTCTCCTTGAAAAAGAGCAATTTTCGTAGATGTTGAACCCGGATTGACCGTAAAAACTTTATAATCACTCATTATCTTTCTCCTGTTATTTCTTTTTATTTTCGTCATGCCATTTACTAATGCAGTACGAATACATCGACTAATTCACCGGACATCTGTCTCTGCAATGACAAAAGCTCCGGCATAATCTTTTTCATGAGTCACGGAAACAAGCAGTTTTTTCACTCCTGCTTCTTCCATCAATTCCTTCAGTACAGGGGTGATTTTTACATAGGGAGAACCGTCCTCATGATTCCAGGTCTCCACTATGCGAAAATCAAATGTTTTATCTTTTGTCAGGTGTGCCAATGCTTTGAACACTGCCTCTTTGACTGCAAACCGGGAGGCAAGATATTCCCATGGTTCTGCCGCATTTCTGAAATTTTCCTGTTCCATCTGTGAAAAAGTCCTGGAAACAAATGCCTCTCCGACCTCTTCTGCCAGACGTTTTACTTCTTTTATCTCTGTCAGATCCATCCCAATCCCCAGTACCATCTCACTGCCCTCCGGATTTTCTTTCTTAAACCTTACTTCTTTTCTGCTGCCGCGCGAATGACCAGCATCGCTACATTTCCAAGCATCTCTTCTACCGGTGCACTTCTGGAAAAATCACAGACCGGTTTTGCAAACCCCTGAAGCACAGGGCCGTATGCATTGGCTTTTCCAAAAATCTGAATTAATTTCACCCCGATATTCCCTGCATGAAGGTTCGGGAAGATCAAGATGTTTGCCTTTCCTGCCACTTCACTCTCACGTTTTACTTTGTGTGCCGCAACCTGCGGGATGATCGCTGAATCAAGCTGGAATTCTCCATCGCATTTGATATCCGGGCGAAGCTCATGCACGATCCTGACAGCTTCTCTTACGACATCAATGGACTCATGCTCCGCGCTTCCTGTTGTGGAAAATGAAAGCATCGCAACTCTTGGTTCCCATCCCAGAAGATGAACCGCCGTATCAGCAGATGCAATGGCGATCCCGGCAAGTTGTTCCGCATCCGGCTGTGCTGTCACCGCACAGTCCGCAAGCCCCAGCATCTGCCCCTGTGGACCCTGGAATCCGGGAATATCCGCAATTCCAAGGCTTGACGGGCTCGCCACACCTTCCGCAAAACCTACTCCCTGCATCGCTTCCATCGTAACATCTCCGGTAGAATATTCTTTACCTGCGGCCACACAATCCACGCGCCCCATATTCAAAAGAAACATTCCACAACGCACCGGATCTGCCGTAAGTTTTTTAAGTGTTGGCTTTTTGCGTTTGTTCGGATGTTCCGCAATAAATTCCTCCGCGAACGCGTCCATCGCATCCATATCCGTATTGTCAAAATATGTAAAACCTTCAGTAGACACTCCATTTTCAGCAGCCAGTTTCTCCACGTTTTCTTTGTTTCCTACAAGAACAGGGGTACCGATTCCCGTACGTACCACCTCTGCCGCTGTTTTTAAAATATCCACACTGTATGATTCCGGAAAGCAGACCCTTTGGGGTGTCTCTTTTGCTTTTTCTACCATCCCTGCAATAAATTCATTCATCTTCCTTCTCCTCCTTAAAGCAAAAGCTCCGATGACTGCTCGGAGCTTTCTATGTTTTGCGTGTTCTTAATCCTCGTCCAGTTCAAAATAGAGTGTCGTATATCTTCCCATGTCATAGAATACCGGGCGGACACGTACCGGAAGCTGATCCTGGATCTGCCTTGCTTTCTTTCTGTTGATCCCAAGAACAATGGCATTCATGGATACGCCTTCATCAAATTCAACTTCGCCGCATACATATTTCAGATTTCTGTCTTCCAGCTCAAGCCTTGCGTTAAGTACACCGGTAAATACAAAGCTTTTCAACATCCCGGTTCCTTTGAGCGTCGTCCATTCCGTATCATGATATCCACAGGTATTGCATGCATGATGAGGCGGAAATTCAATGGCTCCGCACTCTTTACATTTCTTAGCGTAGATGACTCCCTCTTTTAACCCATTCCAAAACTTTTCGACAACATGCTCTCTGTTCCAGAAATCTTCTGTTTTGACTGTTATTTTTTCTGTACTCATTTGCCTTCCTCCTCCTAAAAGTTTGCCCTGAGGATCGTTGCGCGGACATTCTGTGCCCCGCCGAAACCTCTCAAGAAGGTGTGTTTTGGCATCTTCTTGATCTGACGCTCGCCTGCTTCTCCGCGCATCTGTGTAACTGCTTCAAAAATATCAGCCATTCCGGATGCTCCAAAAGCATGTCCATAAGAGGTACGTCCGCCATTTGTATTCATCGGCTTATCTCCGTCATAAGCAAGTCTGCCTTCCAGAACATATTTCCATCCTTCTCCCTTAGGAAGATATCCGATCTCCTCGGCTGCCAGGAATGCAGAAGAGCCAATAAAATCATTTACAAAAACAAGATCCATGTCATTTGCTGTCAGTCCCGTTAGTTCAAATACCTGCCGTGCAGCCTCAGCCGTAGCCTTTTTCTCAAGATGCGGAACAATGGCATCCAGGACAGAAGCTCCGGTTCCCAGTACTTCGATTGGTTTTGCGTTAAATTTATGTGCGATTTCCGTTGGAACTACAATACATGCCGCCGCGCCGTCCGCAACACAGGAATCGCTGGATGTACGCAGATACTGTGACATCTTCGGATTGTGAGGAGATTTCATGTATTCCCACACATCATCATATCCTGCTTCTTTTGCCAATTCGTCAAACGGTGTCCTTCGAATCGCCCTCGGACAAAGAGTCGCGTTTCTTCGGAAGTGATAGGACTGATGATTTAATACATCATCCACCTGTTCCGCGGTAAGTCCATTTTCATGGGCATAATAATTGATCCAGTCATCATGGTTCAGGCCAGGGCCACCACCCAGATATCTTCCATACGCACGGTCAAAAATGGAATCCAGATCCGGGAATAATACGTCCGGCGTGAGAGCCGTCCTCATATGATCCGGTGTGTTCCCGTCCGGCATACCTGTACCCTGCTCACTGCACCCTGTAAGTACAATGTCATATGCGCCGCTCGCCACGGCAAATACCGCTTCTTCCAGAGCGATATACCCTGTACAGCAGCCTTCGGAATGGGAAATAGAGCCTTTTCCTCTCATTCCAAACCAGTCAGCCACCTGAAGGTTTGGCGTAATACAACCATTTAGCACATGCGGATTCGCGGAGCCATGAAAGAAATACTGTACGTCTCTTGGCTCTACTCCTGCATCTGCCATTGCATCCAAAGCCGCATAGCCAAAGAGTTCTCCGTTCGTAAGTCCTTTATAGACCGGATTTTCCACGCCATTAAAAAATGGGGTTGCCCCAACACCTACGATGGAGACACTTCTCATATTTTTTCCAAGCTTTACATTCGTTAACATCGTTCTCTCCTTACATTTCATCCATCACATAGTCAACAAGTGCGCCGATCGTCTCAAACTGGCCGATTCTTGCTACCGGGATCATGACATCATATTCATTCTCGATCGATGCGCTCAAAGCTACCCGCTGCATGGACTGTCCGCCCAGCTCCTCAGCGATTTTTGTGTCCTCATGGATCTCTGATACTGATTTCTTGTAAGCTCTTGCCGCAAATTCAATTACATTTTCCAATACTTCTTTTCTTTCCATTTTTTCATTCTCCTTTTCTATTTCTGATATATTCTAAGTTTACCTGATGCTTTACTTCCTCTTCTTTATTTTTCTATGAAGAGAGAAGCTGACCCGTTTACTTATGTCTTACTATAGTTGTTTTTTTGTTCTCTATCAAATTCCTTATTTCCTTATGCTATAGGAAAAAAAGAAAATGATTTATTTTTTGAGGGATTTTATAATAGAAAAAATAGGCATGGAAAGGAGTTGCTTTATGAAAACAATAAATGTACTTTTAGTATCTGGGTAGACAGCCACTGGCCGGATGAATGGCGGAAACTTCTTGGCGGATACTGTGCCATGGATCAAGGGTGCCGCCGTTGTCCAAAAGATGATTTCTATGTAGAGATTATGGATTCTGATCATCCGGTCACCAAAGGTATTGACGCAAAATGGATGAATGTTTTTGACGATCTTTTCACGCATCTGATCATACACCCGGAAGCGAAGATGCATGTATTAGCCTCCGTATATGACAATGTCGATTTTTATCGGGTTCCTGGTTTTCCTCCCGCCCATCATCCGGTAGAGATTCCCGACTGTGACCTCACAAAGATGCCAGGCGTAAATCAATATACCCCGGTGATCTGGACAAATGAGTACGGAAAAGGCCGTGTATTCGTAACATCGATCGGACACTGGGAAGCATTAGATCGTTTTAATTTCATTACCATGTTTGTCAGAGGATGTGAATGGGCCGCTGCCGGAGAAGTGACACTGGAAAAGCCGGACCGCAGCGGAGATAAACGCTTAAAATTATTTCCATATTATTAAGTTCACTGACTGGCAAAAAAAAAGAGACGTGAATATTCTTTTCTTCTAGAAAGTAGGTGTAGAGGACTTTGATTGTTCGAAATCCTCTACACCTACAGATAGTTTCATATTATTCTTTTGTTCTACCACAGCTTTTCATATATCTTCATAATATCTGCTTTGCTTGGCACCCGCGGATTGGTCTTTGTACAGCTATCTGCCAGCGCTGCCTCCGACATATGGCCGATGGCGGCAAAATATTCTTCTTTGGATATCTTCTCCATCTGGGAGATAGACAATGGAATATCCATTTCCTTCATCATGAACTGCACCCAGTTTACCAGAGAGCGCACAGTCATGATCTTATTATAGCTGCTCAGGCCCAATATCTGTGCCACCGTAGAATACCGCTTTACTGCCGGCAGATACTCCGTCTGGCTTTTACTGTGCTTATTGATATCACTGTTAAACTCAATGATATGGGGAAGCAACATAGCGTTGGCCCGCCCATGGGGAATATGGAAGGTTGCTCCCAACTGATGCGCCATTCCGTGATTCAGCCCTAAAGACGCGGAATTAAATGCCAGCCCTGCCAGGCAGGAAGCAGAATGCATCTTCTGTCTTGCATGGGTATCGCTGCCGTCCAGATATGCCCGGAGCAAAAATACGCCGCAGATTTCAATGGATTTTTCTGCCAGCGCGGTAGAAAAGTCATTACGGTTCGTGCTTACGCAGGCTTCCAGCGCATGGGTAAATACATCCATTCCCGTATCTGCCGTAACAGCAGGAGGCACACTTTTCACCAGCTCCGCGTCCAGGATTGCTTCGTCCGGAGTCAGATCCCTGGATACCAGGGGATATTTCATCTGCTCTTTTGGATCTGATACTACCGCAAAGGAAGTTACCTCTGATCCGGTCCCACTGGTAGTCGGAATCGCAATCAATCCCACATCTCCATAATTTTCTACCCGAAGGGAAAATTCCCGGATCGCTTTTGATGAATCAATCGCCGAGCCGCCGCCTACCGCGACAATGGCATCCGGCTTATACTCCAGCATTTTTTTCACGCCTTCAGAGATCTTTTCGATGGGGGGATCCGGGACTACATCCTGGAAAATCTCGAATTCCTTCCGTCCCTTTTTCAGCGGATCCGTCACCAGATTGATCATGCTGCTCTGAGCCATAAATGGATCCGTGATGACCAGCACTTTTTTGTACGGAATCTCCGACAGCCTATCCAGGGCCTGGTCGCCAAAATATATTTTTGTCTTAATATCAAAGCTTTTCATATTGATCTATTCCTTTCTGAAGGCTGATAAAATCAGCAGAATTTCTGCCCGATCCTATACCTTACCCGGAATATAGTAATACTTCTTTGAAACACTTATTTCGGATAGATACATTCCACACCTGCCTGCTCAAATACCTGCTTCCACCGCTCATCCGGCTCTTCATCCGTCACAACGGATGTAATGTCATGCAGTCCGGCAATGGTGTTAAATGAAACCTTTCCGAATTTGCTGCCGTCCACCACCAGGATCCTTTCCCTGGCTGCTTCCAGCATAGTTCTTTTATTGTCCGCATGAAGTTCATCTGAATCCGTGATTCCTGCTGAAAGATCAAGCCCTTTACAGGAGATTACCGCCTTGTCCACGTGATATGACCTCAACATTCTGTCTGTCTGAGGCCCTACCAACGCAAAGGAGCCTTCTCTTGATACGCCGCCGGTGGAAAGGATCCGCCAGTCCGGTACATCCAGAAGCTCTATAATGATCTCCACAGAATTGGTGATCACGGTCAGATTTTTTTTGTCCTTCAATGCTTTTACAACATATACGGCAGTCGAACTGGCATCCAGCATGATGCTGTCGCCGTCCTTTACCATTTTGTTAAACAGTCCGGCGATGCGCTGCTTGCCGATCACATTATGGTTCTTCCGGATTTTGAACGGCAGATCTATATCTGTATTTTCATTGATGACCGCGCCGCCGTAGCTTTTAATCGCATATCCATCATTGACAAGCTTCTCCAGGTCTCTGCGTATGGTTTCTTCCGATACTTTATAGAACTGGCTCAGTTCGCTTACTACCACGCGGCGTTCTGCCTGTAGCTTTTCCAGTATCTCATTCCGTCTCTCGATCGCAAGCATCGTACCGCCTCCTGACTGTTTTTTCATGTTTTTATGAATAAAATGAACAGCAGACCTCAGACCCTCCTGCTTCGCAGACTATCCGCTGCATACACAGCTGCTGTTCCTAACCACGTTATAAGATCGCGTTTCGTATCTGCGCGTCCGGATGCGCGATCACGGAAGAATCCAGGAACATCCCGTCCTTTGCCGTAACTGATTTTGCCCGCTCGATGGCTGCCTCCACGGCTGCCACCTCGCCGGTCAGCATCAGATATGATTTTCCGCACATTCCTCTCGCGATCCGGAGCTCCACAAGATCTACAATTGCTGTTTTCGCGGCTTCATCTGCCGCTACAATGATCGAAGTCGCGTCGTATGTTTCCATGATCCCAAGAGCCGAAACCTCTTCGATTGCCGCTGCCCCATAGATAGCCGGGAAAATGGATTCGTGCGGGTTACCGAGTACAAAACTATTGATCAGGTGCATTCCATGCAATGTTTTTGCCGCTTCCACGGCCGCATTGACTGCACTCAGATCTCCTGAAATGATGACGATATATTTCCCCGGACATACGGTCTGTGCTTCGATGATGCTGACTTCAGAGGTTTTTACCATGGCATCTGCCGCCACGACGCCTGCTGAAACAGTCTTATATTCTACCATTCCAATTGCCTTACTCATTTCCCTGCACGTCCTTCCTGCGTCTCTATGATCACATATTTCTCACTTACTTCTTTCACCACACCGTCGATCGATGCATGGATTCCCACACTTAAGCCTTTTGCCGGCTCCGCGATCATCTGTCCGGCCATAACCGTATCTCCCTGCTTCACGATGGGGGAAGCAGGCGCGCCGATATGCTGGCTCAGCATGATCTTTACCTTCCGCACGGGAACTTTTGATTCATCCAACGGCGCTTCCTTATTATACTTCGTCAGATCCAGCCTTGCCATAAGGCGTTCCATCGGAACCTTCCGGTATTCCCGCTCTTCGCCTACCGGCTTCGGAGTTACCTGTGGAGGTTTCAGCCCGTTTTTCCTTAAACCCGCCTTATACTCTGCCATCAACGTTCTTGGAGACAATCCCTGGAAACAGGAATACATCTCACACAGCCCGCAGGAACTGCAGAAAAACGTGTTGACAAAGATATCCGGCTTCTGTACGTCCTTACAGGTAGCCGCACGCATGAACAGATGGGGCTGGATCGGATGGCCCAGGCGGTTCCTCGGACACAAGTCTGTACACATACTGCACTGACAGCAGCATGCCGCCGCACGCTTCAGGTCAATGGAGACCTTCTGCCGTTTTCTCTGGATGATATAATGAGATTCCGGCAGTACCAGTACCGCGTTTGTCGTCTTGGTGACCGGCTGTGAGCCGCTTCCGATAAATCCCATCATCGGTCCGCCGATAAAATAAACAGGATTCGGGGTGGTGACCCCGCCCGCCAGACGGACAGTCTCTTCGATTGTAGTTCCGATCGGCACACGTACAGTCACCGGATGCTCTACCTCAGCCACCACGGACACCAGCTTATCCATGACCGGTGTCTGCTGGTTCATGGCTCTGTACACATTGTAGACGGTCTCCACATTAAATACGGCAACCCCACATTCAATGGGAAGTCCTCCGGGTCTTACAACTTTTCCTGTGACCTCATAGATCAGCACGACTTCATCACCGGCAGGATACACTTCATCCAGAAGTCCCAGACGGACTTCCGGATAAGCGCCGATAACGGAATTCAACGCATCGATCGTCTTGGTGTATGCTTTCTTGATTCCGATGACAACCTCTTTCGCGCCGACTGCTTCCCCGATCAAATGAAAGGTATCTACAATTTCCTGGGCATATTTTTCAAGCAATTGTCTATGTAATCTTAGTAGTGGTTCACATTCCGCGCAGTTCAGAATAATTGTTTCCGCATTCTCATTCAGCTTTGCATAGGTCGGAAATCCCGCACCGCCCGCGCCGACAATCCCGTTTTGCTGCATAAGTACGCTTAATTCTTTCATATCCATAAGCTTTCACTACTCCAGTCCTGTTCCATCGTCAATAATCCCAACGATCGCCGCGTCAACGGGGGCATTCGGCATACCGCTTCCGATCCTTGCCGCGCTGCCCTGTGCCACCAGCACATACTCACCCACTCCGGCGCCGATCTTATCAATGGCGATCAACTGCTTCGCACCGTTCTGCATGTGCTCCAGAACATCCACGATCATGAATTTATTACCGATTAAATTTTCACTTTTCCGTGTTGAAACAACACTTCCTACTACTTTTCCGATTAGCATATGATCCTCACCGTGTCTCCCGTCGCGATTTTTGCCGCGTTTGCTTCGTCTGTATCGATATGCATTTCCAGTGTAAAGCTGTCATCCACACGGATCTGTACATGATTGAATATGGTTCCGCGCTCATTGTCCGCTTTTACGGAGACAATATCTCCGTCGTGTACTCCGGCTGCCATCGCGTCCTTCGGGGACATGTGGATATGCCGTTTCGCGATGATGCATCCTTCATCCAGATAGATCACGCCCTTCGGCCCTACTACCGCGATCGCGGCGGAACCTGCAATATTACCGGATTCCCTGATCGGTGCTTTTACGCCAAGACGGAGTGCGTCTGTGGCTGACACTTCCACCTGGGATTTACTTCTGACAGGGCCTAGTATCCGGACATTCTCAATGGCACGGAGCTTTAACCCGACAATGGTAACCGTCTCGTTGGACGCATATTGCCCGCCCATCAGCTCTTTTTTCTTCGTAAGCTGGTAGCCCTTGCCAAACAAAGCCTCCACATGCTCCTGGGTCAGATGGATATGTCTCGCTGAAACACCGATCGGCACCATATATCCGTTTTCCGCCGAAGCTTTCTGCTGCTCGATTGCCTCTAAGACCATTTTTGTAATTAATGCTACATTACTATTGTCCATATAAATTCTCCTCATACCGTGACACAGGATGAAAATCCTGCATCACCTTCAGGGAACGGTTCCGAGAAGAACCGCTCCTCAGATGGCATCGCTCTTTCCTTATTTGATAGACGGAAGAATCTTCTCTACATCGCTATGTGGTCTTGGGATTACATGGGTAGCTACTAACTCTCCGAGTCTTCCTGCCGCTTCCGCGCCAGATTCTACCGCTGATTTTACCGCGCCTACATCTCCGCGTACCATCACGGTTACGAGACCAGAACCGATCTTCTCTGTCCCTACCAATACAACGTTCGCTGCCTTCAGCATCGTATCCGCTGCTTCAATTGATGCTACAAGACCTCTTGTTTCTACCATTCCTAATGCTTCCTGTGACATTCTTTTTTCCTCCTTCTGGATAGTCTGTTCTACAACCACTTCTTCTGCCTGCTGCGCCGCCTGCTTCACTCTTTCCACTGTCTTGGCAGGCGCTTTGGCTGTTTCCGTTTTCTTTGTGGACGCAGCTTTGGCTGTTCCTGTAGATTTCTTTGTCTTCGGCTTTTTCTCTTCTGCCATTCTCACTGCCTCCTTAACTTACTCGGTTCGCGCTCTTGTTTACCATCTTGATGACCTCTTCGTGGGGGCTTGCGATCACCACATACGCCACCGGTTTTTTAATCCCGTTTTCCGCGGCGGCTTCAATGGACTGCCTGACCGCGGATACATCCCCACGGATAATGACTGTAACAAGTCGTCCGCCCAGCTTTTTCTCCCATGTGACCAGTTCTACCTCTGCCGTCTTACACATAATATCAATCGCGACTACGGCTGCCGTCACACTCGGAATTTCAAAAAATCCATATGCCTGTCCCATGAGACTGCTCCTTTACTTGTCAATCTGAGGGATTTCCCACATTAAATCGTCGGGAGAATCTTCTCTACATCGTCATGCGGTCTTGGGATCACGTGTGTCGCTACCAGTTCCCCAAGTCTTGCCGCCGCGTCCGCGCCTGTCTCAACAGCCGCTTTTACAGCGCCTACGTCTCCACGTACCATCACAGTTACAAGACCGGAACCAATCTTCTCTGTTCCTACCAATGTAACCTCTGCTGCCTTTGTCATTGCGTCTGCTGCTTCAATTGCTGCTGTCAATCCTCTGGTTTCTACCATTCCTAATGCCTGCTGTGCCATTTTCCCTTCCTCCTATATCTCTTTTATATATTTTTTATTTGGTTTTCCTTGATCGAGACCACTTAGTTTCAGCATTTTCTCCGTATCCTCGGTGGGTCTTGCGATCTCATATTCCGCTACGATCCCTGCAAGCTCTTCCGCCTTTGCCCTGGCCGCGTCTAAGGCTGCCTGGACATCCGATACGCTTCCGCGAAACTTTACCATCACGATCAGCGGTACAGGTAATTCATCTGCATTCGCCGGTTTATTTTTATCAAAGGTCTCCAGGCGGACATTTCCTGCCTTACAGCCGGCATCTGCCGCCGCATAAGCGGTTGCCAGCCCGAATACCTCCAGCATTCCTACTGCTTCTCCCATAACAACTCTCCTTCGCAGGGTTGTATACACACGTTATATTTATTTGTTCACGATCGCAATCTTCAGGCCTTCCTGCTTCAGATTCGTCACATGTGCCTCATTGATCTGCTCCAGCGGGAATTCATGGGTGATCAGGTCATCCATCGGAAGTCCGATCGCTTTTGCACGTTTCAGGAAATCGAATGTAGTCGCGTAATCTCTCAGGGTATATACCCAGGAACCAACCAATGTGATTTCCTTTGAGCACAGGTCAAAGTGCGGATTGATCGTCGCGTCTCCGCCGTTGATGAAGAATCCCAGCTCACAAAGTCCGCCGCCGTTGCGGATGAACTTGTAGATATTCGCGTGAGCCACCGGAGATCCGGTACACTGGAACGCAAAATCCGCTTCGTATCCGCCAAACGCTTCCTTTACAGCAGCGCTGAGCGCTTCAATTCCTTTGTGATTCATGAAATTGACAGAACGTTCTGCTCCCATCCTCTTTGCGAAATCCAGTCTCTGCTGGTTTCCATCCACTGCCACGATGTTCTCAATTCCCATCGTCCGGAGAACCGCGATACAGATCAGGCCGATCGGTCCGCATCCCTGTACGACCACCCTGCTGTTAAACCGCAGGATTCCGGTTGTCTTTGCCCTTTCTACGGCATGTACCAGTACGGCACAGGGTTCGATCAGAATACGGGATTTCAGATCCAGGTCGCTTACGTTAAATACGGTCGAACCTTTCCGGATCAGTATGTAATCTGAGAACCATCCGTTCAGATGAATGTCATCATCCGGAAGCAGTCCGTATACATCCGCTCCGCCCACGTTCTGCTTGTTCAGATCAAACATGGTAATATCCGGATTATCCTTGAAGATCATACAGGTAACGACCTTGTCGCCCAGCTTTAACGGCTTTCCCGCGCTATCTACTTTTACATCTTTTCCCATCTTCACGATCTCGCCGGTTCCTTCATGTCCCAGCGCTACCGGAATCAGATTGAACGGGTCTCTCTTAAACTCATGGGCATCTGTTCCGCAGACACCGCACCCCTCTACTTTTACAAGAATATCACCGTCGCCTACTTCCGGCATCGGGAATTCCTTTACATCATAATGCTCCAAAGCCGTCAGCATGGCAACATGCGCAGTCTTCGGAATTTCTTTGCTTCCTGCTGACACACCTGCCGGAGCTGAAACCGGTTGATTCAGCATGCTTTCAAGAACCTGCTTTACAACGGCTTCTACATTTGCAGAATTCATTTCCATTTTTTATGCCTCCTATACTGTAACCACTTTGCTTATCTGATACACAGGCTGTCGCACATTACGCAGCGTCTTCTCTTTGTAAACGCACTGGCACTTGTCAGTCCTTCTCCTGTACGGCTGGCAATGGTAAAGGTACAGAAACCTTCTCCGCCAAATCCGATCGCGGAATAGGAAGGTCCGTTCTTCACAAGGATCGCTGTGTCGATCGCCTTTGCGTATTTCGTAATATTATCCACATTCTTGGAGTGAATATGAGCGGAATGACGATTACCATGCTCCAGCCATACGGCCTGCTCTATGGCGTCATCCAGATCCTTTGCCCTTACGACTCCCAGGATCGGCATCATCAACTCGGTAGCGATCAATGGATGCTCCTTAGGTCCTTCAAATGTGATACAACGGATGTTATCCGGAACTGTCACACCGATCATGCCAAGCAGTGTCTTTGCGTCTCTTCCTACACATTTTCTATTCAGACGCCCGCCTTTTAATACGACCTCTGTCAGTGCATCCTGCTCTTCCTTAGAAGCCAGGTAGCAGCCCTGCTCAGATATCATATAATGCATCAGTTCGTCCGCAATAGAATCTACCGCTACAATCTCTTTCTCCGCGATACACGGAAGATTATTGTCAAAGGTACATCCATTTACAATATCCTCTGCCGCCTTGCGGATATCTGCCGTCTCATCTACCAGTGCCGGCGGGTTGCCCGCTCCGGCGCCGATGCCTCTCTTACCGGAGGACAATACGGCCGTTACGACTCCCGGGCCGCCTGTAGCTGCGATCAGTGGAATATCCTTGTGCTTCATCATAATATTGCTGCTTTCCATGGTTGGGTTTTCTACCGTACACGCAATGTTGTCCGGGCCGCCCGCCTCAAGGGATGCTTCATTAATCAGGTTGATCGCATAGATGGATGTCTTGATCGCCGCCGGATGTGGGTTGAATACCACCGTATTTCCTCCTGCCAGCATACCGATCGTGTTGCACAGTACCGTCTCACTTGGATTGGTACACGGTGTGATCGCGCCGATCACACCAAAGGGACCCATCTCGATCAATGTCAGCCCTCTGTCTCCTGACCAGGCTGTTGTTGTAATATCTTCGGTTCCCGGTGTCTTCTCAGCCACAAGCTGATGCTTCAAGATCTTGTGTCCGACATTTCCCATACCGGTTTCCTGTACTCCCATACGCGCAAGGATCTCTGCATGTTCTTTGATCTTTACACGGATATTGGAAATAATCTTCTCTCTCTGGTCCATGGACATCCTGGCAACGGTCTTCTGCGTTTTCTTCGCCGCTTCAATGGCCGCGTTCATATCCTGGAACACACCATGGCTGCCTGTCACGTCAGAAGCGATCTGCATTTTTGCCATGACTTCCTGTACAATGTCCTGAACCATCTGTTCATTTACAGACACGCTATTACCTCCTTAAATACTTCCCTGCCGTAAGCCGCAAGCGCGGTATCCTGCTGGGCCGTCCCGCCGCTCACGCCAATCGCTCCGATCAATTTTCCCTCTGCTTCGAGCACCTCTCCGCCCCCAAATATGACGATCTTCCCGCCATTGGTAAACTGGATGCCATATAAAGACTGCCCCGGCTGGCTCAAATGGCTCAGTGCCTCGGTTGACATCTTCAGGCTTGCAGAGGTAAATGATTTATTCAGCGCAATGTCAAAACTTGCTATATAGGCCCCGTCCATACTTTGGGCTGACACCGGCCTTCCGGCCTGGTCCGCAACCGCAACCACCACCCGGACTCCCATTTCTTCCGCCTTTTCCCTGACCTTTCTGATCAGGGCATTGGCGGCCTCCAGAGTCATCCTGTGCTTTTTACATTGACAGACGTGTCCTGTCTCATGTGCGGAACCTGTTTCTTTCATTCCTTCCAGTACGGCTTTCACCACACTGGAAATGTCCTGTTCATTCATTGCTCTTACATTCCAAGCTGGCTCATAACCTTTTTGGTGATCTCTGCTACCAGATCAGCGTCTGCCTTCGGAGCTGCGGTGCTGCTGCTGCAATTTCCGCCGCATGTATGGCAGCTTGGCTTTCCAGCTTTTGCGTTCGGGCACACATTTGCAGGATGCTTTCCGGGAAGTCCAAACTGTCTTCTGATCTCATAGAGCTTCTCAACCTGCTCTTTGTTCAGTTCCTGAGGTCCGCCGATCTGCATGGTCTGCCATAACAGACGTGCGTAGAATTCTACGGATTCCATCTTATGATAAGCATTTAACAGAGAATCGGAGTAGGTCAGTGCGCCGTGGTTCTCCAGCAGAACCGCGTCAAAATACTGTAGATGCTCGGATACAGCGTCCGGGATCTCCATGGTGGAAGGGGTGCCGTACTTTGCGATTGGAACACATCCCAGGGCGATCACTGCTTCCGGCATGATCGGCTGTGTCAAAGGAATCCCTGCGATCGCGAATGTTGTAGCATACAGCGGATGTGCATGTACTACAGAGTTTACATCCGGTCTCTCTTTGTAAACACGCATATGCATCTTAATCTCAGAAGAAGGCCTGAAGCCCTTGTTTGCCTGAAGTACATTTCCATTCGCGTCTACCTTACAGATATATTCCGGAGTCATAAAACCTTTGCTGACGCCAGTCGGTGTGCACAGGAATTCATTGTCATTGAGCTTTACGGAGAAGTTTCCGTCGTTTGCCGCAACCATGCCACGGTTGTATACGCGCTTACCGATCTCACACATTTCTTTTTTGATTTCAAATTCGTTTTGCATTCTTTTATCCTCCTTATTACAAGCACTTAGCGTCTGTCTTTTGGGCGCTTACGTGCGAGTTATAGTTACCCGGCCACTTAAGCATGGTCCTTTCGAGCTTAGTGGCGGTGTAATTTCCTTGTTTTACATCATGTAATATCCGGTCCCTTGATCAGACTGGCAGGAATCCCCTTCTCACCCTCCGATCTGGCATTCTACTCCGGCTGTCTGCCGCGCAGCCGCAAGCAGTTCTTTCATTTTTTCATTTGACGGCGGCTTCACATCTCCCATCAGGTATTCTCTCCCAAGTCCTGTATATTTATCCTGTCCCAGCCTGTGATAAGGAAGCAGGTGGAGCCGTTTTACATTTCCAAGCTGTCTGGTATAAGCAGCGATTGCCCGGATCTCCTCTGTCGTATCATTGAATCCCGGAATGACCGGAACCCGGATACTCAGCTCTGTCATATGAGAATCCGCGATCTTTTTCGCGTTTTCCAGCATCAGCTCATTGGATCTTCCGGTATATTCTTTGTGCTTGTCCGGATTCATATGCTTGATATCTAAAAGATATTGATCCAGGTATGGCAACAAGCCTTCGACCACTTCCCACTTTGCACATCCCATGCTTTCCATTGCGGTATTGATGCCGTTCTCTTTCGCCGCCCGCAGAAGCGCCGTGGCGAAATCCGGCTGACAGAGGCTTTCCCCGCCCGAAAGCGTCAGTCCGCCTCCGGTCCTGCGGTAATACGGCCGGTCCTTCTCTACGGTCTCCATAACCTCGGCTACCGTAACATCCCTGCCGATCACCTTTGGCTCCCCCTGGACCATCATGGTCTGTATGGCATATTCCTGAGATTCCGGATTGCAGCACCAACGACAGCGAAGCACACATCCTTTTAAAAATACAATGGTCCGGATTCCGTTTCCATCATGGATCGAATACCGCTGAATATCAAAAATGCGGCCCTTTGTTCTCATATATTCTTCCATGGTGTTCTTCCTTCCTGCCTTTTAAGCCTCGCCCTCAAATCCCTGCTCAGTCCGGCGAATGATGTCATCCTGCAGTGACTTGGATAACGTGGTAAACAATGCGCTGTAGCCTGCCACACGTACTACCAGATGCTTGTACTGTTCCGGATGCTTCTGTGCGTCCAGGAGCGTCTCCCTGCTGACCACGTTGAACTGCATATGGCTGCCCTTCTGGTCAAAATAGGAACGGATGAGCCCTACGAAGTTGTCCAATCCTGCTTTTCCGCTCAATGCAGACGGATGGAACTTCTGGTTGAACAGTGTTCCATTGGAAGCGATAAAATGATCCAGCTTCGATACGGAATTGGCGGCTGCCGTAGGACCGTTTACATCCTTGCCTGCGGACGGCGATACTCCGTCTGCCACCGGCATATGTGCCAGCCTTCCGTCCGGTGTTGCCCCGGTCTGTGCGCCCAGGGGCACATTTGCCGATACCGGATATAACCCTGCCTGGAAGATACCGCCTCTTGGATTCCTGTAATTCTGCAGCGGCTTCGTATAGGTATATGCCACATCTCTGGCAAACGCGTCCACCTCCGGAATGTCATTTCCGAATTTCGGCACACTGTCTATCAGCTTCTGCAGCCGTTCTCCATTCGCTTTTACTTCCGGCGATTCAGATACCGCCACCACGCTTTTCAGGATGGCCGCGATCTCTGCTTCCCCTACTGCCTGTCCGGAAGCTTTCATCTCATTTGCTACATTTGCGGTAACAGCGGCAATATCTTCCGCATTGAGGCCTTTGCCGTAATTGGTCATCAAAGCAGTCTTCAGTTCCTTCATGGTTACTTTCTTCTCTTCGTAAACCAGCGTCTTCACCGCATACAAAGAATCTGCCATGTTGGCAACGCCAAACCCTTGAGGACCTGTGAAGTTGTAGATTGCTCCGCCTTCCTGTACGGTCTTGCCCCGCTTCATACAATCGTCTACCATCGAGGACAAAAATGGTAACGGGCAGCGCTCTGCATGTGCCATATCAATGGCATTATCCGCATTGACCAGAAGCTTGATCGCATAGTCCATCTGCACCTTGTATGCATGGTAAAATTCCTCGAAACTCTTCATGTCTTCCACGTTGCCGGTCTTGGGGCCTACCTGTACGCCCTTATCCACGCCGTTGGTAAATACCAACTCCAGCGGACGGCACATATTGAAGAACGCCGCGTCATGCCAGCCTTCGGTCTTGCCGGCCTTCTGAGGTTCCACGCAGCCGATAATATTGTATTCCCGCGCGTCCTGCAATGTCAGCCCACGGCTGACCAGTGACGGAATGATCACTTCGTCATTGTAATATGCAGGCAGTCCGATTCCGGTACGTGTCAGCTCCGCTGCCTTCACCAGGAATTCATGAGGTGAACCATTCCATACACGGATCGAGAAAGACGGCTGTGGAAGAAATACATGCATGGAAGCCTGGATGCACATAAAGGACAGGTCGTTGGTCACGTCGATGCCCTCTGCGTTCTGCCCTCCCGCGATCAGGTTCTGGAACAGGCTATAGCCTGCAAATCCTTCTGCAGACGCGGCGTCACGGCACTTGTTCAGGTCGTTCAGCTTTACCCAGATACAGTCCATTAGTTCCTGGGCAAATTCTCTTGTCAGCTTCCCGCTGTCCAGATCCTTCTTGTAGTAAGGATACATGTACTGGTCAAAACGTCCCGGTGAAATAGAGTGTCCGCTGGATTCGATCTGCAGAAGCTGCTGTACGAACCAGAACGACTGGCACGCCTCATAGAATCCATTCGCGCCCTTCTCCGGTACATTCGCGCAATTCTGCGCGATCTGAAGCAGTTCCAGCTTCCTTGCGTGATCGGTACACTTCTCTGCCTCCTCCAATGCCAGCTTCGCATAGCGGCGCGCATAAGCCACGGCAGCATCACAACTAATCATGACTGCCTGCAGGAACCGGGATTTTTTCTGGTAATCTCCGTCTGCCAGGCTTAAAGAAGCCAGCTCTGCCTCCGCCTTTTCCTTGATACCGGAAAAACCGATGGCAAGCACCTCGTCATACTTGACCGTCACATGTCCCACACCATTGTAGAAATAATTTCCCGGTGTGAACATATTGTGTTCCATCGCAATCAATGTCTCCGGCTCCATATAAGCCGTCGCCAGTTCGCTGGTAGTCCTGCCCTTCCAGTAGGCGTCTGCCTCTTTCAGTTCACGCTTGGTCTGCTCCGATATGTAAAACGGATCGGCAGACCTGGTCTCAACCGTGTCAAACTCTGCTTCCAGCCATTCGTAAGAAAATTCCGGATATGTCTGGCAGCCCCTGGGGGCAATGGTCGTGCTTCCCACGATCAGTTCCAGATCACGGATGATGATCGGAATATTCTCCAAAATATGCTGAAATGCCTTTGCGCGCCGGATGATCATAGGCTCATCCTCTGTCTGCCGGTAAGATTCCGTGATCAGGACAGCCCTCGCGGATTCAATCTCCGGAAGCTTTGCGTACAAATGCTCTACCAGCTTCGGAATACGGTCAGTTTTCGGGATATCCGTACTGTCATAAGTATATAATCCCATCTGCTTGTTACTCCTTTCTTATCCATAAAATAAACTTTGCTCCACAAGTAAAAAATATGAAATTTTGTGTGCCTTTATGGATATATTTTAACTTCGTAGAGAGAAATTTAAGACTCCCCATCCAGTTATTTACATTATACTCCTGCTATATACAAAAGTCAACACAATCCAACACTTTTTTGTTTGGTTTTTTCACTATTTCAAATAAATCCCAATATATATTATGTTTGGTTTTGTGTGGTTTTTATTGTGTGGTTTTATCTGTTATTTATAAAAACCCGTATATGCCCTGCCACAATATCCATCAGATTGTTCCGGGCCTCCACACTGGCCCATCCGATGTGCGGCGTGACCAGAAGCTTGCTTTTATCTGCCACCTGAAGCAATGGACTCGACGCGGACATCGGTTCCTCACAAAGGACATCCAGCCCCGCGGCTGCGATCTTTCCTCCGTTCAGCGCGTCCGCAAGCGCTTTTTCCACTATAATCGGCCCCCGGCCCAGGTTCAAAAAAATCGCGTGCTGCCGCATCCTGGAAAATGCCTCATCATTCATCAGCCCTTCCGTATATGCGTTCAGCGGGGCATGGACGGACACGATATCGGATGTTCCCAGCAGCGTATCCAGATCCACCTGCCGGTAACCCTCCTGCGCAGGCGCGCCGGACGCGGAATAATAAATAACCTTTGCGCCAAACAGCTTCGCAATGTCTGCCACCCGTCTTCCGATCGCCCCCAGCCCGATGATCCCCCAGGTCTTTCCTGTGAGCTGATGAAAGGTTTTCGCAAAGTGGGTAAACATCACATCATTGATATAATGCCCTTCTTTTACATAATCATCATAATACCGCAGATGCTCCAGAAGATAGAACAGCATGGCGAAGGTATGCTGTGCCACGGATTCCGTAGAATAACCTGCCGCGTTCCTCCACTCGATTCCCCTTTTGGCCAGATAGTCTTTGTCCAGGTTGTTGGTTCCCGTTGCCGTAACACAGACCAGTTTCAGGTTCCGGGCAGTATGGATCGTCTTTTCATTGACGGGAATCTTATTCACGATTACAATATCCGCGTCCTTTGTCCGCTCCGGCACTTCCTCTGGAAGTGTATAATCATACTCCACCACTTCCCCCAGCTCAGAAAACTTTGAAAAATCGATATCTTCGCCGATCGTCTTTTTATCTAAAAATACAAGCTTCATAATGCCCCCCCTGCTCCTGCTTCCATTCTATCATTTTATCTGTTTCGGAACATTTCCACAATATCCACCATTTCCTGCGATGGATTGGAGATGACCGCTGACTGGAATATCTTACACGGGGGATTCTCTTTTACACTCTCCACAGCCGCCGTCACGGCAGAGATACTGCCCCCCATAAAAATCAAGGCATGCCCTCCGCACTTCGTATCTTGTGTCACATATTCCACCTCCGCTGCCTTCAGCATGCGGTCGGTCACAAGGACGCCATTCGCCTCCCCCAGAACTTCTACCAGCCCATAAGCACCATATGACATAAAGCACTCTCCTTTCTACTTCCCGATCGTCATAGTAATCGCTGTTTCCGTTTCCTCTGACGGAGCCGCGATGACCGTATGCGATACGATCTTTGACAACGGTTCTGCCGTACGAAGCGCCGCCTCCATTGCCGCTTTTACGTTGGAAACCGTTCCTCGCATCTTCACACAGGCGCCTGCCGCAAGACGATTTCTTTCCACTGCCTGGATCTTTATGTCCGCCGCCTTTGCCGCGGCATCCAGCGCCACAAAGCATGCGCACTCACTTTCCAGTTCAAATACTCCGATCGCCATTCCCATATATTGATCTGATATCATTTGCCTTCCTCCTTCATTTTTACTCGCGGCAACGGAGACAAAAGACCCGGAACCACGGCATTTTTAACTGGTTTATCGGTTAAACACCGCAATCGCCAACCCTTCCTTCCGGATTGACGCCCAATGTGCTTCATTGATCTGCTCCAGCTTATACCTATGCGTAAACAGCTTATACAGAGGAATATTCTTTGCGGCAGCACATCTTAAAAACGCAAATCCTTCCTCATAATCTCTCGAAGAGTAAAATTTCCCTCCAACCGGCATGGACTCTTCGTAATATTTTAAGGACACCTGGCTGCCTCCCAGCACATGCCCCAGTTCACAGACCGCGCCGCCATTCTTCGCAAAACGCTTTGCACTGCTTTTTCCCACTGCCGAAAGTGTCGTGTGAAATACCATATCCGCCAGGCTGCCGCCAAAGACTTGTCTGATTTTTTCCTGTACCCCCGCGACTCCATCTTTGACCCGGTAATCAATGGCTTCCTTTGCCCCAAATTCTTTCGCGCGCTTGAGCGCCATATCATCTCCGTCAATTCCGCTCACATTGTAAATGCCTTTGCATTTCAGTATAGCAAGTGTCATAAGCCCCTCCAGGCCGCATCCGAGAACGATCACCCGCTTTGTATCATCCAGCCTGTTCAATTTTACCGCCCGTTCCACTGCACTGTTGACTGCGATTGCCGTTTCCGTGAGAAGGCGGGATTCCAAATCCAGGTCATTGATCTGATATACCTGATTTCCTGCCTGCAGCACCGTATAGTTTCCAAACCAGCCTGCCGCCGTCGTACCCGCATTCATTATATTTCCGCGGAAAGAAGATACGGAACCCTTTGCCTTTTTGACAGCCACTACCCGGTCTCCTACTTTTAATGTATTTCCCTTTGCGTCACGAAGGGAAGGACTGCCCAGTTTCACGATCACGCCGGTTCCTTCCTGTCCCAGGACAGACGCCTGCCCGACTCTCTTTTCTTTCATAAATTCAGCCGTATCGGAAGGCGATACCACACATCCTTCCACCTGTACCAGAATCTCTTTTCCTCCGATCTCCGGCAGCCTGTACTCTTTGAGTTCATAAGCTTCCGGGGATACCAGTACGGCAGTCTTCCCTGTCTCACTGCCTGTCCATACAGGCCTACCGTCCTGGCCGGGCTTTGGGGCTTCTGTTTTCCAGACTTCAACCTCATTCAAAACCTGTCTTACGATCTCATCTATTTTTATATCCATCCCACATGTCTCCTATAATAATGTAACGCCCCCTCACTTCGTTCGAGGGCAAGTCGTCGGAAGGCATTAAAAAAATGCTTCGCATTTGCCCTTCCTCCTACAGAAGCTGTAACTCACGCATCTTGTTGTATACATTTGCTTTGGCCTCCGCGTCCAGTGCAAGGGCCGGCAGCCTCTCATGTCCATCCTGGTCCAACACGCGGTAATACATAGCCTGCTTACAAGACAAAAACAAAGGCGTACTATATTTATAAATGTCCATCGCGCGTACCATCTTTTGAAACCAGACAGCCGCCTCATTATAATCGCCCCGTTTCGCGGCCTGGTATGTATTTACCGTAAATTCAGGAGCGAAATTTGCCGTCGCGTTAATAAATCCGTCCACGCCGCACACAAGCAGGCCCATTGCCTGATTCTCATATGCCGCGAATACAGAAAAGTCCGGATTCACTTCCTTTACTCTCTGCATATCCAGGACATGGTTAAAATCTGCGATCGTATCCTTGATCCCTACTATATTTGGATTTGCCTTCGCCAGTTTGCATACTACATCTGTATTAAAACAATAGCCTGTCAGATCCGGGAAATTGTAAATAATAATCGGCAGAGAGGTATTGGACGCCACATAACCGAAATATGCCTCCACCATCTCAGAACTATACACACTGAAATACGGGTTCACAAGCAGCACCCCGTCTGCCCCCGCTTTCTCTACATACTTCAGCAATTCCATTGTATTTTCCAGACAGGTATCTCCCACACCAACGATCACATTGACACGTCCATCAACGTAATCGATCATTTCCCTGATAAAATACTTCTTCTCTTCTACGGTCATAATACTGAACTCTCCGGACGTACCAAGGTACGCAAGTCCGTCCACTCCCTGGGAGATCAGAAAATCTGCCTGCTTTTTACTCGCTTCTATGTCTATCTTATTATTTTCATCAAAAATTGTGATAACCGGCGGGTTGACTCCACACAGTTTTTTCATTTTTAGTCCTCCTTCTGATATCCTAATTCTCCGGACAATTCTTTTCCTGCTTTTATCATTTCTGTCTTTATCAATTCTTTTTTATCCATCATACGTTCTTTCGGCCCGGAAACACTGAGTGCCGCAACCATACGGTGATAACCGTCATACACGGGAACGGCAAGGCACCAAAGCCCTTCCTCAATCTCCTGGTCATCTACCGCAAATCCCTGCATCCGGAATTCCTGTAGTTGCTTCCTCAACTCTTCTACACCTGAGACCGTATTATGCGTATACTTTATAAATTCAAAATTCTCCATCAGGTCACGGCTTTCTTCCGGCGGAAGAAAAGAAAGAAACGCTTTTCCGAGGCCTGTACAATATACCGGCTTTCTGGAACCGATCTGCGCGTTCGTATTGATCGTCCGCTCACACATTTCTTTCGCTATATATACAATCTCACCTCCGGACAGGACTCCCAGGAAACAAGTCTCCTCCAGAGTCCGCATCAGGTGTCTCAAATATGGGGTCGCCATCCGCCCGATATCAAATCTGGACGCCGCGACCGCGCCAAGGCTGACCAGCTTTCCGCCCAGGGAGTACCTCTTTTGCTCATCGATCAGAAGATACCCGTTTTCCACCATTGTCTGAAGCAGCGCGATCGTGCTGCTGGGTGCGAATTTCATTGTCTCACTGATCTCTTTATTGGTCATCCCACCGGGACAACTTTCTAAAAGCTCAAATATTTTCAGGACTCTTTCCGCGGATTTCACTGCCATATCTACACCTGCTCTTTTCTATAGTACTTTGCTGCCGCCAGCCGGACCTGTATGTGATTCGGCGTGTTTGTTCCATTATACTATAGACAGCCCTGGTCTTGCAACCTAAAACCGGAGCCCGGACTCTACTGTTTGCGCATACGACGCAAACAGAAACGAATCCAGCCTCCGTTTTACTTTTTAAATTTAGAATAACAAGGAGATCAAACCAACCACAATAATCAGTATAATACCCACAACTGACGCGATTGCCTGTCCCAGCGTATATGTTTTCACACCACCGGAGAAATTAAATCCCGACATATTTGATACGATCCAGAAACCGGAATCATTTACCGTCGCCCCGAACAGCGCACCGTCCAGACATGCAAGGGCAATGAATACCGGGTGGATCGATACCGTTGCCGCCACACTCTGCATGATCGCAAACGTGGTCAGAGAAGCCACAGTACCTGAACCTGTAATTTGGCGGAACGCGACTCCCAGGAACCAGCCTATCAAAAGAATCAGTACAATATTACTGGAAATGCCTGACACAAGGCCTTTGATCGCGTCACTGACCCCTGCCGCCGTGATCACTGCTGAGAAAGAACCGCCCGCGCCGGTGATCAAAAATACCATACCTGCGGATTTCAAAGAATTTGCCGCGGATTCCTCGGTCTTCTTCAATCCAAGTACCTTCATCGAAATCAACATCGCAACCAGTGTTCCCATCAGCATAGAAGTCGTTTTCTGTCCCATAAAATCAAGCCATGCCGGAACTGAACCTGACGCGGCCCCTACGATCGTATTTAAAAGGATCAGGATGATCGGAATTACGATCGGAAGCAGAGATACGAATACCCCCGGCAGTTTTTCCGGAAGCTGCAGCCCGTCCACATTTAATCCGTTTCCGTTTTCATCCACATCCGCGTTCCAAAGTCCCTTTTTCATCAAAATGCCATGAATCGTTACTGAGATCAGCACCATCGGTATACCAAATAAAAGGCCTGCCGCGATCATGACGCCCAGGTCAAATCCGAAATACTCCGGAGCAACCAATGGGTTCGGGGTCGGCGGAACCAGGGTATGCGCGACACCGGCGCCGATAGAGATCGCGCCTACGATATAGCCGATTCCTTTATCCAGCTTCTTCATCAAAGCTACGCCGATCGGGATCAAAATCACAAACGTCACATCAAAGAATACCGGGATGGACAGAACGAATCCAGCGAAGCCAACCGCATACATTGCGTATTTGTTTGGGAAGATAGAAACCAGTTTATCCGCGATCACTGTCGCTCCGCCGGTATCACTTACAAACTGCCCCAGAATGATCCCAAGGCCGATCGGGAATCCAATGCTTCCCATCATATTTCCAAATCCACTATTAATTACGTTAACCAGTCCGCTTGTCACATTTCCTTCCGCGTCCGTAATATCTACCAGCGGAACCTTTGTCAAAAATCCCAGAAGCAGAGATCCGAGGATCAAAGCGATCGCCGGGTTCATCTTTACTTTTGTACAGAATACCACCACAACCGCGATGGAAATGACCAGACTAATAAGCAAAAAACCTGCTGACATATTTACCCTCCTACTATCTGACAGTCAGGCCGGAACAAAGTGCCTGTACCGGTTCTGACCGTCCATTCCTTATTGCATTCTATAATCTTGTGCCTTTTTTCACTTCGACAAGAGTCTTATCCTTGTTTAATTCCACACCAAATCCCGGCTTGTCGCTTACTTTCAGTTTTCCGTTAACCGGCATCGGCTCATCCTTCAGAAGTGGATAATACTGCGGAACCACCTTGTCCGCCTGGGGCGCCATCATCAGGCACTCTGTGATCGGTGAATTTGTCTTTGTTGTTACATAATGGTAGCTATAGGTGCCGCTTCCATGCGGGATCACAAGCTTACCATGTGCCTCCGCCATGTTACCGATCTTGATCAGCTCTGTCATACCGCCGCACCAGCCAACATCCGGCTGGATAACATCCAGATCGCAGTCCTCGATCAGCATACGGAAACCGAATCTGCTTGCCTCATGTTCTCCGCCCGTTACCATAATCTGATTTCCCGCGGCTTTCTTCAGGTCTCTGTATGCCCAGTAATCATCCGGATTGAAGCATTCCTCGATCCAGTTAAACTTCAGATCCGCGGAAGCCTGCATCAGGCGCTTCGCGTAATACAGCTCCAATGACATCCAGCAATCCCACATCAGGAGGAATTCATCTCCGCACTTTTCACGCATATCAGCCGCAAGGTCAATACTCTTTTTCAATCCTTCCATACCATCATCCGGTCCATACACAAGCGGTATTTTCCCTCCGACAAACCCCATTTCTTTTGCCAGATCCGGTCTCGGTCCTGTTGCGTAGAAAGTAAGCTCTTCACGTACTTTTCCTCCCAGCATTGCATAAACCGGTTCCTCCCTCAGCTTTCCAAGGAGATCCCACAACGCAAGGTCAACCGCGGAAATCGCGTTCATAACGACGCCTTTTCTCCCATAATAAAGAGATGCCCTGTACATCTGGTCCCAGGTAGCCTCGATCTGATTCGCGTCCTTGCCGACCACAAAACGATCCAGATGATTCATGACCAGCCATGCGGCCGGATATCCGCCTGTCGTAATACCGAATCCGGTCACGCCGTTATCGGCTTCTACTTCAACAACCAGTGTCTTCAGGGCATTAATACCAAAGCTTGTCCTTGTTGCCTTGTACTCCGGATAAATACTCATCGGAGTCGCAATCTGTTTTACGATCCAGTGATCCTCTGCCTGGTCATGGTAATCCGCTCCGCCGCCTTCAACGACATACGCTCTGATCGCCGCGATCTTTCTTCCCATAAGTGCCATGATACATACCTTCCTTTCTGTCGAAAATGTCCATAAAGTTTCAATCGTGCACGCTTGATTCATATATATGAATCAGATTCTGAATTCTTAATCATTTTACCATTTGCCTAAATAGATGTCAATATACATTCATATTTTTCGACATTATAGTCAAAAAATATCGTTTGTTTTTATATATCTTGCACAACGCCCTATGTATTACAGCCAACAAATATCTTTTATATGAATGAAATAGATAAAGAAATTTCTCCATTTTTCTTCATTGACAAAACAAAAATAACACATCATACTTACAGTATAAGATTGTGACTTTATAGAAAAGAAAGGCAGGATCTACAATGTCTTCTATTACATTTGATATCCACACCCACACCATCGCAAGCGGCCATGGCTCTGCCGCGACGATTACAGACATGGCAAAAGCCGCTTCTGCAAAAGGGTTAAAGCTGCTTGGTGTCTCCGATCACGGCCCGGCCACTTTGGGCGGCGGCAAGCCCTCTTATTTCCGCGGCCTTGCCCACGCGCCAAAGAACAGGCTGGGAATAGAAATGCTCTACGGCGCGGAAGCCAATATTTTAGATAATAACGGAAAACTGGATCTGGAGAATGAGATTTTGTCTCATCTGGATTACGTGATCGCCAGTATCCATAAGCCTGTAAAAAGACCAGGCTCCATAGATGAAAATACAACGGCCTATATTGCCGCCATGAAAAATCCATATGTCCGCGTGATCGGCCATTGCGATGATGTGAAATATCCGGTAGATTATCCTGCCCTTGTACAGGCCGCCATGGAACACCATGTACTCATGGAGATCAATAACAGCTCCTTAAGCCCGGAAGGCTACAGGGGGGATACCCGTTTTAATGATCTGATGATCCTGAATTTATGCCGGCATTACAATTACCCCGTAATCCTTGCCAGTGACAGTCACGGTACGGAACATATAGGAGATGTTTCCTATGCGTTGGAGCTTGCCAAGACGGCAGGGATGCCGGACGAATTGATCATGAATTATTCTATACAGGCTTTGAAATGTTTTTGCCTTTAACAAAAGAGAATGTATATAAGAAAGGAAGTACAATATCATGAATCCAATCAGAAAATTTTACTGCCGGGCATTTCAAACAGTATTAAAAATTTCCATTCCGTTCCTTCCCTACCGGACTCCCAAAGTGGTGGGAAGCGTGAAGGCTCTCCCGGAGCTGATCAAAAAGAAAAAGTGTAACAATGTACTCATCATCACAGATAAAAGTATCGTAAAGCTGGGTCTGACCAGGCGTCTGGAAAAAGCACTCACCGAGCATGACATCCCCTATGCAATCTATGATGAAACGGTTGCCAACCCCACAACAACAAATGTAGAAGCGGCAGCAGCGCTCTATCTGGAAAAGGGGTGCGATGCCATCATCGGCTTTGGCGGCGGCTCCAGTATAGACTGCGCGAAAGGCGTGGGCATCCGTATCGCGAAGCCTAAAAAGCCGCTTGCCAAAATGAAAGGAATCCTAAAAGTACATACCAGGCTTCCTCTTCTTATCGCGGTACCTACGACAGCCGGAACCGGAAGCGAGACCACACTGGCCGCGGTCATTACCGACGCGGTTACCAGGCACAAATATGCTATCAACGATTTTCCTTTAATCCCGCGCTATGCCGTGCTTGATCCGAAAGTAACCGTAAGTCTTCCAAAGTCCATCACTTCAACCACTGGTATGGACGCGCTTACTCACGCCGTAGAAGCCTATATCGGCAATTCTACCACGCGCGCAACACAGAAAGAGGCGCTTCTGGCGGTAAAACTGATCTTTGAAAATATTGATATCGCTTATCATGAAGGAACCAACATTGACGCCAGAAGAAATATGCTCCATGCGTCTTTCTATGCCGGATGTGCTTTCACCCAGTCTTATGTGGGATATGTACATGCCGTAGCACATTCCCTTGGCGGGGAATATAATGTTCCACACGGCCTTGCAAACGCGGTCCTGCTTCCATTTGTGCTGGAATCCTATGGAAAATGTATCCACAAAAAGCTGTATCGTCTGGCACTTGCCGCAGGGCTTGTGGAAAAGGGAACTCCATATGACAAGGCAGCCCGTATTTTCATAGATGCAATCAAAGACATGAAAAAGCGATTTGAGATCGGGGATACCATTCCGGAACTTAAAGAAGAAGATATTCCAAAGCTTGCTCATTATGCGGACAAGGAAGCAAATCCACTCTATCCGGTACCCGTATTGATGGATGCCGCAGAGCTGGAACAGTTTTACTATATGATATTAAAAGCGGACGAAACAGTAAATATGGGAACAGCACAGAGAAAAGGAGAAGAAAGCTATGACAGAGACGGAAATCAAAGAAATCATACAGACACACCGGACTTATTTTAATACAGGCGCAACCTTAAATATAGAAAAAAGGATACAGGCTCTCAACAGGTTGAAGGCCTGCATAGTAAAGTATGAAGCAAAAATCCACAATGCCCTGGAAAAGGATCTTGGAAAAAGCGCGTTTGAAAGCTATATGTGCGAGGCCGGCCTGGTACTCAGCGAGATCAGCTATATGCTGAAGCATGTCCATTCCTTTGCCAGGGAAAGAAATGTATGGACCCCTCTGGCACAGTTCCATTCGAGAAGCTATAAAAAGCCTTCTCCTTACGGTGTGGTACTGATTATGAGTCCCTGGAACTATCCTTTTTTACTGACGATCGATCCTCTTGTCGATGCCATCGCCGCCGGGAATACCGCGGTACTCAAACCCAGTGCCTATTCCCCCTGTACAAGCGAGATCATCCGGACGATCATCCAGGAATGCTTTGAACCGCAATATGTATCCGTAGTTACCGGCGGCCGGGCAGAAAACACCTGTCTGCTGAATGAGCATTTCGATTATATCTTCTTCACTGGCAGCCAGGCCGTAGGAAAGGAAGTTATGAAAAAAGCGGCTCGGTATCTCACTCCTGTCACCCTGGAGCTGGGCGGGAAAAGCCCGTGCATCGTAGAGAAGAGTGCCAATCTGAAACTGGCCGCCAAAAGAATTGTTTTTGGAAAGTATCTGAACTGCGGCCAGACCTGTGTCGCTCCCGATTATGTGTACTGTGACCGTGCGGTCAAAGACCGGCTGGTCAAAGAAATCCGGCGTCAGATCCAGAAGCAGTTCGGCAAAACTCCGCTTCAAAACTTTGATTATGGAAAGATCATCAACGAAAAACATTTTGAAAGGATCTGCGGCCTGATCAACCGGGACAAAGTTGTCTGTGGCGGAAAAGTGAACCGTGGCACACTACAGATCGAACCGACTGTCATGGACAATGTAACTTTTGCCGATACCGTGATGCAGGAAGAAATATTTGGTCCGTTGATGCCCATCCTCACCTACGATACATCAGATGAGGTCATCCGCAACATCAATGCTCTCCCCCACCCGCTTGCCCTTTATATCTTCACCAGTAATAAAGCCTTTGCCCGTAAAATAATCTCCCGGTGCGGATTCGGAGGTGGATGTATCAATGATACCATCATTCACCTTGCCACAAGCGAAATGGGCTTTGGAGGTTTTGGTGAAAGCGGGATGGGAGCATATCATGGAAAGGATGGATTTGATACCTTCTCTCATTATAAGAGCATCGTAGATAAAAAGACCTGGCTGGACCTGCCAATGCGTTACCAGCCATATAAGAATCTTTATGGAAAGCTGATACGCTTCTTTTTGAAATAGAACCTCTATACAGAAAACTTGTCACTGGCAGCTTTTCTATACATAATGGCCTGAGAGGAAAAACAGTCCGTGCGGAACATCCCGCACGGACTGTTTTTCATGCCAGACCCTCTTTTAATATGCTCTCATACCCAAGCTTCTTCAGACGTTCCCGAACTACCTCCGCATTTTTCAGATCTGTATTTGCAAGCAATATGTATACCTTTTCTCCCCCCAACAGCCCCATATAATCTGTCTGGCGTATATTGCCGGATATCTGCTGGGAAACCTCTTCATAATCCTGATACCCCATCATGACTTCTACCAACGCGCATTCTGTCAGCCCCAGTTCTTTTGCCTCCATAAACGCTTTAACCAAAATGGTAAATGCTTCCTCATTCAGCACATTGGTTCCTTCCAGATAGCGTTGCCTTCTAAATGATGCCATATAGCGGTCCGCGCGCAGGATCGCGTTTTGAAGCAGTGTTTCAACGACAGTCAGCCGATGCACTTCCGCCACTGACATTCGCTCAGCCGGGATTCCCCAAAACATCAAAATCACCCGCATCTCATCTACCGCGTATATGGCACTGGCCATCAATGGCAGCCCTGGCTCCATAGCCTTATTCATATAAACCTTGCCATCCTTCAGATCATCGTACACCTCGCCCATATCTGTATATTTGATCGAATTCCCCAGTTGCCGCGCTTCCGGTGAAGTTGCGGAAAACAGCCTGGCATAATTCCGGTTCGCCACGGTATAGACCGCCACATCCCTGGTGTCCATCACCTCCGCCAGCTTCTGTGCCGCAAAGAACAGGACTTCCTCCGTCGTATACTTATCCAGGCTGGCAATAATATCATAAACAGCCTCGAATTCATTCTGCTTCCTGATCTTCCCCTGCCTTTCATCAATTTTCATTTGAGCCGGACTATTGTCCGTCATCCGCAGTTCTTCTGACATAAACTTTTCATCACCTTCCCAATATTTCTCTGCCTGTCATCAAAACAACGTTTTCCATCGTTTCCGAAATAAAGTATATCCTTTTTTTCTGCTGAAATCAACAGACAGCTTTATCAATCCGGACATTTTTCTTTTACAAAATCATAACAAAAGTACCAACGCAAATTAGTGCACACCCCAACAGCGTTTTCGATGTGAATTCTTCATGCAGGAACACGAAGGCCAGAATCAAAGTGATCACAATACTCAGCTTATCAATGGGTACTACCTTTGAGGCGTCCCCTAATTGCAGCGCCCGGTAATAGCATAGCCAGGAAGCGCCTGTGGCAAGACCTGAAAGAATCAGAAACAGCCAGCTTTTCCTGCTGATCGCGGAGATTCCGCCCTGAGCGTGGGTCAGGAACACCATTCCCCATGCCATAATGACCACTACGATCGTCCGGACCGCTGTCGCGAGGTTAGAATTCACCCCATCGATTCCAACCTTTGCCAATATCGAAGTAAGAGCCGCAAATACCGCGGACAAAAGCGCAAATACAAACCACATGCTTTATTCCTCCACTTCATTTTTCCCTTTTTTAAAGAATTTCCTCAACAAATAGGCCGGCGTGCAGCTCCATGCATGACAGTAACTGTTCACCATACTGGAGCCATAGGGCGATTCATGCTTGTTAAATGGGTTGTACAGTTCCCAGAAGGTATCTGCCCCGTCCAATATCATTTCTCCCCAGTACCGTTTCATTTCTTCCAGTGCCAGCTCTTCTTCCCCGCACCGGATTAACGCGTCGATAAAATGGTGGTACATATAAGGAGTCACCATGCGGATCCTTGGATTCACCTGCATCGTATGCAAGATCAGCTCCCGGCTCTTTTCCTTATCAAAGACTCTGGCCAGGATCATCCACACCTGGGTCGCCCAGGATACCTGGCGCATTTCTCCGCTGACAAACATTTTCTGCTTTTCGTCCCAGAAATGTTCCAGCGCCGCGGCTTTCAGTATTTTCATCTGGTTTTCCAGCTTTAGGATACGTTCCTGGTCTTCCAGCACCTTTGCCATCCGGACCGCATAGCGCATAGTATAGATCAGCACTGCCTGCGCCCCGGCTTGTTTGTTCAGACCTTCCCCCCAGTCCAGGAAGCACCAGAACTCATCCCCCTTATCGATCACGATATGGTTCTCATCCAGCATGGTATCCCAACAGATATCGATCTGCTCCATAGCCTGCGGGTACAGCTCCCGTAAAGTTTCCAGATCCCCTGATGCTTCATAATAATCGTATAACACCGGTCCAAAAAATAATGCATAATCCATCAGATATGTGTCGTCCACCCGCAGATCCGGCTCATGGAAAAAGCAGGCCCCGATCCGCCCGTCCGCAAAGGTCATTCCTGCGAAAAGATAGAGACAGCGCTTCACCATATCATAATTGCGGAAGGTCTCATAATTCGCCCTTGCCTGGAGCCTCAGATCACCAAGCCACAGCCTCCGGTCTCTTTTTACCCCATCCTCAAACACCGTCTGCATGCAGTCCATCAGCGTCTTGACGCTGACACAGTCCATCCGGTTGAGCAGGTCGTCTTCGGAATTTAATGGTTCCACAGTAGACATTTCCACCGCGGACACATAATCACAGTAAATGTTCCTCAGCGACAAGGTATATTTCGGCGAGGTGTCCAGTACCTCGATCTGCATATAGCGGAACGCGTAGCGCCGCGGCAAATGAACAGATGCCGGAAGAATATCCAGATGAAGGGCGTCCTCCTGGATCCAGGATTTGCTCAGCCAGCCGTCGTAATCATCGGAATCTTCCAGTAATTCTGAAGGGATTTCCGCGAATTTCAATCGTAAGTATGCAGGAGCATCATAATGACTGCCCATCGGAACCGCCGTAAAAGACACATATCCTACCTGGTGGTCTCCAAAATCAAAGATGACTTTATCGCCTTTCCCAAAAGTCATCTTCGGCAAGCCGGACATTGCGGCCTGTTCGTGTACAATAGCCTCGTGGTACTGGTTCTGTTCCACCGTCACGATCCGTTCGGGGCAGATAACACGTTTATTTAATATTGGTTCCAGAGCCGCCGCCTTGTCCAGAAATGCCTGGTTTGTTTTTACCTGAAAATTCTCAATTCTGCTGAATGATGCCATATAATTTTACCTCCTAAATATACTCCCTTGAACACATTACTTTATCAGATTATTTTTTAGCGGATAATCATATTTTACAAGACCACCGTCGGTTTTTCAATAGTTCCCGTAATAATATACTATTTTTGTATCATTCTCAATGGTAGTATGGTATAATTTTTCATAGTGCGGTATATTATCCTGTTGGAACAAAAACCGGAGAAAATGCCTATGATTAAAAGGGGAGAACTGTTTAATGAGTTGCGAAACAAATTTTTACCAACTTATGGAGGATATATTTACAGGGAAAAAAATTAATGGTTTTGGAGGGTATGTAAATCTTCTTTCGGTTAAGCATACTTATTACAATAGTATTATGCAGATTTTCAGAGAAGAAGTTGAACAGGAATCATTAATTATAGGAGATTTTAAAGAAGAGTTTTTTGATAAGTTATATTCCTTTTTTGAAAAGTACTTTAGCGAGGCTGGAAGCATTTACTTTGCAAATACACCCAGGAATAAAAATGTATATGAAAAAGTGTATTCTAACAATGAAGATGTTACTCTTTTTTATAAAACCAATATGCTTTACTATGTTAAAACGGAAACATTATACGGCAATGCAGAAATTAAGATTAACGAAAACACGGCTGCTTTATTTGATGTATCAACATTAGAAAATCGTAAAAACAATGAAAAGAAAAAGCTATTCTTTACCTTGGACAGCATTGAAAACAATGTAATCAGAATCATGGTCACTTATGCAAAAGGCAATTCTAAAATAGATATCAAAGGCATTGTTAAGGAAGCAAGGAAAAAAGGACTGCAGGTTGAAGCCAGTGAAATCGAAAAGGGTATTGAGATATTTAAAAGGCAATCACAGATAGATTATTTCATAAATAAAAATGCCAGTAAGTTTTTAAATGAACAGCTAGACTATTATATGCATGATTTATTGCTAAATGAAGAAAATACTTTTGATGCCGCAAGGTTAGAAAAGCTTAAATTAATTTACAGATATGCAAAAAAACTGACCAATTTTATTGCACAATTTGAAGATGAATTAGTAAGAATTTGGGACAAACCGAAGTTTGTTCATGATATGGGATATTTATGCTCTGTTTCAGCATTAGAAGATAAAGTGATAGCAAAGGTACTTAAACATAGTAACTTTAATGAACAAATCCATAAATGGAAAACACAAAAAGCTATTGCGGATGATAAAGAAATAAATAAAAAATATTTGATTGAACATCCATTTTTAATGTTAGACACAAAATTTTTTAAAAATTTGGAGCAAGAAATATTTAATTGCTGTGATGCCAGAACCAGAGGCGTAATTATTAATAGTGATAACTACCAGGCATTAAATACTATTAAAAAAAAGTATATAAACGCAGTAGACGTCATTTATATTGATCCGCCGTATAATACAGACCAGGATTCATTCGATTATGTTGATGGTTACGAAAGTTCAAGCTATCTGTCCATGATGAGCGACCGTTTAAGCCTTGCAAAAAAGATGTTGTCAGACGATGGAATAATCTATATTAGTATAAGCGATAAACAATTATATGAGCTAAAAATTCTTTGTGATAAAATTTTTGGCAAAAACAATTTTGTCTGTAATTTTATTAGAAGAACGAAGTCAGGAAGGACGACTGCAAGTAGTATAGATTTACATCATGATTATATGCTTTGTTATGCTAAAAGCAAAAAAGCTTTTGAGATTGCAGATGTTATTGGAGCAAATAAAATAGAGGGCTCAAGTAATATAACGTTCATAAATGGGATTCCATATAAAAAACGCAGACCTCTGTATAAAGTTGATGGAGGCAGAAAAGGATCACAATATAAGGTACATAATCCGTATTTGAACATTGACCATTATCCTCCAATCTATTACAATCCAGCCGTGAGATTTGGATGGTTTCTGGGTGAGGAAAATTATAATAAAGCAATGGAACAGGAACCAGCAGGATTTAATGATGGTTATGAGTGGCAGATCATTTTTATCAAGACCCAAAAGGAATGGGATGAGTTTAAAAAAAGCAAGAAAAAGAGAAACCCTGATTTAAAAGATGAAGATATTTATAGTTTTTATTTTGTAAAAAGAGAGCCTGAAAAGGAGAGGATCGAATATAATCACTTGTCATCATTATTTTGTGCTGATGGAACACAGTACAATAACGCGGCCGGGACAGACGAACTAAACAAAACACTTGATAATGTAAAGAGCCAGGGGGAATGGATAAGTGATATACATCCTAAGCCGGTATCTCTTATTTCAGATATAATCACTTTCTCAACAAGATATAAAAATGAAGTTACATTCATGGATTTCTTTGGTGGTTCTGGTACATCAGGAGAAGCGGTCATCTCGTTTGCTAAAAATAATCCGGATGTGAATGTAAATTATGTTTTGGTTGAAGTAAATGACTATGCAGAGACTGTTTTGAAAAGAAGAGTTGAAAAAGCTCATGAGAAATTATCAGTTGCCGGGATTGTAAAATATTATTCACTGGAGCAATATGCAGATACTTTGTCTAAAATGGAATATGACAGCGAAAAAAAATATATGAGATATTCTGCGGTCAGCCCGTATGAACAATATGTATTTGAGCAGGATTTGAAACTGATGAATGCTGTTAGTATAGGCTCTGATATAAAACTAATGCTAAATAAAATTGTTGCCAATATAGATATAAACGAAAGCGTAAGTAATATTATGGGCAAAAATATAGTGAAATATACAGACATGGGAATCATGGCAGGTGATAAAGGGAATTGCTTGGAGATCAAGACAGATCCTGAAAAAATGACCGATGAAGAAAAATTAAAATTCATTCAGATAATACGTCCATTAGTATGGTGGGGGAAGTGATAAAAATATGGAAAAATGTTTGCTTGAAGATATTCTGAGTAGAATTGGGGATATTGGGTACTTTGAAGATATTACTACATATATATCTCAATTTAGTGATAACAAAACATTGTATAATTACCAGAAGGAGGCAATATATAATTGCCTCCGGCTGCTATATATATATTATCATGATTACCAATCTGACGGCGAAAATGTGAGCAAAAGTAAAGAAGATCTTATTAAAGTTTATGATGAAATACAGCCGAAGTTTTCTTGGGAGAATAGGCTTAGAAAATATACCAATGAAAGAAAGCAAATACCGAACGATAAATTTGTATATTTTGTACTTAACGGATATTTTGAGCAATCCTTTGGCAATGGAGAAGAGTATATAGAAGCAAAAAATTTCTATAATAGATGTGCTTTTTGGATGGCAACAGCAGCCGGAAAATCTGTTGTAATAATTAAGCTGGTTGATATATTAAAGAAGTTAATGGAAAGGAAGCTAATCCCAGAGAAACCTATATTATTACTTACACCAAAGGAATATATTATTGAACAAATTATGAGAGAAGCAGATGAATTTAATGATTATCCATATAATGGGGATAAAATTGAATTTGTTTCTCTTAAAGAATTTGAAAGTTATACGAAATCTATTTCGTCAGGAAGTATGGATATATTTTATTATCGAAGCGACCTGATCAGAGATAAGTCTACCGAAAATTTTATCTCCCACTATGATATTGATAATGATGGCAATTGGTATGTCATATTAGATGAAGCCCATAGGGGGGATAATGATTATTCTTTAGCAAAGGGTTATTTTACGGCATTAACAAGAAATGGATTTTTATTTAATTTTTCAGCGACATTTGCGGATGCAATTGATTTTCAAACCACTTTATATAATTTTAATCTCGAGAAATTCATAGAGCATAAATATGGCAAAAATATTTTTTTGAGTAAGTCATTATACACGTTTAAAAGTAATGGATCAGAACTTGATGAATTTGAAAAGCAAAAGGAAGTAATCAAATCATTTATTGTGTATTCAGCAATCAAGAGATCACACATAGATCATAGATTATATCATTCTCCTCTACTAATGACATTAGTTGGAACCGTCAATACAAATAATTCAGATTTGAAAATTTATTTTAGAATTATTGAGTTGCTTGTTACAGGGAAAATAACGCAGGCATTATATTTTGAAGCAAAACGAGAACTTTTAGAAAATGAATTTTCAGGAGATAGAATCAAATATTCACTTGGTAATGAGGAACTACTAATTACAGATAAGATCTATTCTGAAAAATCATTTTTTGATTTTCTAAAGGAAACGGAGATAACAACTATTTTGTTAGATCTCTTTAATTCGCCAACTTTTGGAAAAATTGAATTTATTCATTCTGAGGATGTTCAAGAAATAGGTATGAAACTGGAAACATCTGATAAAATCTTTGGTTTATTAAAAATTGGAGAGAGGGATAGATTTGAAAAAAGCATCATGTCAGACGGAAATAACTACAGTGTAACAAAAAGTATTTCTATTAAGAGCATTTTTGAGCGAATTGAGTCTGATCCGGACATAAACATGTTGTGCGGAAGCAGGGCTTTTTATGAGGGATGGGATACAAACCGTCCGAATGTGATAAATTTAATAGATATAGGCAGTAAGGATGCACAGAAATTTGTTCCACAGGCAATCGGGAGAGGAATCAGGATAAAGCCCACTCTGGATTCAAGGAAACGGCTTAATTATGATGACAGCAGAAAAAACCAGTTGTTAGAGACGCTATTTGTTTTTGCTACAAATAGAGAAGTTATAGATACGATCGTGGAAATGAAAGGGAGTCAGCATAATGAAGAAAAAGAGTATGAAGTATCATTGAAAAAAAATGATAATATAGCATTTGAACTCATTATGCCGAAATTCAGGGACAGTAAGGGGACAGTCAGAGATTTGGCTAAATACAATCTTTCTCAGGAAACATATCAGAGTTTTAGAAATTTTTTCCTTACATATCCGTATGAACTGTTATTTATTAAATATGGATTACAATATAAAGATTACTGTTTTATTAAAGAAAATCTAACTGAAAATATAGATGGGAGCAAATTATTCGCGCCGGCAGAATATGATTATTATGATATGCCATGGCTTCTTAGAAATATAATCGCATATATACAGAGAGGACAAAAAACCGTAGATTTTTTAGTGAAAATTGACAAAGAAACGATACGCCACTTTAAAAGGGTACGTTTGTACTATGATAACCCTGAACAGAAGAAGTCGCTTATTGATAAAATCGAAAGAATGTCGGAGGCGCCTCAGGCTATGTCAGCAGATGAACTGCCGGAAAAACGAGAAGAGCAAGATAATATAGTAATATTACCATTAGTAAATCATTATTATTTACCTTTGATGTATAGTAAAACAGAAGATAATAAACATATCGGCAGTATCATTAAAGCTGCAAGTGAAAGGGAATTTGTAAAAAATCTTGTAAATAAGATTCCAGAGCTAAAAAGCAGATGGTATTTTTCAAAAATATTGGAAAATGTAGATGATATTTTTATTCCTTATTTTTCGAAACAGGAAAATAGATGGAAAAAATTTTATGCCGATTTCATTTTTTGGGTAAAACGAGAGAACAGATATGATATATATTTTGTAGACCCCGAGGGGACGAAACTTACAGATTATCAGCAAAAGGCCGATTATTACAAGAAGTTTTTTTATAATGAAGAAAAAAATGAACCCGTTGTTTTTACTATGGGAGAAAATAGACATGTTAGGTTTTGGTTAAGATTGATAACAGATAATATAAATAATATACCGGAATCGGATCCTTATAGTAAATTTTGGTTTTCCAATACCGATTTTTCGTTTTTGGAGTAGCGGAGGATGTATGGATAATAAAGGACTATATAATGATGAAAGGGAAAAACGATGGGCAATGGCAAAGAAACGTGAGCCAGAAGCTATTGCCGCAATCTGCCGTATTTTGGAACGTATTTCAGGCCATAAAGTAGAAAATGAAAGATATGATGAAATATGGTTTAATAAGTTTGATCCAAATCTGCCAGAAAATGAATGGGTAAGAGGCGCTTCCGATTTTATTATTAAGATTGATAATGAAAAATATGTATATGCAGAAATTAAGTTAAAGTCAGTCAAGTTCAGAAAAACTAAACATGGAGGGATTACCCAAAAGGGATCTGTAATTACAAAATATGGGTGTGAGAGCTTTTATTTAGACATTGTCCCAGTATATAGAAATATGTGCGCGTTTGTTGAAAAGACAAAAATAGCAAGCCGGAATTTCATTATTTTTTTTATAAATGAGACATTATCGGAATTTCATGCAATTAGCTTAGAAGAAGTGCAGGGCATGGTAAAGAATGGATTCAAGGGGCAAAAGTTATGTATTTTTACTGAAGGATATGGAACAGATACAATATATGGCGCGGCGCCTAATTATTTGATACCAGAAAAAGCAACTGTTTCATTAAGTTTTGATTATATAGAACAACATAGTACACCAAACGTTGTGACAACGTTGCCAACGATTCAAAAATATTCTCCTGGCACTTCCCGGACAAAATCCTCCTGCGGTTCAAAATAGCCAGAAAGAAATAACGCAGACTGTACATCATCAGCTAAACAGCCTGCGTTATCATTTTCCCGCTAGTGATTTCCTTTATAGGGCGCCAATGTATAAGGCAGAAAATATCCCTGCTCATGATGACAGGACGGGCAGGTGCCAGGCGCCTGCTTTCCATCGAAAATATAACCGCAATTTGTGCAAATCCATTTCCCACCATTTTCACAGGCAAAAAATTCTTTCTTTTCCAGCATCTCTGCAATCTCAGCAAAACGTAGCTGGTGGGTCCGTTCCACCTCCGCGATCAGCGAAAATGCTGAAGCCGCTTCGAGAAATCCCTCTTCTTTTGCTACTCTGGAAAATTCCTGATATACATCTTCCGCTTCTTCCTTCTCGTTATGTTCTGCGGCGCGGAGCATCTGTGCCAGTTCCTCCTGCTGGTCTACAGGATATCCGCCATCAATAAATATCGTGTTTCCTGACAAACTTTTTAACAATTCATAATACCGTTCCGCATGAGCCCGCTCCTGATCTGCCGTATATTCAAAAACGTCTGCCACAGAATACATTTTCATCTGCCGTGCTTTTTCTGCTCCGATCGTATAACGGTTCCTCGCCTGACTCTCCCCGGCAAACGCACGCATCAGATTATCTTTTGTCCTACTATCAGCAAAATTTACAGCCATAACACAATCTCCTTTTCTTTTTTTGATGGTTCTTTAAGTAGTCTGCCCCATGGCTGGCAAAATATACCCGTCCTGCTAAATATTAGAAATATATAAGATCATATAGCCCAAGCATTAATTAAATCCTATCAGCCTTCTTGCCACACTGTATGCCATAGAAGAAACCTTCCTCCCTGGCCTGCCCGGAAGATTCATGGTCTGCCCCAGGATTCCATACCGGATTTTCAGGAAAATCCGGTAATCCATCTGTCTCAGATAAGTCCATAGTTCCTTTTTTTTCTGTAGGTTTTCCGCATTTTTGGAACGTATACATAATATAGAAGAAACCGTCATCATAATCGCCAGATAATTTATCATATATTTCCGCAGCTTCTTGCTTCCGACCAGACGCAGGTCGTACATGGATATCATGCTCTTTGTTACATATATCTGCTGGTCCACACGGCTGATCATAATCTTTTCATTTACCGACTGATCTTCCCGCCCGATAAAATAACGATAAAAATCTACATCTATATAATAAAGCCGCCGTACATGCGGAAGAGGATAATACACATAAATATTATCCACATAAAACGTATGCTTCGGAAGTTTTAACTGGCAGAGTTTCAGCATCTCCGTACGGTACATTACAGAATGCATCAGAATATACTGATCCAGATGGAAGCTGCCGATGTCGTCCCAGCGAAAAACCTGATCCCGCGGCAGTACATTCCTATAGTGGATCACTTTCTTATGCTCCATGCCTGCTTTTTCATATACATAATTGGATACGACCATATCCACCTCTGACTGTTCCCTGACAAATCCCTTGATTACTTCCAAAATCTTCATCAATGATTCTTCATCCACCCAGTCGTCGCTGTCCACCACCTTAAAGTACTTTCCCGATGCCTGGGAAAGCCCGACATTTACCGCGTCCCCATGACCGCCATTTTCCTTGTTGATCACTTTCACAATGGAAGGAAAGTTTTCCGCATATTGTTTCCCAATCTTTTTTGTGCGGTCCTTAGAACCATCGTTTACGATCAAAATCTCTACATCCTCACCTGCCGGTAAGATCGAATTGATGGCTTTCTCCATATAAGCTTCCGAATTATAGCAGGGAATCGCGAATGTTATATATTTCATTCTGTCACTTTGCTCCTTTCATTCTTCGTTTTCCGGTCATTTCCTCTATCACAAGCTTCATCGCAGTGGTTCTTGGTACTGCCTTTGTATTAAATTCAAAATGCTTCTCATGATAATGATCTGTCATGATAGCCAATGCTTCCATCTTCTCTTCCTCCGATACGATTTCCACCTTTCCCTTTCCGACCACACTTTCATATTCCATCGTACAATGCCCGGTATCCTCAGAAGAAACCAGCCTGTGAGCACAATCCATCTCGAAGGAAGCACGGCTGTCCTGTCCGATCAGCTCATATTTCTTTCCTGTCTCTGCTCCGTGAAAATACAGTGTCACCTTCCCCTCTTCTACCCTTAGCCCGAAGTTTAAAGGCAGTATATATGGATAACCCTCATCATTCAGTGCAAGCCTGCATACATCGCATCTTTTCATAATCTGAATCATTTCATTTACATCTTTTACTTCACGATCCGCCCTTCTCATTTGTCTTTCCTGCTTTCTTTCATATATTTATACTATGTCAACATACCGCTGCTATCAAAAATAGCATGGCAAAATTGGGATGTCAAGGCTTTACTCAAAAACCTTAAAAATTCACCACTTAAAAATTCGATAAAATTTTTGTTGACATTAGGCGTTAGATACTATATAATATGTCTTGCGTCACGAGTTGGACGTATGGTTTTGATGTTTGCGGGGTGTGGCTCAGCTTGGCTAGAGCGCCTGGTTTGGGACCAGGAGGTCGCAGGTTCGAATCCTGTCACCCCGACTGGATATGCGGGTGTAGTTCAATGGTAGAACACCAGCCTTCCAAGCTGGATACGTGGGTTCGATTCCCATCACCCGCTCTCTTACAAAAAGTATAATGTAAGAAGCCTACGTAATATGGGGATTATTTCATTTATGAGTCTGTAGCTCAGCTGGATAGAGCAACGGCCTTCTAAGCCGTAGGTCGAGGGTTCGAATCCCCCCAGGCTCGTTACGGTGGGTATGGTGCAGTTGGTTAGCGCGTCGGATTGTGGTTCCGAATGTCGTGGGTTCGAGTCCCACTACCCACCCTCTTCTCGCAGGAAGAAGAAAGCATCTGAAAGACATGATGTGAATATAAGTCTTTGATGGGCTATCGCCAAGCGGTAAGGCACAGGACTTTGACTCCTGCATTCGCTGGTTCGAATCCAGCTAGCCCAGTTAACCCGGATAATCCGGATGGGAATTTTATAATATTACGGGCGTGTAGCTCAGGTGGCAGAGCACTTGACTTTTAATCAAGTTGTCCGGGGTTCGAATCCCCGCACGCTCATTGAGAAAGATATCCTGGAAGTTGATTCCCGGATATTTTTTATCAATGTTTATATCAGAATTTACATTCATATTTCTTTTCATGCGGATATGGCGGAATTGGCAGACGCGCTAGACTTAGGATCTAGTGTCCATGACGTGCAGGTTCAAGTCCTGTTATCCGCATCGGACCTCAAGCGCCGGAATCCTTATTTACAAGGGCTCCGGTATTTTTTCTTCTACAGGATAAAAGAAGGGGCAAATTTTTCGATCCCCACCCATATATTATGAATATATACTTTATGGAGGATATTGAAAAATGCCCCAGATTGCTATTATTTTAATTCTCACAGGTATATCGTTCCTGACCGGCCTTGCCGTTGGATACTGCTGCGGAAGAAATGAAAATTAAACATCCGTATTTATTTGACTATGTACTTTTTAGTTCAGATAATACTGGCGATATTCCGTCTGCCCTTCTTCCTTCATTTCTATGATCATATAGCTTCCTTTCCGCCCCTCCTGACGCGGAAAAGACAGGCTTCCGGGATTCAGTACGGTGATGTCCTGATCCTGATCCAGATACGGACGGTGGGTATGGCCGAACATCACAATGTCCGCGTTCCTTGCCCTTCCTTCCTCTTTGACCTGCTTTGGGTCAAGAGATACACAATAGCTATGCCCATGAGTAATAAATACCTTTTTTACTCCAATATAAAATTCCTCTTCTTTCGGAAGCTCAGAAAAGAAATCATTATTCCCCCTGACAATGTGCTTTTCACACCCAACTACGGCATTGATATACTCTTCTCCGCCTTCTACGTCTCCGAGATGGATAAACATGTCAACCGCTCCTGCATTCTCCAATGCACGATCCAGATTTTTGTGATATCCATGTGTATCACTGACAATTAGGATTCTCATTCCTCTTCCTTCCCAAATCTCGTCTCAATGATCTTGCGCATTGCGCGGAGAGCATTTCCACGATGGCTCAGTTCATTCTTCTTATCCGGATCCATCTGTGCTGTTGTACAGCCATACTCCGGCACATAGAAAATAGGATCATAGCCAAAGCCATTTTCCCCAAGCATTTCGTGAGCAATTCTCCCCTCTATCGTTCCACTGACAGTTTCCACGGTCCCATCCGGAAATGCAGCCGCAACCGCACACACAAAGCGTGCGGTACGTTCTTCCTCCGGGACTCCTTCCAGTTTGTCCAGCAAAATGCAATTTTTAACATCATAAGACGTATCTTCCCCGGCAAATCTCGCAGAATAAATTCCCGGCGCCTTATCCAGATAATCGATCTCCAGGCCCGAATCATCCGCAAGAACAATATCATCCGGCAGAAGTCTTGAAATTGCCCTTGCTTTGATCTCTGCATTTTCCTCAAATGAAATACCATCTTCCACAATATCCACCTCTATGCCAAGCTCCTTCATTGAGAAAACCGGCATCCCCAGATCTGATAAAATCATGCGGATTTCTACCATCTTGTTTTCATTCTCTGTCGCAAATACAATTCTTTTCTCCATAACACTACCTTCTTAGTTCCTCTTCCGTTTTTTCATACTTATACTGAACGGCAGATTTATCTGGCGCTTAGTATAATTGACCTCTCACTCATACATGTATAAAACACGCACAGAGTATAGGCTTTTCGTACAAACGTAGTATAACACAAAATGATCCTTTTCGCGACCAAAACCAGCCATATTTCTTATTCTGTTTTTGCTTCTTTTTCATAAAATATCTGAAGCACGCTGGTCTAACGTCCGCTTTTCACGTCTGGGAGGCTTCGGTCCCATAAACTGATAATAATAGGTCTTGATCATCCCATTATAAATCTTTCGGTTCTTATCCGCTTTCCTGCCAAAATACCGTTCCGCGTCCTCATATCCGGTAATCACGTATGCAGACCAGTCCGACAGGCGCCGGAAGCTTTCCCCAAATTCCCGATAAATCTGCGGCAGAGATTCCTTATCTTCCAGACGTTCCCCATAGGGCGGATTTGTAATGATAAATCCATACTTTTTCGGATGCCGGAGTTCACTTACAGGACGCTGCTGCAGATGTATCAGATTCTCTACTCCCGCGTCACACGCATTCTGTCTGGCAGACCGGATCACATCTCCGTCCGAGTCATATCCCTGAATATCCGTTTCTACATCAAGATTTTCCAATTCCCTCGCCTCATCTGCCGCTTCACACCATAGTTTCCGCGGAATGACCTCAGACCATTTTTCCGCCGTAAATGAGCGGTTCATCCCCGGCGCTATATTTGCCGCTATCATCGCGGCCTCGATTGGAAATGTACCGCTCCCGCAGAATGGGTCGACAAGGATTCTGTCTTTTTTCCAGGGCGACAGCATGATCAATGCCGCCGCAAGCGTTTCCGTGATTGGAGCCTTGCTTGAGAGCTGCCGATACCCGCGCTTATGTAATGATACGCCCGAAGTATCAATTCCGACCGTCGCTATGTCCTTCATAAAAAAAACACGCACCGGATAGGAAGCGCCGTCTTCGGAAAACCATTCTTTATGATAACAGGATTTCAGTCTTTCTACCATGGCTTTTTTCATAACAGACTGAATATCAGAAGGGCTGAATAAAGCACTTTTTACTGACGCCGCCTTCGTCACCCAGAACTTTCCGTCTGCAGGAATATATTTTTCCCATGGAATCTTCCTGGTCTTCTCAAAAAGCTCGTCAAAGGTTACTGCTTTAAATTCTCCTGTTTTCAGCAAAATCCTTTCCGCCGACCTGAGAAATATATTTGCCCTACAGACTGCTTTCATATCTCCGCGGAATGTTGCCCGGCCATCTTCTACCTTTATAATTTCATATCCCAGATCCAGAATTTCTTTTTTTAATACTGATTCCAAGCCAAAGTGGCAGGGAGCAATCAACTCTACCCTTTCCATGAATACCTCCTAAACGTCAATTATTATGCCTTGGTTATTTCTATCTTACTATAAATCAAGGGCGTAGTAAAGCTGAATTTACTACGCCCTTGATTTTTACCGTTAGTAGTTGTTTGTCTCGTCGTATGCGTTTTTGTTCTGGCTGTTGCTCTGATTGCTGTTTTTATTCTGAGCGTTAGAGCTGTTCTTGTTCTGTGCATTCTTGTTTGAAGAATTTTTGTTGCTTTCATCTGCGTAAGATGAATAGTTGTTGCTGTTTGAATTTGTGTTGTTAGTATTCTTTGCCATGAGTATATTTCCTCCTGAAATTATTTGGTACACTCATATTGTCTCTCTATTTTACCTTTTTATACACGAATTAATGAAAATTATAATTTTCTATTTTTTAATGTCCATTTTTTATGAAAAAGTAAAAATTTGTTATATTTTTTATAAAGAATTTTGCATTTTTGCTTGCATTTTCCAATTTGTTATATTATACTAAGATGTGTAGAAAGTATACTTTCTACAACCCCTTATTAATTATTTATACTCCCCTCAAAAGACCGATGGCTCCCCCATCGGTCTTTTACTTTTACCATTCACTCCTGTTTTATTTTCAGATCGTCTTTTACGGCCTTCTTCCAGTAAACAAACGCACGACAAAAAGTACGATAAGAAGCGGAACAAGTACCGGCGCAAAAAAGCTCACCACACCACTGATAATGGAAATAACCAACATAAGAACCATGATTACAAATAAAATCATCAAAAATATTCTTACCCAGGTACGAATTCCCAATCCATTCCGTTGCCTGCTGTTCTGTTGATAACCGCGATCATCATATGAAGAAGATGTATTATCATTTTTAGATTCATAAACCGTCTCCCAATCCGTCCCATCACTTGCATCCGTAATCGTCCGTGCCAGAATCCAGGGATCTCCCAGCATATTGATCACTTCTTCTTCACTTTTTCCTTTTGCTGTTTCTTCTATAATATATCTATTATAATAATTCATGTTCTCCTGCACTGCAGCACTATTGAGGTTCTCTTGCAATGCTCTTTTCAACTGTGCCAGGAATTCACTTTTCGTCATATCGTTCCTCCTCGTATTTGTAACCAATTTGCCTAGCAGATTTTAGATGCGGAGAATTCCGGTATCATTGTACCAAAATATAACCACTGATACTTATGAAAAAACTTTGTTCTTAGAATAGCATAATCTTTCATACTTTCCAAGTATCTGGCAAATAAATTTTCCTTCCGTTTCTTACTTTTTTCTAAATCATTATATCTCCTTTCCCCCAAAATTTCCGTTCATAAATTGTTCATTTATCATTTAAAAAACTTTCATTTTATTATCACGCTTTCTTCATTTCTCACGGATATACTAAACATATCAAATGAAGAAACTATTTGATACTAAAAAAGATATCAGAAGATTATTTGAATAAACTTTTTCATAATACATGCCGGGGATTGAGATATCAATCACCCGGCATCCTCCCTTTTTATAAGCCTTTTCCGTATTATCATACAAAAACCTGTTTCTGATAGTTCTTTGCATACTATGGTATTGAGAAATACAAAAAGCCACCTGCCATCGGCAGCTTTTTTCTACTATAAGGATGTCTCCGGCACAAGCTTACATGTTATCATCCAGACATGCCTGGATCGCTTCATTCAGAGAAAGCATCTTGTCATCCAGTTCCGCGACCATCTGTGCACATTCCTGCAGATCCCGGCTGATATATTCCGGAGCGTTTCCTTCAAATTTATAGTAAATCTTATGTTCAAGGCTTGCCCAGAAGTCCATCGCTATTGTCCTGATCTGAATTTCAACCTTTGTATCTACAACACTGTCAGATAGAAATATCGGTACGGACACAAGCATATGATAACTCTTATATCCGCTTTCTTTCGGATTCTTTATATAGTCCTTGATCGACAATACCTTCAGATCACTCTGGTTACCGATCATCTCAGCCAGCCGGTAGATATCCGAGGTAAAAGAACAAATCAGACGTACGCCAGCTATGTCATTAATATACTTTACCATATTTACAATGGAGGTCTCGCGGCCATATCGCTTCAGCTTTTTTACAATGCTTTCCGGCGTTTTTATACGCGTTTTAATATGCTCGATCGGATTATATTTATGCACATGCTGAAATTCATCATTCAATATCTCAAGCTTGGTCCCAACTTCCTTCAAGGCTGCGTTATACAGGAAAATAACAGTCTTCCAACTGTCCACATCCTCATAATTCCTGATCGCGTCCTGCATCTGTTGTTCTCCCCTCAATTAATCACCTCCCTATATACTGCTTTTATAAAACCATCATACCATGTCCTATCTATCTATTCAACAATATTCTTATAAATCCAGTTTCATATCTCCATAATGAATCCAGTTCTTCCCCCGCATGAATTCTGAGATCGCGAATGTAAGTACCGCCGGCAAAAGAATCTGGATCACAATCATTTTTACCAGGACCATAACAGCATCTTCTGTCTGTGTCATAACCTGCCATGTCATGATCTGCCCTACCAGCCCTGCGGTGCCCATACCAGAGCCGGTCGCGTTACTGGTCATGTGAAACAGCATCGTTCCCACAGGGCCAAGTATTGCGCTGGAAAGAATTGCCGGCAGCCAGATCAATGGCCTGCGCACGATATTAGGAACCTGGAGCATAGAAGTTCCGATTCCCTGGGCAAGCAGTCCGCCAAAACCGTTTTCCCGGAAGCTTGCCGCCGCGAATCCGACCATATTGCAGCAACATCCAATTGTTGCGGCGCCTGCCGCGAGCCCGGACAGGTTCAAAATAATACCTAAAGCCGCCGAGCTGATCGGCAGAGTCAATATCATTCCCATCAGAACAGATACCACAATCCCCATAAGGAACGGCTGCTGCTCAGTCCCCCAGTTGATCAGGGAACCCAGCCATGTCATAAACCGCGAAATCGGCGGTCCCACAAATATTCCTACAATTGATCCCGCTCCAATACATCCCAACGGCGTCAGGATGATATCCAGCTTTGTCTTTCCACTGATCAGGATTCCTACTTCAATTGCTACATAAGCCGCCACAAATGCTCCCAAAGGTTCTCCCGGGCCCGCAAAGACCATGGCCCCGCCATCCCGCATGACTTCACCGGCCAGCAGCTTACTGGCAAAAGCTCCGATCATACCTACCGTAGCCGCAGATACGATCACAAGCTGGTCAGCCTGAAATTTCCGGGCAACGCCCACGCCAATTCCCGCTCCGGTCATAGCGGCCGCCATCTTTCCGGCCAGATAGATCAGATTGCCGGTATCTCCTCCCACAAATGTACCGATCTGCTGTATGATCGTTCCAATGATCAACGTGGCAAACAATCCATGTGCCATTCCGCCAAGACCATCTACAAATATTCTGTCCAATATACTTTTCATTTTTCTTCTCCTTCTATGACAACTTCACATTGTACAACAGCATATCATGAATTTTCTTTTTTGTCATTAAATTTTCTGTCTTTTATTTTCCTGTACCTGATGATATACTTTTAGACATATAGAAAGGAGAGTTTTCGATATGTTCCGTTTATGGGGAAAAGAATGGAAGGACAACCGCATGGTCCGTGATACGGTTATTTGCGACGAGACGGATGATACGCGTACTCATAAAATATTCCATGCGCTGGATTCCATCTGCTACGAATTTGACCTGAGCAAGCCAATCTGGCTGGATGCCACCATTGCAGAATTCAAACGCCACAGCAAAGCACGATTTTATCAGGATAATTTTGTAGATTCTATTGATTTTGACTATCTTGAGATTCAGGTCATCGAAGAATAAACCGCATATTATTTAAAGGGGCATTGTACTATATTCTTAGTACGACGCCCCGGTATCCTTTATATGCTTTTATTCATTCCTGATCGCCGCCAGCGGGCTGAGGCGCATTGCCCGCAATGCCGGAAAATATCCGGCAATCATTCCCACCAGCACCGCAAAAGCCATGGATGCTGCCACCAGCCACAAGGGGATGTAGGAAATATTGCTGTCCAATCCCATCATACTCCCGTTTCCGGTTACGACATTGATTCCAAAAGACAACAAAAAACTCAATATATTCCCCGCTGCCCCGCCGATAAAGCCAATAAATGCCGCCTCCAGGAGAAACATCTGCTTAATATTGCGCAGACTACAGCCAAGCACCTTGATCACGCCGATTTCTTTTGTTCTTTCATAGATAGACATCATCATCGTATTCGCGATCCCGATCGCCGCCACAAATAAAGATACGGCGCCAATACCGCCCAGAACCGCCTCGATCATCACAAGCTCCTGCTGCGCGCTCTTCAGATATTCCGCATTAGTGCTGACCCGGTAGCCCATTTCCTGGATCGTAGTGGATAACGCGTCTACATTGTCGATATCATCCGCCTGGATCATGGCATTCGTATAGGCAAAAAATCTATATGGCTTTCCCGTCTGCGTTGTGGGCTGTCCGGGAATCGCCCTCCCTGTATATTCCTTCTGCAGCATAGATTTTAAAGTCCAGATATCACAATATACGTTATAAGAACCGTTGTTGTAGGTCTCCATCCCCCCATCCATCATTCCACTGGCACGCACAACATACTTCTTCGGCGCCTTCACCGGCGTACTGCTTCCTTCTTCACCAAAGGCCCCCGAATTGCCGCTCTGCTGTGAATTGAAATAATCCTCCTGGTTCAATATCAAAAACATGGGATCATTCATAAAGTCGATATCCGGCAGCTCCTGTGTCTCCCAGTATCCCCTGTTTGAACCCTTTTCGTAAAAATCCATAGGGACAAAATTCCCAAATATCAATTCCAGATTTGAGGAATTGCTTTCTGGCATACGGCTGCCCTCCACAAGGTTCAAATGCTGTCTTTCCAGTTCTTCCGGAGTCATTCCAACGAGTTGGATATTGCCATAATAATTTCCGCTTAAAATAACAGAACTCATGGTGAGAGAGGGCGTCACACTTTTCACATGTTCCAGCCCCTCCAGTTCCTTAATAGCGTCATCTGTGACATACTTTGTTGCTTCCCCTTCCTCATTTCCATAGGAAGTATAGAACATCATACTCCCGACGTCCTGGCCGGTCACAGTGATTGCCGTCATGCCTCCCGCCTGCTCGATCTGCTTATACATCGACTGCTGCATCCCAAGCCCCAGGGAGATCATGACCACTATGGACGCCGTACCGATCACGACGCCCAGGATCGTGAGAAATGTTCTGAGCTTTCTTTTTTTGAGGTTTCCGCTACTCATCCTCAGTAAATCGATCCACCTCATCCGCCAAATCCTCCTCTTCTGCCAACGCCCGCTTTTTCTTCTTTCTACGGACCAGGACTACAGACACAACCACTGCCAGCAAAACTACAGCCCCTGCCACAACAGGTATTACAGGAAATCCTTTTTCTTCCACCGGCATTTCCCCCATCATTTCCATATCGCCCATGTCCGTTTCCATGGGTGCCGTAACCTGCAGTTCAAATTCCTTCTCAGTAGAGGAACTATTGCCGGATTCATCTTCATATGTTACAACCATTTTACATTTGGTTCCGGGCATGATCTCAGATTCCCCTGTCAGCATTCCGTCAATGGTTCCAGTCGCCCCGGAGTCCAGATTACCCACAAATACATCCTTACCGCTGATACCGTCTCCTGTGAATTTTACTTTCACATTATACAGCTTCACACGGCCGGTATTATACAGGCTGCACATCAGGTTCGCTTCCTGTCCTACCTCGATACTGGCAGGAGAAAGTTCGATATCACTAAATTCAAATCTTGCCGCCTGATGTACCGGGATTGCCAAACTAGAACTTCCTTCATATTGAGAAGCATTTGTGTCCTCATAAAGCATGGACATATTGATACTGTATGGCTTCTGTACCAGGTCTGCCCTGGCATTCAGGTCAATAGCTACATCTCTCGTCTCTCCTGCCGGTATCTGATCCAGATATACTGAGCTTGCCCCTGATGACGGCAAAAACGCCGGAGCCTCTGCCGCGGCCTCGGTTCCGGCGGAAGGCGCCTGGAAATCAAACAGCATATTGGACACTGCTGTTGTTGTGGATGTATTTTTTACATGGACAACCAGACGGAAATTACTTCCCGCGTTTACCGCTCCCGGATCCGTATTAAATCCGGTCACTATAACCCGCGGGACTCCTTTCTTTTCTGTTTCTCCGCCTACGGCGGACATATCTCCATTGAACACGCCGCCTGCATCCGCAATCCCCTGTATATCCTGTCCCGGATCCGGCTGTTGTCCTTCCCCGGGCTGACTCGATATGCCGCCATCCGGATTCTGAGAATCTGCCATATCCTTTTTCGCCGTTTTTACCTCAACAGATCTGTCACATTCGATTTCGTCTTTCCCCTCGTCATAGGTAACGTGGAACACCAGCTTATAAGTTGCCGTATCCACATCTTCCCGTACCTGCAGGTCTTTCCATGTAGCTTCCGCATACTTCCCGGATTTGATTTCATCCAGATAATATCCATGCCTGATGCCATCCATTATGAAGGGCCAGTCTGCGGTATCTTCAATGACCGGAACAATCTTAACATGCCGCAGGTCTGTATCTCCTTTATTTACCACCCGCATCGTCAGCTTCTCTATACTCTGTCCTGCCTGATACTGAGGGACAGACTGCCCGTTTCCTACAAATATCTCAAATGTCGTCTCTGTGCCCTCCGAAGCGGCGCCTGCCGCTTTCTCACTTGCCGGATCCGCAGCGGCGGCATTATCTGCCGAAGCCTGCTTCACGCCAACATCGGCCGCCGATAATAGCAGACTTCTTTCAGCCGACACGCCATATCCCGCATATGTATTCATTTCCGGTATATATGTGGATATCAGTGTAAGCCCCAGAAAAATTCCCGTCCATTTTCTCCATCGCTTCATGAATCCTCTTCCTCACTTTCCTTTTTTGTTCTTGTCTCACAAATTCAGTCTTTATCCCATAGAATGTGTTTGTGGCTCTTCACTTTTGTTGTTCCGATTATCCTCAATCTTTACAATTTTTCCGTCTATAATATGAAATATCCGGTCAGCGTAAGCCGCCAGATGATTATCATGTGTTACCATTACCAGCGTCTTTTTTTGTTCCTGTACCACCTTCTGCATCAGGCGCATGACCTCTTCCGATGTATGGGAGTCCAGATTGCCGGTAGGTTCATCCGCGAAGATGATCTTTGGATCCACAACAAGGGCTCTTGCCACGCCGACCCGCTGCTGCTGGCCTCCGGACATTTGATTCGGCATATGCTTCTTTTGCTTTTTCAGATTTACCAGATCTAACATTTTATCCGCCTTTTTGAGACGGCTGCTTTTTGCCTCCCCGCGAAAGCTTAAAGGAAGAGCCACATTTTCCAGGGCATTCATCGTTCCTATCAGATGAAATGACTGGAAAATAAATCCTACGTTCTCCCTGCGGAATTTTACAAGGCCATCCTCATTTAAATGTTCCATATGCTGTCCGCTGACAATGACCTCGCCCTTTGTCGGCTTTTCCAGCCCTGCCAGCATATTGAGAAGTGTAGATTTTCCGGAACCGGAAGTCCCTACAATCGCACAGAACTCGCCGGGATAAACTTCAAAACTTACACCGTTCAACGCACGTACGACAGAGTCTCCCACACGGTACAGTTTATATAGATTTTTCACTTCAATTACCTTGTCCACTTTTCCCCTCCTTCCTTTCACTACTCATTTATTATATAATGAAATATATGATATCTCCATAAAAAATTCTTAAGATTTATTAAAGATTTCATTCGTAAGGCCATGCATACGGCTTAAAATCAGAACACTAAAAAAACGCTCCTGCTTTCATATCAGAAACGTTTTCTCACTTAGATATTTAATGGAAAAAATGGTCTCCGATCTGGATTCCATAATTTCCACATCCGAAATATAAACAATCTCCGATCGGATTGCTGCCCGCCAGAGCGTCCGCCGCTGCCTGCATTGCCGTAGCCGTATAGCCGCCGCTTGCAAGAACAGAATCCAGCCATCCGCTCATAGCCGGCCCAAACTGTCCCGCCTGATAGATCACCTCCGCGATACTGTTTGGATATACGGCACTGCGTACCCGATTCATGATCACGGCTCCGACCGCTACCTGACCCTCATAAGGCTGATTGCCCGCTTCGCAGAAAATGATTGCCGCAAGAAGCGCCTGGTCGCTGGCGGATGCGGTGACTGCCGCCTGTTGTACGTTTGCTGTCTGCTGTACGGCTTCTGCCTGCTGCATATCTGCCGCCTGCTGAGCCGCTGCCTGTTCCGCTGCCGCCTGTTCTGCCGCTTCCTGCTCAGCCGCGATCCGCGCCGCTTCTTCCTGTGCCCGTCTGGCTTCCTCCGCGGCCTTTCTTTCCTCTTCTTCTTTCCGCTTCTTTTCTTTATACTGATTTTCCGCCTGTTCTGCCGCTTTTTTAAGATTCAGCAAAGCCTCCTCAGGTACTTCCGTAAAACCATAGGGTTCTGTAAGCTTGTACTCTCCCAGATTTTTAATCTGAGCCATATTCAGTGCCCAGTCTGCTGCTTCACTGTCAATTTCAGGCGACATGGCCAGACCTGTCGTAGCCGCCATAAGTAACGCGATAATCTTTCTATATTGTTTCATATAATCCAACCTCCTATTTTTTGCAATATTGTAAATATTCTTTTATAAAATATATTCATGATTTTTCGGATTTATTACAAATATTACAAAAATATTACGTCGGTCATTCTAATATAAAAAAATCATTTTGTCAACTTTTTAAGCAAATATATCTCTGGTAAATATTAGCGTTTTTATCCTTTTCATAGTATTTCTGCCAGTTCTTTATAGGCTGCTTTCTTTGCTTCAAAAACATTTTCCACACCCCGTTCTTTCAGTGCCGCCGTTGTTTTCGGACCTATACTATAAGCTTTTATACATTCCTTCCACTCCTCTCCCGCAGCACTCAGAAAACGTTCCGCAGACGAAGCACAGGTAAACAGAACCCCATCATACTCCTCCGGCCTCCGCAGCTTCCCCAGCTCCGGCACAACCGTCTGGTTTTCATATACAACGATTTCTTCAAACCGGCAATAATCTTTCAGTTCCTTTTTCAAATGTCCGTCCGCATTTCCTGCCTTCAGATACCATACCAGATCCTCCGGGCTCAACTGCCCCTTCAGTGCTTCCGCCAGGGCGCCGCTGTGAAAAGCATCCGGTATCAAATCCGCATACAGTCCATGGCTTTGCAAAAGCTCCGCCGTTTTTCCTCCTATAGCCGCTATCCGGCAGCCGGACAGGCAACGGACATCTAACCCGCTTTTCCCAAAACTTTTGAAAAATTTTTCTACGCCATTCTTACTCGTAAAAACAAGCCAGCCTACCTGTTGCAATTCCTCCGCCGAAAAAATACGTCCAGTGTCCACGATTCTTCCCACCTGGATCTCATCCACCGCGGCTCCCTGACTCAATAAAAGTTCCTGCAGGGCAGTAGGTTTTTCTCCGATCTTAGGAATCAGATATCGCTTCCCGTACAAAGGACGGCCTTCAAAAAAATCCAATCCGCTCCGCAAAGCTACCACCTCGCCGACCACAATGAGCGCTGGAGAAACCAGGCCGGCACTTTGGATTTTTTCCGCGATATGAGCCAAATCTGCCGTACAGGTTCTCTGTTCCGGCGTGGTAGCACAGGAGATCACTGCCGCGTCAGTCTCAGGGGGCATGCCCGCCTGCATCAGCCTGGCGGATATCTCCTCCACCTTGCTTAACCCCATTAAAAAGACACAAGTTTCTTTTCCCCTTGCCATAGCCTCAAAATCAATCTCTGCCAGTTCATCTCTTTTGTTATGAGCTGTCACTACATGGAACCCCAATGCTTTCCCACGATGGGTAATGGGAATCCCTGCGTATGCCAGTCCCGCGATGGCGGAACTGACTCCCGGAACCACTTCAAAGGATACCCCCTTTTCCGCCAGATACAGCCCTTCTTCCCCGCCCCTTCCAAACACATATGCATCTCCGCCCTTTAAACGGACTACTTTTTCATACCGCATGCTTTTTTCTGCCAAAAGCCGGTTGATTTCTTCCTGTTTCATGGTATGCCGGCGATCTGCCTTTCCGACATAGATCATTTCACATCCAGGCCTGGCTTCTTCCAGAAGCTTGTGAGAAGATAACCTGTCATAAATAATACAGTCCGCTTCTTGAAGCGCCTGAAGCCCTTTCACCGTGATCAGCCCCGGGTCTCCCGGCCCGCCGCCTACCAGGTACACCGTTCCGGCCATCTTCCGCCGGATCTTGACTGCCGCTTCCATAGCAAGCTGCTCTGTCTGTTCATTGTATACCGTCACATAAGCCTGCCTGCTGCCGCTTTCATTTCCAAACATGGCATTCAGCTGATAGAGTCCATCTGCCCTCCTTCTGCACACAGCGCCTACAGGGACATGACAGTCGCCTCCCATCTCCTGTAAAAATCCTCTCTCTGCCTCAACTGCCCGGCTCGTCTCTTCATCACTGAGGGCATCCAGAAGTTCCCCAAGTGCCGTCTCTTCTTCACGGATCTCCAGAGCCAGAGTTCCCTGCGCGGGAGCCGAAATCATCTCTTCCGATTCCAGATAACAGGTAATCCGCTCTTCCATCCCCAGCCTGTGAAGTCCTGCTGCTGCAAGAATGATACCATCCAGATGTTCTTCTTCCATTTTACGGATTCTGGTATCTATATTCCCCCGGATATTCACGACTTTCAGATCCGGCCGAAGGCGCTTCAGTTGATATTCTCTACGCCTGCTTCCAGTACCGATGGCCGCGCCTTCCGGCAGCTCCTCCAGGGTTTTCTTCTCACGCAGGATCAGCACATCCCTGGGGTCCTCTCTTTTCCAGGCTCTCGTAAACCTCAGCCCAAAAGCCGGACATGAGGGCATGTCCTTCATACTGTGTACACCGATATGAACCTCGCCGTCCTGTATCTTTTCTTCGATTTCCTTTACAAATATGCCTTTATCACCAATCTCATGTAGCGGCTTATCCAAAACAATGTCGCCTTTTGTCTTGATGATACGAATTTCAAATTCCTCTGACGGATATGCATCTGCCAGTCTTCCGCGCACATATTCCGCCTGTGCCAGTGCCAGGCTGGAACCCCGCGTTCCAATGATATATTTCATAACTTACCCTTTACTTTTATACTTCGCGATTATTTCATCTGTTTCTTCTCTGGAAGGAACAGACCCTTTTTCAAGACAGCATTCCAGAATTTCCTGGTAGATACTCTTTCTCACGCTTTTGGAAACAGTACCACGCAATTCCTCCCTTAAATCTCCCAGCATTTCTGCCAATTCTCCGAGCAAGGGAGTCATGGCAGATTGTATTTTCGATCTTAAATACTGGGTAATAGCAGGACTTTTACCCCCGCTGGAAAATGCGGCAATCACCCCGCCTTCCTTTAGATATGCCGGGAAAATAAAGCTGCAATCCTCTTTCTGGTCTACCACGTTGACCCAGATCTTCTCTTCCTGACAGGCCTGGCTGATCCTGTGATTCTGTTCCGGGTCGTCCGTGGACGCAACCACCAGCTCCTGCCCCATCAGATCACTTTTCTCAAAATATTTTTCCTTGCATACAACACCTTCCATTGCCCGGATCTCTGGTAATATGGAAGGCGCCACTACCGTAAGCTTTGCCCCGAAATCCCGAAGCGTCTCTACTTTACGGAGCGCAACCTTTCCGCCGCCCGCAACCAGGCAGCACCTATCTTTTAATTCGATAAACATTGGGAAATACGCCATCTGTTTTCTCTCTCCCTTACAGTAGAAAACCCCTGCCCCATACAAAGTTGCCTTGTATCTGGCAGGGATTTTTTAAGTTTTATCCCGAAATTCTCAGAACTTCGGAAGCGCATCTAATCCAGCCTTCAGTTCTTCATCCGTCGGAATATAATCACTCATTTCACCGTTGTGGAATTTCTCATATGCAACCATATCAAAATATCCGGTACCTGTCAGTCCAAACAGAATCGTCTTCTCTTCTCCTGTTTCTTTACACTTCAAAGCTTCGTCAATCGCGACACGGATCGCATGGCTGCTCTCCGGCGCAGGCAGGATTCCTTCCACTCTCGCAAACTGCTCTGCTGCCTCAAATACGGAAGTCTGCTCTACGGCACGTGCCTCCATATATCCATCATCATAAAGCTGTGACAGGATGGAACTCATGCCATGATATCTCAGGCCGCCCGCATGATTCGGGGACGGGATAAAGCTGCTCCCCAACGTATACATCTTGGCCAGAGGACATACCATACCGGTATCACAGAAATCATACGCATATTTTCCTCTCGTAAGGCTCGGACAGGATGCCGGCTCTACCGCTACGAACTGATAATCTGCCTCGCCCCGCAGCTTCTCCCCCATAAATGGTGAGATCAAACCGCCCAGGTTGGAACCGCCGCCTGCGCATCCGATAATGATATCTGGTTTGATTCCATATTTATCCATTGCCGTTTTTGTCTCCACACCAATGATCGACTGGTGAAGAAGAACCTGATTCAGGACGCTGCCCAGTACATAACGGTAACCCTCAGAATGAGTGGCAGCCTCTACGGCCTCTGAAATGGCGCATCCAAGGCTTCCTGTAGTTCCCGGATGCTCTGCCAGGATCTTGCGTCCCACTTCGGTCGTGTCTGACGGGGACGGTGTCACACTGGCGCCATAGGTACGCATAACCTCTCTTCGAAACGGCTTCTGTTCATAGGAGCATTTTACCATATAAACCTTACAGTCCAGGTCCAGATAAGAGCATGCCATAGACAACGCGGTCCCCCATTGTCCGGCCCCGGTCTCGGTAGTAACTCCCTTCAGCCCTTGTTCCTTCGCGTAAAAAGCCTGTGCGATCGCGGAATTCAGCTTATGGCTGCCGCTTGTGTTATTTCCTTCAAACTTATAATAGATCTTTGCCGGAGTCTGCAGCTTCTCCTCCAGGCAATATGCCCGTACCAACGGTGACGGACGGTACATCTTGTAAAAATCACGGATTTTCTTCGGGATCTCGATATAGCGGTTGTCATTATCCAGTTCCTGCTTCACCAGCTCTTCACAGAATACCGCACCCAGCTCCTCTGCTGTCATCGGTTCATGGGTGCCCGGATTCAGAAGAGGAGCCGGCTTATTTTTCATATCCGCGCGGACATTATACCAATCCTTCGGCATCTCACTTTCTTCGAGATAAATTTTGTAGGGAATCTTGTTCTCACTCATAGTTCTAGTCTCCTTTCATTTTCTCAGGGATGACAGGCTCCTGGCCTCTCTGCTTCACGCATTCTACATAAGAAAAAGCCCTCATCCCACACAATATAACTCTATTGCAGGGACAAGAGCTGTTCGAATTCTATCATTCATCCGCTCCTGCGGTGCCACCCGGCTTGGTGTAATCAACACCCTCTCATGCATACTGACATATGCGGACTTTGTTAACGGAGTACTCTCTCCGGCTCCCCTACTGTAAGTTCAGTTCGCCCTCAGAAGCCCATTCCCCCCTGCCCTGGCTTGCCGCAATCCCACCATCTGCGGCTCTCTGTATAGCAGTAACAAAAAGTACTTGCTCTTCCTCGCTGGTTTAAAAAAACTTTACCACATTCACCGGGAAGCTGTCAACAGTTTTTATGGAAAAAATTATTCTATCTGCCAATCAATCGGCTCCAGGCCATGAGCTTCCAGAAATGCGTTAGTCTGGCTGAAGGGCCTGCTTCCGAAAAAGCCGCGGGAAGCAGAAAGCGGGCTTGGATGAGGGGATTTTAAGATCAAATGCCGGGGATTATCAAGCATTCGGGCTTTCCTTTGCGCCGGTGAACCCCAGAGGATATATACAATAGGTCTGTCCTGGGCATTCAAGACCCGGATCGCGGCATCCGTAAATTCCTCCCAGCCGATTCCCTGGTGGGAATTCGCCTGATGGGCACGTACAGTCAGAACCGTATTGAGCATCAGCACGCCCTGTTCGGCCCATTTTGTCAAGCAGCCGTGATCCGGGATGGTACAGCCCAGGTCATCGTGCAATTCCTGATAAATATTTACAAGCGAGGGGGGAACGGAAACCCCTTTCCGGACAGAAAAGCATAAGCCATGTGCCTGTCCGTGGTTATGGTAGGGATCCTGTCCCAGAATGACTACCTTGACCTCCTTTAGCGGCGTCAGATGAAAGGCATTGAAAATATCATTTGCCGGCGGAAAGACCAATCTTGTATTATACTCATTTTTTACGGTCTGAAATAATTGTTTATAATAATCCTTCCCAAACTCTCCTTTTAACGCCTCATACCAGTCTCCATTGATTCCTGCCATTTTTGCTTACTCCTTTATCACTCACGTATCTTTAACAGATCATACTGTTTACAATCTCACGGAAATGCCTTCCTTCTGAAGATATTCCTTGACTTCCCGTATCTCCAATTCTTTATAATGGAACAATGAAGCTGCCAGCGCCGCGTCTGCTTTTCCCTCTGTCAACGCATCCCGGAAATGTTCCAGCGTCCCGGCGCCTCCGGACGCAATAACCGGAATAGAAATGCTTTCCGCTATAGTCCGGGTCAATTCCAGATCATAACCGGCCTTTGTTCCGTCACAATCCATACTGGTAAGCAAAATCTCGCCGGCTCCCAGGCTTTCCACTCTCTTTGCCCACTCCACGGCGTCAATCCCTACATCGACACGGCCTCCGTTTTTATAGATGTTCCAGCCGCTTCCATCCGCCCGCCTCTTGGCATCAATGGCAACGACCACGCACTGGCTTCCGAACTTCTCCGCCGCGTCATGTACAAGCTCCGGGGTATTGATCGCGGAAGAATTAATAGAAATCTTATCCGCGCCCTCCCGGAGCAGCACACGGAAATCCTCTACGGTCCGTATCCCGCCGCCTACGGTAAATGGGATAAACACGCATTCTGCCACCTTGCGGACCATGTCTACTACTGTTTTCCTGTTGTCAGATGAGGCTGTGATATCCAGAAATACCAGTTCGTCAGCACCAGCCTTATCATAAGCCTCCGCGATCTCCACCGGATCTCCGGCATCCTTCAGATCTACAAAATTCACACCTTTTACCACCCGCCCGGCATTCACATCCAGACAGGGGATGATTCTTTTTGTATGCATTTTATTTTTTCTCCAGCTCTACAAAGTTTTTCAATATCTGCAAACCCACTTCACTGCTTTTTTCCGGATGGAACTGACATGCAAATACATTTCCCTTTTCCACAGACGCATGGATATGCACGCCATATTCCGTCGATGCTTTTACGATCCCCTCTTCACGTGCTTTCAGATAATAGGAATGTACAAAATATACATACGCCTGCTCCGGCACATTTCTAAAAAGCCATCCGTCATGCTCCAGATGAAGGGAATTCCATCCCATGTGTGGGATCTTCAAGCCCTCCTTTGGAGGAATCCGTAAGATTTCGCCCGGCAGGATTCCCAGGCCCGCAACTCCCGGCGCCTCGTCGCTTCTCTCAAAGAGCAGCTGCAGTCCCAGGCAGATTCCCAGGAATGGGGTTCCTCTTTCCGCCACCTCCCGAATGACAGAAACCAGTCCCCGGCGGTTCAGATTGCCCATGGCATCGCCAAAGGCGCCGACCCCCGGAAGGATCACCTTGTCCGCCGCAAGAATTTCCTGCGCGTTATCCGTAATTTTCACTTCCTGCCCCAAAAACAACAAAGCTTTTTCTACACTTTTGATATTACCTGCGTCATAATCTATAATTGCGATCATTTTCCTCTCTTCTCCCCGATCCCCGTCTTCACTACCGGAATTGGCGTATCATCCTTTGCGTCCAGATTATTGATATATTTCTTCGTCTCACTGGCAATGACTGGTGAAAGCAGCAGCACTGCTACCAGGTTTGGAACCGCCATCAAAGCGTTCAGGATATCCGCAACCGTCCACACCAGATCCAACGCCAGGACAGGCGCGACCGCCGCAACTACGATATACAGGACACGATACGGGATCAAACCCTTTTTGCCGGCAAAATATTCCACACTTCGTTCCCCATAATATGCCCATCCCAAAATCGTAGAATATGCGAAGGAAATAATTCCTACTACCAGAATTACCGGCCCAAGGTACGGGATCTGGGAAAATGCCATGGAGGTCAGCACACCGCCGTTATCGATCTCATTTGCATTGATCGTCGGATTCTTCATGATCGTTGTTACCAACACCAGTCCGGTCATAAGGCATACAACTACCGTATCCCAGAAGGTTCCTGTAGAAGAAACCAGGGCCTGGCGTACCGGATTCCTTGTCTGTGCCGCTGCCGCCGCGATCGGAGCGGAACCCATACCAGATTCATTGGAGAACAATCCCCGGGCAACCCCATACTGAATCGCGAGCTTGATACCGCCACCCACAAGGCCGCCTGCCGCTGCCCCGGGCGTGAACGCCAGCTTGAAAATAGTCTGGATCGCAGGGAGGATAAAGTCATAATTGATACAAAGGATAATGATACATCCGATCACATAAAATACTGCCATAAACGGAACCAATCTTTCGCAGACTCTTGCGATACTCTTGATTCCACCAAAAATAACAATTGCCGTCAGGGCGGCAACTACAATTCCGACCACCCATTCCGGAATATTCAGATTTTCCTTACAAACCGTTGCGATCGCGTTTACCTGTGTGGCACATCCGATCCCGAAAGAAGCAAATCCCGCGAACACCGCAAAGATCACGCCCAGCCACTTCATATTCAGGCCGCGCTCCAGGGCATACATGGCGCCGCCCTGCATTCTGCCGTCTTCCGTCTTCACGCGGTACTTTACCGCGATCAGAGATTCCCCGTACTTTGTAGCGATTCCAAACACACCGGTCAGCCAGCACCATAATACGGCGCCCGGTCCGCCCAGCGCAACGGCTGTGCCGACACCGATGATATTACCTGTCCCTATCGTAGACGCAAGGGCGGTGGACAAAGCGCCGAACTGGCTTACTTCCCCTTCCGCGTCAGGATCTTTTGTAACAGAAAGCCTGATTCCTTTTGAAATCGTTTTACTCTGGATAAATCCTGTCCTGACCGTCAGAAATACATGGGTACCGAGCAGTAAAATAATCATCCACCAGTCCCATACGAACTTATCTACCGCATTAATTACCGAACTAATTGTTTCCATCTTCTTTTTTCATTCTCCTCTCTTATCCTTTTTATGTCTGCACCCCTTAAAAACTGTCTCAAAATGATATGTATACACTATCTATATCGATTCTTGAACAACAGCTTCTCAGCAACAGCTACTGCTATGACTTTCCCCTCAACACTTCAACACTTTATTTGTATAAAGTCCTTTAAAAATAAACAAGGCATACATTATCCCGACTGTTGCCAGTTGGCATAAAGTATGCCTTGATACGTTATTTTACATCATTTGCGGCTATATTTCAACAGTTTTCTGCCTTTTTTGCTATGAAATCCCACGCATCGTAAGCTGAATCCTCTTTTTCTTCAGATCCACGCTCATGACCTTCACATCTACAATGTCCCCTACACTCACCACTTCCAGCGGATGCTTGATGAATTTTTCCGTGATCTGGGAAATGTGTACCAGTCCGTCCTGATGTACCCCGATATCCACAAAAACGCCGAAATCAATGACATTTCTGACTGTACCTTTTAAGATCATGCCTTCCTTCAGGTCTTTCATCTCCAACACGTCCGTCCGCAGGATCGGCTTCGGCATTTCTTCACGTGGGTCGCGGGCCGGCTTTTCCAATTCCTTCACGATATCCCGCAGAGTGATCTCGCCAATTCCCAGTTCCTCTGCCAGTTTTTTGTAATCTTTAATGGTAAGGGACAGCCCTGCCAGCTTTCCGCCAATGATATCTTCCGGCTGAAATCCTTGCTTTTTCAGAAGCTTCTCCGCTGCCTCATAGGATTCCGGATGGACGCCGGTGGCATCCAGTGGATTGTCACCGCCCTGGATCCGCATAAATCCGGCACACTGCTCGAATGCCTTCGGCCCCAGCTTTGCCACCTTCAATAGCTTTCTACGGTCTGTAAATCTTCCATTCTCTTCCCTGTATGTGACAATATTTTTTGCAAGAGTGCTGCTGATACCGGAAATGTATGCCAGCAGCGGAGCGGACGCCGTGTTCAGATCCACACCGACTTTATTTACACAATCCTCCACCACGCCGGTCAGGGATTCTCCAAGCTTCTTCTGGTTCATATCATGCTGATACTGCCCCACGCCGATCGATTTCGGATCAATCTTCACCAATTCCGCCAACGGATCCTGCAATCGTCTCGCGATCGAAGCAGCGCTTCGTTGTCCTACGTCAAATTTGGGAAATTCCTCGGTTGCCAGCTTACTTGCGGAATAAACGGAAGCCCCGGCTTCATTTACGATCACATACTGTACCTTCTCCGGAATCTCTTTTAACAATTCCACGATAAACTGCTCCGACTCCCTGGAAGCCGTACCATTTCCCAGAGAGATCAATGTTACGTTATACTTCGGAATGATCTTTTTCAGCAGATCCTTTGACGCTTTGATCTTGGCCGGTGTAGTCGGCGCCGTAGGATAAATCACTGTCGTCCCCAGAACCTTTCCTGTGGCGTCCACCACTGCCAGCTTACATCCGGTACGGAACGCCGGATCCCATCCCAGCACCACCTGGCCGGTGATCGGCGGCTGCATCAAAAGCTGGTGCAGATTTTTCCCAAATACCTCGATGGCTCCGTCCTCCGCCTTTTCCGTCAGCTCACTGCGGATTTCCCGCTCAATGGCGGGCGCAATCAGACGTTTGTAACTGTCCTCCACCACGGCTTTGAGTACCGGTGTTGTGATCGGATTGTCTTTGTGGATCACCTTCTTTTCCAGATAACGCAGGATATCCTCTTCCGGTGCCTCTACCTTTACGGTAAGGAACTTCTCCTTTTCCCCCCGGTTCAATGCCAGTATCCTGTGGCCTGCGAGCTTGTTTACAGGCTCTTCAAATTCATAATACATCTCATAAACAGACTCTGCTTTGGGATCCTTTGCCGCAGAGATCACTTTGCCCTTCCGTGTGGTGGCATTCCGGATCCAGCTCCGGTAATCCGCCTCATCGGAAATGGATTCCGCAATGATATCCTGTGCCCCGGCAATGGCCTCTTCCACAGTCTTTACTTCCTTCTCTTCAGAAATGTACGCCTTCGCGGTTTCTTCCAGAGGCTCCTTTGTCTGCTGCAAGGTGATAAGAGCCGCCAATGGTTCCAGTCCCTTCTCTTTCGCGATGGTGGCACGGGTACGCCTCTTCGGGCGGTATGGACGATATAAATCTTCTACAACAACCAGAGTCTCTGCCGCCAGGATCTGCGTTTTTAACTCTGCCGTTAATTTCCCCTGCTCTTCTATACTGGATAACACTTGTGCCTTCTTGTCCTCCAGATTACGCAGATACATCAATCGCTCATGGAGTTTACGGAGCTGCTCGTCGTTCAGTGAACCGGTCGCTTCCTTCCGGTAACGCGAAATAAAAGGAATCGTATTTCCCTCATCGATCAGCTTCACCGCGGCTTCCACCTGCCAAAGCTTGACTTCCAGTTCTTCTGTAATCTTTTGATTAATATCCATAAAAAATCTGTACCTTTCGTATCTGTTTTGCTTCCTTACAGATACGGCCTTTCCTTATAAATCTTTATATCCCTTCTCAAAAAAATAGAATGGATCTGTTGAAATCCACTCTATTATACAGGAAAGTTTTTCAATTTTAAAGATTACATTGCAGGTTTTTTCAATTTTATTCAAGAACCAATCAACACTTTCTTACCCTGAAACGCAAATCCATATTTTCTGATGCGTTCCTTTGGAATTCCTCTTGCTGTAAGAGATGCCTCGTAGTTCTGTTTATCAATCTGTTGCAGCGCGGCTTTTACCGTATCGGATAGTTTTTTTTCATTTTTACCCTTCACTTTAAATTCCAATATGATCGCATCGTCATTTTTCTGCCTTGGCTCTAACATTACATCATATCTGCCAAATCCGCTCTCTCTGTTGGAAGTCAAAATATATCTGTCAGCCAATTCCACCATTAGTCCAAGTACAAAGCCGTGGTAAAAACGTTCAGGTTCTTCTTCGGATTCCTTTTTCCCCGTATCAAAATAACTGAACGTTGACACCGTTACTTTATTCATATAAATATTCATTGCTTCTACATCATCAAGCAACAGTGCTTTTATAAAATCATTATAGTAATCATCTTCCGAAAACCAGTCACGTATCAGATTCCGGAACATGATCCGTACTTCTTTATTTGTCAGTGCCAGTTCATAATAGAACTCTCCTGATTCCTCGGCAAATATCTCCTGAATTACTTTCAGATATCCGCTTGCAAGCAACAGGCTCCAAAGTGCGTTTTTCTTCGAGGATAACTGGTCATAGACAATCTGTTCGTCAATTTGCACTCTGATAGATTCGCCGCGCAGCAGGCATTCAAAATCCAATTTTCTGTCTTTGCTGCTTTCCCGGAGCAGATTACCTGCCAGACGGTTCGAACTGGTATTTACCCAGTATGGCGCCAATTTTTTCTTTCCCAGATAGTTAATGATCGACCATGGATTGTAAATATCCGTTACTTTCCCAAATGTAAAACCATCATACCATGCCTTTATTTCCTGCTTTCTATCTGACAATCCATATTCCCCGAGCGCGTCCCACACCTCTGCTTCCGTAAAGCCGAAAGCCATCTCATATTTTCCAGAGGTTGTAGTGATTACTTCCAGGTTATTTAAATCTGAAAAAATAGATTCCTTGCTGATCCTCGTGATTCCCGTCATAACCGCGCGCTGCAGATAAGGATTTGTTTTGAATGTGGAGTTAAATAAATTCCTGACAAATTCTGCCATCTCATCCCAATATCCGGCAACAAAGGCTTCCTGCATCGGAGTATCGTATTCATCTAAAAGGATAATTACTTTTTTTCTATAATACCTGCTTAGGAAATCTGACAACGAGCGCAGTGATACCGATGCCGTACTGTCCGCCATATTAGCAGAAACCTCCCGGTAAAATGCTTTCTCTTTTTCATTCAGCAGGTTACCCTCTAACAGAAAATCATGTTTATTATATAATGCTTCAATGCTTAGGCAGATCATTCTTCTGGCTTCCTGAAAGGATGTAAACTTCACATCGGCAAAGCTCAAAAAAAGAACCGGATAAGTGCCCTGCATGCTTCTATACTTTTCATGATCCCACACGGATAATCCTGTAAATAAATCTTCCCTCCCTGCATATTTACAGGAAAAGAAATATTCCAGCATGCTCATATTCAACGTCTTTCCGAAGCGCCGGGGACGGGTGATCAATGTCACTTGATCATCTGCCTCCCACCATTCCCTGATGAATTCCGTCTTATCAATGTAGAAATTATTTTTCATACGCATCTCCGCAAAATCCTGATGCCCGATTCCTACTGTCCTTGCCACTGATCCACTTCCTTCCTGCTATATCAAGCCATAAACCTTTTTCTTTTGCTTCCGTCCATATTCCAGAACCGAAGCATCTTTTTTGCTTCTAAAATCTATTCATACTTCGCAAGCATTTCCTGAAGCATCTTCTTCATTTCCTGTCTGGCTGAGTCCGGTCCCAGTACCTCTACCATATTCCCCTGGGTCAGCAGCCACATCAGTACGCCTCTTCCATAGACCTCCGCGGTCAGTATCCAGCCCTGCTCTTCTTCTGTTGGTCCCGACTTTATTTCTGCCGTAGGCAGCCTGTCCAGAACGGATTCAATACTTTTACCGGTGTATTTGAATTTCAGTTTGACCAAAGGTCCCATGTACATGAACTGTATCTGCTTGCGGAATTTACCTTCCTCGAAACGATCACTATATACGACCTTAAATTTTTCACCGATTTCTCTGTATTCTATGATCCTGTCAATCCTGAAAACAGCCGGGTACTCATATTTCGTAACTATTCAGAACCCCTAATAGAAACAAATTCATTTTGTTCAAAACAGAG
>CAZFXM010000009.1:0-105039 GCA_964523125.1 uncultured Clostridium sp. | reverse complement strand
AATTCTGTGACAAGCAATCAGGGTAATTATAGGTCGGGAAAAATGGGTAGCAACACTATTCTGCTTTTATTATCTGCTTTATCTGCTCTTTTGTGATAAGGTTTCCCTTATTCTCTCCGTATCCCATTTCTCTGGGAACAATACCGCCATAATGTGAAACGCATCTATCAGTCCTGCAATATAGGCATGAGTACCGTATTCAAAATCTTGCTTATCCTTGCAATCTAAAAGGCGTTGGCAAACTGCCCTCTGTTTCTCCGTCAAATCAAGCTCATTAAAGGCATCCTCTGCATTTCCCTCGTTATTACTATCTTTTTGATAACTTGCATCCGCTTGTAACAGCTTCAATACAGATTCGTCCTTTAGTTTCTCTACTGCTATTTTCACCAGTTCTTTAAATTCCTTATCGCACATCACTTCCTCCTGCCATTTCTACCCTTAACTTTTTTACAGGTGCATGGATAACCTTGATAATAAGCTCATCAACGCAATCTGTATATCTGCCTTGCTGTATAAGCTGATTTTTTAATCCTACAAGGCTATGTAACAGGAGTTTTCTTTCTTCACTATCCACATATATATGATTTTTCTTTTCTCTCATAAATACCACCGTCCTTTTTTATTTTCATTATATAGACAGATACCAGTATATTCAAAGATGCAAATGGGCGAAAAAATAAGCGTACCACTATCTCTAATGATACGCCTATCCCATTCAATTTCTAAGAGCCTGATGCCTATATTTTATCAGCAGGGTGTACACTACATAGACACGTTGATTGTGGAAAGCCTTTATTTTCCGTTTGTGTTCCCACACCCGATATCAACTACCACTGAAACATCAAAGTAGTTTTTGAGGTGCTTATTTCGGATTTTTTCACCCTCCGAAGTGAACATGAAATGCTTCGCAAAGTGCCTAAAATAAAGGACTTCTACGAGTTTTTCTTTTGTATCGACACAATAGTCTCCACATGCACATTTCACCCAAATATATCCACCTCTTTTCAATTTTAATATCAAAACTATGTAATACTATCAGCTTTCAAAAATACCTACTATATTTTAATATAACAATCCTTTAAACAATATTAGTCTGCTCCTCCATATTTTTTCCATAAATCTTCAAAGTACGCTTCCAACGCTGAATATCCTGAGCTTGGTTTTATATATCTTTGCATTGGACTTAACTTTCCAGGAGTATCTGTTGATTGAAACGATAAATAAAGACTATTATCAAAAATAATTAATCTAAATCTTAGTATCTCACTATGTTTTCTTAATTTAATATTGGGATTTGTATTAATTATCTCTTCAAAATTTCCAATAGAATTTTCTATACCTTTTTTCAAATTATTATTATTTAATTCTATTCCCCGCTGAACAACATATGGATTATCAGGACTAGAAATTAAATACTTCTGTTTGCCTGGTCCATGAATCAATAAATCACGCAAATCTCCAGAATCACCTGGATAAGAAAAGGTATCTCCTTTCATCGCTACAACTCGCATCATCTCAGATTTTTTTGCATCTCTTCTAATTGATTTTAGCGCTTTCTTTTGATTTTTAAATTCTTTGTCAAAACTCTTCCTAAACTTTGGTGGAACTATTTTTGTGAAAAAACCAACCAAATATAAAATATATGATGCAACTAATGAACTAGCAACACCAACCATAAATGAAATAAAATTACTCATTTTCTTCCCCCATTTCTTTACCTATAATCCTTTTTAATTGCTCAAATGCAGATTTTGTTGCATGTATAGCTGACATATTGTTTGAATATAAATTCAAAACCGTGTAATCATATGTGAATAAATCCAATGAGTATAGTTTCTCTTGGTGCTTAATACTTTCAAGCCGTAATCTAAATTCTTCTTCTTTAAGAACAATATCATCTATTAAGTCGTTCATTTTTTCCATGCATTGAATAAAAGCTTCTCCATCATCTTGCAAAACCACTTTTTCAGCTTCTTTGAGTTGTTCTAAAAGTGAAACCTCTATACTTTTTATTGTTGGAAAACCGTGACGTTTCATATATATTTGCCTTAATAAGGTTTTATTGATATCGGAAACAATATAAATCACTACTACCTGTTGTGGAAATAATTCTTTTAATTTTTGAATAGTCAACTTATCATTTGTAATTAATATTAAATTTCCTCCATTTAATTGAGTGCGTAACTCTTTTGTACTAAATCCATATCTATTGCCATACATCGTATAAATTATATCGCATTCCAATTGGGAACTATTTAAATTTTCTACAGTAAATACATCATCCACTGTATTAAACCTTTTCCTTTCAGAATATTTAACCGCCGCATTACAAATTCCTTCTTTAACTAATCTATCTAATAGTGTGGATTTTCCTGCACCTGATGCACCTGATAAAATAAATAATTTATTCATACAATCTCCTTTTTCCTTAACTTAAGCCTACTATATTTGCAATAACATAAAATAATGTAACACCATCTATCATATTCTTTACTATATATCATATGGTACATAATTCAGTTCCATATTTTACTTCTAAAATGCTACTCGTAATTATATATCCATAATCTTCCTAACATCTTCATTTTACCACAACAAATTATTTTTTCCTATAACCGTAAATAAAATTACATCTTTTTAACATTATCCCAAAAACTATCTTTTACTGCTAATTTATACTAACATAGAAATTTACAATAAGCGTACCACTATCTCTAATGATACGCCTATCCCATTCAATTTCTAAGAGCCTGATGCCTATATTTTATCAGCAGGGTGTACACTACATAGACACGTTGATTGTGGAAAGCCTTTATTTTCCGTTTGTGTTCCCACACCCGATATCAACTACCACTGAAACATCAAAGTAGTTTTTGAGGTGCTTATTTCGGATTTTTTCACCCTCCGAAGTGAACATGAAATGCTTCGCAAAGTGCCTAAAATAAAGGACTTCTACGAGTTTTTCTTTTGTATCGACACAATAGTCTCCACATGCACACTCATCCCAAACTGATCCACAACTCTCCCCTTCTTTATCTCATACCCCTCCCCACACAAATACTTCAAATCCCTGGCCAGCGTCGCCGAGTCACAGCTCACATACACAATCTTTTCCGGCTGCATATCCACCATGGCTTTGAGCAGCTCTGTATCGCACCCTTTCCGCGGTGGATCCACCACGATCACATCCGCATGCGCATGCGCATTTTCCCCCGGATGCTCCTTCTCATACTTCTTATAATACTCCGGCAGCACTTCCTCGGCCTTCCCTACATAAAATTCTACATTCTCAATCCCATTGATCTCTGCATTTTGCCTTGCATCTTCCACAGCCTGCGGCACGATCTCCACACCATACACCTTCCCCGCCTTCTGTGCCAGAAACAGAGAAATGGTTCCGATTCCGCAATACAAGTCCCACACCGTCTCCTGCCCTTTCAGGTCGGCATATTCCAACGCCAGGCCATACAACTTTTCCGTCTGTGCCGGATTGACTTGATAAAAAGACAGCGGAGATATCTGATATTTCACTGCCCCGATATAATCCATGATAAACGGCTGCCCCCAGAGCACTTCATAAAGCTCCCCCATAATCACGTTGGTCTGCCTTGGATTCGGGCTCACTGTAATACTCGTCATTCCCGGGATCCGCGCCAACTGTTCCACCAATATTTCCTGATGCGGAATCCATACGCCATGCGCTCCTGATGCAATATCCGCCTTCTCTTTATTCACCACAAAGCACACCATAATTTCCTTCGTAGCAAATCCATATCGTATCAGGACATGACGGATCAACCCTTCCCCTGTCTTTTCATCATAGGAAGGGACATGATAGTTTTTCATAAACTCCAGCACCAGTTCGAGAATTTCCCGGTTCACCGGTACGCCCAGCGCACAGTCCGTATTCGCGATGATATCATGGGTTCTCCCCGCATAGAATCCGGTAACCGGCTGTCCATCCTTATCCGTCCCAAATGGAAACTGAGCCTTATTCCGATAGCCAAATGGCTTCGCCATCCCAATCACATCCCCGAACACTTCCCTCAGAAACTCTGGCGGAAATCCCCCAATCCGTTCCAGGTTCCCCAGCACCTTATTCTGCTTAAATTCCAATTGTTTTTCATAGGACAATTCCTGAATCTGGCAGCCTCCACATTTTCTGGCAAACCTGCATACCGGCTCTACCCTGTACTCCGAAGGAGTCAGAATATTCATTAATCTTGCATAACCATAACTTTTCTTCGCCTTTGTTACTTTGGCTTCCACTACATCGCCAATCACCGCGTCCTTAATAAATAAGGTATAGCCATTTACCCTGCCTATACCTTCTCCATTGACACCCATATCCTGGATCGTCACTGTCACTAATTCATTTTTCCTCATAAATATACCCTCCGGCATCCAATTATGGCCATACGGCTGTTTCACAACATATCCCTCCGGGCGTCCCATCATAGCCATATGGCCGTTTCACAATACCTCATATAGAAGTCTTCCTCAAATTCGACTCAAACAACCGGTTATACCCCAGCCATTCTGTCCCTTTTTTATCTTTAAATACTTCTTTCATTGTCTGCATCTTCGCATCCGCGTTATCCGCCAGATTCAATGCCAGCGCCTCTGCCAGTGCCGGTTTTTTCGGCGAACCAAATTCCAGTTCTCCGTGATGGGCAAGAATACAATGCTTCCACTCATTTGCCAGAATCTCCGGAAATCCTGGAATCGACCGGATCGCTTCACTGAGCATCTCGGAACCAATCACAATATGGCCGATCAGTTGTCCTTCGTCCGTATAATCATTGTCCGGAAATGAGGAAAGCTCCCTCACCTTCCCGATATCATGGCAGATCGCAGAAGCGATCAACAGATCTTTATTCAAGATCTCATAGGCGCCCGCGAAATAATCACACATACGGACCACGCTCAGCGTATGCTCCAACAGCCCGCCGCAAAATCCATGATGCACGGTCTTGGCCGCGGAGTGGCCTTTAAATGCCTTAATAAATGCTTCATCCTTCACAAAGTAATATTCCACCGCCTGACGTAGGTATTCATTTGAAATATGTCTGACGTAGTTCAGCAGCTCCTGATACATACCGTCGATGCTTTTATCGGTAACAGGCATATAATCCGCCGGATCGTATTCTCCCTCAGACACTTTTCTAAGCTGTTTGATATTCAATTGCAGATTGTTATTGTAGGTGATCACCTCTCCGTACACCTCAATAAAATCCTTTTCCTCATAATCCGCGATCCCCTGGGAATTGGGATCCCATACCTTCCCGTCCAGACTGCCGGTCTTATCCTGCAGGATCAGGTTGTCGTAAGGCTTCCCATTGCGTGTCTCCGCAGAACGCTTTCCCCTGCACATGTAAATACTTCTGATTGTCTCGCCTCCGCGTAAATCCTTAATATACATACTTTCTGTTTATCCTCTTTCTATCATGATTCTATACTTCCCATCGTCACTGTAAAATCCACATCCACATAGCCGCCGCTTCCAAGCCGCCGGCCTTTGACCTTCACAGCCTCTCCGGGTTTGCATGTCAATACCGCCTTCTCATAAGAAACATTTCCGGTCACACTGTCCTCTCCTACCTGGATGATCACATCTCCGTTCTGGATACCTGCTTTCATGCCGGGAGAATCTACCTGTACATTGGTTACATACAGACCTTTCGGCATCTTCTGTTCCTCGGAAAGCTCCTCCGTCACCGAAGTTCCAAAGATTCCGGTATAGGGAACACCCTCTCCATTCAAAAGCATTTCCATGACCTGCTTCAGATCCGAAATCGCCAGCGCGTTTGCCGAAGCGGACACTTTTTCCCCCAGAATACCACTCTTCACCAGGCCAATGACCTGCCCCTTCTGGTTAAACAGTACACCACTTCCATTCGGAGCCGCCGCGATATCCGTAGCGATCACTCCGCACTGTCCGTCCGCATATTGATAGCTCCACTCCTTAGAACTGACAACCCCATAGCCAAGCCCACTCTCATATCCAAACATTTGTCCCAGAGCGATCACAAGATCTCCCCGCGCGGCAATATTAGAATTGCCAAGATCCGCTACATGGACATAATTCCACGTATTCGCTTCGATAGAAGCCCGGTCTACGCCAAACACTGCCAGCCCCCGGTTGCCGTCCTGCTTCACCAGGCTGGCCGGATGCTCCGTATGGTCGGAAAGTATGACGGTCCACTGCTCCGACCCTTCGCAGACAGAACTATCCGCAAGAATCAAAAGCTCCTGCCCATTATCCGCGGCCACCAGCCCTGTCGTCCCGCTGTGCGCGGCCGGTTTATCCTGTGCTTCATCCTTCTTCAATGCCCGGACAGACACAACACACGGTTCTGCTTCCTTCGCGATGGCATACATATCCTGCATAATCTCCCTGTAGCTGTCTGCTGTCAGGGCCGGAATGATCACTTCCGGCTCCGGCTCCACCACTTCTTCCGCCTCTTCCTCCACAGGCGGCTCCGGTTCCTCTTCCTCATCCTCGGGAAGGGTCACCTCCCGGGCCTCTTCCTGAAATGTCTCTTTCGCCCAGGGCCGCAGCACATAAAAACTACAACAGGCAGCTATTCCAATGATCAGGCCATATATTACCGCTTTCCCAGCCTGCAGCACGATCTGTCCACCCGTGACAGGCTTTGGCTTAATCGTTTCCTGTAAAAATGAAAATGATTCCCGTTCCTCTTCCGCCGGCCCGCCTTCCTGTTCAACACTGGCCGCGGATTTTACGCCGCTTTGTTCCCGTTCAAACTCTGCTAAGCTCTTTTGCTCATCCGGTTTCCGCTCTTCCATACCATCCTCCGGCTACCCAATCCTTCTCATCAAATGCATTGCCAGAAACAAACTTCCAGCATCCATACCTTCGAATCTGCGCTCATTTTCAAAGAGATTTTTTCTCCCTTTTTATAGTATACCTGATTCCAGGAAATTGTTCAATAATATCCTGGTTTCATTTACGATTCCTTGTTATCGTTCACGGCCTAACGAACAGCCACGATTCATTACATCTAAATGAATTCAGTCTCTGTTTTGCCTTTGGAAAAGCAAAAACACGTGTTATAATAAATGGTGACTGCTCATTGCAATCTATATGTTTTTGCACGGTAGCACAGTAAATGCGCTATCCTGACTGAACAGTTACCAAAGAGGTACTGAGGACCGGATGCACGCATTTCTCGAAGCAAATCCGGGAATTAAGAGCAGGATCACGACTACATTTTATTTTGATTCTTACTCTGCGGATGAGATGGCTCAGATTTTTGCCAGGATCGCAAAAATAAGCAATTACAAATTGAAGGCCGGGACAGAAAAGGTGGTAAAAGATTTTTTTGAAAAAAGGGTACATGACAAAGATTTTGGAAACGGCAGGGAAGCAAGGGCGCTGCTGGAGAATGCGGCCGTGTTTGCTGCCAGGAGGATCATGGCTCAGAACAAAGAATCTTATACGAGGAGGGAACTCACCACATTGACTCTGGAAGATGTAAAAGCCGCGGTTGGAAAAATGGATCAAGGCTTTGGAATCAGGCGGAAGGATGCCAAACAGATCGGATTTACCCGATGAGGATCCGTTCATCATTCGTTTACATTTTTCCTTTTCATTCTAAGCCAGATAAGGTATAATATGTTCACTTAGCGAGGTTTTGTCAGGCCAAAGAGTTGTTAAGGAATGAACATTCCCCTGGCGGACATGATACTATAAAACCCATAGTTATAAAAAAGGACGTTTGACCATGAATCAGAAAACATTAACGAAATTAGAATATGATAAAATCACCGCTCTTCTGGAAGAGCAGGCTACTTCCTTCCGGGGACGGCAGCTCTGCCGGCGGTTAAAGCCTATGACCGACATAGAGCAGATCGATACGGCCCAGGAACAGACTGCGGCCGCGTTTACCAGAATCATCAAAAAAGGCCGTATTTCTTTCGGGGATGCCGCCCCCGTGGAGGAATCCATGAAGCGTCTGGAGATCGGAGCCGCCCTGGGAAGCGGCGAGCTGCTGCGGATCTGTAAGCTCCTGCAGAACACCGGCCGTGTCAAAGCTTACGGGCGGCATGATACCCAGGAGGAATCGGCGGATTGCCTGGACGTTTACTTTGAGCAGCTGGAGCCCCTGACCACCCTTTCCAATGAAATCGACCGCTGTATCCTTGGCGAGGACGAGATCAGTGACGACGCCAGCCCGGCGCTGAAGCGCATCCGGCGGAGTATGGACAGTATCAATGAGAAGGTCCATGCCACGCTGAACGGGCTGGTCAATGGCTCCCTGCGCAATTATCTGCAGGATCCTATCATCACCATGCGGGGCGACCGCTACTGCATCCCCGTGAAAGCTGAATACCGGAACCAGGTCAGCGGCATGATCCACGACCAGTCTGCCACCGGCTCCACTTTATTCATGGAACCGATGGCGGTGGTGAAGCTGAATAATGACCTAAAAGAATTGTACGCCAGGGAGCAGGAAGAGATTCAGGTTATCCTGGCACGTCTGAGCGAGGAGACAGCGGGGTATATTGAGGAAATCCGTACCAATTACCGAAGCCTTACAGACCTGGACTTTATTTTTGCCAGAGGGCAGCTTGCCCTGTCTATGAACGGAAGCCGCCCCATCCTGAACGAAGAGGGACGGATCCACATCCGGAACGGCCGGCATCCTCTTCTGGACACGCGGAAAGTAGTTCCCATTACGGTCACGCTGGGAAATGATTTTTCCCTTCTGATCATCACCGGGCCAAATACCGGAGGGAAGACGGTTTCCCTGAAAACGGTGGGGCTGTTTACACTGATGGGCCAGGCCGGGCTGCATATTCCGGCGGCTGACCGTTCGGAACTGGCGGTATTTCACCAGGTTTATGCTGACATCGGGGATGAACAGAGTATTGAGCAGAGCCTGAGTACTTTTTCCTCCCATATGACCAATATCGTCTCCTTCCTCAAAGATGTAGACGAACGCTCCCTGGTGCTTTTTGACGAGCTGGGAGCCGGAACGGACCCGACGGAGGGCGCGGCTCTTGCCATTGCGATCCTTTCTTACCTCCATGACCGGGGCATCCGCACTATGGCCACCACCCATTACAGCGAGCTAAAGGTCTTTGCACTCTCCACGCCCGGCGTGGAAAATGCCTGCTGCGAGTTCGATGTAGAAAGCCTCCGCCCCACCTATCACCTGCTCATCGGTATTCCCGGAAAGAGCAATGCATTTGCCATATCGGGAAAGCTGGGGCTGCCGGATTACATTATCGAGGACGCGAAAAAACGTCTGTCCGAGCAGGATATTTCCTTCGAAGACCTGCTCACTGACCTGGAGGCGAGCAAGCGGACCATCGAAAAAGAGCAGGATGAGATCCAGGCTTACCGCCGGGAAATGGAGCGCATGAAGACACAGCTTCGCCAGAAGGAGGAACGTCTGGAAGAGCAGAAGGAACGTATCCTGAAGGAAGCGAACGACAAGGCAAATGCCATCCTTCGTGAAGCGAAGGAGGTTGCAGATGAAACCATTAAAAATTTTCACAAATTTGGAAAAGAAAATATTTCCGCCGCAGAAATGGAGCGGGAACGGGAGCGGCTGCGCAAAAAGATCAAGGATACTTCTCAAGAGCCTTCCCTGAAAGCGAAAAAACCGAAAAAGGAGCATAAGCCATCCGACTTCAAGCTGGGAGAATCCGTGCGGGTCCTCAGCATGAACCTTACGGGAACCATTCATTCCCTGCCGGATGCCCGTGGAAATGTTACCGTACAGATGGGGATTTTGAGTTCCCAGGTGCATATTTCAGATCTGGAAATCATAGAAGAGCAGAATCCATTTTCCAATTCCCGCAAAAAGCATACCGGAGGCGGAAAAATTAAAATGGGTAAATCCCTTACCGTCAGCCCGGAGATCAACCTGCTGGGCAAGACAGTGGACGAGGCCGTATCGGAACTGGACAAATATCTGGACGACGCGATTCTGTCCCATCTGAATTCCGTCCGGGTGGTACACGGAAAAGGAACCGGCGCCCTGCGCAAAGGGATACACGAATATCTGCGCCGCCAGAAGCATGTCAAATCCTACCATCTGGCAGAATACGGTGAAGGCGATGCCGGGGTAACGATTGTCGAATTTAAATAATCCCTAATTACAGGAGGCTTTTGATCATGGCAGCAAAACAGAAAATTTTGATTGTAGATGACGATGAAAATATTGCGGAGCTGATTTCGCTCTATTTGAATAAAGAATGCTTTGACACGAAAATGGTATACAACGGGGAGGATGCTCTGGATGCCTTCGAGACCTACCAGCCTAACCTGGTCCTGCTGGATCTGATGCTCCCGGGCATCGACGGCTATCAGGTCTGCCGGGAAATCCGTGCCAAATCCTCCACTCCCGTTATTATGCTTTCCGCGAAAGGCGAGGTATTTGACAAGGTCTTAGGACTTGAGCTGGGCGCCGACGATTATATCATGAAGCCCTTTGACTCTAAAGAAATGGTGGCCCGGGTACGTGCCGTCCTGCGGCGCTGCCAGAGCGCGAAGCAGGAAGCGACGGCACAGGATAAAGCAAAACGTGTGGAATACGACGGCCTGGCCATCAACCTGACCAACTATTCCGTTGTCTGCGATGGCAGGCAGATTGAAATGCCGCCGAAGGAGTTAGAGCTCTTATATTTCCTTGCGGCTTCCCCAAATCAGGTATTTACGAGAGAACAGCTTTTGGATCAGATCTGGGGCTACGAATACATCGGAGATACCCGGACCGTGGACGTCCATATCAAGCGTCTGAGAGAAAAGATCAAGGATCATCCGTCCTGGTCCATCAGCACCGTATGGGGAATCGGATACAAGTTCGGCACCAGGTCCGTCACCCCTTAACGCAGATTGGATGCAAGCTTGATAGCAGGCCTATCGCGCTTTAACGAGGAGCAACTATATTTTTCTTCCAAGGGAGGCAGTCATGAAAAGTACCCTGCATCTTAAATTTATTTTACTTTATATTGTATTTGCCTTTCTGGGTATTTTTACGACAGCAACCCTGGGGCGGCAGCTTCTTCTGAACCGGATCGTGGCAACGAACTCGGAGACTTTGTATCAGGAGGCGAACCTGATCGCATCCAATTATCTGCCGTCTTATTTTACGGAAAACACGACTTCCTGGGCCGTCCATTCCCAACTAAACGCCATGCGCATTTACCTGGATTCTTCCCTCTGGTTCGTAGAGGCCGACGGTACACTCATCACTGCTTCGAATCTGGAAAATACGGATGCTCCGGAGATGGTCAAGGATTTTGATCCGGCGGAAACAGGAGGGGAACAGTATCTAAGAGGGGATTATCACGGCTATTTTCAGGAAGAAGTCATGACTGTCATTGCTCCGGTCATCCAGGGCTTCCAGACCAAGGGGTATCTTCTGATCCATCAGCCTGTCTCTGCCCTGGAAACACGCTGCAGCCGCATGATGTTTCCTTTTTATATCACACTTGTGGTCATACTGATCCTCTCATTGATCTTTCTGCTGGGCTTCCATTACTTCATCTACCGTCCCCTGCGCCTGATCACAGAGGCGGCGACCCAATATGCGTCCGGCAACCTGGATTATGAAATTCCAGTTTATACACAGGACGAGATGGGCTATCTTTCCGCGTCCCTGAACTATATGTCTTCCCAGTTGGGTGACATGGAGGACTATCAGAAAAAAATCGTGGCAAATGTGTCCCACGATTTCCGTTCCCCGCTGACCTCCATCCGGGGGTATGTAGAAGCCATGGCCGATGGCACCATCCCGGCAGAGCTGTATGGAAAGTATCTGAAGATCATTTTGTTCGAGACCGAACGGCTTACGGATCTGACTAATGACCTGCTCACTCTGAATGAATTTGACACAAAGGAACTGATGCTGGATAAGACCCGTTTTGACATCCAGGAAATGCTCAAGACAACGGCGGCTTCTTTTGAAGGCGTTTGTACGGAAAAGCGGGTTTCCATTGAACTACTGCTTCTGCCGGAGCCGGCCTTTGTCCTGGCGGACAGCCGGAAGATCCAGCAGGTGCTTTATAATCTGATCGACAATGCGATAAAATTCAGTGAAAATGAGGATCATGTCACAATTGAAGTAACCCAGAGGGGCGGAAAGGTGTTTGTCTCCGTGAAGGATACAGGGATTGGGATTTCGAAAAAGGAACTGAATAAAATCTGGGAACGTTTCTATAAATCTGACGCTTCCCGCGGGAAGGATAAAAAAGGAACCGGGCTGGGGCTTTCCATCGTAAAAGAGGCGATACAGGCCCATGACGAGCATATCAATGTGATCAGTACCGAAGGGGTCGGGACTGAATTTATATTTTCCCTGACGCGGGCGGAATAAAGGGCAGCAGCCTTGAACTACTCTGGGCAACTTTGAAAATGACGCTTCCGGTGAACCTTCCGTCGGCAATTTCCAGATCTGGCCACCTTTCCGCCGCCTTTGATATAGAAACATTCGAAACCCGCGCCTGCGGCGGTCGCATTACAACATCTACCCTGTACGCCGCAGCGCGCATCCCCCGGAGGGTTACTCATACAGCATCTTCTGTATAGATTCATCATTCATATTATCTTTCGTCACCCAGAGATATCCTGTGCTAACCTGTGCTTCATTCCCTGCCTGCAGAACAGTCCTTGCCGCCGCTACCACGGACGCATACCCTATCCCAAACGGGTTCTGTACCACCAGGCCTGAAATCTCTCCCTCTTCCAGAGCCTGAAGCTGTTCCCTTCCCGCATCAAATCCTATGAGAACGATTCTGGTATCTTCCGGCTGTTCCTCATTTTCCTCTTCGGATCGTTCTTCCTCTGGCCTGTTATCTTCAGTTGCACTTTCGCTCTCGTCTGCGCCGTCATCCTTTGTGTCAGTCGTTTCCGAAATTTTCTCATTCTTCTCTTCCGTTGACTGCTCATTCAGATTTTCCTTCGATTCCCCGGCTGTTTCAGCCGTTGTTGGAACAACGTTTTCTCCGGCCTCATTTTCCGCGTCAGATTCAGAAGAATCCTCCTGTTTTTGCCCTGCCTCATCGGATGTCTTTTCATCCTTCTGATCATCTTCTTCCGCTGCCTGCTCTTCCTTTACCTGTTCTTCTTTTGCCTGCTCCACCTGCCTGATGGCTTCAAGCCCCAGCAGGGTTGTCCCGTCATTGGTGGCGAAGATGCCTTTCAATCCGGGATGCTGTTCGATCACATACTGTATGGCATCCGTATCAGAAAAACTTTCCTTCTCTATCTTCCGTTCCTCTTCTTCCAGATCCTCATTCTGCTCGTCCGCCATCTGCTTTTTGATGTCATCCAACGCGTCACAATACACCACCTCGGCTACATTCACATCCGGATGGCTTTCCGCGAGCCCTTCCTGGAAGCTTTTCGCACGCTCCCTGGCGGTCTCGGATTTGGAATCATGGACCAGCAGCAGCACATCTCCCTTTTTGTCAATCTCCTCAGCCAGCTTGTACGCTCCGGTGCGGGCCGCCTCCTGGTTATCCGTCCTGACCGTACACTGGATACCCGCATACTGGTTTCCGGAATCCAGGGCAATGATCGGGATCCCGTTCCCCGCTGCCAGGTCAAACTGCACCGTACACGCCTCTTCATCAATACTTGCGATCCCGATAACATCCGGATAGCGGGAAAGCTCTTCATCCAGGATGTTCACCTGCTCATCAATATCCTCTGTCCGCGCGGGCGCATTATAAGTTACTTTTATCTTGTCGCCTCCTGTATAGCCCAGTTCCGCGTTGAGATCCTCCGCTGCCTGCATGACGCCGCTTTTCACTGCTTTCCAGAAGGCGGTTCCTTCGGACTTCCCTATGATCGAGATATAAGTTCCCTTTTCCAGCTTCAGCCCTTCAACCTCCGCATAGGCAGAGGGCGCGATCGGGTTCAGGCGTGCCTGGTATTCCGGCTCTTCTGACGTATCACCTGTAAATGTGGCCTGCCCACCCTCTTTGGCACATGCTCCGGCCGCTATGGCAATGACAAGTACCAGCGTTGCAATCGTAGTCCATTTCCGTCTCATAACAAAACATCCTTTCTTTATCTTTTCCAAAAAATCCTTATATAGCCCGTAATTCTGAATAGTTACGTCTGACTGTTAGATATTAACCCACATTATAATACTATACACGATTTTTGTGAAAATGAAAGGAATATTTTCTTAAGGTTATAAGGAAATTCCTTGTATATTTATCCTTTTTGTATTAAAATAAGAAAAGCAATGGGAATTCTGTTGCAATAATAAAAAGGAGGATACATAATTATGGCACGTGTAATTAGTGATGAATGTGTAAGCTGTGGTACTTGTGAAGCTGAGTGCCCGGTAGGCGCTATTTCAGAGGGAGATGGAAAGTACGTTATTGACGCTGACGCATGTATCGACTGCGGAGCATGTGAAGGTGCCTGTCCTACAGGCGCGATCGCGGAAGCATAACAGGTAAGCTTCAGCTCTTATAAAAAACAAGAGAGACACCCCGGTTCAAAAGACCCGGGCGCTGTGACGGGCATTTACAGATTACCTTCGACGTCTGTAAATGCCCGTTTTCATCTTTTCCTTTACAGCAGATATTTCTCCAATAAATGGGTGACCTCCCTCATATCGATTGGTTTTGGAACGTGGGCATTCATCCCACAGTCCAGGCATTTCTGTACATCATCACGGTAGGCGTCCGCGCTCATGGCAATAATAGGAACCGTTTCAGCGTCCTCACGGTCCATCGCGCGGATTGCGCGCGCCGCCTCATATCCGGTCATCACCGGCATCCGAAGATCCATCAGGATCACATCATAATAGTGTCCCGGGGACTGTTGGAACTTATCCACGCAGATCTGTCCGTTCTCCGCCCATTCCAGCTCCAGCCCCAAATCTGAGAGCAGTTCACTTGCAATCTCCCAGTTCAACTCATTATCCTCCGCAAGAAGAGCCCTTTTCCCGGTAAAGTTCATCTCTATGTCCTCTTCCTCCGGCTCCTCAGCCAGGGACATAGCGCCAAGTGATTTGAGCCCGTAGAACAATGAGGACCGGAACAACGGCTTGGACAGGAACCCATAAATTCCCGCTTCTCTGGCCTCTTCCTCCACTTCACTCCAATCATATGCGGATAACAGCAAATATGGGGAATCATCGCCACAGAGCTCACGGATCTCCCTGGCAGTCTCGATACCGTTCATCCCCGGCATATTTAGATCTAGCAAAATGGCAAAATAGCGCTTTCTCTGCTGAAGTCTGTCTTTCAAAGTCTGGAGGGCTCTTTGCCCATTCAGTGCCCAATCTGCCCTGATACCAATTGACAGCAGGGACGCGATCACATTTTCACAAGAAAGCTCGTCATCATCTACAACCAGTATATCCCAGTCCGGAAGCTCCATCTTCCGTTCCTGCGTCATCGCTTTTTCCATATCAACAGTAATATGAAACACGCTTCCGCGTCCCAGCTCACTTTCTACCTTAATGGTGCCTCCCATGGCCTCCACGATATATCTCGTAATCGTCATGCCAAGACCCGCCCCCGCGGTTTTCTGGATACGCGCGTGGTCCTCTCGTAAAAAAGAGTCAAAAATCTGATTTCTAAATTCCTTCGTCATGCCGATTCCATTATCCTTGACACGGAAGTGTACCCGGATATACGCATCCCCTTTGGGCGAAGGCTCCTCCTGCAATACCAGCTGGATCCGTCCTTCCTCCGGGGTAAATTTTACGGCATTGCTCAGAAGATTGAGCAGGATCTGATTCAGGCGTACATTGTCCCCACACACATTTTCCACGGTGACGTCACGGATATATGCATCGAATCTCTGACGCTTTTCCCGTACCTGCGGCTGCATGATCCCTACAATGTCCAGCATGACGTCACGCAGGGAGACCGGCTCTATGCTAAGCGTCAGCTGCTCGTTTTCAATCTTCGACATATCCAGGATATCATTGATCATTCCCAGCAGATGTTCGCTGGAATATGCGATTTTTTTCAGGCAATTCTGTACCTGATGTGTATTTTCAATATTGGATATCGCGACAGAAGTCATGCCCACGATTCCATTCATTGGCGTCCGGATATCATGGCTCATATTGGAGAGGAATTCGCTTTTTGCCTTGTTGGCGCGCTCAGCTTCCTTCCGGGCCTCATCCAGGGAGTACATCTGCTGCCTCATCATATGGAAATACCCCGCAAATACAAGGAGCAGCGCCAGAACGATCAAAGCACAGTCCAACAATGACGTCTTGATCCACTGCCTGCCGAAGCGCTCTATGCTCTGGTCCGTTAGATTATAGGACATCGCCACAAGCAGATACCAGTCGGTATAGGGCAGGCTATTGCCATACAGCTGGCGCCGTTCTCCGTCCCTCGAAAATTCAATGTCGTATTTGTCCTTAGCCGCGATGGCGGCCTGAAGCTCTGTTATAAAGGTTTCCTTGTCCTTTCCCTCTACACTGTCATATCTTTTCCTGACGCGTTCAAAATAATTGCCTGCGGCCAGTCCCTTACTATGGAAAATAAGGCTGCCGTCCTCAAGGATGATAGAATATTCTACTTCTTCATTTGTCAGGCTCACCGCCAGCGTACTGCTGATATAAGAAATGGGAAGGCCGGCCACCAGCGCAATACTTTCCTTTCCATCCTTCATCGGATAAACAGCGGGAACTCCCATCAGGATCACCATCTCCCCAAGCCTGTCCGTCCCTGCCGCCATATAATCCCGCCCGCTTCCCAGTATTTCCGTGAAGGAATCCGGATCTACCGGATCGGCGTCATTTCCATAGATCCACTCAAAGGCGCCGTCGCCGGAAAGCAGAGCCAGACTGGTAAAGCCCCGGGTCTGCGCGTTATATGTCAGGGACGGGTACAGTTCCTCCACGCCGTCCGGATGAACATCCTCCACCATCTCATCAACCTGAGAGAGTTTGTTCCCTATCGTAGACCCAAAATGCTCCGCCACATGTTCACCCATTCCAGACATATAAATGCTCCCGATTTCACTGATCGTTTCCGCACTTTTTTCTCTCATGCGTATCGCCTGGATCGTAAAAATAAAAATGCATAAAATCAGTACCAAAATAAGACTTACGGCCAGATAGCGCATATGCTTTGCCTTATTCTCTATCTTATTCTCCATCTCTTCTCCTCCCCGGAATGCCTCTATACAGAATATCTCCCGCCAGCGGTTTTACCGTGTGTAAGATTTAAGCCATCTATATATCCGTAAATAATCATAACACTTTTCTTCCCATCCGTGAAGTGCCGCGTTAAAATAAAAATAAGGTTTATCCGAAAAAATTACAGTTCACAAAGATTGTCTTTATTTGACGAACGCTTTTTCTCATTCCTTTGTGTTCCGTATGTTATAATAAACGCAGGAACAGCAGATTGTGGACAGGCTGCTGCCAGTTACCGCATATCAACATCTTAAGGAGGTATCATATATATGGACGAGGTCAGATACATGATTTCCGAGGCTGCCAAAAAGCTCCAGGTAGAGTCCCATGTCCTTCGTTATTGGGAAGAGGAACTGGGTCTGGAGATCGGCCGCACCGACATGGGACATCGATACTATACAGAAGATGACATACAGCTTTTTCTTTGTATTCAAAAACTGAAAAATGAAGGAATGCTTCTACGTGACCTGAAATTCATGATCCCGGAGCTGACTGCCACACGCAAACGGCTGAATGCCGCAAAGTCTGAAAAAAAGACGGCGGATCCAGCCGCTTCCCCGGATACCGCAGATGCTGAAACAAAAGCTGGCTATGACGCGGAGGCCACAAAAAAGGCGGCTGCCGGCTTGCTGGCAAAAAGTTCTTCCGGGCCAGATGCACAAACAGCTCCCACCCCTATAGAGGATATGCCGGAAGAAAATCCTGTTTCTCCGGAATCTGGTTCTTTGTCCTCTGCGCGGCCCACGGCCCCGGGAGCAGAGGTAATCCAGGAGACGCAGTTGGAACAGGTACGCTCCCTGATCGGAGACGTCCTGACGGATGTGGTATCGGCTAACAATGAGACACTAAAAAAAGACATCAGCCGCAAGGTAACGGCTGATGTCATCCGTGAAATGGATTTTCTCTTCCAGGCAAATGAGCGCCGCGAGGAAGAACATTATCGTAAACTGGACGTACTCATACGCCAACAGCAGGCAGGACGCCGGGAAGCAGCACGGGACACCCCCCTTGGGAAGCTGAAAAAAATGTTTACATAAAACCCATCCCCTCTTATTCCGTCTGCCGCAGTTCATTCCCAAATCTGGTATACTGTGGCATCCATGCCAGCCGGACGGTTCCGATGGGACCGTTCCTCTGCTTGGCAATAATGATCTCCGCGATATTCTTGTCTTCTGAATCCTGATTGTAATAGTCGTCCCGGTAGATAAACATACACACGTCCGCGTCCTGCTCGATGGCTCCGGATTCACGCAGGTCGGAAAGCATCGGCCGTTTATCGTTTCGGGATTCCACGGCACGGCTCAGCTGGGACAGCGCGATGACCGGCACATTCAGTTCCCTTGCGATTCCTTTTAAGGAACGGGATATCTCCGAGATCTCCTGCTGACGGCTTTCATTGCTTCTTTTACTGCTCCCGCTCATCAACTGCAGATAGTCGATAATGATCAGGTCCAGTCCCTGTTCCAGCTTATACTTCCGGCACTTAGAACGCAGTTCAGCTATGGAGATTCCGGAAGTGTCATCAATGATCATCTTTGACTTTCCGATGATCCCGGCTCCTTCGATCAGCTTTTCCCAGTCCGTATCCTTCAGATTACCGGTACGAAGAAGCTGCGCGTCCACATGAGATTCCAGGGAAAACAAACGATTCACCAGCTGTTCCTTGGACATCTCCAGACTGAATACTGCCACGGAACGGTTCTGGCGGAACGCCACATGCTGCGCGATATTCAGCGCAAACGCAGTTTTTCCCATAGACGGCCTGGCGGCGATCAGGATCAGATCCGAGTTCTGCAAACCTGAAAGCTTGTAATCCAGGTCGATAAAACCTGTCGGGATCCCGGTCACATTCCCTCTCGTCTTGGACGCCTTCTCGATCACGTCCAAAGCATTGAGTACTACCTGCTTGATAGGCACAAACTCCTGGAAATTGCCCCGTTCCACTAATTCAAACACCCGCTTCTCCGTCATTTCCAAAATTTCCTCCAGAGGACGGTTCTGCATATAACAGGTATTGGCGATTTCTTCATTGATCTTGATCAGCCTGCGCAAGGTTGCCTTTTCTTTGACGATCCGGGCATAATATTTTGCGTTCGCTGAAGTCTGCACCCCGGTCAGCAGATCCCTGGCAAACTCCATGTTACTGATCTCCGGAGGTACATTTTTTTCTTTTAAATGCTCCTGCAGCGTGATCAGGTCTACCGGCTTTCCCATATGAAATAATTCTGCCATAGCATCAAATAAGATGCCATAGGCGGACTGATAGAAATCCTCCCCCGAGAGGATCTCCGTCGTCTCCAGAATGGCATCCTTATTCAACAGCATCGCGCCTATGACGGCCGCTTCCGCTTCTATGCTATGAGGCAGGATCCGTTTAATTGCCGCCTCTTCCATAAGATATGCTCCTTACACTTCTTCTTCGATCACGACCTTCAGCTCCGCCGTCACTTCCGGATGCAGCTTCACCTGGACGAGATGTGTCCCAAGGGTCTTCAAAGTTTCCTTAAGCTGGATCTTCTTTTTATCTACGTCCAGCCCCATCTGCTCTTTTACCGCAGCAGCAATCTCTTTTCCAGATACAGAGCCAAAGGCTTTTCCACCCTCACCCATCTTGATCTTCAGTTCTATCTGTCCTGCCTTCAGTTCCCCTGCAAGCTTTTCCGCGGCTTCCTTATTCTCTTTCGCTACCTTTGCCTCCTTGCTCTTTTTCAGCTTCAGATCGTTCATATTTTTATTATTTGCTTCCACGCCAAGCTTCTTCGGAATGATGAAATTCCTTGCATATCCATCATTTACATTTACAATTTCTCCCTCTTTCCCAAGAGACTTTACATCCTGTAATAAAATTACTTTCATCGTTTTACAACTCCTTTTCTATATATCTCCGGCTTCGATCATCTGGTCAATCGTCTCCTTCAGCCTGTCGACCGCTTCCTTCATATTGGTATGGTCAAACTGCGCCCCGGCCGCGTTGATATGGCCGCCGCCACCCAGCTTTTCCGCAATGATCTGTACATTCACCTCATCAATAGAACGGGCGCTTAAGTAAATTCTTCCATCATATATGGTTAACACAAAGGATGCCTTGATCCCACTGATATCCAGCAGCTCATTAGCCGCCTGCGCCCCCAGTACGGTGGGATTCTCGATATCTCCAGGACATTCCGCAATGGCATATTCGCTACGGTATACCTCTGCCTTACGCACCGCTTCTGCCTTCGCGCGGTAAGAATCCATATCATCCCGGAACATTTTTCTTACACGGGTAATATCCGCGCCGCATCTTCTCAGATAAGCTGCTGCCTCAAAGGTCCTTACGCCGGTCCGGTTCATAAAGTTCCGGGTATCGATCATAATTCCCGCATATAGGCAATCTGCCTCCACAGAAGGAATCCGCAGGTCGTCTACAATATACTGCAGCACCTCCGCGACCATCTCACAGGTAGACGAAGAATAAGGCTCCACATAGGAAAGCACGGCGTTTTCTATGATCATGCTGCCCTGCCGGTGATGATCCAGAACCGCGATCGTTTTAGACTGGTTTAAAAGCTCCGGGCATTCTGTCATAGGCGGTTTGTTGGTATCCACAACCACTACCATGGAATTCTCATTGACACGCTCCAACGCCTGGTTCGGCGTCAGAAAAATATCATTTTCATATGCGGAACTGTCAATGATCTCATCATACAGCGGACGGATAGAATTGGAAATCCCGTCCATTATGATATGCGCCTTCTTTCCCAGTTCCTTCGCCGCACGGTAGATTCCCATACAGGCGCCCAGGCTGTCCGCGTCGGCAAGCTTGTGGCCCATAACAAAAATCTGATCCTTGACAATAATAAATTCCCGCAGGGCCTCTGCCTTTACACGCGCTTTCACACGGGTATTTTTGGATGTCTGCTCTTTCTTTCCGCCATAGTACCTGATACCGTGACAGTCCTTGACAACCGCCTGGTCGCCTCCTCTTGCCAGGGCCAGGTCGATGGCCACGCGCGCGAAATTGTAGCTCTGCGCATAGGTCGATGTATTCACGCCAAGCCCGATACTTAAGGAAGCGGAACGGGCATTGCCGATATTCACCTGCTTCACATCCTCCAGGAGAGAGAACCTGTCTTTTTCAAATTTCTCATAAGCTTCCTTTTTGATGACAATAAAATACTTGTCCTTCTCCATTTTTTTCACGATGCCGTCCGCGTCGTTAATATATTTATTAATCTTCCGGTCGATCAGCGCTACCAGAAGAGACTGACGCACCTCCTCTACACTCTCCATCACTTCATCATAATTGTCAATATAGATCAGCCCGGCGATCATCCGCTGGCTTTCGATTTCCCGGAGAGTCGCGTTCACCTCCGTAACATCCGTCATATACGCTACAATAAAATATTCCTTATCCTTTGGGATATGCAGTATATCCTCTGTCTCACTGAACCCTTCCATGGAAACCTTGCTAAGATGCACCTGGTACTCACAATACTTGTACTGGACCCCAAGCTCCACATTTTTGCCGTCCCTGGGAAATATGTCCTGGGTGATCTCCGGGAGCAGCTTTTGGATATATTTTTCCCGCCTTTTATCATGAAATACTTCTTCAAACCGGTCATTCTTCCATACGATCCGTCCGTCTTCCATCAAAACAGCATAAGGGATCGCCAATTCACGCAGAAGTGTATTCTGTATCCCCTTGTACTGGGTCGAAAACTGGATCATATCTGCAAGGATCAGAGAACGATTGTGAAAATACAGAATACCAACAAGCACTGCATAAATGATAACAAATACAGCCATCATACCCGCCGCTTGTCTATCCACCTCATACATCCAGACATTCATCGCGATCAAAAGCACTGTCATGATGAGCGGCCAGCGCATATACATCTTTAACTGGCCCTTTAAACGCACATCTTTCTTTTTCATGTTTTTTTCCTCTTAGTGAACAGTAACAACAAATCAATATGCTTAGTATAACACTTTTTTCACAATTAATCTACTACAAATCTGAATGTTAATATTTCTATGCGGCAGCGCACAGCCCTGGAGGGTTTTTGTCCTATAGGAAAATCCGGAGAAGTTCCCTGACAGAATAAAAAAAGAGCCGCCGCGCCCCGACCCTTATAATCTGGCGCCTGCAGCCCTTATAAATCATTTCCGTCCGTTATAAACTAATCCTGGACATATGGCATCAAGGCAATGTGTCTTGCTCTCTTGATCGCTACGGTAAGCGCTCTCTGATGCTTCGCACAGTTTCCTGTGATTCTTCTCGGAAGGATCTTTCCTCTCTCAGAGATGTACTTTTTCAGCTTTGCCACATCTTTGTAATCAATCTCGTTATTTTCTTTTCCACAGAACACGCATACTTTTTTTCTTCTGCGTACGGGGCCTCTTCTCTTGAAGCCGCCTTCCGGTCTGCTTCCCTTTTCGTAAGCCATCTTCCTTTACCTCCAACGACTATATCTTTAACTAAACGGCAGTTCCTCTTCAATCCCGTCCGGGATATTCATAAAACCATCGCCCACATCTGCTGCCGGCGATGGCGCCGGCTGCTGGTAAGAGTTCTGCTGGTAGGAACTACGGTTCGATTCAAACTCTGCCTTGCTCTCCGCGAACTCCTGATCCTCTATGATCACTTCCGTCGTGTATACCTTCACGCCATCCTTGTTCGTATAGCTTCCGGTCTGGATCCGTCCGGAAACAGCTACACGCATGCCCTGACGGAAATACTTCTCCGCGAACTCCGCAGAACGTCCGAAAACTTTACAAGGGATAAAATCCGCAGTCGGTTCGTTCTCCCTCTTAAACCTGCGGTCTACGGCAACCGTATACCTTCCTACCGCGGTCGCGCTTTCACCCTGTGAATATCTGACTTCCGGGTCTCTTGTCAGCCGACCCACCAAAACTACTTTATTCATATATACCTCTTTCTCTATGCCTCTTGCTTCACGCATAAATATCTGAGCACGTTATCCATGATACGGATACGCTGTTCCACTTCACCCGGAACAGTCGTGTCAGACTCGAAGTGTACGAAGTAGTAGAATCCTTCTTTCATCTTCTGGATCTCATAAGCAAATCTTCTTTTGCCCCATTCGTCAACGTCTGTCACGTTGCCGCCGAAACGGGTGATCAATGCTTTAACCTTTTCCACTACGTCCGCTCTTGCGTCATCTTCGAGCTTTGCGCTGACAACAACGGCTAACTCATACTTGTTCATGTGTCCTGCACCTCCTTCTGGTCTCTGGCCCCCGCCTGCCTGGGAGCAAGGAATTAAAAATATCTGTCAGCTCCCAGATTTATAAAAATCTGGTCTGTACGTCACAGATATTTATCATAGCACAACACATTTTATGAATCAAGCCTTTTTGCGAATTTCTCTTGTATTTTTTTCCACCAGTTTCCTGGGAACCATCACCTGATGTCCACATCCGAGACATTTCAGGCGAAAATCCGCGCCCACCCTGAGCACCTCCCACTCGGAGCTGCCGCAGGGATGCTGCTTTTTCAGGCGGATGATATCTCCTACCGCAAAACGATCTGCCATCGCCTTCCCCTCCTCTTACCGTTCCTCGATCAACACTCCCTGGACCAGGAACCGTTCGTCCTCCAGCACGTTGGTACATGTAGACAGGCTGACGATCCTGGAGCCTTCGTTCAGCTCCACATCTACCTGATAGTTGGACGAATTCCGGCACAGTTGTATATAATCCAGGAAATCTTCGTCCGTATTAAAATCTACATTATAATTTTCTGCCGTGGCCTTTACGACTCCGGCGGAAAACACCTGGTAGACCTTGGTGCTGTCAGGCGTATAAATATAGAAATATGGGTGCTGCTTACAAAACGCTTCATCCGCGTACGCGCTGAGCTGAGAGAACATCTCGCCCCCCACCTTCAGATTGTGTCCGTAGATAATGGAATTCTTGTCATGAAATGACGAATGGCTCCGCTTATCCAAAAAAATTGCCCCCAGCTTGTTATCATTTGCGGAAAATGTCTTTGTCAGATATTCTTCATTGTCCCGGCTTTTTACAACCGGATAGCTGATGATTGCCGGCTCCTCCATGCGGACCCATGCGACCGTATCGGCATTTTCCGCCAACAGGGCATCGAAATCTATGATAAAGCTATCCGCCGGATCCCCGCTTTCTTCTTCTGCTTCCGGCTCCGGTTCCGTGATTGCCATTTCCTTGACTTTGTCATATTCCTGCCCGCCGGTATAATAGGGAAGGATCATCCTGACAATCTGATAAATGGAAACAGCAAGGATACAAAACGCGAAGATCATGATCAGTGTCGTAAGCACACCGCCTTTTTTCCCTTCCTTTTTATTTTTTTTCTTTGCACCCTTTTTCACTGGTTTTTTTCCGGTTTTACTTGTTTTATTATTTGGATTCTTATTTCCCATGGTCTGAATGATACGGCCTGCCTTTCTTAAAACCCAAGATTTTCATCTACCAAAATAACTTTCGTCCGTTTGGGCACCTTTGAAAACCTGGTGATCAATATCTGGCAGCAAATGCAGTCCGGTGATTTACAGTCCGCACAGGTTCCGTTCTTTACGCATGGGGTCTGGATACCGAATCTCTGGGCATTGATCGGGGCAGCCTCATTTCTCGCGCGGCTCATGGCGTCCGCTTCTGTCTTTACGACCTTGTTCATACCAACGATCAGAAGCACTGCTTTCGGGCCATAGGAGTACGCGGCTACACGGTTCGCGTTTCCATCAATATTTACAAGGATTCCATCCTCACTGACCGCATTGGTACTGCCCAGGAAAACATCACAGCTTAAAGCCTGACGCATGACCTCCTGCTGTTCTTCCCTGGTTTCCTTTACATCTCTGTCCAGGACTTCATAGTTACCGGCACGCACGGCATCCAGCAGGCCGATCTCCTGCGCGGACATGGAACCGCCCCAGCTGACAGAGCTGCCCTCCGGAATCAGCTCCAGTGCCTTTGCAAGAGCTTCTTCCTTCGTCTTCACATAATAAGCTTCCATGTTGCGGGATTCCAATGCTTTTACTACACGTGCCCCTAAAACTTCGTTGCGCATCTCTCTTACGTTCATGTTTTATCCACCTTTCTGCTGATGATTTCCGCGAATATCCTGTATATCTTTTTATCCGTTTTATTATAGCAGTCATAAAGTGAAAAAACAACGGAGCGATTGGAAATATTTGATTGGATTCTCCTTTTCGTCACTTCCTACTACTCTAACGCCTCTTTTTCAGCAGTTCATCAATCGCATATGCCACCCCGTATTCTTCATTGGATCTGGTCACGTACTTTGCCGCCGCCTTGACCTCAGGCACAGAGTTATCCATCGCGACTGTCGCTCCGAAGTCCATGGACAGCATGGAGTAGTCGTTCATGCTGTCGCCGAATACCATCACTTCCTCCATCGTATATCCCAGCGACTCAATATATTCCTTCAGGATCGGCCCTTTCTGGGCACGTACGTCGGTAATCTCCAGATTATTAGCAAATGACGAGGCCACTGCCAGCCTTGTGTCTGTCTCCAGGCACTTTTCCAGCTCCTGAAGAACTTTTACATCATCACAAAAAACAAAAATCTTATACACGGAAAGATCCTTGTCCTTTAATTCTTGAAAATCTGGAATGATCCGGGTATTTTTCTTCATATTAAGATACATTTCCGTCTTTAAAATTTCTTCAAGCGTAAGATCCGAAAAGAATACCTGCAGATTCCGTATCAGGTTCTCTTCCAGTTCTTCCGGTATTCCTATACTATAATCACACTGTCCGGTCATAAAAATAACGGATACCGGATATTTTCTCAATATGCTATTGACTTCTTCACACATCCCGATATCCATCTGTACCCGGCTGACGATGTTTTGCTGTGGGTCACGTATCTCTGCCCCGCTTCCCAGAATATAATCACAGACCAGCCCTGTCCCATCCAGCTCCTGCATAGCCCCATGGAAATCCCGTCCCGTTGCCACCATAAAACGGATCCCTGCGTCACAAGCCCGGCGGATTGCCTCCACCGTCCGGGGAGCCAGCTTGTGATCGTCTCCCAGCAGGGTACCATCCATGTCACTTGCGATTACTTTTATCATATTTCTCTTGATTCCTTTCTCATACACATAGCTGCCGTTCTGAATAATTAACAATTCCCCACAAATACATTTTCCAGACATTTCCTTGCCGTATCCGCCAGGTGATATACCCTCTCCACCTCCGTCGCATCCCGGTCTGCCATATGATACCGTGGAAAAAAGCGGGTGACGTGAAGCGGGATCTCTTTCCCTATAGAGGCGATCCACCGTGCCTCTTCCTCCATTTCCGCCATATCGTCATTCTCCCCGGGCACGATCAGCGTGGTCAACTCTACATGGCAGCCTCCTGCCGCCCGGGTGATAAATGCTTTAACCGTCTCCAGGTCTCCGCCCAGCTTCCGATAAGTTTCTTCCTGGAATGCCTTCAGGTCAATGTTCATGGCATCTATAAAAGGAAGAAGCTCATCCAGCACTTCCATAGACGCTGTCCCATTGGTAACCATCACGTTATCCATGCCCATTTCTCTGACCAGCCTGGCCGTATCACGTACATATTCCCATCCCACCAGAGGTTCATTATAGGTAAAAGCCACCCCGATATTACCCGCACGCCGGCACTCCTGTGCCTTTTCCGCCAGAGCCTCCGGAGAAATGTAGACTGCCCCGGCCCGTTTTGAGCCTGCCATCGAAATCTCATAATTCTGGCAAAACGGGCATCGCAGATTACATCCAAAGCTGCCCACGGACAAAATCATACTGCCGGGCCGGAACATTTTCAATGGCTTTTTTTCGATCGGGTCCAGCGCCAGAGAAGTAACCTGCCCATAATTTTCGCAGACGATCTTTCCGCCTTCATTTTTTCTCGCCCTGCACATTCCTGTCTGGCCGGACTCCAGATTACAATGGTGTATACATATTTGGCATGTCTTTTTCATGATATCCTCCATGTCACATAGTTTCATACAGAAAGCTTATCATTGGCAGCTTCACCGGATGCTATGGTATTATAGAAAGCTTTTACATTTAATAATGTCGTACAACCTCGAACCGTTCCAGATCAGCTTTCTCATGTTCGCCGATCCCTGCCTTCTGTTTCGCAATGGCAATCTGTTCTTCTATCGTATCCACGCCCTCCAGGTTCGGAAGCAAAAGACCTCTTTTAAAGCCTTTAGTCACTACAACGCCATATCGCTTTACATCCAGCTTGTCCGGGGAATCTATTTTCTCCGTATCCCCCAGCACATCCACACTCATGGTAAGCCGGTCCAGTTCTTCCGGTTCTATAGGGGAGAACCGCGGGTCACGGGAAGCCGCACTGACTGCATTTTCTATGATCTCTTCCGCTATGGATGCCTGCACTGCCTGGATCGTCCCGATGCAGCCACGAAGCCTGCCCTCTTTTTTTATAGAAACAAACACACCTGCCCGGTTATCCTGCATTTCCCGCGGAAGCCCCTCCGGTATCCGGAGCTTCTTTCCTGTACGGACATACTCCTCTACGGTCTTCCGGGCAAGCTGTACGTACTCGTCCTCCTGCTGCCTTAGCTCCTGAATCCGCTGCCTCTCTTTTCTCTCATACTGATCTTTAAAGTTTCGATTCAGATCCTTCCCTCTTGTGATATAGGTACAAACCCCATATCCCACGCCAAACGGCCCCTCGTAAGAAAGTCGCTGAGCGACCACCCTCGTTCTGTCCAGTGCTCCTGCCATCATAGTAAAAGAACGATGTCCGCACTCCCCTGCTTTTTCACAAAAGTCTTCGGAAAATTCGAGTAGCTTTCCAAAGCTGCCCCTCCCCATAACCTCCATGATACGCTTGTCGTACTCTGGTCCTTCCTTCTGATATCCATAAGGGCCGTCCGCTTTCAGCCTGTGGGACAGATCTCCGCTGGCAATGATCACCACATTTTTCTCCAGAACCTCTGCTGTCTCCCGGATCCGGCGCCCCAGCTCATAATGCTGTGTAAGAGGGAGGCCGGACAGTCCGATCCTGACAAGCTGATATTCCTTCCAATACTGATTTATAAAATATAAAGGAACCATCGTTCCATGATCCAGCCGCCTGTCACGCTCCCCCAGTGTCCCCGCGGGCAGGTTCCCCGCGTCTGCCAGCTTGCAGAGATTTTCCACAAAATCCGTATCATAGCGAACCTCCATTTTTACCTGTCCGGCGCCAAATTGCCGGAAATCGCCCTCCGCTTTTTCTCCCGGAGATATGTGAAAATAATCCGCATACATTACCTGGTGCGGAGAGATCAGGATAATCGTCTCCGGTTTGAGATGAGCAATTTTTAGACCCACTTCATGATAGGCGTCAATCGTTTCCTGGATTTGCCGTTCTTCCCCCTTGCCGATCTCCGGTATGATCAGAGGCGGGTGGGGAACCATAAATGCTCCTGTGATCATGGTATTGCCTCCTTATATTTTTAATTTAACGTTCTTTTGGTAAATCAATATCCTTTTCTTTTAACTGCTGCTTAGCGATTTTTATATTTCCATGATATGTTTTTCTAAGTGTTTTTGCCAGATTCACATACCCTGGGCTTGCTTTCAGATCCGGAGTAGATGAAACTACAATTACTCTTCCATAAACATGCTCAAGCGTTTTCCAAAATTCTTTGTAAAGCTTTAAAGTATCCTGTATCTGTTTTAACGCCTTTGAAACGTCTACGCCCTTTAATTCTATCAAAATCGCAGTCTTCTCCTGCGAATGAACAATAAATAAGTAGTCACATTTATTTAAATTTTCCGGTACCGATGCATCAACAACGATGATCCCTCCGTCCATCCTAAAAGAAATCACATGATTTTTCATGCTATTCTCAAGAATATATTTTTTCTTCTTTTCTTCACATTTTATTTCTGAACGCCTGTCAGACGATGCAATGCACTGTTTCATATTATTGTTACATTTTACAGGAGTCTTTCCTGATAGTATTTCATCTACACATACACCCAATTTATTACAGATCATCTTCCATCTCCATGTCTATCAGTTCCTCCAATTCAAAATTCGTAATCGCAGAAACTTCATCAATATAATCGGTATGGATCATATGACTCTCTCTGTCAAGCAATGATTCCACGGATTTCTTAAATCTCCCGACTTTATATGCCGCAAAAGTATTATATGGTATCCTCAACATTTTCGGAATTACAATCTTCCCATTTTTAGAATGTGCACCCTCAACTTTTTCTGAATATAACAAAATGTTGACTGATGTAAGAATATATGGGCTATGTGTTGTAATGATCACTTTGCTTCCTGTTACATTTGCCATCAAAGAAATAAGGCTGACTATCTCTTTTTGCGCAATAGGAAATAAATGTGCTTCTGGTTCTTCAATAATAAAAAACGTATTTCTTTTTTCCAAAATAATCACGAATGCTAACATTAATATCCACAACGATTCTTGCTGCCCCGATGAACCATACATCAATTTCACCCAATGATATTCATCAAAATAAATCTTCTCTCCATCGCTTTCACTGATATAATCTGCTTTCAAAATTTTTTTTATCAAATTATATGCCTGATCTAACGCAGTATTATTAATCTGCCCTTTTACTGTTTTTGTATAAACTTTCACCATCTCCGGGATTTTCGTTCCGAATTTATTCTTAGTCGTTCTGATCAACTTCATAAATTCCTGCATGGTCAAATCCATTTTATCCACAGATACGTCCTGAAGTTGTTCTGATATCGTTGCTAACAAGCTTCTGCCTGCAGGCACATATATAATTTCTGCTTTGTTTTCAAATAAAGAAAACAACACTTCACTTAAAAGGCGTTTCATCACTCCTAATGCCGTAATATTATCCATAATGGAACTCACTTCATGATCTAATTTATTCAAAAACATATCTGCTGCTTCGTCAATCAACGCCAATATTTCATTTCGCAGCTTTGTAGAAAAAGAGAATCTGACATATCCATCATCATTTAAAAATATACGTATATATTTTCTTTCAAAATAATATTCAATTTCAAATTTCTGCATATGTTTTGTAGTACCAAAACAGCCCATAAACTGCTTCGTTAATTGTTTTAAATAATTATTAAAATATTCATTTTTATGATTTTCGGTAAATTGTTCTGAACTCATCAGAAAATCCAATGTATAATCCCTGATCTTCTGGCAAAAATAGATCACTCTGCAGATTGTACTTTTTCCTGATGCCTGCGCTCCTATAAAAATCTGAAAATTGTCATTCAAATTTATCTTTGCTTCATCTATCGGGCCAAAATTTCTTATGAGAATCTCATTTTTATACATAATCCGCACTTCCTATCTCTCTTAACCACTTCTATCGAAATCCTTCTTGTTCGGACAAATATCACCATATAAAAGTATATCACAATTTCCCTTCTTTTGCGACCTTAAGAAATAATTCGAAAAAAATGAGCCGGCTTCCCGGCTCATTTCCTATGGATCTCCCATCATTTTCTTCTCCTTACCCTTCCCCCTCTCCATTTCCTGTCCATACAAAGATTTCATGTGCCAATACCGGAAATGCTGCTAATATCATAAGTACCGCCCACTCCTGCCATGCCAGCGGCGCAGTCCCGAACATGCCCACAAGATAAGGGATCTCCGTCACCGCCAGCTGCAGCAGGACTCCCAGCCCGAATGCCGCAGCCATCACAGGATTGAACGTCCGCTTTCCTGAAAATACAGATGTCCGCACATCCCGCATTCCCAGCGCATGGAAAAGCTGTGACATCCCCAGCACGGTAAACGCATAGGTCTGCGCCCTTACCAGAACCGCCTCATTTTGCAGAACTGCCGCCAGATTGGACAACGTAAACTTCTGCCCTCCTTCCATCAAAATTTCCCAGGGCAGCTTTAAAAACGCGGTCAGACTGATCGCCGCTATGAGCAGCCCGTAAAATATGGTACATGCCAGCCCGCCATTTGCAAACATTCCCTCCTTTGCACTCCGGGGCGGCTCCCGCATCAATGCCTCCTTGTCATTTTCATCCACTCCGAGAGCAAGCGCCGGCAAAGAATCCGTGATCAAATTGATCCAGAGAATGTGGCTTGCCTTCAACGGGGCGGCAAGTCCCAACAGCACGGCCGTAAACATGGTAATGATCTCTCCAAAATTGGAGGAAAGCAGGAACAGGACCGTTTTCTTAATATTTTGAAAAATACTCCTCCCTTCTTCGATCGCTTTTTCTATAGTGGCAAAATTGTCATCCGTCAGGATCATGTCGGAAGCATTTTTTGCCACGTCTGTTCCGGACAATCCCATGGAGATCCCGATATCCGCAGTCCGCAGGGACGGCGCGTCATTGACCCCGTCGCCGGTCATGGCAACGATATTGCCGCATTCCTTCAAAAGCTTTACGATCCGCACCTTGTGTTCCGGGGAAACCCTGGCAAATACATTTGCCTCTTTCAAACGTACCCGGAGATTGTGATCCGACAGATTGTCCATTTCTGCCCCTGTCAGACATTGATTTGGCTTCGCCGCGATTCCCAGTTCCTTCGCGATGGCAAATGCCGTATCCGCATGATCCCCTGTGATCATAATAGTGCGCACCGAAGCTTTTCCAAATTTTTCTACTGCCTCTTTTGCTTCCGGCCGGATGGGATCTTTCATGCCGGCCAGGCCGAGAAATACCAGGTTCCGTTCCTTAAGCAGATCCTCTCCTTCCCCCTGCTTCATTGCCAGCGCCAACACCCTCAGCGCCTGGGAGGACATTTCTTCCAGGACAGACTGAAGTTTTCTGCGCTTCACATCATTGAGTTCCTGGATGGAACCATTGAGGTAAATCTTCGTACAACGTTTTAACACGATGTCCGGCGCGCCCTTCGTATAGGCGATCTGTCCGCGGGAACTCTTATGTACCGTAGTCATCATTTTTCTCGCGGAATCAAAAGAACGTTCCGCGATCCGGGGATACTGCGCTTCCGTCTGCGCTTTCCGGATTCCACAGTTCGAAGACATCGCCAGCAGCGCGATCTCCGTTGGGTCCCCTACTGCCCGTCCGCTTTCCGGAAGCACCGCGTCATTACACAAAGCAAACCCTTGCAGGAACATTTCCGGAATTTCCGCCTGTTCCCGGATGCTGCTTGTAGAAATAGGAATGCTCCGCTCATTGACATAGCATTGGGTCACTGTCATTTTATTCTGCGTCAGTGTACCGGTCTTATCAGAACAAACTACGTTAACTGCCCCCAATGTCTCTACAGATGGCAATTTTCTTACAATCGTATTCACCTTGACCATCCGTGAAACACTCATGGCCAGGACGATGGTCACAACCGCGGGCAGCCCCTCGGGCACCGCCGCCACGGCCAGGGAAATAGCCGTGATCAGCATTTCCAGGATATCCCGTTTCTGCAGTACCGCAATGGCAAACAGCAGCATACAGAGCAGGACAGACACAATGCTTAAAAATTTTCCAAGTTCTGCCAGCTTTTTCTGAAGTGGGGTAAATTCTTTCGGAACCGTCTTTATAATAGAAGCAATCTTTCCGATCTCCGTCTTCATTCCACGGGCGGTCACGATGCCCTCCCCCCGGCCTCCGGCTACCATGGTGGACATAAATGCCTCGTTCTTCCGTTCCCCGATCTGCAGCTCCCCTGCCGCCTGGAATTTTGCGTCCTTCTCAACCGGAAGCGATTCCCCGGTCAACGCGGACTCCTCGATCTTCAGGTTCCAGGTTCTGATAAGGCGCAGGTCAGCCGGGACCTGCATTCCCGCTTCTAAAAGCACCACATCGCCGTCTGCAAGCTCGGCGGCAGGAATTTTACGGATTTCTCCGCCCCGCCGGACGTGCGCTTCCGGACTGGTCAGTTTTTTCAACGAATCCAGAGCCTTCTGAGCCTTGCCTTCCTGGATCACTCCCACGGTGGCATTGAGCACGATGACAACTCCAATAATCACCGTGTCACTATATTCTTTCAATAGAAACGATACAAACGCAGCCACCAGCAGCACACAGATCAGCGGGTCATTTAATTGCTCCAGAAATGTTTCCGGGATACTTTTTTTTGGCTCCCCTTCCAGCTCATTTCTTCCGCCGGCGGATAACCGGGTCACCGCCTCCGCCCAGGACAGCCCTTTGTCCAGATCCGTGTGAAAATGTCCGGATACTTCCTCTATGGATTTCTCTTCATACAAAAGAACCCCCCCTTTCGTGTACCTTAGGAACTGTTAAGAAGTAAATCTTAACAGCTCCTTAGCGCATGTCCTAATTTATCGTATGCGCGGATACGGGGGGTTATTACTAAAACATTTACTCCACTTCGTTTCCTGTAGACTCCATCCGTCAAAGGACAGTGCAGCGAGATCAGATCACTTTCGGAAAGCAATTCATCCATATCCATTTTCAACATTACTTTCCCTTCTTTCATGTTAAAATAATGTTTTTAGTATACCCCATGTCTTTTTTTATAATCCTTTTCAATCGCCTTTTTCCAGACCGGGTCATCAAAATATTCTGACAGATTCCCCGTACATGCGCGTGCTGCGCAGACTGTCTCACTTACCACTTGAAAATTCAACCGTGTACCTTCACTGTCACACTCATAATTTACCGCACGGCTGGGCTGAATTCCAAAGCGGCCCGCGGTTTCGATGGCGTCAATATTTGCCCCCAGGAACAAAAATTCCCATCCATATTTTTCCTTCTGCCGCTCCACCATCTGTTTCACCTTTTCATATGTGTATATACGGCTTGAATTCTCCATACCATCCGTGGTAATGATAAAAATCGTCTTCTCCGGCCGGTCTTCCTCCCGGCAATACTTGTGAACCGTGCCGATATGATAGACCGCGCCGCCGATCGCGTCCAGAAGCGCCGTACATCCCCGCACATAATACTGCCGTTCCGTTATCGGCTGCACATGCTTTAGGCTGACACGGTCATGCAGCACTTCCGTCCTGTCATCAAACAAGAGCGTAGAGATAAATGCCTCCCCGGTCTCTTCCTTCTGCTTGCTGAGCATCGAATTATATCCGCCGATCGTATCCGCCTCCAGCCCGCTCATTGACCCGCTTCTGTCCAGGATAAAAACGATTTCTGTTAAATTTTTCTTCATGATACTTACCTCCGATATCTATATTTTTTAATTGCTGTTGTGTATAAGGTAAGCATACCGTTTTTTCAGTAAAAAATGGTCGCCTGGCAGGGGACATTTTTCAGTATGGGAAAATATACATGCGCACGTATGTCCGTTTCGCCCGCCGCTCCGGGAAAATAACAGCAATTCATTCCCCCAGCATCGGCAAGCCATGGTCAAAAAGTGCCACATTGATCGTATAAATATCATATACCTTTCTCTCTATAAAATATTCAATCGCCAGATCGAACCTGCTGCCCGGCGAAAGCGCGTATCCGGCTCTTGCCATCAGATCCTTCGTATCATCCAGATTCAGTTGTAAAGCGATCGCAAATGCGATCACCGTCCGTTTCTTCGGCTGATAATCCGGATTACAAAGAATCTTGGAAAATAATTTCCGGCTTAGATTCGCCTTTTTGTAGACCTGCGCATTTGTCATATCCCGCTCATCAATGAAGCGCAGCAGCCGTTCCTGAAATGTCTCCCCCACATGATCGATCACATCCTCCAGACTTCTTTCCGGCCCGGCGGGCGCACAAGGCATGCTTTCCAAATTCATCATTACCGGCATCGCTCCGGTCCGGAACCGCCCGTCATCCTCTTCTATACGGAGGCTTCTGGAAAAATCTCTGTCCGTATATTCCTTTTCCGTTTTTTCCCGTACATAATTTTCGTCAATAAAAGCATCGATCTTGTGAAATAATTTACCTGACAATCCAAATGATTTTTGGTCAAATACGACCAGGTACACCATCATCTCATGTTCCATCAGGAACTCTTGAATCGCGGCCAACGCGATCTGTAATGCTTTTTCCCTGGGAAATCCATAGACACCTGTAGAGATCAACGGAAACGCGATACTTTCACAACGACATTGATAAGCCAAACTAAAGCTGTTTTCGTAACAGGCGCGAAGTGCCTTTGCCTCACCGCGCCATCCCCCTTTCCACACCGGTCCCACCGTATGGATGATATACCGCGCGTCCAGGCCAAAAGCCGGAGTAACAGCAGCCTGTCCGGCCTTCATTGTCCCGATCTTCCTGCGTTCTGCCAATAGCAACTCGGTTCCTGCCGCTTCATAAATGGCAGAATCCGTCCCACCGGCACAGATTGGTTTCGGATTGGCCGTATTTACAATGGCATCCGCCTTCATTTTCGTAATATCGCTTCTTACAATCTGAAATGGCATGTTATACTTCCTTCCTATTATTTTTGAACACATCGATTTCCATATGCTTGTATTTTAACATGTTTGTATAAGGAATGCCGGAAATTTTTTGAAGCAGATCCTTTTCTTCCGGGCTCCTACAACAGAATAGACTTTCACCGCTCATTATGCTATACTTTTTTCAAAACATTTCCATCTGTGCGGTTGGAAAAATTTTATGACCGAAAGGAATATCAGTATGAACAAAAATGGACGTGTAACAATACCAACAGACATGGATATTATCGAAGATACCATACGCCTGTCCGAAAAATGGGGCGCCGACGCGGTCCGTGACTGTGACGGGACCGATTTCCCGGAAGAATTAAAGGATGTAGGCCTCAAGGTATATTCCACCTACTATACCACCCGAAAGGACAATGCCTGGGCAAAGGCAAACCCGGACGAGATTCAGCAGATGTATGTCATGACCCCCATCTATACCGCGGCAGGCGAACCTTTGCGCATCCCGCTGATGAAGGGTCTGTATAAGGACATGCTGACTCCCAACACCCGGGATGACATCACCCGCTGGTGGGAGGTTATCGACCGGAGTACCGGCACAGTCGTTCCAACGGCAGACTGGAGCTATGACGAAGTGAAAGGCGAGGTCATCATCAAAAGCATTCCATTTCACGATTACACGGTCAGCTTCCTGGCCTACATCATGTGGGATCCGGTCCATATGTACAACGCAGTGGTCAACGACTGGAAGGACGTGGAACACCAGATTACCTTTGATGTACGCCAGCCCAAGACCCATGCCTTCACCATGAAGCGGCTGCGGAAGTTTATCCAGGACCATCCTTATGTAAATGTACTCCGCTTCACTACATTTTTCCATCAGTTCACTCTCGTATTTGATGAGCTGGCGCGTGAAAAATATGTAGACTGGTACGGCTACTCCGCATCCGTAAGCCCTTATATTTTGGAACAATTCGAGCAGGAGGCCGGTTATCCCTTCCGCCCGGAATATATCATTGACCAGGGCTATTACAACAACCAGTACCGTATTCCGTCCAGGGAATTCCAGGATTTTCAGGCATTTCAACGGAAAGAAGTTGCGAAGATCGTAAAAGAAATGACAGACATTACTCATGAATACGGCAAGGAAGCCATGATGTTCCTGGGTGACCATTGGATCGGGACCGAACCCTTTATGGAAGAATTCCGCAATGTGGGCCTGGACGCGGTCGTAGGAAGCGTGGGAAATGGTTCCACCCTGCGGCTGATCAGCGATATCAAAGGTGTTTCCTATACTGAGGCAAGGCTCCTGCCCTATTTCTTCCCGGATACCTTCCACAAAGGCGGCGACCCCGTAAAGGAAGCAAAGGTGAACTGGGTGACCGCCCGCCGCGCCATCCTGCGTAAGCCTGTAGACCGGATCGGATATGGCGGATACCTGAAGCTGACACTGGATTTCCCGGAATTTATAGACTATGTGGAATCTGTCTGCAATGAATTCCGCGAGCTCTATGACAACGTCAAAGGCTGTGTCCCCTACTGTGTAAAGCGTGTCGCTGTCTTAAACTGTTGGGGAAAGATGCGTGCCTGGGGATGCCACATGGTACACCATGCCCTTTATTACAAGCAAAATTATTCCTATTCCGGAATCATAGAAGCACTCTCCGGCGCTCCCTTTGATGTACGGTTCATCAGCTTTTCTGATATCAAAGAAAACCCGGATATCCTGAAAAATATTGACGTCCTCATCAATGTAGGAGATGCCGATACTGCCCATACAGGCGGTGAATGGTGGTGCGACCCGGATATTTCCTCTGCCGTAAAGAAATTCGTCTATGAAGGCGGCGGGATCATCGGTGTCGGTGAGCCAGGCGCACACCAGGCCAACGGTCATTTCTTCCAGCTCTCTAATGTATTCGGCGTGGAAGAAGAACGAGGCTTTACCCTGGGCTATGATAAGTACAACTGGGACAGCCACGAGCATTTTATTACCGAAGATGTCACCGGAGAGATTGATTTCGGGGAAGGCAAGAAAAATATTTATGCCCTGGAAGGCACCACGATCCTGGCAGAACGAGACAGAGAGGTCCAGCTTGCGGTCAATTCTTTTGGAAACGGACGTGCCGTTTACATCAGCGGGCTTCCCTACAGCTTTGAGAACAGCCGGCTGCTCTACCGTGCCATCCTCTGGAGTGCCGGAGATGAAGAGAACCTGTACAGATGGTTCTCCACAAATTATAACGTGGAAGTCCACGCCTATATTGAAAATGGGAAATATTGCGTAGTCAACAATACCTATGTGCCGCAGAGTACCACGGTCTATGTCGGAGACGGCACAAGCTTCGACCTGGAGCTGGAGGCAAACCAGATCATATGGTATGAAATTTAAATATACCTTGTGAAACGGCCGAATGGCCATAATGGGGTGCCCGGAGGGTATAGCATAAAAAACAAAATTCTCTAAAATATTGATAAAAAGATGTGTAAAATAAGCCGGAGGTAAATCCCCCGGCTTAAATATGCTCTTTCTTCGTTTCGCTATCTTCTTCCTTTTCTTTATTTTCTTTCTGCAAGCTGTACCATTGGACATGAACACTTGCCATATATTTCTCCAACAGTGTAAGATACTTTACATGCGCGTCTTCCTCGTCATATGGATAAACTTTTCCACAGTATAAGCAGTATTGACTTTTAATATATTCTGCCGCAGTCCGATACATTGTCCATTTTTCTCTCATATTATAAAGAGCCAATAATGAAGCTGATAAAGACGTAATAGTAGCAAGTACAATTCCTATATTCGTATCGCTTTTCAATGACATGAATATCGTACTTGCCAAAGGGACTCCCAAATTAATAATCGATAATATGTAAAACATCCGTTTATAAAAAATAGCCTTCCGCGTATACCATTCCAGACAATTCTCTGTACGTAGAGAACAGATCTCTACTGGTTCTTTTTCATACTTAATCTGTTTTAAAAAAGTTTTACTTTCACAACAAGGAATTTTCATGCACCACATAAAAGACCTCCCTATTTTATCTTGTGTTCCTGGAAATTTTCTCACCTGATAAAACTACTGTATCAATTTCCCAATAATTCCAAATTCATCATTTCCAAGAACACGTTTGTATAATCATCCAACTATTTTCTATGCAAAAATATCAGAGTATTCATCTGAAAAATCATCAAAATTGAAACCAGCCTTTGCAAAAGCTTCTATCCGTTCATGACAAGCAACCTGTTTTAATTGCTGATACCCAATTGCAAGATTAAACACCGGTATCTGGCTCTTATCACTCAAATATTGAAGCCATTTATCCACATCCAGTGGATAATTTTTAATCTTTTTTAAATAATCTTTAAACTCTTTTTTGAACACATTCAGCGGCAAAAGCAGAAAAAGCGCCACTGTATCCGCTGAAATCTCTCCCAATTCGTCTGGCATAAGAGGGATTGCATAACTATGTTCAAAAAGGCTCTCTTTTTTTAACAAGAGATATCTTCCAATAGAGTGTGCAATCGCATACCGCTGTGTCTTAAGGCTAACCTTGCTATTAACTACTATCAGTTTTTCATCCCTGTCTATCGTAATTTGTCCTAGAACTTTGTTAAATTGATTCGGCGCACTAATGCCAATAGCTTTTGGAATTACGGAAATTCCCATCTCTTCACATAAAAGCCGAACATCAACAGGAAACTCTAGCTCCCTTCCATTTTCCTGGTACACTTTTTCTAAGAACTCCTCAATTTTATTTGCCAGTTCTAAGTAAAGCTTTGCCTGTTCTTCTATGTGTTTAGGAATCTCCAGCTCTTGTATAGATTTTTTTACTTCTCCAATATCTTTATTCATTGTTACCCTCTCTAATAATATTTAATATTTCCCAATCTTCCAAAATATCTTCATTCGTTTTCCAAGCATTTTGCATTGTCTGTTCTATATCCTGCCATAGTCTTTCATACATATCACTGATAACGTCTCTTCCATAAGGTGAATAACGAACATTCCAATCGATAAGCAGCTCTTTTTCTTTTGTACCGTCCCAATAGTTTTGGTACGTATTAGCAACACACTCTTTTACTTTTTTCTCAGGTTCATCATCATTATAACACCTGTTCCATAAGATAACATACTGTATAAGCTCATTTAGTGCCCGTAGACTTTCTTCCTCTCTTTCCCCCTTTACAATAGGTTTATAATGATCCAAAACTATCTCACATATTCTTCTTGAATTTTCTCGTATTGTTTCATAATCTGGTAATATCCGCTCCGTTCTTATTATTGGTTCTGCTCCTTCTACAGTTTCTTCCTGTTTTGACTCATCTGCTCCCTCTACGGTTTCTTCCTGTTTTGTCTCATCTGCTCCCTCTACGATTTCCTTCTGTTTTGTTTCTTCTACTCCCTCTACGATTTCTTCTTGTTTTGTTTCTTCTACTTCCTCTTTCTCTTTTTCTATCTGTTTTATTTCTTCGCCGCCTTCTATTTTTTCTACTTTTCTCTCAGATTTTTTATTTGCATTTATGCTCTCTTTCGCTAAATGCTTGATCAAAATCCCAAACCTCATCTTCAATTCTCGAATAAACTGTTCCCGGTTGCAAGGCCTCTTCTTATCCTTACTGTACTCAGCTCTTTTATTCTCAAACTTTGTTCTTAATTCTTCATCCCCATTTTCATAGTATTCATATTGAAAATTACAGATTCGCTTCAGTTCCATCCCAATTGCCCGTAATTTTTCCTCTACTTTAATCTTCCTATATTCAGAAAATAGTTTTTCTAAAGCGGCTCCTGAACATGGAAAAAGCATTCTATAACCTATATCAAACACATATCTATCGTGAACGCTGCATGCATCTTTAGGATATTCTTGAATTCCCAACGCCTCGAATTCACAATAAGGAAAAAGCATAAATCGCTCTGCATTTAACTTTTGATGTCTTTCTACCATCTTATTCATGTACATAAATTTTGAATTATTATCATAGAAAATATATTCGCAAAATGTTCCATTCATCACATGGACACGCAGATTTCCGTCCATACTCGAGAAACAGCCGATGATTGGTACATATTTCAACATTTTTTGTAAAAAGTCACTTTGCTTTACACTGATTCCCTCCGCAATAACCCCTTCTACATATTCTATAATAGACCGTCCCCATAGTTCGAGCCATATTTTTTTTACTTTTATTTCATTCTCATTAGTTGACCGAAACTGAATCATATCTTTAATGCTACACTTAATTATACTGACATCGTGTTCTTGATTCTCAATACATTTTCTGATATCTTTCTTGATATTTTCACTTACATCTCCCAATTCAATATATTCCATGAGATAATTACGCCATTCCGCACCTTCCTCTCTGCGTTTCGATATTAGGAGGAAATGCTTCGAGTGATCAAAAAAATCTGCAACACTGATATTTTTTTCGCCATTGAGAAGATTATAACTTCCAATTCCATATATCTCTAACATTGGAACATCCATATTCATTACAATATCTTGCTTCCCCTTCCCAACTATCGCCTGAAAGTGATTTTTCATTATCTCTTCTACCCGACATAACGCTTTTTCCCATCTTTTTCGTTCATTCAAGACTTTATTCGACACATATTCTCTATGATTTTTCTCACTAAACATCATATAATAATGATAAAATAGGCTAATGCCCAAAAGCTGTTTTCGCCAATTAGATTCTGACTCACTATTACCCACTAGTTCATCTCGTAATACCTCATTAAGATATTTGCCAACCATATCTTCAAATCGTTCATCTTTTTGTTCTTTATTCTTTTCTCCATGCACATCTTCTTTACCATTTCCCCGAGTTTTTTCCGCAATAATCCCCAACGCCTCCCGAGCGCTCTTTAAAACCTCCGGTACAATAACATTCTTGATGTGCTCATCGCCTTTACTCGTAAATCCATTGCGGTTCAACTGCAGAAAATTATTCTCCATCTTTCCGCCTTTAATATCTATCAGCTCCAACAATTCAGCATCACCGGTAATTGCTGTTTCTTCCGCTAATATTCCTTTAAAGTAAACCCGACACAATTTTCCCTCTCCTGAAGGCTCTCCAAAAATCCGATCCACTCCCAGTCTTACACAAGTAGAAATATTCTCAAGCCACATGTAAAGCTTCATATTTTTAAAGTCAAACGCACAAATTCCATTATTCATTTCAAATTTTTGGAAATTGTCCCCTTTTTTCGTATCAAAACTATAAATCCAACTCACATGTCCTCTCAATTTATTTTCCGTATGCTCCTGATAATCTAATGATGTATCTAATGTGATCTTCTGTAACTTATCATTCAGTTTTGCCCTATAAAATCCATTAAATGGAAATGATACATGAACATAGATAGGGAAAAGTATCTCCCCCAACTGTCTATCAATATCCAAAAGCAATTGAGATGTCAATTCGACAATGTCTCGTTTGATTGTATCTTTCTCATAGTTAATATTGAAAGGGTCATGCCCCTGCCACGCTTCTATAAATTCATCCCGCTCTTTTTTCTTCTTATGGCTGACAAAGACCTCAAATTCTGAACCGAATGGCATTGCATCATCCTCGGCATCCATAGGCTCTACATTAATATATCCATGCTCTCCATTCGATCCTGTTCTGAATTCGATCCGATAACGCTCTCCACTTCTTGTATAAGTTTCACAAGAAAAAATATCTGATATCAGAAAAACAGACTGTAAACCTATTCCAAATTCTCCTGTCGGCCGCAACCATTCTGGAATATTCCTAATCTTCTTCTTTCTTTTCTTATAGCTTGTCCCTACTTCTGCGATATCTCTTAAAACTCCCGTACTGATTCCTGTTCCATAGTCTCTGATTGAAAAAAGAATTCCGTATTGTTCATCCTTACCATCTTTACTCTCTATTGAGTCAAACTCTACTTCCGTCCATTTATTCTTATCGCTCTGTTTCCCACACCTGATTTCTATTTCAATTGGATACTCTATCGGATTCACAATCTGTGCGACCTCCAAAATGGACGGTAATATATGTTCCTTCTGCTCTTTCTTATACCTGAATTTTGAACTGCTGATATAATCAGACCAACATTGTATCTTTGTAGAATCAATAGCATTTTGCAGTAATTCTCGTACAAACGGAAATCTTCCTGAATAAATATTTTCTCCCTGTAACAGAGAAAAGGCTTTTCTCTGCGAAATTTGGAAACGCATCATTGCCAAATCTGTAGGAATCTCCCTGCCGTTCAGTAAAAGTCTGGGGGTCTGTAAGGTCGGCAACGCACCGCCTAATTCCCTTGGCGCAATACTCGACCAATGATAACTTGACGATTCCAACAGCTTCTCCAATACGTCGCACTCATTTCTTACCAGGCGCATCGCTTCTCTCGAAACACAATCCGCCTCAACCTTAATCTCTTCAGGCGTAACTGTCAATGTACGAATAGCCATATGCTTATCGTAATGTGCCTGTGACTGCATCGGTAATTTTCCAAGAAATGCCTGCGCAAATGGATGAAATCTGTCATTATCAATATCTAATGCATCCCCCAATTGAAGCAAAACCGCAATAAAACGCGGATGGAACATATCATGCTCATACCCATTTTCTTCAAATGGCAGATCCAGAATATGTTGAAAATCCCACTCCGTATGAATGCTTGCGCAATCCGCTATACGTAGAAATATACGCATTGGAATTCCAGACATGGCAAATTCCGAACGCAACTTGTCCTGATCCGTAATCCATGCACTAATTCTTGAACCAGCCCGCTCACCATGTTTTCCCCGCTGAAACTCCGACATTAATTGAATAATCGCATAATATGTATTAAATTTTTCCTGATAGATCAGCTTCTGCTCTCTAAGATATTCTTCCCCACCACGATCAAGTAATTCATTTTCTCGATCATGTTTATAACAAATCCTCTGTAATTCTAATGCCGCCTTTTTCAGGTCATAGTCCGAATCCTGTGTTAATTCATCCACCATCTCTGCAAAAGCGTCACTGGAAACCATCTCTTCTCTATCATTTGCCAAAATTGCCATCCCAATATCATGAACATAAACAACATGGAGAAGCGCAAAACAGTCTGTCGGCTCCAGACGTTTGATCCGCTCTTCCCCAAGGATTCTTTCTATATTGTACAGAACTGCTTTTGCATGGGAAGCATTATGTCTGCTATAAGCCGGGAATGACGCAATTGTCAATTCTAAAAGCTGAATCAGCCATCTTTTATTCTGTTGCCACGCATGCCATAATACAGCATTTCTTTCGCTTCCCTCGGGATGCTTTTCATAAAGATGAAGCTGCTCTTCAATAGTTGCTTTCCTCTTCTCATAGACATTCTGTTCTGTATAAAATATCCTCATCTTTGGCTCTTCCATGACTTTTTAAATCCTCCTGGCTCTTTTGTGTCATCCTTTCAGTAATAGACTCAAATATAACGATATCTTTCCCGCATTATCCCAACGCAAAAAAGGCAATAAAATCCCTTACATACAATTTATAAAGGATTCTATTACCTGTACCCGTAAAATGTCATTGCCACAACAAAATAATATCACATTTTACATAATTACACAATTATCAAAACACTACTTAAAGACCTGATTCCTAGACAATCAGGCTTTTTATGCTTCTGACAAAATCCCTGGCACCAACTCTCCATATCCACTACTTTCCGCAACCTGTTTCAATCCGTCAAATGCTTCCTCTAAAGAATAATCATGCTCTTTCAAAAAGCTTTCATCCTTCTGGCTTACATATTCATAAAAAAGGATCGCAGCGGCTACCTCTTCTTTATTTTCATAATCCAGATTTTCCAGCAGAATATTTTCCGCTTCATTGATCTGCCCACGATCCACCATCTCCTTCAAATCCCCAAGTCCCATACCAGAAACTGAAAATTTATTTTCCTGCGGCAGCTCCACCTGAGTATACTGCTTTCCCAGCATCAATGAAAAAAGCACCCTCACCATTTCCTTGATCATCCGCATGATGTAATCCTTTTCATCCTCGTACAGCATTAAAAATCCTCCTATTATGAGCACTTAGCGCCTGTCCTATGGGCGCTTACGTGCGAGTTATAGTTACCCGGCTCTTTGCGAGGTCTTTTCCTACAGTTCCTTAGAGACGGTGTAACTTCCTTAATTGTATAAGAAATATTTTTCTACATTATAATTCTCTGCTATCTTTTTGTCAAAACGTCACGATTCATTACTACAGAGTCATTGACATGGGTATAATAATATATTACAATTATAGTACTAAAAACAGTACGTTTTATAAAAAGAAAAGAGGTATAATAATATGATCGCGGCAAAACAGATGGATATCCGGGCAAATATAAAAAAATATTTTGATATGGCTTTTGACGGGGAACCGATCATCGTATCACGTAAGGCAAACAAAAATGTAGTCATCATATCTGAGGCAGAGTATAATGAAATGGCTAAGGCAAAGCGGAACGTGGAATATCTCGAAAAACTAGATCGCAGTTTTGCACAATTGGAGCGTGGAGAAGTGATTAAAAAATCTCTTGACGAATTGGAGGCAATGGCTGCGGATGAATGATTTCACATTTACTAAAGAAGGCTTTAAAGATTTCTTATATTGGCAGACACAAGATAAAAAACAATGAAGCGCGTTGTTGCCCTTCTAAAAGACATACAGCGTAATGGTGTAATGAAAGGAATGGGCAAGCCAGAACCTTTAAAACATCGCTCTGGATATTCCAGGCACATTGATGAAGCAAACCGTCTCATTTATGACATAGATGAGCTACAAAATATTAAAATCATGGCCTGCAAAGGACACTATGAAGACTAAGGAGCTGTTAAAGAATATTCCTAAGAAAAATACCTATGGTATTCCATCTATCTTATTTTGTCATAGGTATTTTTTTATATTTATTTTATTAATTTTCTTTCCATATGGAAAAATATAGATTTTTGTGATACACTGTATTTGCTGTTTACACGGCATATTGGCAAAACAACACATAATCCGGCGGAAACCCTTTTACTAACGGCTTTTTCCGCAGGCTACCGTATACTGCTGTATCTGTTCAGTATACTACAATAATGAAAAAGGAGCAACCAGCCATGCCAACGATCCGTCCCTTCCGGAGCGTACGTCCGGCGGAAGAAAAAGCTTCCTCCATCGCCGCGCTCCCTTATGATGTTTACAATCGGGCAGAAGCCAAACAGGCAGTCATACAGAATCCCCTTTCTTTTTTGAAAATAGACCGTGCGGAGACCCAGTTTCCGGATGACGCGGACATGTATTCCCAGCAGATTTACGATCGTGCGAGAGACACCCTTCAGGAAATGCTTTCGGACGGTTCTTTTATTGAGGATGATAAGCCTTACTATTACCTATACGCTCTGACCTTCGGCGGACGTACCCAGACCGGCATCGTTGGATGTGCTTCCATCGATGATTATCTGAACGGGATCATCCGCAGGCACGAGAACACCAAGGAGGAAAAAGAGCTGGACCGGATCCGCCATGTAGATACCCTAAGCGCCCAGACCGGTCCCATCTTTCTGACTTACCGTCCGCAGCCCGAATTAAAGCAGATCACCGAGGCCGCAAAGGAAGCCGCGCCGCTCTATGATTTTACGGCAGAAGACGGTGTACGCCACCAGGTATGGAAGATCGAACAGGATATAGACACCATCACGGAATTATTCGCGGGCATCGGACATATTTATATTGCGGACGGACACCACCGCGCCGCCTCCGCTGTAAAAGCCGGCCTGAAACGCAGAGAGTCACATCCGGACTACACCGGAAACGAAGAATTCAACTATTTCCTTTCCGTGTTATTTCCGTCAGATGAGCTGAAAATCTATGACTATAACCGTATTGTCACCGGCTGGAACGGGCACTCTTTGGAAAAACTTTTGGAAGCCGTCGGCACACAGTTTGATATCCAGGAAATGCCCCGGCTCCGGCACCCATCGCAAAAAGGCGAGGCAGCCATGTATATCTGTAAGAAATGGTATTCCCTCACGGCACATGACAATCTATATACTCAGGATCCTGTCAATGACCTGGACGTATCCATTCTCCAAAATGTCATTCTCGGCCCAGTGCTTGGCATCCAGGATCCCCGGACCGATCCAAGGATTCAGTTTGTAGGAGGAATCCGCGGCCTGGAGGAACTGGTCCGCCTGGTAGACGAAGGGGAAGAAAAGGTGGCGTTTGCCATGTATCCCACTTCCATGGATGAACTGCTCTTAGTCGCGGACTCCGGCCGGCTGATGCCGCCGAAATCCACCTGGTTCGAGCCAAAGCTTCGGAGCGGCTTATTTATCCATCCCTTTGAGCAATAGTTTTAGCCGTAGTAACATATGGTATCCATAAAACGGCCCCTGTGCCGAAAGGAATATAAAAATGTTGAATTATATCATTCGTAAATGGAAAAGAGAGGTAATGAAAATGCAGCGAAATGATCCATGCTGGTGCGGCAGCGGAAAAAAATACAAAAGATGCCACATGCCGATTGAAGAGAAAATGTTGTTACATGCGGATCGTGGAGAAATCGTTCCCAAGAGGGAACTTCTAAAGACCCCTTATCAGATTCAAAAGATCAAAGAAAGCGCCTCTTTGAACACGGCTGTATTGGACGAGGTGGCGAAACATATCCATATCGGAATGAACACCGCGGAGATTGACCGGATCGTATATGATTTCACTACAGAACACGGTGGAATTCCGGCGCCTCTTCACTATCAAGGCTTCCCGAAAAGTGTATGTACCTCCATCAACAACGAGATCTGCCATGGAATCCCCGATGAGAACATCATTTTGCAGGAAGGGGATATCGTAAACGTGGACGTATCTACCAGTCTGGACGGTTATTTTTCCGATGCCTCCCGCATGTTCACGCTGGGAAAGATTTCCGAACGTGCCGGGCGCCTCATCCGTGTCACGGAAGAATGCGTCCACCTTGGGCTGGCTCAGGCAAAGCCGTGGGGACACCTGGGTGATATCGCCGATGCCATCAATTCCCACGCGCAGGCAAATGGTTATTCCGTTGTGGAAGAGATCGGCGGCCACGGCATCGGACTGGAATTTCACGAAGAGCCCTTCGTCAGCTATGTCACTCCCAAAGGCAGCGAAATGCTTCTGGTGCCTGGCATGATGTTCACCATCGAACCCATGATAAATGAAGGAAGCCCCGATTTCTTTGTGGATGAAGACAATGACTGGACTGTTTACACGATCGACGACGGATTATCCGCACAGATCGAATACATGGTACTGATCACGGAAGACGGAGCTGAAGTATTGACCAAATAATAGGCCTGAAAAGCAAAATAAAACTGTCGGGAAAATCGGAGTTGCACGTAATACATTGCCTCATCTTCCATGATTCACAATACATAGTGGGGAAATCCTGCCATTTTTCCGGCAGCTCCATTTTTCTTCTCACACAAACGGCCTCACACGCAGCTCCACTCCCAGCAGCTTTGCCAGCTTTCTGCTGTCCTCGATATCCTTTTCCGGCAGGACGTCCACCACCGTCATCTTCACCTGTGAAATCATCTTCCCACACTCCTCGGTAAACTTCAGCATCCCGTCAAACGCGTCTTCAAACCGGGGCCGCGTGACCTCCATATATGCATCCCTGTTCGGAGCGTTCAGGCTGATTGAAATGGAATCCACAACCTCCGCCAGTATCGGAACAATATCTTTCTTATGATATAGGTTTCCCAGTCCGTTCGTATTGACCCGAATCCTCAGACCATATTTTTCTTTCGCGTATTTAGCCGATTCCACCAGGTTTTCCAATGCGCAGGTTGGCTCTCCATAGCCACAGTACACCAATTCTGTCCTGCCCGTAAAATCAAATTCATCCATTGCCGCCTTGATTTCCTTAAGTTCAGGATCCCTGTCATGCCACAGCGTATCTGCGTCTCCCACTCCGTCATGATGGCTCCGGATGCAAAACCTACAGCTACAGTCACATTTATTTGTCAGATTCACATAAACCTGATCCTGATACGTATACAAAATCTTCGCCATGATCCTTACCTCTCTATTTTCCCGCTTTCACATCTGCCATGTTTGTATCCGGTCAACCCACGTTGGACTCTTCTATCTTCTCTCCAGCAGCATCCCAAGATATTTCTCATAATTAGTCCCTGCGTTGCGCTCCACCTGTTCGGCCACAGAATCCTTCATCGCCTTTTCTATGAATTCTCCCGCCAAATCTGCAAGCCGGAAAATGTCATCGCCTCTCGCGATTCCTCCCGCAATAACGGACGCAAACAAATCCCCGGTCCCGGAAAAACTTCCTCCAACATACGGAAAGGCGGAAAGCCTCCCTCTGCTTTCATGGACTGTCAGATTCCCGATCATCCTTTTCCCACTTTCTTCTTCAAAACGGATTCCCGTCACGACCACCGTACGCGGTCCTGAGCGGATCAACTTTCCCGCCAGTTCCTCCACAGCCCCCAAAAGTTCCTCTTTTTCTTTTAACGTTTCTATTTTTCTAAAATCCGTTTCCGTAAGCAGACACAATTCCGTCAGGTTCGGCGTAACTACGTCTGCCTGCATAGACAACTCCTTCATCTGACGAAGCAATCCCGGCGTAAACAATTTAAATACCTTTCCTTCATCTCCCATGACCGGATCCACAAGAAGGAATGCCGGAGCCTTATAAAATGTATCCAGAAACCGGAAAATATGCCCGATCTGTGCTTCACTTGCTACAAATCCTGTATAGATCCCATCAAACCGTACCTGCATCTTCTCCCATTCCTGCCGGAAATATTCCATCTTCTCCGTATAATCATCACAATAATAACTTGGATATCCGGTCTGCGCGGTCAGGATCGCCGTCGGCAGAGGGCACGGCTGGACTCCCATCACAGAGAGCGCCGAAATCGCCGCCGTCAGCGAGCATCGCCCGAATCCCGATAAATCATTGATAACCGCAATCTTTTTTGTCATAATCAATCTCAGCCCCCTGCCCCGAACACAACCAGAAAACCCTTTCAACAATTAAAAAATCTGGTATCTATTCAGAACGGCAGACCACAGACCCGTCCGCTATGCGGACTATCCGCTGCTTACGCAGCTTCTGTCTGAGGTTATTGGGCGTTCCGCCCAATATCAGTATGAAAAAACAGCCTTGCAAGTAAACTTGCACAGCCTGTTTTTTCATACTGCTGCTGTTCTGAATAGTAACAAAATAAGGAATCCAGCAACAAGTCTGCTTGTCTTGGATTCCTTATTATCATTCCTTTACAAAATAGAACATTGCCAGCACGATAAGTATAACTGTCCGCGCATAAATCATTCAATGGTATGTATTATTTTGTTGCTATTCCATTATTGCTTCTCAGTTTAAACTTGCTTACCAATGACTTCAGCAGCTGTGACTGGCTGGATAGCTCTTCGCTGGCTGCCGCACTCTCCTCAGATGTAGCAGAGTTGGTCTGTACAACGCTGGAAATCTGATCCATACCAGTTGTAACCTGTGCAATTGCCTCTGCCTGGGTTTCTGCCGCCGTAGAAATCCTATCCACATAATCCACTGCGCTTCTGGTGCTTTCCACTGTAGCGGAAATTGCCTCCGCGGTACGTCCGGCAATCTCGGTTCCATTCTCTACTGCCGCAATCGTGCCTTCAATCAAGGCTGTTGTATTACTTGCCGCTTCCGCACTCTTCGATGCCAGATTACGTACTTCATCAGCTACAACCGCAAATCCCTTGCCCGCCTCGCCTGCACGTGCGGCCTCTACTGCCGCGTTCAACGCGAGAATATTGGTCTGGAACGCAATATCTTCAATCGTCTTAATGATCTTGCCGATATCACCGGACTTCTGGCTGATATCGCTCATAGCATTGATCATATCCTGCATCTGCTCATTGGAAACAGACAGCTTATCCTGTGCCTCTGTTACTTTACCGCTTGCATCCTTCGCATTCTGTGCCGTATTACTTACTTCTCTTGAAATATCATTCACAGTCGCAGCCAACTCTTCTACAGAACTTGCCTGCTGTGTAGCGCCCTGTGAAAGTGCCTGCGCGCCTGAAGATACCTGGTCAGCCCCGCTTGCCACCTGATCGGAAGCATCATTGATCTGATGCATGACATTACTCAGGTTAATGTTCATCCTACGGATAGATTCCAGAAGCGGAACAAAGTCTCCCTTATAGAGCTCCTGCTGTGCCCGGATATCAAAGTTGCCTTTTGCCATCTCATCCAAAAGACCCCTGAGATCCGTCACTACCGCTTCCAGTTCATTGCAGGTCTTATCCACAGACTGTACCAGTATACCAAATTCATCTTTTGACTCATATTCAAACGTCTGAGACATCATTCCCTCAGACATTCCTTCCATGGCTTTCCCAATCTCTTGTACCGGCTTGACAATCATTGCTGTTACCCGGCCACAGATGACCAGCGCGATGATAATCGCGATTGCCGCCAAAATGATCAGCAGGATCAGGCTTGTATTTGTACTTTGGTAGCTTTCCTCCAAAGCGGCCGTCTGCATACTGGTAGTTTTATCACCCAATGGCCTTGCCAGTTCTACTACTTTAGCGAGCTCCGGGGTACACTTATTAAGAATGGCGGTCTGGGCGGACTCCTGATCTCCCCTTTCCAGCATAGCCACAATGTTGTTCGCTTCCTGTATCCAGGAGTCAACCGCGGCTCTGTACTGCGATACTTCATCCTTATCCAGATACGCGGAAGCCTCAAGTACCTTAAAATTCTGTTCAATCGTCGCGATATCATCCTCAGCCTGCTGCTTTACAGAAGCTTCTACCCTTCCGCTGATACACATGTCGCGCACATACCTTGCCGCCTCATTTGTCATGAGCCGGTTATTCTGCAGAGTGCTGTCCACCGCGACAACTTCGTCCATAAGATCCACCATGTTGTCATTCGCTTTTCTAAGCTGCAGAATGGAATAAACAGAAATTATGATCGTCAGTACCAAAACCATTCCAAAAGATAAATACAATTTGTTCTTAATCTTTAAATTCTTCAACTTGCCTCTCTCCTTCTGTTGTCATTTCCGGATTCCCGGGAGCATCTTCTTCCCCGCTTTCCGGTTCTTTTTCTTCTGCCGCATCTTCCTCCGCAGGCGGCAGCCATTCATCCATTTCTTCGGGCGGTTCTTTTTCCCTCTTCCTGATCAGCCCCTTCATTTTTTCTTTTATATCAAAAAATCTTACGCTGAATCGGAACCATATTTTTTCACATTTTCCAAAAAACATCCTGGAATGAATGCGATAACTTCTGATTCCCCAACAAAAGATAAGTAAAAATGGATATTTATCCAGAATCGGAAAAAACTGGCACATATAATCCTTTGGGGGAAATCTCCATTCCCTCTTTTTCAGCAGCCACTCTTCCTCTCTGTCGCGCCGGTAAAAATCCAGCCTGACTTTCTCCTGCGGCAGGAGAATCTTATCCAGATGCTTATTCTCCTGACCAGGCAAAAGAATATACTCTTCCAATTCCAGTGCAGTCCCATACTGCTGCCGTACGCCCTCCTCAAACCAAAGAGAGGAAAGCACTTCGGCCTGATGGACGAATTCCGTCCATTTTGCCTTTTCCATGAGTTCCTTTACCGCCTTCCACGGAAATGCTTCATCAAGCACCTTCCGAAACAGCCAGAACTCCAGTATATCCCTGATCTTCAGCACCCCTGTAAGGTACAGCTCAACCAGTCTTCCTACACGGTAAACATACTCTTCTTCATCAGACAATATATGTATATGACGATACTTGGCCGAAACAAATCCCGCCAGCCACAGGGTACTGCGGCGCGGCGCGTTCTGGCTGTAATTATCCATACGCAGATACTTCCTGATCGAACCGGAAAAATACCGCTTAAGCACTTTATTTCCAATCGGAATCTCCCCGTAAAATACGACACGGATTCCCGGCACTCTTACGTATACATTCCCCTCGCTCAGCCGGTCATCCTCCTGCTCATAGTCCATATCCCGCATCAGTCTATATACCTGAGCCAGGTGCTTCTTATCTACAAGTATCTCGATCTGGCCGAACGACGCCATCTCCGGCATAGGGTACAATTCCCTCACACTTGTATCCGATAGCAGCAATGCGTCAATCCCATGCTTTTCCAACTGCCAGAGGATCACTTCCTCTGCCCTTTGGTAAGATTCATACAAAAGAAGCTCCTTTTTATACTTCTGGTAAAACATCTCTCCGCATTCTTCGGAAATCTCTTTCTCTAATCCCAGAATTCCGAGATAAACGAGATTGACCACCTTTTGATAATCGGAAACACTTAGTATCTTCTCCCAATTTACAGATCTTCTCAATGACTGGACCGGTTGTTGATTAATTATGGCTCTCAAAAGCATCAGCATATATCTGATCTCATAATTAATAATTGGTCCCTCCTTCCAGCGGCATAAAAATATACCCCTGTTATCTTATCGGACATTTTGCGACAAATATAATACTTTTATCCTTATTTTCTGGAAAGAATTCTCCTTTCTTCAAAAATGTCCATGGCCTTTTGGTTGTATATGGAATTCTTTTCATCCGCCACAACAATCCCGGAAACGAGTGAAATACACCGCCTCTTCATAATCGTAACCAGATCTCTGGCATGGCTGGCAACGACTACCGTCATTCCCTGATAATTGACCTCCGCAAGCAGCTGCATCAGATCCCAGGAGGCATCCGGGTCAAGATTCGCGGTAGGTTCATCCGCGATCAAGATCTCAGGGCTGGTAGAAAGCGCCCTTGCCAGAAGCACTCTGGCCTGCTCACCGCCGGACAGCTCGTCCGGGAAAGACTGGGATTTTCCCACCAGGCCCACCAGGCCAAGCACCCGCATAGCTGTCTTTTTCATCTTCACAGTACTATGCTCGGTGGCCCACAACGCAAATATAATATTATCATAAACGGAGCGATCTTTCAATAGGCCTACATCCTGGGACACGATTCCAATCCTGCTTCGATGCGCGGGAATCTTTTTTCTTTTCATAATGTCCACCCGGCGTCCGTTGACCGTAATCCGCCCGGATGTCACATCCTCCTGCTTCATGATTAGATTCAGCAGAGTACTTTTTCCAGCGCCGCTCCTGCCCAATACAAAGACAAATTCCCCTTTTTCTATCTCAAAGGAAACATTTTCCAGCGCAGTTTCATCCCCAAACTTCTTTGTCACATGATCAAAAATAATTTGTGCCATACACACCCTGCCTTAATTTTTTTCCACAAGTTCCGATATATGATATATGTGAATTTAGCCATAATATAACTATACTTTTTTTATTCGATAGAGTCAATAGATTATAAAAATATGGAGTAAAAAATGAAAAAAAAAATACTATATAGTCTTCTTTTTCTGGCAATTCTGTTCTGCATTTCCTTCTCGCAGACTTATTTAACTGCCGCGGATACAGATCAGCCCGCCGATTCTTCCGATACATTTTCAGAACCGGGCAACGCTTTGCTCTCCTCGAATGGATCCGGGCAGTCCGTACCAGAACCTGGCGCGCAGCAGGTTCATCCGGACGATCCGGCAGCTATTTCGTCCGGCGCGACCCCCGAGCCGTTAAATAATATGGCTGATTCTGCCGGAGAATATACGCTTTCCCTGACTACCAGCATCGGCACTCTGACCTATTACAATCAGTCTGATTCCCGCTGGGCCAATTACCTTTATGGCGGCAGTGATCCCCTTTCCGTCTATGGCTGCGGACCCACAGTAATGGCCATGCTGGTAAACAGCTTTACAGAAAATACCTGCCTGCCTCCCGATATGGCCGCATGGGCCGCTGAACATCACTACTGGTCCTCCGGCTACGGTACAAAGCACGAGTTTATTCTGGAAGGCGCCGCCGCGTTCGGCCTCCATGCCGAGCCTTTCAAAGATTTTACAGCGGAGGGTATGATATCAGAATTAAAGAGCGGACATATCCTTGTCGCCCTGATGGGACCAGGACATTTTTCTGACAGCGGACACTTCATTATCATTACGGACGACTGGTCGGACAATCAGGTAAGGGTTGCCGATCCTGCCCGTATAGAAAGAACAGAAGCCGCCTGGGATGTACAGATCATTTTAGATGAATTACTCACCGGCGCCACAGCAGGCGGACCAGTGTGGAGTATCACACCGAAATAAGTTTTCTTAGATTGCAACACAAAAAGCAGCCGTTGGCTGCTTTTCTACATAAAAAACGCGCCGTTAAGCGCGTTTTTCTCAATTTATGAAGATGCTGCCTGGTAATAAGAATTTTTCCCGGCCACTTTAGAATTCAATACTTTATCCAGGCTGATCGTCCGCTTCAAAATATGCTGTGTCTGGCTGCTCAATTCCGCAATTTTTCTGCTTTCAAAATCCTCCGGTTCATACTTACTTTCACCGTTCAGCCAGGAGCGGAACTTTTCCTTTTCTTCTCCGTTCATTGCCTCGAGAATTGTCTGGATCTCACGTTTCACGGTGCCTGCCTGCTCCATTTCTTCCCCGCGCATCTTTAAAAGCAGCTCAACAGATTCCTTATCATTTCTTGCCAGGGAATCCCCCATGTCTTTTGTCAGTCTCTCTATTTCTACCATATGTACATAATTCCGCTGTACCCGCCTCAGAATCTCTGCCAGAAATTCTTCTTTATTTTCCATACATCCTCCTATTTAAAGCGGTAGCTACATAGCTGCTGACTTGCTGGCTTCCCTGAACGCGTCCCGGAGATCCGATACAAGCGGCTTCAATTCCTGGATCACAGCAACCCTCCGCCCGGCCTGCAGCCGGCTCAGTTCAAAGATAAAAAATTCATACATTCTTCTCAGCTCATAACTGATCTTATAGTTCATATTTAAAGTTGTATTAAGATATTGTACGATATCCTTTGATCTCTGGACCGACTGGTTAAACAAGTCATAATCTTCATCTTCCAACGCAACCTGCGCCCTGGCGAGACGCTTCATCAACTCGTCATAAAGGAGCAGAAGCATCTCGCTGTTTGTCATCGTATTTACAGACTGCATTTTATATTGTTCATATCCATTCCGATACATGTTTTTCCCCTTTTTTCGGATTAATAACCTGACATGGAACTCAGATAACTGGACTGGCTGTTCATGTTGGCGATCAATGTCTCCAGAGTCGAGAACTGTGAAATATAACGATCCTGCTCTGTTTTCAATTTAGCCTTCAGCTTTTCAAGCGCTTCGTCAATGCTCTTCATCTGGCTATAATATGTGTTCTGTGTAAGGCTCAGCGCAGAACTCTTAGAACCTGCCTTACGGATCAGGATACCCTTAGACTCCATAGCGCCCGTCGTATTCACATATTTATTCATGACAGACTTCAGGTTCGTCGCAAGGCCGTTAAATGTCTGATTATTATTCTCATCTACACCCGCCTCTGAGGTAAACAGCTTTTGTACGCTCTCCGGATCTGTCTGGAGCGCGCCGCGCAGCTTGGATTCATCAATGGAAAGCTTACCGTTATCAGAGTATGTGCTGGAAACAGTGATTCCAATGTCCTTGAACTTCTCCAGAAGTCCTCCGCTGACTACCACACGCAGATCCATGCTCAAAGATCTCAGGTCGCTGTCACCGTACAGCAGGCCTTCCTTCGCTTTTGCCTCCCACTTCTCGACCTCATCGTCCGATAACTGGCTCTTCTGGTCAGAAGTAAGCGGGTCATAATCCTTCTCGTGCTTGGTGGTCAACTGTGTATTGACCATGTCAACGATAGAATTATAGGAATCAACAAATGACTTAATGGTATCGTAGACTTTATCGACGTCTACGGACGCGTCAATTTCAATTTCATCTCCTGGCTCCATCTTCGATTTATCAAATACATCATTTGTGCCATAGCATTCTGTATTAAATGTTCCTTTTACACCGATTGTAAGGCCATCTACGGTAAATGAGTTGGAATCACGCCGCAAATTGACTACTTCATCAGAGCCTGCATACTTCACGGAAACAATTGCGTCCTGGCCGCGTTTTTCGTATACTTCTTTACCATCCACTGTTTTAGAAGTCCCCAAATTCATTCCGAAAAGATTCTCTACTACCCCTTTCGCTACCGCGTCAAACTTGATCGCGCCGCTGGCTCCCTTCTCACTGGAAGTAAATGTAAACTTATCCGCCGCTTCCTGATAGCTGACCGTCACATCGGCAACCTTTTCATTAATCTGCTTCATGATGGACTCAACGGAGTCTGTTTTACTAAATGTAATTTCCGTACCGTTAACCGTAAATGACGCTGACGCCTGACCATTTGTTTTATAGTCAGCACCAAAAATTGCTTTCAACGCCCCATCACTAAGGCCGGACTTTTCCACGGAAGACGTCAGGTTCAGCCGGGTAGTGTCACCGACATGCAAAGCGCTCTTTTTGTCTGTCGCCGTGGCGTCAGCGCTTTGCAGCGCGCCCTTTTTATCTCCAATAAGCGCAAGATCTCCCCCTGTCAGCTTAAATATGGATGAATCATCATCCGCGCCGCCTGGGATCGTTGTCTTAAAGGAAAGCTCACCGTTATCTCCATTAACCTTTATTCTTCCTTTTCCAAACGCCTTATCAAGCTGCTCCTGGATTGAATTCGCGATAGCTTTTACCGTTGCATCATTTTTATCGTTAATCGCATTCGTTGTGTCTTTTATGATTGCGTCTGCCGCCGCCTCTAACTTACCTGCGTCCGGCAGCTTCACGGTCGTGGAAGAGCCGTTATAAGAAAAGTTCAACGACTTCCCCGCGACATAGTCATAAAAACTAACCTTCGTGATAATATCACTCGAAACTGTGCCGGCGAGATCCTCTGCCTTCGCCGTAATCGTTCCACCGTTTAATACTTTCCCCTCTTTTTCGCCTTCAGCCGGCGCTTCTCTTAATCCAAGAAATTTCAACGCGGTGCCACCTGTCAGTTCCAGCGGATTTCCACCGCTGACGTCCTTCAGGCCAAATTTTCCGTCTGCTGTTACTTCAGCCTGTATAATGTCCGAAAGCTTCTTATCATCACTCGTTGTCTGCTTTGACAAAAGATCATTCACAGCTTTCGCAATGTCTGCCGCAGACGAATAATCATAATCATCCGACTCCCTCAGATAAATCGAATAGCTGGAACCGCCGTACTTGAACTCAAGATTTGTTCCGATTAGGTTCTCTACAGTATATTTCCTACCATCGCCAGAAAAATCAATCTTAATCCTGCCTGTATTCAAAACTCCGCTGGAAACTCCATTCGACGAAGACCATCTCGCGTCTTCCGCCTTCTGCTTTACACCCATAATGGTAATCGCGTCTGCCGCACTTGCCGTCCCGGTTACAGACACATACTTGCTGTTCGCCCCTGAAGTCGTGATCTTATTCCTGCCCCAGAGCATGGAACTAAACAGGTTGGTCGGAGAAGTCAATGTCTCCGTATATTTGCTATGGAAGTCAATCATCGAGCTGCTGATGGACTGAACTGCCTCCTGCTTCCACTGTAACTGCTGCTTCTTCTGCTCCTGCTGGGTGATCTTGTTTGTAGTGCCAATCGTCATACCCTTGATCAGTTCGTCTCTGTCCAGGCCGCTGGCCAGGCCGCCGTAACCCCGGATACTTGTGCTTGTTGAACTGCTTAAAGAACCTACTGATGACATGTCAATCCTCTCCTTTTTCTTTTCATATTCTCCTTGACCGCCCGTCGAAAAGCCTTATCCCATATCTGGCAAAAAGCACTATAAACACACTCGAATGCTTCCTTCCAGATCGTATAAAGGAAAATCCAGCTTCCGCCTCCCCGATCATACAATTGCAAAACATCATATAATGCAATCCTTTGGTTCCATGTCCGCTATATATTGCCCCTCCTGTTGAAATACCAACAAGGCCTCCTATACGGAATGCCCTATATAATAACAATTATGAAGCAAATACAAACTGATAAATTTTATTTTATTCTGTACTTATTTATCGGCATATAGTATACTTTAAATAATAGCGAAATGATTTTTTTTACGAATGGAGGAATATATTTTGGCTACTATCATCGTACTTACCAATCAAAAAGGCGGAGTAGGCAAGACAACCACTTCCACCGCACTGGCGGCCGGCCTGGTCTCTTTTTATCATAAAAAGGTACTTGCAATTGATCTCGACCCACAGGGGAATCTGGGCTTCAGCCTCGGACTTGATATTGAGGAAGGGCGCACGATCCATGATGTGATGACCGGACGTACTTCCGCGCGTGAAGCAATTCAGACAACCGATTACTGCGACGTGATTCCTTCGAACATCCTGCTGAGCAGCGCGGAACTTGATTTTAATTCTTCCGACCGGGAACTTTTATTAAAAAATTCCCTGAATCCGGTTGCTTCTGATTATGACTATATTATTATCGACACCCCGCCGGCCCTGAATATTTTAACGGTAAATGCATATGCTATGGCAAACTATCTCATTATCCCGATGGCGCCGGAGATTTTAAGCCTTCTCGCAGTCACCCAGATCAAAGAAACCATTGATTCTGTCCGTGAGAGCCTGAATCCACATCTGGATGTGCTGGGAATTCTCCTTACAAAGTATAATCCCCGCACAGTTCTTGCGCGTGAGGTAAAGGAAATGGCGGAAAATATTGCTTCCCAGATTGGAACCTGCGTATTTGATACCCAGATCCGCACCAGTGTTTCCGTAGCCGAAGCTCCGGCCCATGGCCTCAGCATTTTTGATTATGCCCCCCGCGCGAAACCAACGAAAGATTATATGGATTTTATTAAAGAAATCAGAATCATGATGAGAACCAAAACACTCCAGGAGGTAAGATAAAATGGCCAGAAAAAGCAATAAGACCGCACATGTGTTGAACTTGCTTGCAGGACATGATACGGCGAAGGATGCGGACGAGCAGGCATCCGCGGTACAGCAGACTTCCGATGATACAAGAACACAGGGTTCCCATGGGGCGCCTGCCAAGGCAACAGCACAGGCCAACGCAGAAAGAACGGCAGGACAAGCGGTTTCTGCAGGCAGGAATACCGCTTCCGGCAATGCCGCCCAATCTGCTGCTCCAGCCGCTCCTCCCGCGCCGGCTTCTTCTCCTGCCGTACCAGCCCAGAATAATATTGCCATGATTGATAAGACCGGAGAGGATCCTGTTGCTAAACTAATCCAGCAAAAGCTAACCAGCGAATTTGAAAAACAGATTCAGGAAGCACAGCCAGAAAGTCTTAAACTGACTGACGCGGAGCCTCTGCCGGAGAATCTTGAACTGACTGAGGCAGAGCCTCTGCCGGAGAATCTTGAACTGGCTGACGCGGAGCCTTTGCCGGAGAATCTTGAACTGACTGACGCGGAGCCTTTACCAGACGGACTTGAACTGACTGACGCGGAGCCTTTACCAGATGGGCTTGAACTAACTGACGCAGAGCCTCTGGCGGAAGGTCTTGAACTGACCAGCGCGGAGCCAATATCAGAAGCAGTGCCATCTGATATCTCTATGAAAAATTCTAAACCTGCGTCTGGCAAAGACACGACAGCCGCCTCAACAGCCGATATGAATCATGAGAAACCTGTTTCGGATTTCCAAGGAAATCCAGTGCCGGCAGAGACACCGATGCAAGATACTACATCTATACTACAGACAGCCGCTGCCTCTGCGCAAGAGTCAGTACCAGAACCGGAAGAAGATTTTGCCGCGATCAATGTGATGGAGCATATTGTCAAGGACAAGATTATTTATTATATGCGCCAATTTGATGTCTGTACCTGCAACCGCTGTAAAGCCGACGTTATGGCATTGACGCTCAATGGATTAATGCCAAAATATATTGTTACTATGAAGGCGGCAGTTGATCCACTTCTCAGTTATTACACAAATCGCTTGATTTCGGATGTTACGGTAGAAGCTACCAAAGCCTGCATGGTCGTAAAAGAAAATCCGAGGCATTAAGTTTATTACAAAATAAAAAGAAGCATAGTCTGACACGGGTGTCGGGCACACTACCAGAAAAACCGCCCGGCACTCTTGCCAGACGGTTCATTTTCACTGAATGTTTCTCTTCTTTACAATGCAGCAGCCAATATATCCAACATGCTCTTATTATGCTGTCGCCGCCGCAAAGACCCTTGTCTCCCCTGCGGTTGTCGTGCGGGTAACACCACCTGCCGTATAGACTCTGCCGCACTCCGGACAAATAGCCGTGTGCATCGTTACAGACTGACTGATCACACGGCGTCCCTCACTCTGTGCTTTCGCGCGCTCACGAACCACATGCTCCATCTCATGTCCAAGCACTGCTGACGCCGACTGATCCGGGCCGATATGCGTAGGTGTCTTGAAAGATACCCCCGGATCATTAGACCCATCCTGATATTTCCGTTCTTTACAGGTCTTACATTCTGTCTCTTCCGGTGTCTTCCCTGTCTCTTTTGTACGCAATCCGGCTATATCCGGCGTATTCTTCTTATCATCATTTTTTATGCTCTCAGTCTGAGATGTTTCTCCTGGCAATCCTGCCTCCGCGGCTTTCCCGGTCTCTGTACCAGGAAGCCCCATCTGCCCTCTTCCATCTGAAGACAATCCCGGCAGATCTGGCTGTACCGCTTCCTTCCCAGCCCCTTGAGAACTACCCGGCAGGATGTTCTGAGATGCATCTCTGCTAACTGCCGAGCGGTCTCCTTCAGTCTCTTTACCCTCACTATACTGCCGCATACGCATACGTACAGAAAGCTCCGCCGGATCCATCCCTTGCCGTAGAAATGGAATCGTATAATTCGTACTGCCGGCACTACCCGGCTGAAGCACAGAAACCGCGTCTACCGGAGGCACAGGGCTTTCCGGATCAGCACCCCGTCCGGCTGATACAACAGATATCCCTGCGTTCTGCCCCACAGTAATACTGCGCGCCCCGATCAGGGAGGGTGCCCCGCTGTTCTTTCCTGTTGATACTGCCTGCGGCCCCTCGGCAGATCCTGACCTCTGCTCCGTCTGAACCTGTGTATTCTGACTCAACGATCGTGTCCGGCTATAATTACCTGAATACTGATAACCACTTACATACGGACTCAGCGAAACTGCCCCGATCATAACATACACCTCCTCTCACTATATACTCACGGCCGATAAAACCAGCTATGAGTATCGTGCCACCCATTCCGTAGCTCCCATAAGTCCGGACATCCGGTGCATATTTCAAACCTTACAATACTTTCCTATTCTTCCTCCCTGGCGCCGATCACATTGTCCCAGATGTCATTTACATCCTCCACACATTCCATGTAAATCTGTGCCATCTCATTGGTTTGTAATCCCAGTTCTTCCGAAATCCCCTTGATCTCGCTCCACTCAGCCCGCTCATAATGAAGAATCAGCTTGTATAGCTTTCCAGCCTTCCCTTCCTGATAGATCAAAGCATCCTTTACCTCTTTTACAAGTGGAATCTCATAAAGAATCTCTTCCATCGGCGCGTCTATCATATATTCCAATGTAGAGAACATTCCCATAATATAAGCGTCTGACGCCGTAATCCCGAAATTTTTTATCTTTCTTGCCAATTTAGAAGCAAAATTCGCACGCAGGAACGATATCTTCAACAGTTCTTCCGAAGAATTCTCACCCTTTTCTTCAAAGCTCAGCAGGTATACCCACTGCTTCAACTGACTGATTCCGACACGCACCAGTGCCTGACGGACAGAAGTAGTCTCCTGACGCGTCGCAAAATAGGATGAGTTTGCCATTTTTAACAACGCATAAGTCAAAGCCGCGTCTCTGGCAATAATCTCCTCCAGAATCTTCACATCCGGCTCTTCCTTCGTAATCTCAACAATCAACTGATACAGATTTCCCTGCATGAAATCCATCTTACTGGCCTTTGTAGCTGTTAAGCCGGAAATATAATTTCCCTCTACAAAGTCCACCTGAAGTTCTCTTGCAAGCTCATAATCCTTTTCCCCATTGACGCCGATCGCAATGACCTGCTTCTGGAAGCCATGTGCCATATCCGCCACATTCGCGATAGAATTCTTACGGTTCAGATCTATCTCGCCTGAGATATCTACTTTGATATAATCCACATACTCCAGCATACTAAAATACTTTGGCGTAAACTGAAAATCATTGATCGCGAAATGATATCCGGCCTCTTTATACTTACTGATCAAAATTGCCGCAAGAGAATGAATGACAATATTATCTTCAATCTGGATAACAATCTTATCCTTATCAAAAATCTTTGGCGTATTCCGAAACAGCAATGCCGGAGTAAATGTCATAAACGTCTTTTTCTCATTGAAAATACGGTTTGAATTCTCTGACAAAAATGCCACCATCGCATTCGCGGCCACACTGTCCGAGCTGGAATTATATAAGCTGTCCTGGTCTTCCTGGATCATCAGTTCATATCCAATAATCGTGTCAGTCCTTATGTCCTTGATTGCCTGCCTCACTACACAATTATCCATGCACTATATCTCCTTCCGTTCCAACAGTTCATCCATGACCTCAACCAGACGTCCGATCTCCGGCTTGGACAACTGCTCATCAGCACCAAGCCGCTTACCCTTACGCCACATCTCTTCGTTGATAAGTGAAGAGAAAATAATGACCGGCATCTTCTTCATCAACTCATCGTCTTTTACCAGCTTCGTCAGACGATGTCCGTCCATCTCCGGCATCTCAATATCTGTGATCAATAGGGCGGCCTTCTCATGGAAATCATAATCATTCCGGATCAGATTCAGATAATCCCATGCCTCCTTGCCATTATTGAAATTCATAATATTGACATATCCCGCCCGCATCAGAGAATCCTTGATCATCTTCGTCAGCAGTATGGAATCCTCCGCAAGAACAATATGCTCTTCTCTTACCTCTCGTTCTCCAAGCTTATCAATATCCGTCACCTGGATACCTGTCTCCGGGGCGATCTCCGTAACAATTTTCTCAAAATCCAGGATCGTCACCAGATTGCCGCCGCACTGCGCGATTCCGGTTGCCACTCCTTCCTGTCCATTGGAAAGAGTCTTATCCGGCTTCTGGATATCCTCCCAGGAAATCCTGCTGATCCCGACCACCGTATGTACATGGAACGCAATGTTCATCATATTAAAATTCGTAATGATAAACAAATCCCTGTCACTGGCCTCTCCGCTTTTTCCTGTCAGATACTGCGGCAGGTTGATGACCGTAAGAAGGATATCCCTGGGTTTAAAAATTCCTTCTACGGACGGATGGGAGTGAGGAACCGGCTTGACTTTGTCGGCCATCATAATCTCCCTCACCTTTGCTACATTGATCCCATACAGTTCGCCGAATATGGTAAACTGCATGATCTCAATCTCGTTTGTCCCTGATTCCAATAAAATCTCTGTATCAGCCATATCACTCACTCCTTTGCATTCTATATATATCTATCGGCGCATTTTACGCTAAAAATAAGGCAACTCTTTATGTACCTTTCTAAAATTATCAAAATAAATAGTTTTCCGTCTTTCTTTTTTAGATGAATTTCTCCGGTTTTCCCGCACAGCGGATAGATACTTTTCCTGTTCCCACATCCAGCAGCATCGTTCTTGCGTAATTTAACCCTATATCTTCGCCCCGGATACGCAGCCCTTCTGCCGCAAGAACCCTTTTCACCGTCTGGGCGTTGCGTTCGCCAATGTTTCCGAGTCCGCCGGCCCCTTTCATTTCGAACATCTTCGCGCCGCCCGCGATCTTAACCACCATCCGGCTTTTCGATGCGCCAAATGCCTGAAGCTTACGCAAAGTTTCCGGAATCCCCGAATCGGCAAATTTAAATACATTTGTATCTGTTCCCTGTCTCTGCGGAAGCATAATATGAAGAAGCCCTCCCAGCTTAATCATCGGATCATAGAAAGAGATTCCGATACAAGAACCCAGGGCATATGTGATCAGCACACCCTCCTGCCTTGTAATCTTCATATCTGCTATTCCGACCGATACCTTCCTGATCATCCGTCAATCACCCCTAGTTTTTTCATAAGAACATTTAATGACTTTACATCGGGCACAAGCAGCATATTACTATCCATTGCTTTTCCGTCAATTTTAAACGTACCCTGGATCATCATGATCCGGTTCGAATGCTGTCCCATCACCGTGATCGGAACACTTAAAATACCGCCAAGCATATTTACGGTAAACTGAGGTACAGACAGCTCCACCTCTACATTTGACAAAGAAGACATCGCCGTGATATAGGAAGAAATCACAATATTTCCGATCTCCGTCAAAACAGAAGTATCCAGTTCGTCCAGCTCCATCATATCTACGGATGTCTTTCCGATCATCCTCTGCACGATCTCGTCAGCAAATTCTTTGGTCAGGATAAACAGCATTACCCCTTCCAACTCTCCTGACAGCTCTACAAATATCGCCGCAACCACTTCTTCCGGATCTCCCAGGAGATTCAGCGCCGCGTTAAATCCCAGAACCTGCACCTCCGGCAACGCCATATTGACCTTTGCGTTCAACATGCTGGACAACGCGGTCGCCGCGTTACCGCCGCCTATACTCCCAATCTCCTTTAAAGTATCCATTGCCAATGCGTCCATCTCTTCATATCTGGTTATTGCCATATATCCACCTTGATACCTTTCCTACTTAAAAGTATGTATCCTATTTGTAACTGTTCAGCGAGGATAGCGCATTTACTGCGCTATCCTGACTGAACAGTTACTCCTATTTTATGACCTCAGTCCATTGATCGTAGTCATGACTTCATCTGAAGTCTGCACCATCTTCAATGCATAGGAATACGCCCGCTGCGTCTCGATCATACGCGAAATCTCCTCCGCCGTATCAACCCCGGACATCTCCAGGGTATGGTCTGTCAGCTTCGCGTCACGGATCAGATAAGGGGCTCCGTTTTTTTGTACGGGTATAAACTCATTCAGCCCTGTACTCTGCATCCCGTCCAGGATGTCAAAGCCATACACACCAATTTCTCCGCTCAATTGCCTCTCATTATCATCACCCGCAATGTCCCCCACAATGATCGGATTCTGGTTCTGATCCAGAACCAGATTGCCATTGTCATTGGCAAGGTAAAAAAGATCTCCACGCTGAGACATGCTGAAGTGGCCATTTCTGGAATAAGTCACCGCGCCCGTAACAGGGTTCAGAAGCATAAAAAAGCCGTCTCCCATGATCGTATAGTCAAATTCACTGTCCGTAGTTATCGGCGCGGAATTATCAAAATTCGTATTCGTCTTCTCCACGACAATCCCTACTCCCGCTTTCAACGGCGTGTCATCCCCTCTATAATTATTCAGGTTATAATACATCAGATCCGAAAACACCGCAGACTTCGCCTTATAACCATAATTGTTCACATTCGCAAAATTATTCGCTATGACATCCATCTTCTTCTGCTCTTCCATAGCGCCTCTTGCTGCCGTATAAAATGATGTGTACATAACGCTCTCCTCTCCCTGGTCTTCCTGGTCTTCCTGCCGGCATCCTCACATACCCAGCCGGCCGCACGCTTTTTATGATCAACTATTGCCGCCCAGCGCCGTCGCCCTGCTGATCAGCTGGTCGTACATACGTAATATCTGCGCGGATCCCTGCAGAACCCGCTGGCTGCTCATCATCGCAGTCATCTGCTCCGCCATAGACACATTGGAATCCTCCAGATACTTCTGTGTCACCACGACGTTCCCCGCCGCTGCCGGCGCTCCCGCCGCCTGGAATACACCGCCTGTCACCTTCGTAAGCTGGGCGTAGTCCGCAAAATCAACAATATCCAGCGTTCCGAAGTACCGGTTATCCGCCGCGCTGGTGATTCTTCCCTGGCTGTCAATCGTAATATCATCCGTATCCATCTGGATCGGCTGTCCATCCGTTCCCAGAACCAGGCCCATACCAGGCAGGATCAGATAACCGTCATTATTTAGATTGAAGGAGCCATTTCTCGTATATACTTCGCCGTTATCTGTCCGGATCACAAAAAATCCGTTTCCGGTCAGCCCTACATCCAACGGATATCCCGTCTCCCGGATACCCCCCTCCGTATAGTCCGTCACCCTCTCGTCCGCTATGTTCATGCGGGACACAGGCCCCACCGCGGTCTTGCCGCCCTGATCGTAATACCGGTACAGCATCTCATCCCGGAAAGTACTCTCCATCAGCCGGTCCATCTTATATCCCGGGGTAGAGACATTCGACATGTTGTTACTGATCACGTTCAGATTCCGGTTCTGTGTGATCATGTTGGAAGCCAGATCATAAAATCCCTGATACATACTCCTAATCTCCTTTACTTATACTCTTCGGGGCATACCCTTTCGGTACATTTATACAAATTTTTCCATATATGTCCGCAGTTTCTTAATCGCGTTAGAATGAATCTGTGATACCCTGGGTTCACTCACCTGGAGGACATCCGCGATCTGCCGCATATTCAGCTCATCGATATAATACAATGATATGACAAGCTGTTCATTCTCCTTCAGCTTCTTGATCCCTTCCGCCAGAACCTCCGTAAGTTCCTTCTTCAGGAACTGGTTCTCCGGCTGCTCGATGGACTCCACCTGGGGCAGCTTCATACTGATCTCATTGCCCTGCGCCTCCGCCAATACCATATCCAGCGAAAGGATATTGAACAGGCTGGCCTTACGCATCGTTTCCTGGTATTTCTCCTCTGTGATATTCAGATACTCTGTCACCTCCTGGACGGATGGATAATACCCAAATTTATTATATAACGTCATGACTGCATCTTCAATATCTCTTGTGCTTTTTCTTGTACTTCTCGGTACCCAGTCCTGCTTTCTCGCGAGATCAATGATCATTCCCTTGATCCGCTTAGAAATAAAAGTCTCAAACTTAACATTTTTATCCATGTCAAACTTATCGATCGCAGACATAATGGCAATCACGCCTTCGCTGATAATATCATCTACCTGTGAAAAGCTCAGATAAATATCCCGCATCTGCAGCGCGATACTCTTCACAAGATAAATATAGCGCATGACAATTTCCTGCTTGATCTCCAGACTGCCGGTCTCTTTATACAATTTTAAAAGTTCTTCGTTAGACTTATCCTTGTATTGTTCCTGCGTCTCCATTTTATCTGCTCCGATTTATATTTTTGCCGCCTTTTGCGCAGTAGACAGATCTGAAACGTGTTCCGATGTTATATACTTCTTCCTTTACCTGTCCAACTGCAGGGAAATGTTTCCAACTGCCTGTATCTGAATATTATTGCTGATCTCATTAAATGACAGCACATACATGTCCGGGAAAAACTGCTCTATCAAATGGTAAAAATGAATTCTCACTACCTGGCTGGTAAGCACGATCGGCGCCTGCCCAAGTTCCTGGAATTTTTTCACCTCTTCTGAAAGCTGCGTGATCACACTCTGCATCACATCCGGACTAAGCGCAAGATAGAGGCCATGGTCTCCATTCGTCAGACTGGTAATGATATTCTTTTCCAGATCCGCGTCCAGCGTCACCACCCTCATGCTCCCGCCTTCGCAGAACTTTCTCGTAATTGTCCTCTTCAACGCGACACGGATATTCTCCGTGATCGTATCCAGATCCTTGACCGTCATCGCCGAGTCCACAATGGTCTCGATGATGGTCTCCAGATCTTTGATCGGAATACCCTCCTTCAACAGATTCGTCAAAATCTTCTGGAATCCTCCATAAGAAATGACTGCCGGAATCGCTTCTTCCACAAGTTCCGGCGACTGATTCTTCAGATTCTCTACCAGACGTACTACTTCCTGTCGGTTCAGTAACTCATGGGCATGCTTCTTCACCGTCTCTGACAAATGCGTCAGCATAACAGAGAGCGGATCGATAACGGTATATCCGTAAATCTCCGCCATCTCTCTTTTATCCACGGTAATCCATTTACTCGGAATACCATATGCAGGTTCAATGGTATCAATACCATCAATTTCTTTCTCCAGGTTCGGCGGCTCCAGAGCCAGATAATAATCGATCAGTATCTCACCCCTTGCTACTTCCTCGCCTTTAATCTTGATCACATACTGATTCGTATTCAGATAAGAACTGTCACGCAGCCGGATGGAAGGAATGACTAACCCCATTTCCTGCGCATACTGCCGTCTGAAAATGACAATACGGTCAATCATCTTTCCGCCGCTTGACTCATCCACAAGCGGGATCAGGCTATATCCAAATTCCATCTCGATGGGTTCCACATTGATCAGTGAATACACGGTATTGATGTCCTTGAAGCTCTCTTCCTGGGCCATGATCTCTTCCTCTGGAGAAGGGCCTCCCTCTGCCGTGCCGCCCGCGCCGCCCATGCCTGCCATAACGCCCGCGGCGCCTACCAATGCCGGGCCGCCCATCTCTTCCATACGACGCAGCAGATAATAACCGCCCAGCATCATGCCCAGAGCTATGACCGCAAGCTGGATCTTCGGCATTCCCGGAACCGCGATCAAAACTGCCAGCACACCACCGGCGATCATAATCGCTCTTGGCTGTGCCTTAAACTGTCCAATTACTTCTATGTTCAAACTATCCTCGGCAACCGCACGGGTTACGATCATACCCGTTGCCGTGGAAATCAAAAGAGCCGGAATCTGGCCTACCAGGCCGTCACCGATGGTAGCAATGGAATATACGGAAAGCACTTCCGTAAAGCTCATGCCCCCCTGTACCATACCGATGATACAGCCTCCCAGGAAATTGATAGCGGTCGTAACAAGAGACAATGTCGCGTCTCCCTTTACGATCTTTGTAGCACCATCCATGGAACCATAAAAGTCCGCTTCCTTTTGGATCTTATAACGTCTTACCTTGGCCTCCTGCTCGTCGATCAATCCGCTTCCCAGATCCGCGTCAATCGCCATCTGTTTACCAGGCATCGCGTCCAGCGTAAATCTCGCCGCAACCTCAGCTACACGTTCGGCGCCCTTATTGATAACAAGGAACTGAACCAATACGATGATCAAGAAAATAACAACTCCGACAACCGCATTGCCCTGCAGCACGAAATTTCCCATGGACGCGATAACGGATCCTGCAGAACCGCCGTTGCTCAGGATGCTTCTTGTCGTAGATACGTTAATACCAATTCGATATAAAGTTGTAATCAGAAGCAGAGAAGGGAAAATTGAAAATTCCAGTGCCTCTTTGATATTCATACTGATCAGCAGAATAATCAATCCTATAGATATATTCAGAATAATCATAACATCCAGAAAAAATGGATTTATCGGTATAATCAAAAGCAGTACGATCATGACTACGATCAATGATACCGCATTATTTAATATATTCTTAATATTAATCATCTTCTACACCATACTTCTGGTTCCTTTATACCAGTTTTTTATTCACACGGAAGATCTCAACAAGGATTTCCGCTACAACCCCATAATATTCCGCCGGAATCTCACAATTCAACGGAGTGGAGGCATAGAGGCCTCTTGCAAGAGGCTTGTTTTCCAAAATCTTAACCCCGCTCTGCTCCCCGATCTCTACGATCTTCAACGCGATATAATCCTGTCCCTTCGCGATCACGATCGGGGCATTGTCGTGGTCAATATTGTACTTCAACGCAACCGCGTAATGGGTCGGGTTACGGATAATGACATCCGCGTCAGGCACGGCCTGCATCATCCTGCTCCTTGCCCTGCTCTGCTGAATGCTGCGGATCTTCCCCTTGACCTTCGGGTCTCCTTCTGTCTGCTTGAATTCTTCTTTGACCTCTTCTTTGGTCATCTTCATGTCCTTCTCAAAAGACCACCGCTGGTAAAATAAATCAAAACCCGCGATCGCCGCAAACACCATGCCGACCCTTAAGACCATGCTAAAAATTTCCCGCAATACATATCCGCCGGACGCGGTAACGGATAAATCCATCATCCGTACAATGACCGCGATCTCATCCTTCAGGATACTATAAAGGACCACTCCCAGAATGATAATCTTCAGCGAAGCTTTCAAAAGCTCTACGACCTGCTTCAAGGAAAACATGCCCTTGATACCCTTTAATGGATTCAGCTTACTCAGCTTGAATTTCAGCGGATCCCACGTAAACAAAAACCTGGTCTGGACCCCGGTGCCGATAACCGCGATAACGATACTGATCAGCCCCAAAGGGAATATACATTTTGCGGCCGCCGTAACGACTTTCCAGCCGATCTGCTGCTGGTTAGCAAAAGACAACTCATCCATCCCGCCTACCGCGGAAATCTGAAACCTCATCACATCCTGCAGCGACTCATAGATCATTGGGAACAGCAGCCGCAGGCAACAAAAAATCCCTATAAGCGAAAGTACGGTAACTACATCCTTGCTTATCGCCACATGACCCTTTTTTCGTTCGTCCCGCCGCTTTTTAGGCGTGGCCCGTTCGGTTTTTTCCTGTCCGCCCTGATCCGCCAAAGATTTTCACATCCTTTCTATTCTATACAAATGTCAGGATCCCCTGGATGGATTTCATCATCTCTGACATAATCTTATTCAAAAAATCGCCGATCGGCGAAAACATCAGGAATAAAAGCCCAAGGCCGACAATCAGCTTCATCTGTATGTTGATCACAAAGATACTGATCTGCGGTACTACCTTGTTCAGGATCCCGACTCCCACCTCGATCAAAAATTCCGCTGCGATCATCGGAACAGAAAAACGTATCCCCAGTTCCACACATTCCAGAAAAATCTCAATCATCCTGACCGCAAGATCCTGCGTGATCAGAATGCCGCCGTAAGGTACGATCTCAGCAGATGTGACCATAATCTTCATCAACGCGAGATGGCCGTCCACCGCAAAAAACATCAGCATAAACCATGTCTGAAGCACACTTCCTGTCACTGCCATCTGAGCATTACTCTGAGGGTCATAGACAGTAGCCATGGACAAACCCATCTGGTAATCTATGATATAGCCTGCAAAACTGATGATAAAAAAAAACAATTGCATGACATATCCAATTAAATATCCGGCCACAAATTCTTTGGCCAACAGAAAAGCGAACTCTATCGTACTTGCGGTTTCGAACGCTTCTCCCGAAAAATAGGAATACACCACTATCGTCAATACAAAAATCAGCCCGGCCTTTACCCGCGACGGAATATTATTCCTTCCGAATATGGGATTCAGCAAAATAAATCCCGACATCCGCATCATGATCAGGGCAAACAGCGTGAGCTGCGCGGTACTGTTAAACGCCGTTGCCATGCCATACACTCCTCACGTCAGCCTATATCATCTCAAATATTTGAATTGTAAAATCCGACAATGCTTCCATCATCCGCCCTCCCCCAAACACAAGGATCAGGCCGATGACCAGCAGTTTCGGAACAAACGTGATCGTCTGTTCGTGAATCTGCGTCGCGGCCTGTATGATTGAAATAAATATACCCACAATCATACTGATAACCAGAAGCGGTCCCGCGATCTGCAGGATCAGTATAAACAACTCGTATATAATCTGGCCAATCTGCTCACTTGTCATTTTCCGCTTCCTCCTTCATTATTCATATCCCCCTCTGCTTAAATCCGGCTGCGCTACTTGAATCCGGTTACAATATTAGAGAACAACAATTCCCATCCATCTACGGTAATAAACAGCAGCAGCTTGAACGGCATAGAAATCATAGCCGGCGGCAGCATCATCATCCCCATGGACATCAGTGTACTTGAAACAACGATATCTATCAGCAAAAAAGGAATATATAGTAAAAATCCTGCCGTAAATCCCCGCTTCAGCTCACTTGTCATAAAGGACGGGATCACCACTGTCATCGGAAGATCGATCATCGCTTCCACATACGCGTCCTCATCCTCGTAATCTGCTTCATCCGGTATCTCCTGACCCGCGATATCCGTGAAAAGCCTGAGCGAACTCACCTCCGTATTGCGCAACATGAACCGCTTCAACGGAACCTGCGCACGGGTGATCGCTTCCTCCTGCGTGATCTCATTATTTTTATAGGGCGTGTAGGCCTGTGTATTAATATCCGAAATAACCGGATTCATAATGTACAAAGTAAGAAAAATAGCAATTCCTACCAGTACCATATTCGGCGGCGTCTGCTGAACTCCCATGGCAGTCCTTAGAAAGGAAAGGATGATCATGGTTCTTGTAAAGGAGGTCACCATAATTAAGAGTGACGGCAGAAGTGAAATAATCGTCAACATCAATATGATATCCAGTGTCGGCACCTGTTCGCCATTCACATTTATCAGCGCGTCGTACACGAATTTCTACCTCCTCTTTTTGCCCAGGTCATTTAACTTTCCCAGCATCTTTCTGAAATCCAGCTGCTGCATTTTACTGTCCTCCTCCTCTGGCGCCAGCGGAAACAATTCCTCATCCTTTATTTCAGACAAAATACTGATCTGTCCCGCGGTAACTCCCACAAGCAGATACCTCCCCCCCACCTGTACAACCGCGATATGTCTGTCCTGCCCCAGCGGAAGCTGATCGATCACACGCATATAGCGGGAATTGCCACTTCTGCCCATGCCTCTGCTAAGATATTTGCTGGCCAGATAGCTCAGATAAATTATAAATGCCACTATGATAAATGTGGCGATCATTCTCCACATAAGACGCTACCTTATCTCTGATGACACAGCCATTCACCACATCAGATCCCTTTCTTACTCTAATGCCGCCAGGTTGACTTTCATGATCTCTGTGATACGGATACCAAAATTATCCTCCACTACGACCACATCTCCCTTAGCAATGCATTGCCCATTCACAAACAGATCTACCTGCTCTCCCGCAAGCTTGTCCAGAACAACCAAAGAACCTTTCGTAAAATCAAGAATATCCTTCACCAGCTTCCTTGTTCTTCCGATCTCGACCGAAATCTCCAGAGGAACGCTCATGATCAGTTCCATATTCTCTTCCTGCACACCTTCCAGCACAATTCCATTGTCCGCTTTCAAATTCTGACGTGCAGGAGCCTGTACATGGATCATCTTGGGCTCCGGAGCCTTTGGCGGCTCTGCCGCCCTTTCCATCATCTGCTGCTGCATTTGCTGCATCTGCTGCATCATCTGCTGCATCATCTGCATCTGCATCATAGCCACATCCGGACTTGCCGCTGGCGCTGCCACAGGCTGTGCGGCCGGTGCCGCCATCTGTGCCGGAACGGGCTGGGGCGCTGCCGTCTGTACAGGCGCTGTTGGGGCAGGCTGGGGCGTTGCCGCCGGTTCCGCATTACCTCCAAGCAGCTTCTCGATCTCCTCCTGGGAAAGCTTCGCGCCTCCTCCTGACGGTTCTGGCGCCGGTTCTGGCGCCGGCGCTGCATCTGTACCGCCCGCAAGCAGCTTCTCAATCTCTTCCTGGGAAAGCTTCGCGCCTCCTCCTGACGGTGCTGGTTCGGGTGCAGGTGCAGGCGCTTCCTCCTGCATAGAGCTTATATCAATAATAGACTCCTCCGGAAGGAAACCCTCCACCAGAGACTTGGCCAGTTCTATCGGCATAACATTGAAGAATTCACTCTCCAGTTGATCCGCGATGCGCAAAGTAAAGCCTACTACTACCTTTGGCTTATTATCTACAAAATATTTATCTATAAATTCCTGTTCATTCTCCACTTCAAAAGAAACAGGCGTAGAAATGTTAACCATCCTCCCCAGAAATTCAGACAATGCCGTCGCTGAGGAACCCATCATCTGGTTCATAACCTCACAGACTACACTGACATTGATCTCATCCAGTTCGAAATCAGCGTCATCGATCTCCATGCCCATGACCATTTCTACAATAACTTTTACGTCATGCCGCTTTAAAAGCATAACGTTATTACCCTCCAGACCCTCGACATAGGTAATCTCAACCCCGACTGCCGGTTCTACCTTGCCCATCTGGAATTCATCTTTTTCTACTACATTCACGACCGGGGTCGTGATGTCTACCCTGGCATTCAGCATAGTAGAAACTGCCGTAGCAGACGCGCCAAGGCTGATATTTAGTATTTCGCCTATCGCGTCTATTTCCATTTTGCTAAAGCACTCTGAACTCATACTAACGCAACTCTCCTTTCAGGAACATCCCCCTCATTCTATTTTCCGACGTCCAAAGCCCTCTGCGCCATCGTCTTCATCGCGTTGAATGCCGTAATATTGGCCTCGTAAGACCGCGTCGCGGACATCGCGTCCACGGTTTCTTTTACCGGGTCTACATTGGGCATCATGACATAGCCCTGCGCATCGGCATCCGGATGGTCGGGGTTATAGACCGGGTACAGATCCCTCTGATCTTCTACGATCTCAGTCACACGTACACCGCCTTTTGAAGCATTCTTATTCAAAAGGCTGTTAAATTTTGAACGAAATGTTCCGGAAGCTGGCGAATAACCGGAAGATATCACATTCGTGGAGGGAATCTCCTGAAATACTACCATCTTTCTCCGATATGGGCCGTCGCCGCTTTCCGTACGGGTTGAATTTGTATTCGCAAGATTCTGGGACGCAATGTCAAGTCTCTGCCTCTCGGCCGTCAAAGCAGAGGCGCTGATATCAAATGAACTTAAAAATGACATGATGCACCTCCAATCAGCCAAGAATCTTTTTCACGGTTGACAAAATACGCTCCGGTTTAAAAGGCTTTACGATAAAATCCTTTGCTCCTGACTTAATAGAATCCATAACCATCGCTTCCTGTCCCATAGCAGAACACATCACGATCGTCGCGCCTGGATCCATACCTCTGATCTCCTTCAAAGTCTCCAAACCATCCTTATTTGGCATGGTAATATCCATAAATACAAGATCCGGCTTTTCTGCCGTATACACTTCTACTGCTTTCGCGCCGTCTTCTGCCTCAACCAAATCCGTATAACCTGCCTGGCTCAGTGTATTTTTTAACATCATTCTCATAAACGCAGCGTCATCTACCACCATTATTTTTGCCATTTTCCTCTACCTCTCTTTTTGAATTTATATTTATTGTAATTTATATACACAGATATTTCAACTGATTTATCTGGTAAATACTGCAGTAATTGTGAATGGCAATTATACCGCCACATTTTCTTTGTCCTCAATCTCAATGATGCGATCTTCAATCTTTACTGCAACGTTCTTATTATGTACCCCAAGCTGCCCGTTGAACCATGGACGTCCCTCGACAAACAAAGAAATAAGAGAATCCTGCGGCTTGTTGAGGTCGATTACATCCCCCACATGAAGGTTGTAGACATCGTCCAGATTCAGCTTTGCCACACCAAGCTGTGCCATAACATCCATCTTGGATTCCCGGATACTGTCCATGATCTCCTCCCGGTTGCTCTTAAAATGCTCGCCCTTCTTCGCAAGATGCTTGGTCTTATCAATGATATCGAATATATTGCTGAGCAATGTTCCGGGAATACAGATATTCATGGTTCCGGACATCTCCGCCAGCTTGATATTCAGCATAATAATGACGACTGTCTCGTCTACGCTGATGCCCTGGAACATACTGGGATTCTCCTCGATCCGTTCAAACATCGTCTTCAGCGGAAGATGGGTCGTCCAGACATCCGTATTGATCGCTACGAGATACTTTATGATCTTTTCATACAGGGCAAGTTCTATATCCGTATAAGTATAAGACATGTCAACGCTTCTGTCAAACCCCAATCCGCCCAGCATACGGTCGATCATAGCCGTCATCAGCGTAGGCGCTATATGGAATAGAACGGGCGGGTTGGTGGAGTCGTCAGGCAATTCCACATCTGCCACGGTAAGTACGTCAGTCTCATTCAAAGCATTTCCAAATTCATAATAGCGCTGCTCTTCGATACCTACCACTTCCACTTCGCTCACCAGACGAAACAGACCATTGATCTGTGACGTCGCGATCCTGGAGTAGTTATCATAAATACTTCGGAGCATTTTCAGCTTATCTTTTGTATATTTTTTCGGACTATAGAAATCGTATTTCCTGTATTCTTGTTTCTTTGCCGCGGGCTCTGCCGGCTTTGGCTCCGATTCGGCATTTTGCATTGAATTCAGCAGCGCGTCTATCTGACTTTGTGATAATACATCTGCCATTCCTAACCCCTACTTTCGTTGTTGGTGAACTATAATCTTATCTGGTAACTGTTCAGACCCCTCACAGTTACCTTATCTGTCCATTTCCGCATAATACTCTTCCAGGCTTTTCTCTACGGTATCTGACTTTGTGATCAGCATCTCTACCCTGCGGTTCCTCGCACGGTTCTCTTCCGTGTCAAAGGGAGCGATCGGGCGGAACTGTCCGTATGCCACCGCTACCAGTTTGTCCGGGGATACCGTTGTACGCTGCTGGATATATGCCGTCACCCTTGCCGCCCTTTCCGCGGAAAGGACCCGGTCTGATTCCGGCTCATTCGGAACATTGGGATCCGCCTGTGTGGTATGCCCCAAAATCTCAATCTCCTTAATAGAGTCCGAGACTCCCGAGATGATCGTAGCAAACTGATCCAGGATTCCTTTTCCCTCATCTCTGATCACGGAACTGTCTCCGGCGAAAAATACATTATCACGGAAGGTTACAAATGTATAACCATCGCCCTTGTACAATTCTACTTCCCCTTCAAGGCCGGCTTCCTCCAATGCCTTCTTCAGGCTTTCATATAAGGAATCAAACTCATCTTCATCCAGGGAACCGTCTTTTACGTGGTTCGGAACCTCGTCCGTAGCATCTTCTACATTATCTATCGCGATCTGGGAGACCTCCACCGCGTTCGGATTAAAGCTTTTGACGATCTGTACCCATTTTGCCTGGTCTACGGTAGATATGGAATACAGGAGCACGAAAAAACACAGCAGAAGCGTTACAAGGTCGCCGTATGTATCCATCCAGTTCGCGCCGCTGCTGGATGCTTTATTCCTTTTCTTCATATTTTCCTCCTGTCGCCTGCTGCCTATTCTCCTGAACCGGCCGCTGATCCGCTGCCTTCTGATTCAAGAAGCTTCTCACGCCCCTTCTGGGCAACATATGTAACCAGCTTCTCCTTCAGGAACTTCGGATTGTCTCCTGACTGGATCGCAAGAATACCTTCTATCATGATCTGCTTATAGAGCAGCTCTTCTTCATTCCGGACTGTCAACTTGTTTGCGATAGGTGAAAAGATTACATTCGCAAGGATACATCCGTAGAATGTGGTGATCAACGCCGTCGCCATCGCGGGTCCGATATCAGAAGCGCCTCCCTCGTCCAGGTTCATACCCTTCAGCATGTTCACCAGCCCGACCAGGGTACCGATCATACCAAATGCCGGTGAAAACGCGGAAGCCTTGTTGAACAGGTTGATTCCTTCCTCATGTCTCGCCGACATGGCGTCTACTTCATTTTCCAAAAGTGACCGTACTTCCTCCGGCTCCGTGGCATCTACAATAAGCATGATGCCCTGCTTGAAAAACGGATCGTCCAGCTCGTTGGCCTTTTCTTCCAATGCCAGCAGACCGTTCTTTCTCGCAAGCTGTGCCATCTCTTCCAACGTATCTACCAGAAAACCAATGTTGTAACGGTTGCCCTGGATCAGAAGGGCGAACATCCTTGGGATCCTCGCCAGTGTACTCAACGGATAGCTGGCAACAACCGCGCAGATTGCGCCGCCCACAACGATAGCCACACTTTCCAGATCCCAGAAATTGCCCAGCTTATCGGGACCGATTCCAACAAATACGATCAGCACCGCACTTACTACTATACCTATAATTGTCGTTACATCCATGTTCTCTTCACCGCCTTACCCTTTTATCTGTCTGTATGAAAACTATGAATCTTTTCATTGTACTCAATCGTCTTTTGAATGATCTCCTCTGCGCTTTCCTTCACGATGAAGAACTTTCCGTTCATCATGATCACTTTGGATTCCGGTATCAATTCAACCGATTCAATCTGATCGCAGTTCAGCACGATCTTATTGTCATTTAATTTGGTCAACATTATCATATCATAATCCCTCTTCTTTTTCAAACGCTGCCAGGATGTGGACGAAAATCCCGTGGATGCGTTTTTACCTCCTTATATGTCAAATCGTTATGGACTTCCGAAGTACAAATGTAAAGCTAAAGTTTTGTTTTACAGACCGTACATCAGGTAAAGCCTGCCATGGCCATGCAATGCTGCCATGGCAGGTTCGTTGCTGTTCACTCCTACGGTGTTCACAGCAACGAATCCGGCCTATTTAAAGTTGCCTTGCGGCAAGAGGCCGTATTCCATCTCCGGTACTGTGCCGGCCTGTGACCGTACGGCGCAGCGCACGGTCCAGGAGTAAACAGTAACGCAGGTTCTCAGCGATATCAAATCACTAACGCTTCATATTTACCAGTTCCTGGAGCATCTCATCCGTTACAGTGATGATCTTGGAGTTCGCCTGGAAACCACGCTGCGTCGTAATGATGTTGGAGAACTCGTTTGCCAGGTCTACATTGGCCATTTCCAGGTAGCTTCCCTTCAGGCTTCCTACCGGACCGGAGCCGGGCTCCTCGTACGTAACCTCACCCACGTTGGCGCCGAAGGTGTAGTAGTAGCCATCCGTCTTCTCCAGGCCGTTCGGGTTTTCCACCGCAATCAAAGCAACCTTTCCAAGAGCGATCGCATGGTTCTGCTTATCCACACCGGTGATCGTTCCATCGCCGTTGACCTTGTAGCTTTGAAGCTCATACTGCATTCCCGTTGATGGATCAATCGGAATCTGAATCGTTGATAACTGCGTTGAATAAATTGCGGGAACTCCCGGCTCCCAGGTAGTGCCGGTTCCTGCTACATCTGCTGCTGTTCCTGGAGTATCTGTAGTTGGTAGTGCACCCTTATTATTAACCATATCACCTGTAACAGGGGTCACATTCGCCTTAGAATTGGTTCCTGTAGTTGTCGAAGTCACCGTAAACTTTACAGTCCATTTATAGTGGCCGTTAGCATCAGGAGCATCACTCCTACTATCCACATTATTAAAATCAATCTTGACATTTGCATACTTCGGATCAACCTGACCAGTACCAGTACCTTGGTTTTTAGTGTTCGTTACATATTTTACCCATTCCTGTATGGCATCTTCTATATCACTTTCGCTCTGTATATTTCCTGACAATTCTACAGTGATACCTGCAATAGTAATCGATTCAGGCTTTATAGTATTGGTTGCATTATAATTCAAAGTTACCGGAGTCTTTGTAACCTCCTGTACCGCCGCCGTAGCCGGTTTCTCCGGTGTCCCTGTTCCTTCCTGCACCGCATATCCATACACGTAATTTCTCTGGTCATCTACCAGATATCCATTTTCATCTACGCTGAAAATACCAACCCTGGACAGATACAACCCGGAATCCTTTACATTCGTGAAGCTTCCGTTTACCATACTTCCTACCAGGAAGAACCCGGTCCCGTCGATCATACAGTCCATCTCTCTGGAAGACGGGGACGGCGCTCCGTTCTCGAATACGTTCGAGATAGATGACAGCTTGGAACCATAACCGACCTGGGACGCGTTACGTCCGCCGGAAGCACCCGCGGTTACATTACCGCCGGCACTATTAATAGAAGTGGTGTACATAGAGTCCGAGAAGTTGTAGCTGTAGCTCTTGAAGCCCCATGTATTTACATTTGCGATATTATTACCGATTACATCCATCTTGGACTGGTGTGCCCGAAGTCCGGCAACACCTGCTATCATTGATCTGACCATTTTTTTCTACTCCCTTTCTTTTCTATCAATCTTCCGCTGTACTTCGCGCGCCCTTCCCATCCGGACGGGACACGCATGCACCTGTGAGTCGCGCAGATGCCAAACCTCCATAAAATGGTCCGGCTTATATCAGTACAGCACTGTCAATATTGGTAAAAATATTTTCTTTCATTTCCGTTCCAGACATCGTCGTTACGACCACGTTGTTCGGGACATTTACAATAAAGGCACCGCTTTCCCCGATGATGACCACATCCCTCGCTCCCTTTGCACGGGCTTTCTGAACCGCCTGATTGAGGTCACTTAGGAGATTGTCTGTCATATTGATGCCGCGTTCCTGCACCCTTCGTGCCGCATGCTTTGAGAACTGGACAGATTGTGCCTTATCCGCCTCCTGCTGCAGAAGATCTGCAAATTGTACGCCCGCAGTGGTGGTATCCGCTGTCTTCTGAAGCTGCGATACGGCAGATTTAAGCTTCAGAGCACCAGCATTTGTAATCTGATTGACTGGATTGACCGGTTGAATCTGATGAATCTTATCTCCCATCTTATGCACCGCCTTTATCTCTCAATTACATGAATCAGCTTTTGGAACCCTGCTTTGTGTCTGTTCCTGTGGTTCCTTCTGTTTTGTCTGTACCATCTGTCTTGTCACCGGTACTATTATCTGTATTTACCTCCGGTACGTCTCCGATTGCCATAATACTCGACAGCTCATATTTCTTGCCGTCCACATATACGGAAGTCGCCCCTGTCAGATCTACTCCGGTAACGGTTCCTTTTTTCGTTTCCACAACCTTTCCATCCTCATCTGTCTTGGTCACGATCGTAACCTCTCTTCCAAGAAGCCCGGTGGAATACGTGGTCAGTGTTACGGAAGACAGATTGTTGATTACCGTTGAGAAGTTCGAGATTGCCGTGGCCATGGAATTCATGTTGCTCATACTCGACATCTGCGTGATCTGCTCCATCATTGCCGCGTTGTCCATAGGATTGGACATATCCTGATATTTCAGCTCCGCGGCGATCAGTGTCCAGAAGTCTTCTGTACTGAGTGTGGAATTATCGGACTTTGCTCCTGCCTGAGTCTCCAGCGCGGCATTATATAGTCCGCTCGCCACATCGCTGTTTAAATTTACTGCCATGCTTCTTCTCCTTTCTTTATATCGTGAGTCCTAAGCGCAGCTTCTGAAGGAACTGTTCGGAATCTTGATTGTCCTGTTTTTTATTTCCTTCCTTCTGCTGTTCCTGCTCACCCTGTTTTCCCTGCTGATTCTCATCTCTGTCCTGATTCAGATAATCGGGTTCCTGCTTTTCCACGATGATCTTTGTCTCACCGCCCAGGTTGCGGTCGATGATCCCGCCGATCTCTCCTGCATGGTCCCCCAGTACATCCAGCGCTTTCTTTTCCGTACACAAAACGGATACTGTTGCCTGACCATCTTCATACAAAATTTTGACCGCGATCTTACCAAGGTTCTCTGGTTCAATCTCAATCTCGAAAGATTGGACTCCTTCTGACATCTTGCTCAGAATCTGATCCGTCAGCTTCTCCGGCAGTTCCTCCGGCTGTGCCACATGGACTGTTGTAACCTCCTGTGGTATTACATCCTCCTGTACATTTCTCACAGGCGCCTGTACGACTGATGCCGCTGTCTGCTCCATCTGGTGATCCTCAGGCCGTGACTGGTTTTCCTCTCCTGCGGATTGAGTTTTTACCGTTTCCTTACGGACAGGTACCGCCTCCACTGTCTCTGGAACTGCCGCCTGCGCTTCCGGCTCTTTTACCTGAATTGTCTCCTGCTGCGTTACCTCTGCCTGGAAACCGGATACCGCGGTTCCTGCTGCTTCTGTCAGCACTTCGGCCTGCTCCGGCGCTGCTTCGGAAATCATCTCACCAGTCAAATCTACCGCTGCTTCGGGTACTGCCTCCACAGCCTCCGGCATGTCAATGACTACCTCCGGTTCTGCCGTCAGCAATTCCGGGCGCAATCCCTGATCCATCTGATATGCCGCAAGAAGTCCGCGTGCCTGGCTGTCATCTGTACTGACAGTCTCATCCGTCTGATCTTCCTTGAGCTCCTTATCCCCGCCTTTACTTTCTTCGGGCTTTTCAGATTTTTCCGTCTTCACATCCTTCGCATCCTTAGATACTTCTTTAGCGCCCATATCCTGCGAGTCATCCTGCCTGCCCTGGAGCAGCTTCTTGAACTGGTCTGACTGCGCGTTCTTCACGGTACTTGCAGTTTTGCTGCTGTCAGTTGACGTGAAGCCGATGTCCGGTGCTTTTACACTTACATTCACCATTGGCTCTTCCTCCTTTCTTTCTAAATACAGAAAACCTGTCAACAGCGGTTTTCCATATTCTAAATAAATATATAGTAATCTGCATTGCAGTATTACCCCTATTTCATCCATACGGGATGCATGAAAAATATATATTTAGACATGGCAAAAAGTGATCATCCGTTCAGCCTTGCCATGGCATCCCTTGTGGTCACAAATTCTTCAATCAAAAGTTCATCCTGCTTTTGTACCTCTTTATCGTACTCGAAGCGTTTACGCTCCTTCAGCTTTTCGATGGAAGAGGTTTCCTTCTTCGCCTCCACGACTTCATTTCGCTTGGCCTCCTCCTGCTCACGCAGATTTGCAAGCTGCTCCTGCTTCCGCCGGATCTTAAGCCGTAATGACTCCAGGTAATTTTCATATGTACGGATTTCATTAATTCTCATGCCATTCATTCTATTCTGCTGAAATTCACTTGTACACTGACGGTGCTGGTGTTCCAGTTCATCAATCGCATGCTCGCATTCCCTGATCTTCGCCAGTATCCTGGCATGCTCTCCCTTCAGGCTGTCCAGTACCTGTTCCTTATAACGAAGTACTGTATCCAATGGAAAAAAGAATTTTTTCATCGTGGTGCATCCTCGCTTTGTTTTTTACTGTAAAATTCTTTGCATGATCTTCAGTGATTCCTCTACCGAAAAGCTTTCATCTGTCTTCTGCATTAAAAACTCATTTACTTTATCTATCTTGGAAATGGCAACATCCAATTTCGGATTGGTTCCGGCCTTGTACGCGCCGATGGATATCAAATCCTCATTTTTTGTATACAAACTCAAAATATCCCGCAGCCGCGCGGCCGCATCCTTATGTGCCTGGGGCACGATACTTGACATCAGACGGGAAATACTTGCGTTAATGTCAATAGCCGGGAAATGATTTTCGTTGGCCAGCTTTCTGGTCAGCACAATATGGCCGTCCAGGATACCGCGAACCGTATCAGAGATCGGCTCGTTGGTATCGTCTCCTTCTACCAACACCGTATAAACCCCGGTGATGGAACCCTTTTCAAAATTCCCGCTGCGCTCCAGCAGCTTGGGGAACTCCGCGTATATGGAAGGGGTATACCCTCTTGCCACAGGCGGCTCTCCTGTAGCAAGCCCGATCTCACGCTGCGCCATGGCAAAACGTGTCAGGGAATCCATCATCAGCAGGACATCCTTTCCCTGGTCTTTGAAATACTCGGCGATCGTGGTCGCAACCAGCGGACACTTTACACGAAGCATCGCCGGCTGGTCAGATGTAGCGACAACTACCACACTTCTTTTCATTCCCTCCGGGCCAAGATCCTTCTCCACAAACTCCCGCACCTCACGGCCTCGCTCTCCTACCAGCGCAATCACGTTGATATCTGCTTTTACATTCTTCGCGATCATACCGAGCAGCGTGCTCTTGCCAACTCCGCTGCCCGCGAAGATCCCGATACGCTGGCCTTTGCCGATCGTATTCATGCCATCGATCGCCTTCACTCCGAACTCCAATGGGTCTGTGATCGGAGGACGGGACATGGGGTTGATAAATGTATTTTCCACATAATAATATCTGGAGGACGGAAGCGGCCCTTTGTCATCCATAGGGTTGCCGGTCGCGTCTATGATACGCCCCCGCAGAAATTCTCCTACCGGAATTTTTAAGCGCTTCCGGGTGTTCCTTACAAAGCTGCCTGCCGAAACACCGCTCAGGTTCTCATACGCCATAAGCTGCATCTTATCTTCCCGAAAGCCGACAACCTCTACAGGAATCTGCCTGTGCTTCTCTTCATTATAGATCATCGCGATGTCGCCGATACTGGCACGGTTCCCGGAGGATTCCATGGACATACCAATTACATTTTCAATTTTTCCTATGTAGCTGACTGTCTCCGCTTTCTGAATCAGCTCCGGCAGCTTCGAAAACATGCTCTGTCACCTCAGTTTCTATTCTACACCCGGACATTATTCAAAATGTCTTTGATATTTTCAAGCTGTGTGCTTACACTGGCATCAATGATCTCATCCGGAAGCTCTATAATACAGGTTCCTTCCTCGCCGTTGTCCATCGTAATGATCTTGATGTTGTCCGACAGCTTCGACATGGCATCTAAAAATTCTGTATCCACTTCCATAGATATGCTGGTATCGCACTTTGTGATATATATCTTTGCCCACTGCTTTTTTGTAATCTTGTCAGTGGCCGCGAGGATCATACGCTTTACAATGTCTCCGCTGGACTGCAGGCTGGTCTGAATGATCTTTTCCGCTACCGCGAGAGAGATTCTTTTCAGGTCGTCTACATATTGCTCCAACAGCTTCGTTTTTTCAATAGAGACACTTTTTATCACGTCTGCAGCATCCGTCTGCAGCCGGCGGATCTCTTCATCCAGAAGCTTCCGCTGCTCTTCATAAGCCTCCCGATGGCCCTCCCGGCGGCCTTCCTCATGTCCGTCGCGAAATGCCTTCTGCCGAAGGATATCAGCCTGTTCGCGGGCATCCTCAAGAATCTGCTTTGCTTTTTCCTCTGCTTCTGCTATGATTTCTCTTGCCTGCTCCGTGGCAAACTCTGTTTCCTGTTCCTGCTCTTCTTCCTCCTCCGCCCTGCCGTCTTGGTCATTCTCTTCATCCGGCTCTTCCGCGTCAACGGTTCTCTCAATCCGGAACCCCGCGAAGAAGTCATATGGCCGGATGTCCTGAGCTTTATCCGGCTCTTTCATAATCCTGGGCATCGGTATCATCCTTTCCGCAATCAGTTTCTATTTCCTTGTTGTCCGCAATCAATTTTTATGTTCCTTGCTGTCCGGTTCTATCTCTCCGGGCAGCAATACATTTTGATATCAGGCAATGATCTCGTCCTTTCCACTCTTGACGATGATCAGTTCTCCCGCTTCTTCCAGCCGTCTGATTACGGCCACAATCCTCTGCTGCGCTTCTTCTACGTCACGCAGACGAACGTTCACCGTAACCTCCAGGTCGGACCGGATGCTTTCCGCCATACGGCTGGATACATTGGCAAATACAAGATCCTTGATATTCTGGTCTGAACCCTTCAAAGCATAAACAATATCCTTGACATCGCACTCGCGGATAAATCTCTGGATCGATCTGTTGTCCATAGATACGATATCTTCGAATACAAACATCTTCTTCCGGATCGTATCGGCAAGCTCTTCGTTTTCCTTGCCCAATTCGTCGAAAATAAACTTTTCGTTCGCACGGTCCATGTTGTTCATAACCTCTGCTATGTAGTCGATACCACCGATCGTTGTAAAATCGGAGGTCGTCAGTACGCTCTCAAATCTCTTCTTCAAGGATGCTTCTACAATCTTAATGGCATCAGGTGAAGCGCTCTCCATCTTGGCGATTGCTTCCACCACCTTGATCTGCTTTTCCTTTGGCAGTTCACTGATGACGAAGGACGCCTGATCCGGATCCGCGTAGGAAAGAATCAGCGCGATCGTCTGCGGCCGTTCATGCTGCAGGAAAGAAAACAGGTTCTTCACATCACTCTTCCGGATAAATTCGAAGGGCCTTGTCTTCATAGACTTGGACAGCTTCTCCAAAAGAGCCTGCGCCGTACTCTCACCAAACGCCTTTTCCAAAACCGCCCGGGCATATTCCATGCCTCCGTCAGTCACTACCTTCTGGGTCAGGCAGGTCTTGTAGAATTCATCCAGGACCGCCTCCATCTGCTCAGGGGTAATATGTCCCAGCTTAGCAACCTCTATGGTCAACTTCTCTATATCTGATTCACTCAGATGCTTGTAAATCTTGGACGCCTTGTCAGCGCCAAGAGAAACAACAACTGCCGCCGCTTTTTGTTCCGGCGTTAATGACGCAGCATTAGTTTCCATCTAAACCGCCCCCGTTCAGCCAGTTCTTCAATAACTGGGCAGATATTTCCGCATTCTGTTCCGCAAACTCCCGAATGCTCCTCTTCAGTTCCATACCTCTGTCATTCTGCATCTGCTGAAGTTCCTGATTAATATCAATATGTTCAACAGCTTCTTCCTGGAATTCCTCTTCTTCTTCTTCCTCTTCTTCCTCAGCCCTGCGTCTTCTGATAATCAGTACGATAATGATGCCTGTCAGAAGTACCAGCAGTACTACGGCTGCTATGATCGCCCACAGCGGAATGCTTTCAAACAATGTATTGCTTGTAGTCTCCACATCCTCCGTGCCGTCATTCATTCCATCAAACGGCGCGCTTGCAAGCGTAATCTTGTCCGCCTGTTCACCTCTGGCGATTCCTGCAGCATTGCCCACCAGGGAACGGAGCTGAGCCTCTCTAAGGCTTCCAAAGCCATTTCCATTGACAACCACTGAGACAGTCAGGTCATCCAGAGCGCCTGAATCCACTTGTCCCTGTTCCTTAATCTGATCTACCAAATAGTCTGTAGACCGGCTTTCGCTCGTAGCTGTCGCGCCATTCGTATTCGCGTCCGTATTATATTCAGCAGTGTCCGCGTTGGTTTCTGTTCCTACTACGCCCCCTGCCCCGTCCGCCGTACCGGAGCTTTCGTTATATACATCTTCATGACTGATGATTCCCGTCTTATCTTCCTCATCAATCTTTTCCGGGGTCTCATATCTGATCGTCTCCCGCATGAGCTGTTCCATATTGATCTGGGCTCTTGCGGCAACACTGACATTATCTTCCCCGTAAATAGGCCCTAAGACCTTTAAAATCTTTCGTTCAATCTGCCCTTCCACAACCGCGGCGATCTCTTCCGCGTCCGAGCTGTTCGCTGTCTTTTGTTCTGTCTCGGATACTGTAACACCGTTCCCATCTAAGACAACTACGTCTTCAATCGCCATATTCGGAACACTCTTCGCCACAAGCCGCTGGATTCCCGCTGTCTGTTCGCTGGTCGGAGAACCTCCGTCCTTCATGATCACCGTGACTGATCCGGAAGACTTTGTCTCCTCGTCACTAAGCACATACCGGTTGTCCTCTCCCAGGGTAATATTGACCTTGGCATCCGCCACACCTTCAAAAAGCTTGATGGTCGCGCCGATACGATCCTGCAGTTCATAGAGTTTATAAGTATTTTTATCCGAGTCTGTCGTCATCAGACCCGCGTTATTGATAAACGTATCATATGTAAACCCGCTCTTGGGATATCCCTGCTGTACAAGAGTAGCTTTTGTCTGGTCCACAACGCTCTCCCGTACCATGATTGTGGAATCTCCCTGGTATTGGAACTCTATGCCTTCCTCCTGCAGCTTGGCAGTAATCTGCTGCGCCTCCTGTTCCCCTAAGCCGGAAAATAGAACTGCGTACGGACGATTATTGAGAATTACCGCGATCACAATTGCCGCAATGACAACCAGAACCGCTACAGCAATAATGATTTTTTTCGTTTTGCTGCTTAAATTTTCAGCAAATTCTTTAAACTGCCCTAACTTTTCTTTCATGTTCGAATACTCTCTCTATGTTTAATTCCTACGATTATCAGGAACCAAGGCGCATGATCTCGTTGTACGCTTCCAATGCCTTCGTCCTCAGAGCCACCAGCAGGTCAACCGAAAGCTGTGCCTGGGACGCCGCAATACCGACCGTATGCGGATCTTCAAGCTGGCCCGTTGCCAGCAGGTACTGATTCTTTGCCAAATTCTGATCCGTGGTTTTTACATTTTCAATTGCCTCTTCAAAAATCCCTTTAAAGGCAGAAAATCCCTCCTGCCCTTTTAAAGACGCTGATGTGTCCGAAGCCGATGTAGTCTCACCAATCCGGCTCCATGGTTGAATTGGAGCAATGAACATATCTTCCATAAGATTATCTCTATCCTTTCCTTGTAAATGTATTCATACTTTCTCTATTAATGCCTTCATTGTTAATCCATAATGCTAAGTATCGGTTTTCATTTTCAACAGAAAGTTCTCTCTTGTTTTATATCTTCCTACGGAAGATATAAAACTGCCGCCCTGCCGCTTTATCACTTCATTTCAGCGATATAGCAGCCGCTGATACACCAGGCAGGCCTAACCACCTATTTTTAGTTTTCCCAACATTTTTAGGAAACTTTTTAGTTGCTATGCCTTTTACTGTCCCTTGATCGCACTCTGATATCTCTTAATATCAGCCGTAACCGTCTGCAGCAAATATTGATAATGTAATGATGTTCTGGCCAAATCCGCTTCTTCTACATCTGCATGTACATTATTCTCATCAACTCTTGCAGAAGAATCATAAGGAGTGTAGACCTGGTAATCCGCTCCCGATATTGCCTGCTTCATCTGTGAGTCACTCTTTGTCTGACTCGCCGCCCGCAGTCTCTTGTCAAAAACCTCTTCAAAGCTGACGTCCTTCTTCTTATATCCGGGTGTATCTACATTCGCAAGATTATTCTGAACAACCTCCATCTTTCTCCACAGATAATCCAAAGACTTGTTCGCCATAGAAATGGTATTGCCAAACAGAGAATTTCCAAACATGATATGTATCACTTCCTTCTTATTTAATATAAATTATGTATTTTACAAAATTCAACTTGACTTTTATTAACCTGCCAGACCGTAAAAAACGCAAGCTAAAAAGAAGCGCCACCGAATATAACCATACGGAATCTATAATACACCTTATCCTTTTAAAAGTCCAGTTTTTTCACATTTTTTTCACTTATATTTACCACAGGCTTGTGAAATCATCCGTATCTGTACTGCCTAATGAACTGCCCATTCCCAGGCTGCTTACCTTATTCATCATCTGCAGACGCATCATTCCTACGAAATATTCCGCAAGCAGCTGGGTCATATCGGTGCCGGACGCGGCGCCGGCGGCGGCAGCCTTTTTGCTCTGGCCGGCGCTGCTGCCAGACGTTGCGCTGTTAACCGTCTTTCCGGCAGAGAGCTCCTGTCCCATATATTCCCGTATACGGCGTATGTAGTTGATCGTCTCATCAAAGGGCGGGACTCCGCCGTACTTTTCTACGTTTCCACTTCCGGCGTTATAGGCGGCCAGAGTCAGGTCAATATCTCCATTATACTGCTGTAGCTTTTGAGAAAGGTACTTCGCCCCTCCCATAATGTTGCTCCTTGCGTCAAACGCATTGTCCACCCCTAAAGCCGCCGCGGTTGAGGGCATAAGCTGCATCACTCCCATAGCCCCCGCCGATGAAACAGCATCCGCGTTATAGCCGGACTCTGCCTTGCCTACTGCCATCAATAAGTTGACCGGTACATTATATTTTTCTGCCGCCTCTTCAAAAATCGCGTCCATACTTTCCGGGACTCCAAGCCTGCCCGCCGCGTTCTGGAACGTCTGCTTAAAATTCTGCCCATAAATCGAAGAGGTTGTCTTACCGGAATACAATTCCCCGGCAGCCTGCCCCAATGTAGTCAATGATTGCAGTTGGCCTAAAATACTATTCATATAAGAATATATGCTCTGGTAAGCTGAATAATCTGTCGCCATTCTTCCATCCTCACTTTTTTGTCATGCCGTGTCCATCTGTATCGCCGCGGCAATAGTGTCAACTATTATAGTATTGTAACTTATTAGAACATATAATGTCAACAGTATTGTTATGACATTTTTATCCAATAGAAATATGTAAAAAGGTGTTTTTAGATATTTACAATTTTTCCGATTAGGTATAAAATATAGGGAAATACGTATATCTTTTTATAAACTAAAATCTAAATACATAGGAGGGAGTAGGCGTGTTTAAAAATTTAAAAGTGAGAAGTAAATTACTCGTCTCATTCGGTATTGTAATTATTTTTTACATCATTGCCGTAATTGCTTCATCAATTGGTTTAGGCAGTGTATACGGGGGATTGGAAAATTTCTATAATATTCCTTTCCCGATGGTGAAGGATGCTCTGGAGGCACAGTCACTCACCAAAGAGATCCAGTTGAATGTATACCGTGCCATTTCTACGGACGGAGCGGACTTGGATTCTATCTCAAACACTATTGATGAGGCTGCCGCTGAGCGTACCGCGGTAATGGATGAACTGAAAACGAATTTTAACGGGGACGCATCCCTGCTCCAGTCTGTGGAAACTGCCAACGCGGCTACCAGCAGTGCCCGCGAAAAAGCTATGAACTATATAAAAACAGGCAATACCCAGGCAGCGATCAATACGATCAATAATGAATATCTGGATGCTGCCAATACTTTTGACCAATATCTGAATCAGGTCATTGACCACGCCCAGGTACAGGCAGAAGAGTATTATGACGAGGGTACGACAACCAAGCGTATTTGCACGATCATTTTATATGGTCTTGCCGGAGTAAGTATTATTTTGACTATATTCCTGGTTCTTTCTATTGTAAAGGGAATTACTCTTCCGATCCTTGAGATTGAAAATGCTATCAAGGCTATGGCAAAGGGTGATATGAGCAGCGAGGTTACATATAAGTCCAAGGATGAATTGGGTGACTTAGCGGACAATCTTCGTTTTGTACTGAAGACCTTGTCCAGCTACATCAGCCATATCTGTGAGCGGCTGGATTCTATGGCAACAGGCGATTTCAGTGTCGAAATGGATATGGATTATCTGGGCGAATTTGAATCCATCAAGCATTCCGGAGAAAAGATCATTCATTCTTTGAATGATACATTGAGCCAGCTTCATCAGGCATCCGACCAGGTTGCCAACGGATCCGAACAGGTTTCCAGCGGCGCCCAGGCGCTCAGCCAGGGAGCTACCGAGCAGGCAAGTTCCGTAGAAGAGCTGGCAGCTACACTTAGCGAGCTGTCCGGACAGGTTAGCCAAACCGCTGCAAATTCACGTGATGTAAATCAGTTGATTTCGAATACCGCGCATGAGCTTGAGAGCAGTAATGAAAAGATGGAATCCATGGTTCACGCGATGTCCAACATCAATGACTGCTCCAGTAAAATCGAAAAAATTATTAAGACCATTGAGGATATTGCGTTCCAGACTAATATTCTTGCATTGAACGCCGCTGTTGAGGCAGCCCGCGCGGGAGAGGCCGGCAAGGGATTCGCCGTTGTCGCGGATGAAGTAAGAAGCCTTGCTTCCAAGAGCCAGGAAGCCGCAAAGAATACGACTGTATTGATCAACAATTCCCTGAACGCCGTATCCGAAGGAAGCCAGCTTGCAACCGATACCCAGGAATCCTTGCTTAAGGTTGTTGAGGGAGCGAGCAAAATCGGCGAAAATATGGCAAAGATTACCGAATCTGCTGATATGCAGGCGGAAGCAATCGCGCAGGTTACGGAAGGTATCGACCAGATTTCTTCCGTTATCCAGACCAATTCCGCTACTGCTGAGGAAAGCGCTGCCGCAAGCGAAGAGCTGTTCAGCCAGTCCAGCCTGCTGAAGAGCCTGGTAGGACGGTTCAAGTTGAAAGGAATGACAAGTTCCATGGTGAGCCAGCCTGTCTCCGCACCGGAACCGATGGGCAGTTCCTATGACAGCGTTTCCTATGATAGCAACTCCTATGACAGCGGCTCTTACGATGTAGGGTATGACGATTCCGACAACTTCGACAGTGCGCCTGTGGAACCGGTCCATAGTGCACCGAAGGGGGGAAGCAACTTTAGTAATGAAGTGATCTATGATAGTGGAAAGTATTAAAAAGTATTTTTGAATGATAATGATAAAAGAAAATCCGATTTCATAAGCTGTAATGCTATGGAATCGGATTTTTTAGTATTTATTCATTATAATTATAGGCTGGCGAAGTGGCAATATCCGGCAGAGGCAGGCCGAAGGAATTGCTGGTGCGAAAAAATAATTCTAAAAATTATTTCAAAAAACACTTAAGTTATTCGGATATCTTACGATATAATAAATGTCAGGAAGTTTTAGGGATTATTCAAATAAGTGTACTTAAATGGACAGTTTGCCGGCAGGTCCTTTTAAAACATGAGTTTGTTTCTCTAAATACTTCTTTTGACAGAAAACTTAATAAATAAATAGGCAGGGAAAAGGAAGTCCCTGGGACAAATTCAAGGAGGAAAAATCATGAGAATCCAACATAATATCACAGCTTTAAATGCTCACAGGAATTTATACAACAACAATTCTTCTGTAGGAAAGAACCTGGAAAAACTGTCATCTGGTTACAGAATCAACCGTGCAGGCGATGACGCTGCCGGATTAGCTATTTCTGAAAAGATGCGTGCACAGATTACCGGTCTGCAGACAGCTCAGAAGAATGCAGAAGATGGTGTTTCACTTGTACAGACAGCAGAAGGTGCTCTGACAGAGGTTCATTCTATGTTGAACCGTATGGTTGAATTGGCTACACAGTCTGCCAATGGAACATATTCTACAGCAAACCGTACTGAGATGCAGAAGGAAATCACTCAGTTGAATGCTGAAATTGATAGAATTAGTGCAACTTCTAATTTCAATGATCAGGATTTATTTAGTGCGGCTAAGACCATCAATCTTCATGTTACCGAGAAAGCTTCAGGTGGTACAATTGCTGTTGCTCTTAAAAAAATGGATTCTGGGGAGTTGGGAGTTGATGACATTGACATTGGAACTGCCGGAGGTGCAACAACTGCTATTACTACAGCAAAGACTGCTATTGATACTGTTTCCAGTATGCGTTCCGACTTTGGTGCGTTGCAGAACCGTCTGGAGCATACGATCAACAACCTGGGGGTTCAGACAGAGAACATCACTGCTTCTGAGTCCCGTATCCGTGACGTAGATATGGCTAAAGAGATGATGGCTTACACCAAGAATAACATTCTTGTTCAGGCTTCTCAGGCTATGCTTGCTCAGGCTAATCAGGTACCGCAGGGAGTACTTCAGTTACTTCAGTAAAAATTGGATTTTCATATGGAAAAAAGGCTTCTTTTCACAAAGAAGCCTTTTTTCTGCCTATAAAATAAGCAATGCTTTGTTCCGCTTCAGATCACCGTAATTTTTTAATCCTTTCCTTCGCCGGCTGATATCCTTTAGCCTGTGCTTTTCTATAGTAATTCAGTGCTTTTTTCGTATCACCATTTACTTCAAACCATACCCCCAGATTGTATGCTGCCTTAAAGGATCCATTTCCATATACACCCTCATGCTCCGGCACTTCTCCAATTTCCAAACATCGCATGTAGGAGTTCTCGATCCTCGGAAGATAATCGACATAGCGCCGGACATCCGAAAAAATTGCCTGCGTATAGAAAGTTCCGCACGCAAAATGGTAGTCGGCATAAAGTGCCAGCCGTTCTTTCTCATTCTCGATTATCTCAAATCCTTTTTCATATTTTTTCAATTCAATCAGGTTATATATATAGGAAATAATCCCGCTCGTACGGTATCCTGTACCAGAGTCCGGAACCAGGCGGTAGAATTCCTCAAAGTATCCGTCTGCCCGTGCATAATCCTTCATCAGCCACAGGGTACGGGCAGTCTGGTACAATACATACGGATCTCCCGGTGTCTCCTGAAGCTCTTCCAAAAGGATCTCCAGATTTCTCTCCCCTTTTCCTTCCTGAAGATAACCGTCATGCTCAAAGATAAGAGAGAGGGGAGCGATCGGGAGTGTACTGACCACTTGTTCATGAACCCGCCCCTCGAACCAGGTATCTCTGGGGATCAGGCGGGTAATATAAGTACGGCTCAGACTCAATTCACCATTTGATTCCTTGTAGCTGTCGTGTCTTTGGATCGCTCCTGCAAAACCACCTTTTTCAATAAAGCGCTGCAGGTCCTTCTTCTTTCCGGAAACCAGATATTCATCAGCATCCAGCATCAGATTCCAGTCGCAGGAAGACTGCGCAAGCGCAAAATTCCTTGCAGCAGCAAAATCATTTTTCCATTCATATTCTGAGATATGTGCCCGGTATTTTCCCGCGATCTCCAATGTATTATCTGTGGAACCAGTATCGGTAATATAAATCTCATCCACAAGCTGTCTCGCACGTGATAAACATTTATCCAGGCTCCGGCCTTCATTCTTAACGATCATCACCAGTCCAATTGTTTTCATGTTTTATTCCTGCCTCATAATATTATTGTACATTTCTACCGGAAATCATAACATTTTTTTAGGTGGTTTACCACTTTATGCTCTTTCCTTTGTTCTTAAAAGCTCCATCTTTTCCATCATATCATTTCGATAGTACTCTTCAAATTCCTTTCCTATATTCAGCATATAATCAAGCGCGCTACCTTTAAGTTGAATCAATCCCACTTTCCTGTCTATATCAAGATATTCCATCGCCAGATCCACGCACCTGTCAATCTCCTGAATAAATGACCCGGCTTTCTCCGGGCGGCATCCAGACCCTATAACCTGCCGCAGACCATAAAGAAGCTTTGATACCTCATCCTCCAACACCGGCAGCTTTTCCTGCTCCCATGAATTTCCCGGATCAGTTACGGCCAATATCATTTCCTGCTGTGAGATCTCATACTCCCGGCGTTCGGGAAAGACTAATTTAAAGCAGCTTTCCAAAAGCGGCGCATCCTTTACATGGCACAGCAGCACTCCATCCTTTTTTATCAGGCGCTCCGCTTCCCTAATCGTTTCATATGGCTTATCGAATCTCTCTGCCCCATTCAGCACCACAATATCAAAATGTGCGGTTTCCAGCTGTGTGTCCTCGTAGTCTGACACAAGAATTGATAAATTGGGAGTCTCTTCCACCAGTGAAACCCTGTCAAGCCAATAGTTTTCACTGGTATTTCCTATCACATTGCTAACGCAGCAAAGCGTTGATTCCTTGTTCAGCTTTCCCATCAGAGTAGCCAGATGGTAACTCAGAATACCGCTTGTAGCGCCAATCTCCAAAACCTTTAGAGGCGCTGAAGTGCGGATCAGATAAGAGGCCAGCAGAATATCCAACAGATAAGCTGCAAAAAGATCTTCTTTCCTGCCGCCTATCTCTTCATGATCCTTCGCCAAGTCAACGATCAGGCTGGGAATATCGTTTCGCCCATCTCCCATCGGCTGCATAGGATATCTGGATCTGTTCAGCATCAGGTGGCCGGTATCCAGCAGCACATTCCTTTTATCGCCGTCTATAAATATCAGATTACCTTCTTCATAAGTAACTTTTCTCATATGATCCCTCCCCAAAAAGCATTTCATTCACTCTGGCTGTAATATTCTCCATGTCAAGATGTTTCCTGCTGTACTGATAAGCATGTTCGGAAAGCTGCTTCAAGCCCTTCTCCGTACAAAGCCTGTACAATATCCCTGCAAACCCGTCTACATCCCTTTTTTCCACAGACAACCCGCAGCGCCCATGATCCGTTGCATCCTCATAAGCATCAAATCTTGTTACCGCAGTCACGCATCCGGCATGCAAGGCTTCTGAGACGACATTCGGAGCGCCTTCCCAATCAGAAGGCATCGCAAAAATCTTGGCATCGTGGTATTCCCTAAAAAGCTTTTCCCTGTCTGAGAGCATCCCCACAAATCGAACCCGTCCGGGTAACTGTGGAAAACGTTCAAAATACTCATTTATATAAGGCTTGAATTGTTCTTCCACTCCTCCGACCAGGCGAAGCTTCCAATCCGGAACTTTATCCGCGATCCGGGCAAATGCTTCCAGCAGGACTTCGGTTGCCTTTTGCGTAGTCCCCAGCCTTCCCACCGTAAGGATGATGTTTTTCTTATCTTCAAATACAGGCTCTTTCTCCTGACGTGAAAAATCATACCAGCCATTAGGGATATATTCCACTTTCCACGGCCATTTCTCATTTAAAAACTTCTGCACAGAGCTGCATGATGTTGCGACCACATCACAGAAATCCATAAATCTCATAAATTCCGGATCATCCCATTTTATCCTGTCCATCCAGTGGCTGTTGGCATCCAGCCCTATATAGATCCTTCCCGCAGGATTGGCCTGCTTATAAGCTTGCACCACCGGAAAATTTGTGGGATAACAGCCTCGTATCAGCAAAGCGTCTATTTCTTTTGCATTGTTAATGATATAGCGGACTTTCTCTGAAGCCTCGCCGCTTGACAGGAATTCCATTTTTACGCCCTTAGTATACTTTTCATGGTAAGAGTATGGACCCGCGTCTGCGCCAACCATTGATACATCATAGTTGTAATTTTTATACAGGATATAAGGTATAAGTCCACAGTCTTTGATCAACTCGACATTTAGCCATCCCCGCTCATAGGGCGCCATTGCAACTACCCTTTTCCGGCCCGGTTTCCGGCTTTCTTTTTCCTTGCAGGGCGGGATCGCATACAAGACGGTTTCCCAATTCTGCTCTTCGCAATAATGACGTATATAAAACCGGTAATCCGGGTTGATCGTATCGATCAGCTTTGGTATCTCCCACATATCACTGATAATATGGTAAGTACAGATCGCCAGCTTGGGGGCATCATTTTTAATATGGTCCTTCGCACCGATGATCGCCGGAATTTCAAATCCTTCTATGTCCATTTTAATAAATGTGACTTTTTCCCTGATATCATCATCCAAAGAAACAATTTCAACGGTCTCCTGCCCCTGGGCCGCATTCACAAAGCTACTGGAGGACTTACTGGTATCCATTGCCATCTTAGCGCTTTTCTCCCCCACGCCACACCTTTTGACAGTCACATCCCTGTACTTTTCGAGATTTTTCCTGCAGGCATCAATGTTATCTCCCGAAGGCTCATATACATATATTTTCCTATATTTCCCATACTGCCGGATATAGTCCTCTGTGGTATCTCCTATAAAACCGCCGCAGTCCACAAAAACCTCATTTTCATCGCAGGATACGATCGCCTTATCAAAATATTGGTGGTTAATTCCGTCATATGCCGACTTTATGAGCTGCATATCGGGAATCAGCCTGAACTGCATTAATTTTGTAAATACCTTTCGGGAAATTTCGTCTGCGAGCCTCTCATAGAGCCAGTCATAACAGTCTACATTCCGAAGCAGGTCTTCCAGCATGAATTGGTATACACCACTGGTTCTTCCCTTCGAATATCCTCCCATCGGCCATTGTTCCAGGCTTTCCGGCGGAATGTCCGTCAGTTCCGATACAAGCAATACAATCTCTTGATGGGTACTGCTCTTTAAAATTGTTGATATCCCCTCATAACTCTGGAATAGCCTGCTAAATTCATTTTTATCCATTCTGGCCCTCCATAACAATATATTCTACTTTATTAATATTTTAACACAACTCTTATGCACTTCTCAATGCCTCAGCCTTACATTTTATTATGAATCGCTGCCAGGGTCACTATTCATGGACCAATGTCACTCCGGCCTTCATTCTTAACGATCATCACCAGTCCAATTGTTTTCATGTTTTATTCCTGCCTCATAATATTATTGTATAGTTCTACCGGAGATCATAGCATTTTTTAAGAGGTTTACCACTTTATGAGTGTAAAATATTGTTCTTTCCTGATCTACATGAAGAAGAACAGTAAGTTTGGTCCCGTCAAATATTCCCAAAGAACTTATCCTCCAGCATCAGACACCAGCAATGATACACCGGAAGATGTAATTCTTGAATCATGTAAGTTTCTGTTTCAGGGACCTTCACAATTGCATCGGCTGCCGTTGCAAGTTCTCCACCGTCTGCTCCTGTAAGACCAATTATTTTTATTCCTAAAGCTCTGGCTACAACCGTTGCATTCATAATATTCTTACTATTTCCAGATGTCGAAATCCCAAGAAAGACATCACCTGGTCTGCCAAATCCAAACAACTGCTGTGCAAATACTCCTAATCCATCAACATCATTGATATAAGCTGTCGTCAAGGCTTCATGCGCAACCAAAGGAATTGCCATCAAAGAACATTCAAGATTTTTTGCAAGACACCTGCCCCGCTCCTGATCTATTTCTTTTAACTTCTCAGCAAAATCCTTACTTACGGGACGAGGTGTTTGAAATCTTTTCATCAGCTCTCCTGCAATATGCTCTGAATCAGCAGCAGATCCACCATTACCAGCTACTAACAGTTTCCTATCATTTGAGTAGCACTCTTCCAGTATAAAATATGCCTCTACAATATCCTTTCTGACAATTTCTAATTTAGGATATCTTAACATTAGTAAATCAATGTGTTTTTCAAGCCTATTATCCAGCACTTTCATCTCTACATCCTCTATTCATAAATCACCACTATAAATATCCTTAATCCATTATATATTTTGATTAAGATTATCCAATTTTTCCAAATCCTATATTCCATTAAAATTTTTGATTTCTTTAATAACCTCAAATAATGAATCTTTCTTTAACGTCTGACCATAATCATCCGTACCGATCAGTGCTGTTTTACACCCAGCACTAATGCCTGCTTTAATATCATTTTCTCCATCACCAATCATCCACGAATTCTCCAGGTCAATATTAAAGTCCTTCGCTGCCTGTAAAAGCATTCCCGGCTTTGGTTTTCTACATTCGCATTCTAATTTTAATTCGGGGATTTCTCCTTGAAATCCTTGATGAGGATGATGAGGGCAAAAATAAATCGCATCCAGATAAGCCCCCTCATAGCCGAGCAAAGTTTCCATCTTATTGTGAATCTGCTCCATTTCTTCCCATGTAACTTCTCCCCTTGCAATAACTGGCTGATTCGTAACAACAATCGCAAGGTATCCAGACTCATTCACTCTTTTAACAGCTTCAGCTACACCGGGAAGCAATTCAAACTCGTCTGCCTTTCTTAAAAAGCCAACATACTTATTGATCGTCCCATCCCTGTCCAGAAATATTGCTTTTTGTCTATTATTCAAATTTTTCGCATGAATTGTTCCGTTACGAAAATCCCGGCAAACTGCCTGATACCGTTCCGGAGTTCCCATATCTTTAACATATTCCGGACTATCATAGTAAAACATCTTTCCAGACCCGGACAAAGGCTTTAATACCTGTCTGTCAAGATCTACTTTATGTGTGGATATCTGCATATCCAAAATATCTGGTGACAGTACATGCAGGCCTGCATTTACACGATTTTTATAATATTGCGGCCGCTCATCTTCTTTGGAAAGCCATTGGCGCACTGAGTGACGATCTCCTCCTAGTATCAGCCCGCTGTCATATGGATGATCATTTGGATGCGTAAAAAGCGTAGCAAGGCCATGATGTTGCTTGTGATACTTTACAAAACGATGGAAATCTATATCAAACATTGCATCCGCATTCAGAAGCAGAAAATCTTCTGTCAGCCTGTCCTTTACCCGGAACAATGCTCCGGCATTACCAAGGGGTTCTTCCTCAAAATAATATTCTATGTGCACTCCAAATGGCTGACCGGTTACCGGTGAAATTTTGCGGCCATCTCCAAAGTAGTCCATAATGATATTCCCCAAATGGCTCACTGTTATAAACAAATCTGTAAATCCCTGATCTCGAAGACATTCCATCTCATGCTCTAATACTGGTTTTCCTTCAATTTGTATCATCGGCTTTGGAATATCATTTGCTATAGAAGAAATCCGGCTTCCTTTTCCTCCTGCCATGATCACCACTTTCATAATGTACCTCCAAAAAACGAACGGTTTGTCGATAGGATCTTATACTGCCGCTATTCTCTTGGTGTATATATTTCTGGCGTATAATGTATTACCCTGGTTCCACTATCTTCAAATTCAAAAGGAATATACATCAGATCTTCCATAGCACCACGCACTTTATCCTGATACTCCGGCCGTACATAAAATACAAAGAATCCACCCCCGCCTGCACCTAACAGCTTCCCGCCCAATGCACCGGAAGCAATCCCTTTGGTATACAATCCATCAATACCATCTGTGGATACTGCCGTCCCTGTCTGCCGCTTTAATTTCCATGTATAATCCAGTAATCGTCCAAATTCGTCCAAATCAGTTTTTGAATTCGTTAATATCTCTTCTGCCTCATCAACAAGTGAATACATTTCTTTTAATTGTCCGATCTTATCCTTGGCTTCTAATAAATTCATCTTTTGCACTTCTGAAGAAAATCTTGTAAATCCGGTGAAAAACATCATAAGGTTTTGATTTAATTTCTTTTTTCGTTCCGGAGATATAATAACCGGAAAAACATCGTATCCTTCATCACTAAAATTTATCCGGTTAAATCCACCAAAAGAAGCCGCAATCTGATCCTGCCATCCGCCAGCTTCATTACAAAGTTTGCGTTCTAAATATATCGCTTCGTCCGCCAGTTTCTTTTTATCGGCATATTGGCCCTTTAGAGCGTAAAAAGCATTTAGCATGCCTACTGCGAAAGAACTGCTGGTCCCAAGGCCAGACCTTGCCGGAAGATCTGCTTCATATGTAAGACGTATCTCATGCATGTCCAACATCAACATAGCGTTACGGATCGCCGGATGCTGGATATCTTCAACTGCAGTTACCCGTTCTGTTTTTGAATAAGAGAGTTCCGTACTGTAATCGAAAAAACGTGGAAGATGCCGGACATTCACATAACAGTATTTGTCAAATGTTGTTGATAGGACCGCACCGCCGTGTTCCCGGAAGAAACTCTCTATGTCCGTTCCACCGCCGAAAAAAGACATCCGGAATGGGGTTTTTGTTATTATCATTACTTTGCCGCCCTCCCGCCTGCTATATCTTAGTGATTATTTTGTTATAACAGCGCTTCCCCATTGATCTTGCAATGGCACATAGCCTATACTCATCTCATCACAAAAATCCATTACAGCTTTTCTGGATCCAATATATTCTAAATTTCTGCAATCATGGATAAATATATATCCTCCATGACTCAATTGAGGATAAAAATAATGCAGTGCTGCATAGGTAGGTTGATATAAGTCCATATCCAAACTTACAAAACAAAATTTATCTTTCACATTTTCCATGATTTCTGGAAATCTTCCTTTTTTCACAATACAGTTCTCCGAATATTTCATTGCAGAGAGAACTAATTGTATGTTTGTATCACTCCAATCCTGAGTTCCGGAAGAATATGTATTTATTCTATCAATTTCAGCATCTCTTTCATCAAATCCTACAAAAGTATCAATCAAATACAATTTTCTATCATAAAAAAAACGATTAATAAATTTTGCAAAATTCCCTCTATATACCCCCGCTTCTGCTACATTCCCCTCAATTTTCCTATCATAAATTTCGCGTGACACACATTCAAGAGCTGATATCCTTGGCTCATTATATTGCAACATTGAAAATAATGACCCCTGCAGGCATACATCTATTATCTTATTTCTCTGTGCATAGTATAGCAATGCACTGCGTAAAGTTTCATAATCTTCCAGACTATTACTACATAGCAGCACTGTATAATTCCAATACTCTTTTTCTTCTAATACACTTAGCCCATAAATATTCTCATCCTCATTTGCCTTATTTTCATCAATAAGAATATAGGACACTCCATTGTTATCATCCAATATCTCTTTCACAATTTTCCCATATTTTTCATAAGGAAATATCACAAAGTTCTTTCTTCCCCAATTTATTTCTCTCAAAACGATATTTTTTACCTGCTCATATCCGCATTCACATATTATTCCATTGCCCATATTCCAATTTCCTCTTTTCTCTAATTTCCTTCTTTAAAAATCTTTTATATCTAAACGGAGCTGAAACCAGTGCAATACTGAGAACTACAGTAACCAATCCCCAGAAAACTCCAACGCCAAGTCCTACTAGCATAGCAGCCCTTCCCGAATCTTTTTGAATGCTATTATATTTTCTTTCAGCCTTATATATCTATCCGCCGCATATTTTTCCATAGGTTCACCGTCAAACGGAATGCGCGTCTTCCCCCATAGAGTCCACAAATAATCTAAATAAATTTTATTTGCTATGAAGCGTTTTCTGTCACTGTCATTTAACTTTCTGTTAAAATATTCATTTAAAAGCATTTTATCCTGCTCATTGTCATAACCAGCTTCTATAGAAATATCTGCTAAGTCCCACATACCATCATTCATTCCTGCGTATTCCCAGTCAATCAGATACATCTTATCATCACCCAAAACCCAGTTCTCACATAAGGGATCATTATGGCAAGGTACTTTAACAATTATCTGAATTTCGTCAACTTCAGCCTTTATTTGCATAACTTCAGCCTTTACCTTCTGATAGTCCTCATATAGATTTACACCATTATCGTGTAGTATACTTTCATAATTGGCCGCCATATCAAAAACTTCAAACGGCACCTTAGTATCTACTCCTGAAAAATGCAGTCTTTTAAGAATTTCTGCCACCTGTTTTATATATTTTTCTTCCTTCATCAAAATAGGGGTCATTGTAACTGCATTATGAATAAATGCTGAAAGTTTTGAGCCGTCTTCACCAAAATATAACAACTCTGCATCAATCCCTATACTGCAAGCTAACTTCGTATTGATTTTCTCGTTTTTACGATTAATCATTTTTTCTGTTCCCTCTCCCGGGATACGCACAACATACTCTTTTCCATCTGTAACCGTTACTTTATAAGTATGATTTGTCATCCCTTCCAAACGTTCAATCTGAGTATAGTTGTCAGCATTTAAAACACTTTTAAGCAGCTTCTGCACTTTCTCCGCATCTTCCCTTATCAATTCTTTTTTCATGATCCAATCCTTTTGCATTCATTATTATCGTACCTATATTCATAAAGGCACTGTCCAACCTGAAACAAAAATCCTTGTGTTCCATCGTCTGGGTTCCTAAAAGAATTAACATTAATAATTTCCCATTCTTGACACTTCAATTGTTCTGCAATTCTTTTTAAAATATATGAACGTGTATTGTCAATATAACTGGAATCAAATTTTCTCAGTTCCTCCAATGTATCAAATTCAAAAATCATGTTTTTATCATATCTACGAATTTTCATCTTCAATTCTGATAAATGATGAGACAATACTCTCTCCCAAAGGGATTCCCGAACTTGGGGATTATCGTATTCTGCACCAAGAATACTCATAAATCTTTCGCTAAATTCCTTATTCCAAAAAGTATGTCCCATCATATACCAGGCATTATCCCCTCCTATTTTAATTGAACAAATATTCCCTGCTTCATCTTCCTGCATACACCATTCATTTGTATGCCCCTCCGCATAAACAGCCGCATAATATGTATCTTCAACAACCTTTTCAAATGGATTCTCGGCGAAGTAATTATCTGAAGAACAAATATACGTATTTCTTAAATATTCTCTCGCTGCGTAAATACTTCCAGTATTATTTCGGGTCAGATACTCATTATTCTCCACAATCTGAACCCCGAATTTCTCTTTAAGATAATAAAACCTTTCTTTTTTATATCCGACAACAATAATAATATCCGAAACTCCAGCCTCCTTAAGTTGTCTTATCTGGCGCTCAATCAGCACATCTCCTCGTACTTCTATAAGAGCCTTTGGCATTTCATAAGAAAGAGGGGCAAAACGACTTGCTGTACCTGCTGCCATGATAACAGCATTATCAACTTTATAACTCATTTCTTGTCTTCCTCATTCATTTCATTGACTGCAATTTTATAATAATCTCTTGCAAAACGGTACTGTTTTAAGGCGTATTCCCCAAACTCAACGCCTAAGTTACGTTTATATTCACACCAATTACTCCACAGCAAGCCGCAGACTGCAATATAGCAATATATTTTTATTTTTATTCTGCTCGGACAATCTCCCTCAAAGTATATGGAAATAAGCCTGTCTATCTGTCGCCTGTCATACATCGAATATATGCAGAACATTGCTATATCAACATGAGGATCCTGCATACCTGCATATTCCCAATCTATTAGCTGTAATGCTTCTTCTCCCTGTGCATTTTGATCAAACAAAAAGTTATCAGAAACCGCATCTATATGTGTCAGTGTTTTTATCTCCGTATTTTCTTCAATATATGATTTCAAAGACAGAACATGTTTCTTTGTAGTGGTATAATCTTCATAAATAGAAGGCATTCCATTCCGAAGCAATTCATAAAAATCAATCATTCTAAAAATATCAAATTCATGATCTACTTTTAGCCCCATACTATGAAACTTTCTAAGTTTCCTCATACAAACTTTCAAGTCTGAAATGCAAAAAGGATTACAGCAACGTACATTTTCTATATATTTCGTAATCTTATAACCACTCTTTATATTGATATAAATAGGATCGTCACATATACCTTTTCCGGAAATTGCCTGATAGACCTTAGCCTCCTGCTCCCGATTAATCAGTCGATCCGTGCCTTCTCCAGGAATACGTATAATATACTTTTTTCCTTTACAAGTAAATAGAAAGGAACGATTTGTCATTCCTTTCTTTAGCATTAAAATATCAGTAATCTCACCAGGTTGAACTCTTAATACATCAACGAGCATAGTAATTACATCCGGTTCTAACTGGTATCTATTATTTTGCATATATATTTAACCCCTCTTGCAATTTATTACTATACCATTCAAAATTTAACAATATAGTTTTATAAGCCTCCAAAACATACTTCCTCTCTCTTTCCACTCTGGCACTTGTATTTCCATCTATATCTCACTAAACACATTCACTGGCAATAATTATATGTGTTGGATCCACTTTGTTTTTTATTAATGAGCAAAAAATCTCTTTTTTAAATCTACTTGTTGCTATCACCATATAATATTCACTATATTTATTTACTAATTCCTTAAATCCAATAACCTCTTTTCCTCTGTAGCTATAAGTAATCGTATCAGCCTTTTTATCATAAAATTTTAGCCTCTCCATATCTTTGATATCTAATCTATATTCTAGTTGTTGCATCAGCCTGATAGTATCTTCACCTAAGCCGCAAATAACCTATAATTCCGCATAAATTTTCTACTTACACCTCAACAGTAGTAAGTGGGATT